>CAYSDM010000001.1:0-212340 GCA_964429855.1 uncultured Chthonomonadaceae bacterium
CTCACATAGAGTCAACCGCTTTTCCTATTCTTGAATAACGCACGCAAGGGGCACCAGCCCCTTGTGTGCGTTTTCTCATCAGTTGTTACCGTACCAGCGCAAATTCTGGTAGAATCGTGCTGGATTTGGACTGACAACACATACTGGAGACTCTCGCTTGTCTACCAACAAAGACCTCCAAGATAAACTCAAAACCGGCATCGATGCGGCGCGCAGCGGAGATCGTGTCACGGCGCGCAAACTCTTGCAAGAGGTGATTCGGGCTGACCCACGCAGCGAACTGGCGTGGATGTGGTTGGCTTCGACTACAGACAATATTGCAGAACGGCGTGCCTGCTTAAGCAAAGCGCTGGAGATTAACCCTAACAACGCCCGCGCCAAAGAAGCGCTAGATAAACTGGGTGTGGAGGCTGCTCGCGCAGCGCAAGATAAGCAGAAGGTGAATGAACTCAAGCGAATTCAGCGCGGCGCAGCGGGACCCGCGCCGCTGCCGGGCGCGCCCAGCGGCGGGGGGGGCAATATTGGCTATGTCATTATCGCCATCCTTGCGGTTTTGGGCATAGCGAGCGCTGTTGTCGCCGTGGTCACGTTTACCCAACAGCCAACACCAGTGCCACAGGCAGCCCAGATCAGTGCCGCCGATATACAACTGACGATTGATGCTTCGTTAACCGCACCTACTGCCACTGAGACGCTCCTGCCTACCGCATTTGGCATCAGTATCGATTCATCCGCCGGCATTGCCACCCTGCCACCCACATTCACACCAACCTATACCCCTACAGCTACAGAAACACCTGTTCCGAGTGCAACCCCCTATCCGCTTTCTGCATTCACCATGCTTTTCACCAGCGACGGAACAGACGAGACATTAACGTTGTTCCAAGCCAATGGCGATGGCAGCGGCGCGCAAAATGTCGGCAGTGATTTTGCCGATGTCGCATTTTCGCCGGATGGACTCTCCGCGCTCTCTGGCAGCTTCGGGGAGACGGTGCGGCTGTGGGATATCGCGACAGGAGAGGTCATCCGCCATATGACGGGCAGCCGCCTGTTTATCTATACGGTGGCTTTCTCGCCGGACGGAGTATACGGTGCGGCGGGAGGCTGGGATAAGGTGATCCGCCTGTGGAGCATTGCGACCGGCAGGGAACTGCGGCAGTATGTTGGACATACGGCCACGGTGAACAGCATTGCCTTCTCCCCGGACGGTCGCTTTCTCGTCTCCGGCAGCGAGGACACGTCCCTGCAGTTGTGGAACGCGGGCAGTGAACGACGCATTCGCCGCTTTACGGGACACACCTTCGATGTCTCCAGCGTCGCCTTCTCTCCCGATTCGCGCTATGTGGCTTCCGGCAGCGGGGATAGAACGGTTCGGCTGTGGGATGTGGAGACGGGCAAAGAGACGCGCCGCTTTACGGGACATGCGTTCGGCGTTACCTGTGTCGCCTTCTCTCCCGATGGACGCTTTCTGCTCTCCGGCAGCAAAGATAACTCTCTGCGGCTGTGGGAGGTGCAGACAGGGGAGAGCCTTCAGACTCTCATCGGGCATACGCGAACGATTCTCTGTGCGGCTTTCTCCCCCGATGGTTGTTATGCGCTCTCCGGCAGTACCGATGGAACACTGCGCCTCTGGCATCTTCAAGGCAGGATATAACGCAAAACAGAAGCCGGGGCGCGCGCTTCCCGGCTTTGATCTGTCTGTTTGCCTCTCTGTCTAACGAATCCGGCGCTTCAGATACATCTGTCCGTTATCTACCGAAATCGCCTCCCATCCCTCTTTTCCGAGACGATTCGCCTCGTTCATGACCCAGTAGGGCTGATGGATCACCTGTACGGTGACCCGGCGATACTCCCACTGCGGCGATTCCTGCGCCCGGACTTCGAGCGGTCGCGCCCAGAGCGCCGCCGCAAACAGACAGGAGGCGATGACCGCGCCGATCAGCGCGGCAATAAGATGGTTTCGCATGATTTCGAGTTCTCCTTCCAGCCTGCCGGAAAGCCGGCAGAGCTGCTGATAAAGATGGCTTGAAGGGGCGTACTCATTATTGTACAGGGAGGCGCTCCGCGTCGCCAGGAGAAACGCGACGCTTTGCCCGGAAACGGGCAAAATCCGGTATTGTTGGCAGGCTGATTGCCGTCTGTTGAAATAAGCGTTGCGACTGCCAACCGGCGGAAGTCTTTTCAGGCGCATTTCTACGTAGACGAAATGAGAAGCAGACCTATTCCTGCATCAAAGGAGAGAAGAGAGATGGCGGATCAGAAGGATGTCTCCGCGCACGTCCCTACGCCGATGCGCGCCCGTCGCCGTGCCGGTTTGACCGAGGACGAAAAGCTGCTGCAGGTGCCGCATTCCGAGCAGGCGGCTTTCACCAGTTCCGATCCCTGGCGCGTGCTTCGGATTACCGGGGAGTTTGTGGAGGGTTTCGATACGCTGGCGGGACTGGGTCCGGCGGTGACGATCTTCGGCGGCGCGCGTATCAAGCCGGATGATCCGATGTATCAGGCGGCGGTGGAGACGGCGCGGCTTCTGGGAGAGGCGGGGCTGGCGATCATCACCGGAGGCGGCCCCGGAATTATGGAGGCCGGAAACCGGGGAGCCAGAGAAGCCGGGGCGAAATCCATCGGATTGGGGATCGAACTGCCCTTCGAGCAGGGGATCAATGCCTATGTGGATGTGGACGTCATGTTTCGCTACTTCTTTGCCCGAAAAACCATGTTTGTGAAGTACGCGCAGGCGTTTGTGATCTTTCCGGGCGGTTTCGGGACGATGGACGAACTGTTCGAATCGCTGACTCTGATCCAGACCGGCAAAGTACGCAACTTCCCGGTGATCCTCTTCTCCTCCGCCTACTGGAAGGGGCTGGCGGACTGGCTGCGCGATACGATGCTGGCGGGAGGCAAGATCAGCCCGCACGACCTGAATCTGTTCTACATTACCGACTCGCCGGAGGAGGTGCGGGACACGATTCTGCGCGCCATGCGTGACGAGACCTGGCGTTCTCAGCAAGAGGAGGGCGCGCGGCAGGCGACCCGTCAGGCGTATGGGATAGGAGAGTAGGGGAGAGGGTTTATTTTTCCTCTCCCCGTCTGGATGTCATGCGCTGGTCTCTGAGGAGGAGCGGGCGGCAAGCTGCTCCAGCAGCCGCGCGCCGGATTCCAGTATCTCCGTATCGGGAAGGACGGAGAGCGGCGAGTAGTTGGGGTGCGGACCGGGCTTATAGGGATCGTTGTGAGCGGCGTTGTAGCAGCAGATCAGCCCCCAGCGCGGATGCGGGCTGCGGTTCTGGTCGGAGCGGTGCAGGGTGTTGCAGTGGAAATAGAGACCGTCGCCCGGATTCATTTCGGCATAGACCAGCGGCAGCCGTTCCAACGCGGCGTTCACGCGCTCCAGATCGGCGCCGGTCTGGTCGCCCGTCTTGCCGTGATCTACGCGCCCCATCCGGTGTGATCGGGCGATAAGCTGCATACAGCCGTTCTCGCGGGTCGCGGGGTCTATGGCGATATAGCAGCTTGCCATATCGGGGAAGAGGCAGCCGTTGTTGTACCAGTAGCCGTAGTCCTGATGCCACTCCCATGCGCCGCCCTCAAAGGGCTGTTTGGCGGAGACCTTGTGGTGATAGTGGTAGACCTCGCCGCCGAGAAGCTGCTCCATCGAGCGCACCAGCCTCTCCGAGCGGGTGATGACGCTGTAGATATCGTCGCCCAGCAGGTTATCCAGCGACAGCATGGTGTTCGCGCCCTGCGAATCTTTTCGGGGAGTCATGGCACGCCGGAGCGCATCGTCCTGCCGGGCGATCTCCCCCAACAGGCGCGTCTCCTCCGCAGACAGCAGATTCGGAACGATCAGATACCCCTGCGCGTGAAAGTCGGCGATCTGTGTTGGCGTTAGCATCGGTTCCTCCTGCGTCGAAAATTGTAGAGAGCCATTTCGACGCCGTTCTCTCCTCCTCCTGTCTGCCGGTCGCATTATTATGAATGCTGTACGGTGAGAGATGAGGAGGACTGTCTCTCAGAAGCAGGAGTTCGAGGAACCGGCGGCGAATCGGCTGACATCTCGGACGAGGGGCTACGATGTCGGAGGACTCTCTTCCCACCATGTCCGATCCGTTGCTGATCCCCCTTCTGGAGGCGACGGAGGAGCGCGAGGCAGCCCGCCTGCTGGAGGAGCTGCTTCACAGACATGCAGAGCCGGTAATCAATCGAATCCTGGGACGTATTCCCCGTCGGCTGACGCTGAATGCCGGGGCGCGCCAGAGCCGGGAGGCGGAGGACATAGAGGATATCTACGCCGAATCGGTCTCCACCGTCACGGCGCGCCTGTGTCGTCTGCGTCAGCTCTCCCATATGCCGCCCATCGCCAACTTCGTTGCCTACGTCTCCACCATCACCTACAATACCCGCAGCAGCTACCTGCGAAAAAAGTATCCGCAGCGCGCCAGCCTCCGAAACCGGATATGCTACCTGCTTAATCATACGTCGGGATTGGCGCGATGGGAGCGGGACGGGCTATGGCTGTGCGGTTTCTCGCTCTGGCGCGATCAGAATCGCCCTGTCGAGAATTCGCGCCGTTTGCGCCTACTGCGCGAGAATCCGCGCGTGTTCCAGCAGGATGCGCTACCGAAAACGAGCGTCGCCCACATGCCTCCGGCAGACCTGGCAGCCGCGCTGTTTCAGTGGATCGGTCATCCGCTTCCTCTGGAGGATCTGGTAGCGGCGATGGCGCAACTGCTGGAGGTGCGCGATCGGATCCAGCCGATGGATTCCACCGCTTCGGCAGAGGGAGAATCGCCTGCGGAACGCCTTCCCGATCCGCAGGCTGGCGTTCACAGCGTCGTCTATCATCGTCAGTTTCTACGCTGGCTCTGGACGGAGGTGCGAACGCTTCCGGCACGGCAGTGCGCTGCGCTGCTGCTCAATCTGCGCGATGAGAACCAGAACGGCATCCTCTTTCTGCTGTTGGAACTGGAGATTGCGGACCAGGCGCAGATTGCCTCCGCAATGGCGATGTCCGGCGAGACGCTGAAAGCCATGTGGGACGAACTTCCTCTGGATGATCTGACCATCGCGGGAATTCTGGCGGTGGAGCGGCAGCAGGTTATCAACCTGCGGAAGAGCGCGCGGGATCGGCTGGCGCGTCGGCTGCGCGATTTTGAGACCAGCGGGTAAAGATATTCAGGAAAATGCGCCTTCATGGTAATATCGCGCTCCTCTCTGCGTCGAAAATCTGTAGAGAGACTACAGGCGCAGCGATAAAAATCGCGCGCAGGAAAGGCGGCAGGCATGTCTGGACACCTCAACGATGAGCGGATCGAAAGCTATCTGAAACGAGAGCTATCCCCGGAGGATCAGGCGCAGATGGATGCGCATCTGAATGCCTGTTCAGACTGTCGGAGCCGACTGAAGAGGGAGGAGCGCGTACAGGCAGGGACAACATCGCTGCTGCAATCGCTTCAAAGCGAGGCGCAGGAGCCGCAGGAGCATCTATCGTTCGAGCAGTTGGAAGCCTGGGCGGATGATCGGCTCGATCCGGTAGACCGTGAAATCGTGGATAGTCATCTGGAGATATGCTCCCTCTGTCGTTTTGAAGCGGACGATCTGCGCGTCTATCGAACCATTCTGACCACCTACCCGGAAAAAGAGTACGCTCCCTCTTCCTCTCCCTCCTGGATTCATCAGAAGCTCTTTGCGTTTCTTCACTCCCCTTCGCGTATCACAAAATGGCATCTGGCAGCCGTTTTTTGCCTCTGCGCGCTGCTGTTCTGGGCAGCCTCCCGACCGCTCCTGAATCGCATGAACGACTTCCAATCTCAGGCGACCATGGTGCTGGAACTGAAAAACCCGCAACCCGATCCCAATCAACGACCCTCTCGACCGGTTGCGCCCGGTCGAACAACGGAGTTCATCGTCACCTATCCATTGATTCTGAAGGATGGAGGACGGTCTGTCGGCCTGAATGAGCAAGGGGCGTTAACAGGCTTTGAGTGGCTCCCTGAAGCGGATCAGCATCTGATCCGGGAGGCGATGAAGACCTGCCGAATCAGGAACTCCGGTCCGTCTGGCAGATATGAGGCGAAGACATTGGAGGAAAAACGCTTGCAAGACAGGATTAAGCGCAGGGCGCAGGGATCGCTCGTAGCGGAAAGCGTGCTTTTGATACAGTCAGGTTTTATTACGGAAGCGCAGGCGTCGCTTCAGAAGCTGGCGGAGGAGAATCCGAAATCGCTGCTGGTGAATCAATGGATACAGAGCGCGCGTCGCGGGGAGGATCGCTAAACGACTCACCTCTCCAGACAGAGCGCCAGCTTCATCAGGTAGTAGAGATCGGCGCGGCAGAAGGGGAGGTCTATTCTTCGGGAGAGCGCTGGCGAAGAGACTCTTCGCAGCCATTTCATCCCCTGAAACCCGCTCATCGCCAGATCCGGCGGGTCCACGAAGTTTTCCCCGAAGTGAACCTGACGCTCCTCGCCGACCAGAAACCATGTGCGGTACAGCGTCTCGAACCTCTGCCACACCCGTTCGACCGCCTCCGGCTCGCGTGAGCGTATCCTCTGCGCCACTTCGGGCGTAAGGTTTCGCAGCAGAGCGATCTTATGACGGTGCGGCGCGATACGAAAAGAGAGCGCATCGCCCTGACCGATGAAGCGATCCAACTCCGACACTCCCCGAAAAGAGCCGATCTTTTCCTCTGCCGCGCGCCTCCACCATGCTGCAAGCGCCTCTTCCGTCTGATCTGCCTGTCTCTTCGCTTTCAGCGCCGTTTCGCGGTCTCCGACCCTCTCCGCCACGCGCGCCAGCGCGATCAGGGACGCGAGGTAGCGATTGGCATAGAGGTCGCCCTTTGCCCCGTCCAGCCGCCAGCCTGTGGCGGCGAACGCTTCGTAGCTCTGGCGGATCTGCTGCCAGGAGCGCACGACGCGCGGCCACTCTCCGCAACGCTCCGCATACAAAACAGCCGCATAGAGGTTTCCGAAGGGATGGGGCGGCGTATCCGCGCCTGACCGCGCTCGCGCGATCCCCTCTGTCGGGAAGAACTCTCGCCTCGTTCCCGAATCCAGCGAATACCAGGCTTCCGGCGTAAATGGTGGATGTCGGCTCCATTCGTCGGCAAGATACCCTTTCGCCCGCTCTCGCAGTTTCGGCTCCAGATGGGGGTAGCACCACGCCAGCGCCTCAAACAGATCGCCGGAGTGGTCGAACGCATAGTCGCTGCCAGCCAGCCCCGGCTCCACGCGCAGGGGCGACCAGCGGCGTTGCAGAATCTCCGACAGGCTTCGGTTCAGCGCGCTTTTCAGGGTTGCCTCTGTTAGAGGAGGCGGCTGCGGCGCGCGGGTGGCCGGAACCTGGTTGGCAGGGAAGGCGGCGACCTCTGCCGTTTTGCCCTCTCCCGGCGACAGGCAGAGTATCCGGCTGCCGGTGATCCAGTAGATACGCCGGTCAGAGTAGGCGACGGAGCCTCTGCCGGGACCGTGCCATTCGTTGCGCGCCCAGGCCGGGGCGGGCAGACCGCCGTAGGTGTCGCGCTCCCCCCAGACGACCCGGATCGTGCCGGATCGAATATCCAACGCGCTTAGCGTGCTCTGATGGACGATGAGCGCAGTCTCGCCTACGACGGTGAAGTTCTGGCTCTCGTCCGCCGTTCCCCAGAAGGCGTTCCAAGGAGGCTGCGCGCCGTGTCGGTGCCGCAGGGGCGATATGCGTCGGGAGGCGAGATCAAGAAGACCCGGCGCAACCAGCGGGGCTACTCCCAGATTCCAGTTGCCGTAGGCGCTCCGGTAGAAGACCAGCAGCCGCCCGTCGCCGGTGACGGCGGGCATGATGCCGACCGCCTGACACCCCGCCGCCCACAGCACGGGAGCCGTGAATAGTTCTCTACCGGTGTCGGCATCCAGCACAAAAAACGAGCGAGCGTCTCGATTCTGCTGGAGATACCGGACAATAGCCTGCTGTTCCCGCTCATACTGCGGAGGACTGCCGACAGCTTGCGGGCTTTTGATCCATGCATCGAGCGTCTTCCAGTCGCTGTCATCCACCCCGGCATTGCGGGCGAGCATGGATCGGTCGCGAGAGATGCGCTCCGCCATATTGTGAAGGGGATTGGTGCGGACGATCACGCAGGCGCGTCCTCTCGTCTGGACGACCACCGGGTAGTAGTCCCGCGCTGTCTGTCCGATGAGCGGTTCGCTGATCCAGAGGGCGCGTCCTGTGGTCTGTTCCATGCAGTGGACGCGCATATCTTCAGAAGTGACGAAAACGCGGTTCCCGGCGATGGCGGCGGATTGTCGGATCGGCGCGCCTAGAGCGCGCCTCCAGAGTCGTCTGCCGGAGCGGATATCCACCGCATGAAAATCTCCTGCGCGGGAGCCGATCAAGACGCGGCTTTCTGCGATGACCGGCGCGGCGGAGAAGCCTCCGCGTCCCGCATCCAGCGACCAGCGCAGCCTGCCCGCGCGGGCGTCCAGTCCGTACAGCCGTCCATCTGTGCTGCCTGCGACCAGGATTCCGCCCGCATACGCCGGAGAGTGGAGGAAAGGGGCGCGCGTCTGAAATCGCCATAACGGTTTGCCGTCGCGGGCATCCAGCGCGTAGAGATTGCCGGAGTGGGTCGCGATAAAGACGCGGTTATCGGCGACAATCGGCTCCATCGCCGAACCGAGGCGTTCTCCGGGGAAGTGACGTATCCACGCCGGATTCCAGCGTTCAGGGAGTGCGCCGGGGACATAGCCGGTGTGCTGCGGATTGCCTCGCAGCGTTGTCCAGTCCGCTCGAATCTCCGCCGCGCCTGTGATCAACAGGACGGTCGTCACCAGAATCCGCCATACTTCATGCATGAATTCACCTCCGCCGGAAGGAGCGTATGGGACTCTGTACGCCTCTTCCAGCGGGTTCTCCTGCCAATCCGTCTGGCGCAAACCGTTTTGGGTTACGGGCGGGGCTTTTCGCGCATCTGTAGATTGAGGGACACCGGGCTGTCTGAACGCCGCTCTTTTGCGTAGTTATCCGCGTTTCTCGATATCTCGCGGACCAGGCGGCGAATGATGTTGGCGGGCGGCGGGGGCTGAGAGGCTCCTCTGCCGATGACGCTGCCTCTATTATCGCTCTCTTCCTTCCGCTGACGCATCTGTTCCACTTCCTGCGTTGCCCGATTGATACCCATTGAGTGACTCTGGAGAAGCTGAAGCTCGCCAAGAACCGAAATCTGACTCAGCGCCTCCTGAAATCGGTCGGATGGTATCTGCAGGGAGTAGGCAGCGCCATTGGGCGATGCGGCATACAGCAGCGCGTTGTTTTCGACGATGGAGCCTCCCAGTTTCAGCACGATACGCTTCAGTTCCAGGCTCTTCTCCGTCACGTTATCCACCTCCATCACCACTTCCGGCAACCGCCCCTTCTGGAGGGAGTAGAAGAAGGACTGGCGATCAAGGGATTCCGTCTTTGTCTCTGTACGCAGCGTGCTGTTTTCCCCGGGATTCACTCTACCGCCGAGCGCGCCGGGAGCGCTGCCGAGTCCTCCGCCAGATCCTGCGCCTCCTCCATACCTGCCTGCCATGCCGGGTACAGGAACGTCGCCTCTGGAGCGGGCAGGCGCGGGTCTTCCGGCGGCGGTATCCTGTGCTGCACCGGGACCCGCGGGTAGCGGAGCCATATTTGTATTGGTATCAGGCGATACCTTCTCCTTTATCTGTGGCGTGTTGTCGGCGGTGCGCCGCGCGGTATTTGACGGGCTTCCTCCCGTAGAGGGGGATAGCTCCTCTTTCAGGAAATCGCGCCTGTCGGTCTCCCGTTGGGGAGCGCTCGGTTTCGCCCGAGACGGTCCGGCGTTCGTCGGCGGCTGCGCCGAATTTCGCTCCTGTCGCTCCGCTTCCGGCAGAGAGCGTTTGCCGGAAGTCGGCGAACCGGATCTCTCCTTGCGAATGGGCGAAGGCGGGGGAGAGAGAGCAGGCGCTGCCGCCCGGCTCTGCGTCTTGTTCCCGGAGGGTGCGGGAGCGGCGGGAGCCGATTCGTAGGAGCGAGTCTCTTCAGGGAGTTGCTCCGTCTCTTTTCGCTCTCCGGGAAGCATGGTATCGTCCGACAGCGCGCCGCCCGCCATCTTTTCCATAGGACTCTGTGCCGCCTGACGCATCTGTGGCGAAGGGGAGAAGTAGGGATAGATCAGCAGACCGGCAAGAATCAGCGCGGCGGCGGCGCCCCAGGTGACCATCGGCTGCGGACGCCAGCGGGGAGACGCTGTTGGTCGCGCGAGGGCGGGAGCCGTCGGCGCATCGGGCAGGTTCGCCAGAATACGAGAGCGCAGCGCCGCCGGAAACTCCTCCATCGGGACGTTGCGCAACTGCTTCCCGATGTTTTCAATCGCCTGCGCCTCCTGACGACAGGACTCGCAACTAGACAGATGACGACGCACAGCCCACCGTCGCAGATAGGGAAGCTCCCCATCCAGGTAGGCTTTCAGATCGTCTCGCAGAAGACTGCAGTCGTTCATAGTGTCGTCTCCCCGACCGCGCCCGGGTGAAGCGCGGTTCCTTCTCCGGCTACATATCCGCCCAGGATCGAACGCAGGTGACGGAAGGCGTTCGACAGGCGCGATTTCACCGTCCCGACCGGAATACCGAGAATCTCTGCACACTCCTGATAGGTCAATCCATGCAGTTCATGCAGGATCACCACATCGCGATGCAGCGGCGTTAGCTGCCCCAGCGCGCCCTGTACCTGATCGGAGAGTTCGCTGCGGGAGATAACCGCCTCCGGATCGCCCTGCCAGTTGCTATCCACCTGTTGGATTTCCTCGTCATAGGGCACGTTCACGGGATGCGCGCGCCGATGATACTTCAAACAGTGATTGACTGTTACTCGATAGACCCAGGTAGACAGGGCGGCTTCGCCGCGAAAACTGCCGATGCTCCGATAGAGGTCCAGAAAGATATCCTGGGTCATATCCTCCGCATCCGAAGGGTTTTCGATATAACGGCGGACGAGACTATGCACGCGAGATCCGAAAGAGTCCAGAAACTCTTCAAAAGCCCGCCGATCTCCCTGTTGAATGCGTCGCGCTAAACGAATATCTTCGTGCAAAGAGAGACCCTTCCCGCACAGGCGCGGTTTCACCGTGTCTATCTACTGTCTTAGTACCCGTTTCGTCTCGAAAGGTTCATCGTTTCTGAAGAAAGGAGACCCGAAACGCGGGCTGGGTGTTTCATGCCGAAAAAGCGAAACACTGCTACTTTGATTTTCGGACTCCGAAGGGCGGTTCCTCTATCGAATGCGGGATACGGTCCGTTTTTCCCGCTCAATGAAAATGAGATTGAGAATTATTTGAAAACCGCAATTTTCAAGAAGCAACCCTGTGTCTCTTCCCGATAGAATACACTTACCGCGTTTGCTGATGAGTGTCTCTCCTGTCGAAGCGAAGGGAAGACGCCCGACAGGAGATACCTCCTCTATTGGGTTCAGGGCTGGAAGGCTCCACACATCCCTCCCTGAACCCGCTTTTTTATACAGGTATGCAAGACAATACGGCTGCCGAAGACCGTCAGATGCATCACGCCTGATTTGCTAAAATAGCAATATTGAAGAAGCAAAGGCTGTTTCCAGCAGGATAGAATCAGACTATCTCCTGTTTGAGGAAACAGATATACCTTATTACCGAACGCAGTGATCTGTAAACTTCAGTCAGGAGAAGGCAAGATGGTAGGAAATGCACCGTTGAAAACCGACAACCCGCAGGCTTTACGTAGTTTAATGGTGGCAATGACGGCGCTGGCAGTGATGATGGCGCTTTACAGTTACGGGCAGTTGCGGATCAGCCAGGCGCAGGAGAAAGCCTCTACGGACGCGCTTTCCGAGGTGGCTCGTATTCTGGAACTGCGTGGCGGAGACGGGCAGCAGGCGATCTATTCCCAGTTGCGGCAGGTCGTTGAGGAGCGCGATGAGGCGCGCAAGATGCGCGTGGCGCGCATGGCTGGGATTCAGGTGGACTGGACAAACATCTTTTCGCGTGTAGATCAACTCAGTCCGCAGGATCAGGATATGGTTCGTCGGGCTATCGCCCAGGAATTTCGTCTGCCCATGCAGATGTCGCTGAGGGATATGAAACAGATAATGCATCGGATTCGCCCCGTCCCGCAGCCGATGCAGTCTCCGCAGCCCGGATAGACGCGGCGCAGTGTGGCGCGCATTACCCGTCGCGTGCGAATGGCAGTTCAAACGCGAGGATTACGCTGAAGTAATGCATAGAGAAAACACCATTCAATACGGCAGCATCTCGAGCGAGAGGCATGCACTCTCGCCTAATAATAGGAGGAAAGACCTATGCAGCAACGGACGCGACAGGGCGGCTTTACACTGATCGAATTGCTTGTCGTTATAGCAATTATTGCGATACTTGCCGCCATTCTCTTCCCGGTCTTCGCTCAAGCCCGGGAAAAAGCCCGACAGACTTCCTGCCTCTCCAACATGAAGCAGTGGAGCAACGGGTTTATGATGTATATTCAGGATTATGACGAGCAGTTTCCCTTCGGGTACGGCTTCATGTTCGGGCAGTGGGACGTGTTCGGCGACGGCGTTCCCTATGTCGGGGACTATCCTGCCGACTGGCGCACCTCTCATCCAGGGTGGGTCTCAGGCATGTCTCTGCACTGGTCGAACGCCGTGCAGCCGTATGTGAAGAATATGGAGATCACTCGTTGTCCCTCCGCCGCCACGGAACTGGCTTTCGGCAGCAGCGATTATGCCAATGCGCGCAAGGCGTGGGGGAATACCTCATACATGTACAACGGACTGCTGATGACCTATCCGCTGGCGGGTGTCGCCAGTCCGTCCATGCTCCCCAATCTGTGGGAAGGAACCGGCAAGGGCTATCTGAAGGGCTACACGGGAGTCAATCCGTTCCTGCGCTGTCGGGGAAGCGATCCCGCCTGCCGATACATTCCGCGCGCCGCGCAGGGCTGTGTCGCGGCGAATGGCGGACGCAGCGGCTGGTTCGGCTTTATCGGAACCGCTCTGGTACACTCCGGCGGGATGAACTTCCAGATGGTGGACGGGCATGTGAAGTGGCGCAAGGTCGCCGCCAGTCTGACGAACAACGACTATCGCACCGATCCCTTCTCTACCTACGATGCCAACGGATTTCCGCAGGCGCGCTGGTGGGACGGATGTCATAGCTGGCTGTTCCGCCCGGACTACGACTTCTCCCTCTAAGTACACGGTCGAGGGGCTGTCCTGGCAGCCCCTTACCGACAGGAGCCTGGTGAAATGCAGAAAAAAGAGAGAGGGTTGAGAAGGGAGATGCCGATGCCCGCGGCCGTAGCCATACTGCTGGCGGTTGCGGCAATCATTCTGGCGGGCGGATGGTACATGGTGAATCGCGAGCCGCGCCCCGCCGGAGGAGCGAAGATGACGGTCGGTTCAGATGCTAATTCGCGAATCCCCGGCTATGGGGCGGAAAGGGGAGAATCTGGACAGGAAACGACGGCTCCGGCAGAGCGCGCCTATCGTTCTGCGCCTCCGCCTTAGCCTGTTACGGTCGTACCCCTCGCATTGCCCTCGCTGCAGAAAGAGCAGCGAGGGCTTTGTCTCTCTACGTCTGTTTTTCGCCTGCCTGCCGCTTGAGCCAGTCGTCCCAGCGTCTGCCGAGAGTGATGCTCTGCGCGCGAAGCGGATCTTCTGCGCGCCCTGTTCGCGCCAGTCCCGCCGCGATCCACTCCTCCAGCCACTGCTCCAGTTCCTCCGCCGTCTGCGTCTCCGTTTCGGCGATGCTGCGGGATTCGCCAGGATCGTCGCAGAGGTGATAGAGTTCGCGCATAGGAGTCCCGTAGCGATCCGGGAAGCGCGAGAGGATGAACTTGTACTGATCAGTTCGCACTGCCCATTTCGCCTGCCAGGTGTTTTCGCAGCAGACAACGCGCTCCCACAGTCGGCTTTCGTCGGTTCCCTCCGCCAGAGGCCAGAAGTCTTTTCCCTCCATGCTCTGCGGGACGCGGCTTCCCGCCAGGCGAAGCAGGGTGGGGGCAAAATCGAGATGCTGAATCATCTGTGAAACGCGCCGCCCGGCCGGCAGGCGGTCCGGCAGGCGCAGGATGAGCGGCACGCGCACATTCTCTTCATATAAGCCGTGATGGTCGAAGAATATCCCGTTGCGGGTCATCACCTCGCCGTGATCGGCGGTCAGGATCACCAGCGTGTCGTCCGCTGCGCCGGTCTTCTCCAGCGCCTCCAGAAGCTGTGCGACTCCCTCATCCACATGATTGATCTCGCCGTCATAGAGCGAGGCGATATAGTCCGCATCGGTCACCGGACCGAGCTTTTGAAACCAGGTGTCTCCCCACATGCCCCAGAAGGGGGTCTGTTTAATCGGCTCCAGCGTCTTCGCCGCCGGATCGAAGGGGTCTCGCTCATCCCAGAACTTTCGGTAGCGATTCGGGGGGAGGTAGGGAGTGTGCGGCTCCCAGTAGTGGACGAAGAGAAAGAACTTTTCGTGCGCGTGCGCCTTCAACCAGGGAATGGCGCGGGCGTTCTGCTCTTCGCAGGTGACCAGCAGCCGGGCGCGATGATGGAACGAGGGATTGATGTAGAACTCATATCCTCGCGCCAGCCAGGGCTTGATGTCGAACAGGTTATCTACGGCGGCGGTGGTATAGCCTGCCTGCTGAAGCAGTTCCGGCAGCACCGGCGTTCGGCGGTCGAGGTCGGCGGCGCCGCCGTGACAGACAATGTTATGTGTCAGGGGGTGCTGTCCGGTATAGAGGGTGGTGTGCGCGGGAGTGGTCGGGATTCCGGGCGCGAAGCAGCGCTCAAACAGCGTCCCCTCCTGCGCCAGCCGGTCTATGGTCGGGCTGGTCGGTTTCGGGTAGCCGTAGCAGCCCAGATGGTCTGCGCGAAGCGTGTCTATCAGAATGAAGAGAATATTCACCGGAGATCGCGTATCGGGGGTCAGGGGCGCGCTGCTCGCGCCCCTGACCGGAGTATCTACTTGAACGGCGTCTTGCCGGGGATGGCAACCGGCGGAACTTCCAGCGCGCCAAACTCCAGCTTCGCCGGAACCAGATTCTCCTGTGAATTAAGCGCCTGCTCCCAACTGATCTCCTGTCCGGTATAGCAGGACATGCGTCCCATGATGGCGGTCAGGGTGCTTTCGGCGATCTGGCGTCCTTCGTTGAGCGGTTGTCCTGCCCGAATGCTGGCGATCAGGTCAGTATGCTCCTGTATATAGGGATTGTTATTCTGACCTTCGAAGCGCCATCGGTTCTCCCCGCCGATATAGGTGCAGGCGTTGGAGTTGCCCTTCGTTCCGATCAGATGTTCGGAGACGTTGGAGGCGGTTCCATCCTGCTGGCGGCACATGCTCATGACGCGCACACCGTTGGGATAGTAGTACTCGATGGCGAAGTGGTCGTAGATATGACCGTATGCCGGGTCGGTGCGCGCCTGCCGTCCACCCATGCCGACGCATCGCTCCGGATGGGTCTGCAACGCCCAGTTGACGACATCCAGGTTGTGGACATGCTGCTCCACGATATGGTCGCCGGAGAGCCAGGTGAAGTAGAGCCAGTTACGCACCTGCCACTCCATGTCTGTCCAGCCTTGCTGTCGTCCGTTATTCCACAGACCTCCCTGATTCCAGTAACACTGCGCCGCTACGATCTTGCCGAGTGCGCCGTCATGAATGCGTTTCATGCAGGCGACGTAGTTATTCTGGTGGCGTCGCTGCGTTCCCGCAACGATGCCGAGTCTCTTCTGTTGGGCGGAATCCGCGCTTGCCATGACCAGACGCACGCCGGGGGCGTCGGTCGCGACGGGCTTCTCCATAAAAACGTGCTTGCCCTTCTCTATGGCATAGCGCAGGTGCTCCGGGCGGAATCCGGGAGGCGTCGCGAGGATCACCATATCCACGCCGCTGTCAATCACCCGTTTGTAGGCATCGAACCCGACGAAACAGCGGTCATCCGTAACTTTGAATTTATCGCCCAGCCCCCGCAGCCCGTTTTTACAGCCGTCTACGCGGTCTTTGAAGGCATCTCCCAGTGCGACGATCTCAATTCCTGGTGCAGCGTTGGCGCAGTCTCCCGCCGCGCCGGTTCCCCGTCCGCCGCAGCCGATCAGCCCGACGCGGATTCGATCAGAGCCTTGCGCAAATGCATAGTTGCCGGTCGCAGCCAGCGCCGCGATTCCGGCGACTCCGGCGGAAGCCTTGATAAAGTCGCGGCGCGACAGCGCATCCGTTGTCGGCGCGGCGTTCTTCTTCTCGTCCATAAATCTCCCTCGCTTCATAGAGTGAAAACAGATACGCACAGACTATTGGAAATCAGGGCGTCTCCGAGGCAGGTTTCGCCGTCGCAGGATCACAGACTATACGGAATCCGGCAAACGGTCCATCGGAGAGCCACCAGCGGCTTTTGGGATTCTGCGGGTCGGTTACCTGCCAGTCCCGGGAGTAGAGGGCGCGCGCTGCGGGACCGACCTTATCGGGATTGTTCATAAAGGAGCCTCCTCGCAGCGCTCCCTTGCCGTCCGGCGTGGCGCACCACTCGGCGGCATTTCCGATCATGTCGTACACTCCCCAGGCATTTGGCTGTTTTTTACCGACCGGGCGCGTCCGATCTTCCGAGTTATCGCCATACCAGGAGTAGCGGTCAAGCTGCTCCTCGGTGGGCGGCGCGGCTCCAGCCCGACAGGCATACTCCCATTCGATCTCGGTGGGCAGTCGGAATCGTTTGCCGGTTCGCAGCGACAGCCAGCGGCAGTACTCCTTCGCCGCAAAGAAGGTGACGCTGATTACGGGGTAGCCTTTGTGTCCGTAACCGCGATCCGGCGCGCCGTAGGGCTTGCTTGGTCGCGCAACGGCATCCGCATTCCCGCCGCCGCCGACCTTGCCGCCGGTATCCTGCCGGAAGAGAAACACATCATATTCGTCCCAGGTCACTTCATACTTCCCGATCCAGAACGGTTTTACCTGCACCGTGCGGGTTTTGCCATCCTTCTCCGTGACGCTCATCTCTCCGCCCGGTACAGGGATCATGTCAAACGAGACCAGGGTTCCGGGAATAGACTGCGTAAAAGGCTGACCGGGGGTCTGTGCGGGAAGAGCGAACGCGGCAAGCGTATATGTTATCATTAACAGTAGAGCCGTCAGGCGACAGCAGGTCGTCCGCGGCGCAGCAGGTCTGCCGGAAACGTGAGATGAGGTGTGTGAAATGCGGTCACTTATAGCCATGTTAAGCCTTTCCGTACTGATCGGGGGAAAACTGCACGCCGGGGCGTCAGAGGCGAACCTGACTGAATTTCAGTATACCCAACTCATCATGGGCGTGCAAGCCCGAATTGTCGTCTATGCGCAGGATGAGGCGCAGGCAAAACGCGCCTGCGCCGCCGCCTTTCAGCGTATGGCGGACCTGGAACAGATCATGAGCGACTATCGCCCGACCAGCGAATTGATGCAGCTTTGCGCGAAGGCGGGCGGTCCGCCGGTGAAGATCAGTGACGATCTTTATCTCGTTTTAGAGCGCGCCCTGCAGGTCGCAGAGCGCAGCGAGGGCGCGTTCGACCCGACCATTGGACCGATGGTCGCGCTCTGGCGTCACGCCCGGCGCTCCGGTCAGTTCCCCGCGCCACAGGAGCGGGAGCAGGCGCGCGCCGTTGTCGGCTGGCGAAAGGTTCGCCTCGATCCCCGCGAACGCGCGGCGCAGCTTCTGACGGCGGGTATGCGGCTCGATCTGGGCGGGATCGCCAAAGGCTATGCGGGCGATCAAGGGCAGCGCGAACTGAAAAAGCACGGCATTCGGAGCGCTATGATCGAGATCGGCGGCGATATCGTGGTCAGCGATGCCCCTCCCGGTAAAAAGGGCTGGCGTATTGAGATTCCCAACGCCGCCGGAACCGAATCGCCTCGGATCGAGCACTTCCGCAATGTCGGCATCTCCACTTCCGGCGATACCGAGCAGTTTGTGGAGTTTGACGGCAAACGCTACTCCCATATTGTGGACCCGCGCACCGGTCTCGGACTGACCACCCGCATCGCCGTAACCATTGTGGCGGCGGACGGACTCACCTCCGACAGCCTCTCCACCGCTGTCAGCGTCCTCGGCGCTGAGAGAGGGCGCGCGCTGGCGCGCTTCTATCGCGCGCGGGCGGTCTACATCCGCTATCCAAAAGATGAGGCGATCTACGCGATGATGAGGCGATCTACGCGATGATGAGGCGATCTACGCGATAACGACCTTCGTGAAGTCCGCCAGCGTGCGGTAGAGCGAATCGACCAGGTGCAGCAGCGCCAGCCGATTGACGCGAAGCTCCTCCTCCTTCGCCATCACCATCACGTGATCGAAGAAGGCGTTCACCGTTTCGCGCAGGGAGTCGAGCGCGCGATAGAGCGCCGCATACTCATAGGCGGTCGTCAGGCGCGCCACCTCCGGAATCAGTCGCGTTGCCGTCTCGTAGAGCGCGATCTCTCGCGGCTCCTGCAGGCGTTCGGGGGAGATCTTCGCCGCTTCCTCTGTCAGCGCCTCCTGCAACCGGGGCTGCGTGCGCGATGCGCCTCCGGGGGAGAGTGGAGCGGTCAGCAGCGGAACGCCCGCGGCGCGCAGAATGTTGGAGGTTCGCGCCGCCGCCTGTACATTGGGAACAAAGTCGCTCTCCTGCGCGACGATTCGCAGCGTCTCGGCGCGTCGTACCGTGCCGCAGACCAGCGAACGATAGATACCGCCGCCCTCCAGCGTCGCATCAATGAGATCGTAACGAACGCCGCGCTCCTGCAGAAACGCCTCCACCCTCTGGTCGCACAGCCCCCGCAGATCGTCATGCAGTTTCGGCAGATCGAACGTCTCCCCATTGACCTGCGCGTAGATGCGCGCCGAATCGAGAAACAGTTCCGTGAGCGCGGGCATCTCCGTGTCGCGCGCCAGAAGCTGAGTTAATCCCTGCGCCGCCCTGCGCAGACCATAGGGATCGCTGGAGCCAGAGGGCAGAATGCCCAGACCCACATAGCCGACCAGGGTGTCCAGACGATCCGCGACCGCCAGCAGCGAGCCGGTCAGCGAGACAGGCAGGGCGTCTCCGGCGGATCGGGGCAGATAGTGTTCCGCAATAGCGTCGGCAACGCGGGGGTCTTCTCCTGCGGCGAGGGCATATTCGCGTCCCATGATCCCCTGCAGGGCGGGAAGCTCCACCACCATCTGACTCACCAGATCGGCTTTGCAGAGCCTTGCGGCGCGCACAGCGAGGGACCGCTCCTCCTCCTTCAGTCCTCGCGCTTCGGCAATCGCTTGTGCCAGCCGCTCCAGACGCTCCCGCTTCTGCGCCATCGTTCCCAGTTTTTCCTGGAAGATCAGCCTTCCCAGTTTTTCCGCCATCTGTTCCAGGGGAACCTCGCGGTCATGCTGATAGAAGAATCTCGCATCGGAGAAACGCGCCGTCAGCACGCGCTCATTGCCTTCACGCACGATGTCCAGATGCTCGGTATTGCCGTTGCGAACGGCGATAAAGCAGGGAAGCAGCATCCCCTGCGCGTTCTGTACCGGGAAGTATCGCTGATGCTTCTTCATGGCGGTGACCAGCGCCGGACGGGGCAGTTCCAGAAAGGCGCGGTCGAATTTGCCCTGGAAGACGGTGAGCCACTCCACCAGATAGACGTTCTCCTCCAGCAGCCCCTCATCCCACGGGATCACCCCGCCCGCTTCCCGAGCCAGCGCGTCCGCCTGCTCCCGGATTCTCCGCCGACGCTCCGCCGGATCATACATCACAAAGCGGGCGGGAAGCTGAACGAGCAGATCCTCAGCGTGATTCAGCGTGAACGAATCCGGCGAAAGCGTTCGATGCCCGCGAGAGACGCGATCCGACTCCACGCCGAGGATCTCCATCGGAATCAACTCGGAGTCCAGCAGCGCGACGATCCAGCGCAGAGGGCGCACATAGCGCGCCTTGTTCTCTCCCCAGCGCATCAGTTTCGGAAAGGTCAGGTTCCGAATAATCTCCGCCAGAACCTCGCCCAGAACCGTGTGCGCAGGTCGCCCCAGATCGGTCACGCGCGCCTGCACATACTCTCCCTGCGGCGTGCCAATAATCTCCAGGGATTCGACGGGAATGCCCTGCTTGCGGGCAAAGCCGATGGCGGCTCCGGTCGGTTTCCCTGCGGCGTCAAAGGCGACGGAGCGCGCCGGACCGCGCACTTCGCGCTCCTGATCGGGCTGTCGAGAAGGAACGTTCTCGGCGCGCAGGATCAGGCGGCGCGGTGTGCCGAAAACCTCGACTTTTGTGGCGCTCAACCGCTCCTGTTCCAGTCTGGCGGTCGCCTCGTCGCGTAACTGCTCCAGCGCCTGCGCGATGGCTCCGGCAGGCATATCTTCGGATCCTATCTCTAATACCAGCGTCGGCATACAAACTCTCTCCCTCTACAGACTGGCTCTTTTGTTCCGCAAAGCCCTGCCGGTCTCCTCCCTGAATCTGGAATACGCGCATACAGGAACGCCTCGCGGGAAGGAGCGGAGCGGGGCGCGCGCGTCGAATCGCGCTTCTACTGAAGGCTGACGAGATACTCCGCAAGCGCCTGAAGCTCTTCCCGCTTCAGATGGGAGTAGGAGGGCATCGGGGAGTGGGGGATTTTCGTCTTCGGATCCATCAGATGCGCGATATGCCAGTTGCGATCCGGTCTGCGCTTGCCGATGGCGGTCAGGTCGGTTCCGGTTTGGTTGCCCTGTCCGGCGATACGATGACATGCGCCGCATCCCTGCGCCTCATAGAGCCTCTTCCCCTGCGCGACCCGCTGCGGATTCAGACCGCCTGCGCTGGCGACCGGTGGAGAGGGCTGTTGTACCGGCGGAGAAGAGCCGGGGCGCGCGGATGCCGGGGGCTGCTCCTTCCAGGTAGAGTAGGCGCTCAGGGCAATCGCCGATGTCAGCGTAAGGATCCCCGCGACCAGTGCGAATGGACGCTTGCGAAGACGACGTTCCGGGTTGTGGTCAAGAAATGGCAGGGTAAGCAGAACGGTTACGAGCGCTCCGGGAAGGACGACGGTGGCGATCGGCTCCAGAGCCGCATTGTTGAAAGGGGGAATCTGGATCAGGGCGTGTAGAGGCATCACGTACCATTCGGCGCGCGCGACGTAATCCTGCAGATTCTCCGTCGTCGCTTCCTGCTCCAACGGAGTCCGTGTAAAGTGCGCCAGCGCCGCAACCGCCAGAAAAACGCCTGCCGCGACGACCATCTCCCGCGCCATGTGGGTCGGATAGTAGGGGTCTGTCGGGACGGAGTGAGCGTCCGGATCGGCGGTCTCCTCCTGCGCGGAGGAGGGTCGCAGACGTGACCCAAGGAGGGGCAGACCCACCAGAAGCAGGAGCGCCGCCGGAAGCAGCAGAATGTGAAAACCGTACCAGCGTGAGAGGGTGTCGGCGTTCAGAAGGGGACTGCCCAGAATGAAACGCTGAAGGTAGGGACCGACAACCCAGACATTGCCCGCAATGCCCGCTTCAATGCTGGCGGTCGCGGCAGCATTGGTGTCCCAGGGAAGCAGATGACCGGTCAACTGCAGCTTTAACAGGAAGACCAGGAAGAGAATGGAGGCGATCCAGGGCAGGTCGCCCCGTTGGCGATACTCCGCCCCAAAGAACATGCGCGCCACCGTCAGCCCGCTCAGAACGATCAGCGCGGCGGCCCCCCAATGGTGCAGCCCGCGCAGAAAGCGGCTCATCGGGTTCTCTTCCAGCGCCAGAATATCTCTATAGGCGGAATCGGGAGAGGGAGTATAGTAGAGACCGAGAATCGCGCCGGTTACCGTCATCATCAGCAGAAGGAGGAGGCAGGTCATGCCGGTGGTTCGCAGCCACGCGCCTCGCCGTTCCACGCGCCCTTCCAGCAGGCGCGCTGTCAACGTCCGCAGTCCTGTGCGCTCTTCCAGCCAGTAAAGGGGCGAGTTTCGTCTACTTCGTTTCAAACGTGCGGCTCCTCAATCGTGAACTCTCCGTCGGCGACCTGTTGCACCGAGAGACGCTCCAGAGGACGCAGCGGCGGTCCGGAGATGTTCTTGCCCACGCCGTCGAATCGTCCCTGATGGCAGGGGCAGAAGAACTGCTGTTCCGAGCCGCGCCATTCTACCGCGCAGCCTGCGTGCGTACAGCGCGCCGAGATCGCCGTAATCTGTCCGTCGTCTTCGCGTTTCAGGAAGACGCCGGGGGCGGTCGGCGGCTGTCCCTCATAGCGCGCCGGGACAAAGGTGCGGGAATTTACATCGTCGGGAGAGTTCAAAAGCAGCTTCACGCGCCGTCCCTGCCGACGTTGGAACACAGGAGCCAGTAAAGTTCCAAGCGCCGGGAAGAGCGTAATGGCGGCAATAAGGCTGGCGGTCCCGGTTATGACCTGGCGCAGAAAGCGACGGCGATGCGGGGACAGTTCCGTATCTTGACTCAAACCTTCTCACTCCCTGATTTCTGCGGGATGTTGCTCACAGATGTACGCCGGGACCGGATACCCATCCGCGCAACATCCGTAATTCATATACTCTGTTCGACGCGGTTTTCACTGCAAGGTGACAACATGTTTATCGTGAAAAAAGAGAAAATTCTGCGGAGAGGGTTTCGATTTGCGGCAGAGCGCGAAGTGCTATTCACCGATTTTTCTGGTAGACTCTCGGCAAGTCAACGCGATGGAGGGCGGCGCATCACTGGGACGCGCTCGCTTTCCGTTCGGGTGAGGTTTTTTATCTATGCCGACGGCTGCCTTTACAACCCTGGGATGCAAGGTCAATCAGTACGAGACGCAGCGCATTCTCGATGATTTCGAGGAGCGTGGCTTTACGATCACCGAGATCGACTTGCCCGCTGACGTCTATGTCATCAATACCTGTTCGGTCACGCAGTCGGCAGAGCGTAAGTCCCGCCAGACAGTGCGCCGACTGGCGCGCCAGAATCCGCAGGCGGTGGTTGTGATGACCGGCTGCTACGGGGAGATGGCGAAGATAAAAGGGGAAACGGTGGAGGAGGCGACGCTGGTCGTCCCGAACCATGAGAAGATGCGTGCGCTGGCGCATCTTTTACGCGCCTTTCCCCGATTCGTGAAGGAACTGGCAGATGCGCCTGCGGCGCGACCGCCCAGGCCGGCAGGACGAACCCGCGCCACCGTCAAGATCGAGGATGGCTGCAACGTCTTTTGTTCGTTCTGTTCCATTCCCTACACGCGCCGGGTGATGTTTTCGTGTCCGGCGGCGGAGGTGAAGGCGGAGGTGGAGCGTCTGGCGGAGCGCGGCTATCGCGAGATCGTGATTACCGGGGTGCTGGTGGGAGCCTACGGACCGGAGACCGGATCGGGCGGACCGGACCTGGGGGGACTGCTGCGCATTCTGGCAAATGTGCCGGGAATCGAGCGGGTGCGACTCTCCTCCATCGAACCGACGCAGGTGACCGAATCGCTGCTGGATGCCTTTGCGGAGGAGCCGAAGCTGTGCAATCATCTGCATATACCGCTCCAGAGCGGCGACAGCGGCATCCTGCAGCGTATGAACCGCCCGTATGACCAGTCTTTCTTTCTCCGGCTGTGCGAACGCGCCTGTCGCCGTCTTCCCGATCTGGCGATCACCTCCGATATCATGGTCGGCTTTCCCGGCGAGGATCGGGCGGCGTTTGAGAGTACGCTGAAGGTGGCGCGGGAGGTCGGTTTTGCGCGGGCGCATCTGTTCCGTTACTCGCCCCGTCCCGGAACGCCCGCCGCCTCTTTCTCGGACACCGTGCCGGAGGAGGAGAAGGAGGCGCGCAGTCAGGAACTGGCTGCCGTCTGCCGCGAGACGCAGCAGCGCTATATCGCCCGTTTTCTGGGACGGGTGATGCCGGTGCTGGTGGAGGAGAAGGAGAGCGAGGGCGGGCTGCTGGCAGGTTATACGGAAAACTATATCCGCGTCCTCTTTACAGGAGGCTCGCATCTGGTCGGCGCGGTCGCGCCGATTGAGCTGCAGGAGCCGACCGCCAACGGAGCGCGCGGCGAAGCTTTGAACTCCTATCAACCGGAGGCGGATATCATTCCGCTGACTCTGGTTACCGGAAAGGCAATGAGGCAATGATCGAAAAAGCGTACGAACTGGCGCGAGAACGCTATGCGAGTCTCGGCGTGGATACCGATCAGGCGATGGAGCGTCTGGCATCCATTCCCATCTCCCTGCACTGCTGGCAGGGAGATGATGTGGGAGGCTTTGAGAACGATGAGGGGCTGACCGGCGGCGGCATTCAGGCGACCGGGAACTATCCCGGCAAGGCGCGAAACGCCGACGAACTGCGCGCCGATCTGGAGATGACCTACCGGATGCTCCCCGGCAAGCATCGCCTGAACCTGCACGCCATCTATGCGGAGACCGGCGGCAAAAAGGTGGAGCGTGATGCGTTGACTTACGAGCACTTCTCGCGCTGGACCGAATGGGCGAAGGCGAACGGGCTGGGCATGGACTTCAATCAGTCCTACTTCTCCCATCCGCTTGCTAATGATGGATTCACCCTCTCCAGCCGCGATGAGGGCATTCGCCGCTTCTGGGTGGATCACGGGATCGCCTGCCGCAAAATCGGCGAACAGATGGGCAAAACGCTCGGCACGCCTTGCGTCACCAATGTCTGGATTCCCGATGGGTACAAGGACATCCCGGTAGACCGAAAGACGCCGCGCGAGATACTGCGCCGTTCGCTGGATGAGATGTTTGCCGAGCCGCTCGATCCGCGCTATCATCTGGACGCGGTAGAGTGCAAGCTGTTCGGCATCGGGTCGGAGAGCTATGTGGTCGGTTCGCATGAGTTCTACATGGGCTACGCGATGGCGAACCGTGACCGCAGGCTGCTGCTCTGCCTGGACGCCGGACACTTCCATCCGACGGAGACCATCGCCGATAAGATCTCCTCTGTGCTGCTCTACCTCGACGAGATACTCCTGCATGTCAGCCGGGGCGTTCGGTGGGACAGCGACCATGTGGTGATCCTCTCCGACGATCTGCGGGCGATTGGCGAGGAACTGGTGCGCGGCGACTACCTGGGACGCACCCATATCGGGCTGGACTTCTTTGACGCCAGCATCAACCGGGTGGCTGCCTGGGTCATCGGCACGCGCTGCATGATCAAGTCGCTGCTGCTGGCGCTGCTGGAGCCGATTGAGACGCTGCGCAGAGTGGAGATAGATAATGATCTGACGGCGCGGCTGGCGTTGATGGAGGAGAACAAGACGCTGCCGTTCGGGGCGGTATGGGACTACTACTGCGAGAAGATGGGCGTTCCGGTCGGCGCTGCCTGGCTGGAGGAGGTGCGCTGCTACGAGAAGAGCGTGCTCTCCAAGCGCGTTGCGTAGCGGCAGGTGAGATCGCTCAGGCTGCCGCCAGTTCTCCTTCACGGTAGAACGGCTGCATCGCCTGACTGTCCTGTTGAGCGCAGCGAGACATCTTAAGATTCTTCGCTGCGCTCAGAATGACATCCACCTGAACTGCCTTGACGACGTACTAGATCTGTACAGCGATGGACAGAAGGTTCATCGCTGTACCGGTTTTCGCTACGCCAGCAGGCTGAACGGGTTTTCGAGCAGGCGGCGAATCTCCTGCAGGAACTTCGCCCCGAGCAGGCCGTCCACCGTGCGGTGGTCGCAGGAGAGGGTTATGCGCATCCGCTGGCGCGTTTCGTAGCCGCCGTCTTCGCGAACCGTCACCTCCGGCGCAACCGCGCCCACCGCCAGGATCGCCGACTCCGGCGGGTTGATGATGGCGGCGAACTCCTCCACGCCGAACATCCCCAGATTGGAGACGCTGAACGTGCCGCCGGACATCTCCTGCGGGGTCAGCGTGCCGCCGCGCGCCTTGCCGATCAACGCTTTCGCCTCCGCCGAAATCTGTCGGAGGGATCGGCTGCCGCAATCCGAAATGACCGGCACGGTCAGACCGTCGTCCGTTCCGACCGCGATGCCGATATTGATCGCGCTGTAACGGCGAATCTTCTCGTCCGGGGTGTAGGAGACATTCACATCGGGGTATTTCGTCAGCGCGACTGCGCACGCCTTGACGATCAGATCGTTGACGGTGATCTTCTGGTCGGGCGTGTCGGCGTTGAGATCGGACAGCAGCTTCATGGCGCGATCCATGTCGACCGGCATCACCAGGTAGAAATGAGGGATCGTCTGTTTACTCTGTACGGTGCGCCGGGCAATCGTGCGGCGCATCCGGCTGATCTCGGTATCCTGCCCCTCCTGCGTCGGCGCGGCGGGAGCCGCCAGCGTGGTTGTGGTCGGGGAGGCGGCGGGAACCGGCACAGGCTTCCGGGGAGTCTCGGCGACCGTGGGAGCAGGCGTTGCGGCGGTCGGGAGTGGCGTTTTTACGGCGGCAGGCGTTCCGCTCTCGCGTTTTCCCGCCAGGTAGGTCATCACGTCCCGCTTGGTGATTCTCCCCACGCCGCCGCCGGTTCCGGCGATCTGAGAGAGGTCCAGTCCCATCTCCTCCGCCATGCGGCGGGCAATCGGCGAGACCTTGACATGCTCATGCACCACGACAGGCGGATGAATGTCCACATCGGGGATCACGTCATAGGCGTCGGGCGTTGTCGAACCGGCTTCGCCCGTGGCGACGCGATCCGGCATTCCGTTATCCGGCGGAACCGTTCCCGGCGGATTGATGTAGGCGATGATGGCGCCGACCGGAACGGTCTTTCCCTCCTCCACCACCACCTGCGCCAGTATTCCGGCATCCTCCGCCGGGATCGGGACGTTCGCCTTGTCGGTCTCGATCTCCGCGATCTCGTCGTTGACGGCGATCTGGTCGCCCTCATGCTTGATCCAGCGCAGGATCGTTCCCTCTTCCATGCCATCGCCCATCTTGGGCATGCGAATCTCAATCATAGGTTTTCCTTCAAACAGATCAATTCGCGCTACGCCATTGTGCGGCGAACCGCTTCGATTACGTCGCTCTCATGCGGAATGGCGGCGCGCTCCAGATTACGGGCGTAGGGCATCGGCACATCGGCGCCTCCGACGCGCTCCACCGGCGAGTCCAGATAGTCGAACGCCTGCTCGTAGATTCGCGTCACGACCTCCGCCGCAAATCCGACGTTCTTCCACTCTTCCTGCGTCACCACCGCCCGGTTGGTCTTGCGAACGGAGGTCAGAATCGTCTCCATGTCCAGCGGAACCAGCGTTCGCAGGTCAATGACCTCGCACTCGATGCCTTCCTGCGCCAGAATATCCGCCGCCTTCAGGCAGACGCCCACCATGTGCGAGTAGGCGACCACCGTCACATCCGCCCCTTCGCGACGTACCGCCGCCACCCCGAAAGGTATCGTGAACTCCGGGTCTTCCGGCACTTCGCCGCGCTGCGGATAGAGCGCGGTATGCTCCATGAAGATCACCGGGTTATCGTCGCGAACCGCCATTTTGAACAGCCCTTTCACATCGGCGGGAGTCGCGGGGGCAACCACCTTCAGACCGGGGGTATGAGCGTACCAGGACTCCAGACTCATCGAGTGCTGCGCGGACAACTGCCCGCCGCGCCCGACCGGACCGCGAAAAACGACCGGACAGCGAATACGCCCGCCCGACATATAGGTGATCTTCGCGGCATGGTTGACGATCTGATCCATTGCCGAAAGCGCAAACGACCAGGTCATAAACTCGGCGACCGGACGCAGACCGACCATTGCCGCGCCGGTTGCCAGTCCGGCAATGCCGACCTCGCTGATCGGGGTGTCCAGCACCCGCATCGGTCCGAACTTCTGCTGAAGCCCTTCCGTCACGCGGTAGGTTCCCTGATACTGCCCGATCTCCTCGCCGCACAGAAATACATTTGCATCGCGCTCCATCTCCTCGGTCATTGCGAGACGCAGCGCCTCCTGATATCTCATCACTGCCATGCGTGATCTACTCCTGATGATTCACAAACACATGTTCGTAAAGGCTGTCCAGCGGCGGCTCGGGGCTGGCTTCCGCGAACTCGATAGACTCCTGTACGGTGCGACGCACCTCCTGCTCGATGGTCTCCGCCTCCGCCTCCGAGAGCATATCGCGCGCGGTCAGGTAGTCGCGCAGCCGCGCAATCGGGTCGCGCTGTTTCCAGGTATCCAACTCCTCTTCCGTGCGATAGAACTTATATCCCTGGGTGTTGTCGTCGCCGATGCCGTGCCCGATGAAACGATAGCAGGTCATCTCCAGGAAATAGGGTTCGCCCGTCTGCCGGATTCGCTCCAGAATGCGCCGGGCGGTGTCCCGCACCGTCAGCACATCCATGCCGTCAATCTTCTCGCCCTGGATACCGTGCGCCTCCGCCTTCAGCACAAAGTCCAACTGACCGGTGGAGCGCTGAACGGAGGTTCCCATCGCGTACTGGTTATTCTCCAGAATGTAGAGGATGGGCAGCTTATACAGTCCCGCCATGTTCATGGCTTCGTGTACGCCGCCCTGATTCATGGCGCCGTCACCGAAGTAGCAGACGCAGACATTGTCCGTGCCGCGATACTTGATCGCGAATCCGACGCCGGTCGCTACGGGAACCGGACCGCCGACGATCCCATCGCCGCCCAGAAAACCGCGCGGCGGGTCAATCAGGTGCATCGAGCCGCCTTTGCCGCCCGCGCATCCCGTAACGCGCCCCATCAACTCCGCCATCACCGCCTTCGGGTCGGTGCCGCAGGCGAGCGCGTGCGCATGATCGCGATAGGTAGAAAGGATATAGTCTCCTGGCAGGCGAAGCTGCGGTACTACTCCCGCGACCAGCGCCTCCTGCCCGTCGTAGCGGTGCAGGTAGCCGCCCATCTTTCCCTCGCGAAACTTGCGATAGGTCGATTCTTCGAATCGGCGTATAAGAACCATTAAACGATAGAGTGCCAGCAGCTCGCCGCGCTGAATGTCGCCTGAAGCAGCCTCTTCAATCGTCGCTTTTGCCATGAATGTGTGTCCCTCCAGATGGATGACCGATAGTCGGGGGCTAACGGACTATTGCATCTTTGACAATGCGTTTGCCCTCAGTGAGCGCGCGCTCCAGAATCCCCAGCATCTCCTCCACCTCTTTAACCACCTGAGGAGAAGCTAAGCCGATGACAACAGAGTCAGCGGTGAAACGGTGATGGCGGAAGACGTGAGTCAGCAGCCGCAGCGCCTCCGGTGTGAGACGAACATGCGGCGCGAACCTTAAGGTAACCTCCCTCTTTTCACCGCGAATAGCGGCAATCCCTGCCTCTTTTGCGCGCAGCCGCAGCCGCAGCACCTCCAGCGCATTCCAGACGGGGCGCGGCGGATCGCCGTAACGGTCCTCCAGTTCCGCCAGCAGGTCTTCGATATCCTGTCGGGAGCGGATGCCGGACATCTTTTTGTAGAAGAAGATACGCTCCGCTTCGTTGGGGATATATTCGTTGGGTATGTGCGCCGTGATGGGCAGATCTACCGGGGGCAAGGTGGCGTCTACCGGCTCCTCGCCCTTGATCTCGGAGACCGCCTGCGAGAGCAGTTCGCAGTAGAGATCGAACCCAACCGAGATCATCGCTCCGGACTGCTCCGCGCCCAGAAGATTGCCCGCGCCGCGTATCTCCAGGTCGCGCATCGCCACCTGATAACCGGAACCGAGCGCGGTAAACTCCCGAATCGCCAGCAGTCGCTGCTCCGCCACCTCCGTCAACTGCTTGTTGGGACGGTAGAGGAGATAGGCGTATGCCTGCCGGTTGGAGCGTCCCACGCGCCCGCGCAACTGGTATAGCTGCGCCAGTCCCATGCGATCCGCGTTGTCTACGATGATGGTGTTGACGTTAGGGATGTCCAGCCCGTTTTCAATGATGGTGGTGCAGAGCAGAACGTCGTACTCGCGATGGTAGAAGTCCAGCATGATCTTCTCCAGTTCATCTTCCGACATCTGCCCGTGTCCGATGCGAATGCGGGCGTCCGGCACCAGCCGCTGAATTCGCTGCGCGATATAGGAGATGGTCTCCACGCGATTATGTACGAAATAGACCTGCCCGTCGCGCTCCAGTTCTCGCAAAATGGCGTCCCGCACCAGATCGTCGTCGTATTCGCGCACGTAGGTGAGGATCGGGACGCGCCCGCTGGGCGGGTCCTCGATGACGCTCATGTCGCGCAGTCCGGCCAGCGCCATCGAGAGGGTGCGGGGGATGGGCGTGGCGGTCAGGGTCAGCACGTCCACCGTCTTGCGAAGCTGTTTCAACCGCTCCTTCTGCGCCACGCCGAAACGCTGCTCCTCATCCACAATCAGCAGACCGAGATTGGAAAACTCCACGTCTTTGGAAAGCAGGCGGTGCGTTCCAACCACAATGTCCACCTCGCCCGCTTTCAGACGTTCGGTGGTCCTTTTCTGCTCCTGTCGGCTGCGGAACCGGCTGAGAAGCTCCACCGTGATCGGGTAGGCGGCAAGTCGCTCCGAAAAGGTCGTGTAGTGCTGGGCAGCCAGAACGGTGGTTGGACAGAGCACCGCCACCTGCTTGCCCGACACCACCACTTTGAAGGCGGCGCGAATGGCGACCTCGGTCTTACCGAATCCGACATCGCCGCAGATCAGCCGATCCATCGGCTTGCTCTCTTCCAGGTTCTGCTTGACATCCAGAATGGCGCGCCACTGGCTGGGCGTCTCTTCGTAGGGAAACGCCTCCTCCATCTCCGCCTGCCAGGGGGTATCCTCGCCATAAGAGGGACGCTCCGCCGCCTGACGCGCCGCATACAGCTCGATCAGGTCTTTCGCCATGATATGCGCCTGCTCTTTGACGCGCCGGGTGGTGCGCTGCCACTCATTGCCGCCGATCCGGTTGATGGGCGGGGGCGTCCCCTCTCCGCCAATATATCGCTGCACGCGGTCAATCTGGTCGGCAGGGACATAGAGCCGGTCCGCTCCGGCGTACTGAATGTGGAGATAGTCGCGCTCCGCGCCCTCGACCTGCCGTTTGGTCATTCCCCGATATACGCCGATTCCATGATGGATATGCACCACATAGTCGCCTTCACGAAGGTCGAGAATGGTGGAGAGAGGAATTCCGACGGTGGCGCGACGACGAGAGACAGTCGGACGGGCGCTCCCGAACAGTTCCGCATCCGTTGCCGTGTAAAGCCCGATGTCGGCAAATTTGAAACCCTGTCGGAGCCGCCCCTCCAGGACGCGCAGGGGTTGATGAACGGTCGGCAAATCGGGGGATATCTCTTCTTCGTCGCTGACCGGCAGCTTCAGTTCCCGACAGATTTCGCGCACACGCTGCGGCTGATCGCTGACGATCAGGCACTCCGCGCCGTTCGCCAGCCAGGTCTGCACCTCTTCGGCAAAGAAGGGCAGCCGCGAGCGGTAGGACTCCATGGCGGCGGCAGACACCTGCAGACGGGTCTGAAATCGAAATCCTTCGGGCGCGCGGGAGAGCTGCGTCAGCGCTAGAATCGCGGGAATATCCTCTCCGCAGACGGTCGCCTCTCCTCCGTGCAGCAGACCCTCCAGCCGTTCCACGCAGGCGGTCGGATGAGAGGCTCCCTGCATACGCTCCCCGCGCGCAGCGTGCCGCTCCCGCGCCTCGCCGATCTCCGCGCGCAGACGCTCCCAGTGCGCCCGCACCTGCGCCGGTTCGTCCAGAACGATCAGGGGCGGGGACGGAATGTCGCCGTCTGGCTTCTGTGAGCCGACGGAGAGGTAGTCCACCGCGCAGACAGCCTCCGGCACGAAGTAGGGCAGATACTCCTCCACGCCATTGAAATAGACGCCGTTCTGAAGGCGGATCAAGTCGTTCTCGACACGTTCATGCAGCGCGTTCAGTCCCTCGCGATTCTTCTCGGCGAAAAGCTGACGCTTGCGCTGATCCAGCGCCTTGCGGATAAGCGGTACCGCCGATTGAATGCTCTCCGGCGTCAGGCGAATTTCGCGCACCGGATAGACCGTTATCTCTGTGACTGCGCCGGTGGATCGCTGCGTCGTCACATCGAAGGCGCGCAGGCTCTCGATCTCGTCGCCGAACAGTTCCAGGCGGACAGGCGCTTCAGAGGTGCTCGGGAAGATGTCCAGAATGCCGCCACGTCGGGAAAACTGACCGGGACGGGAGACGGTTGTATCCGCCTCATAGCCCATCTGAACCAGACTGCGCAGCAGGCTCTCCAGGTCTATCGTCTGACCGACAGTCAGCGACAGGGCAGGGGCAAGGAGGTCTTCGGGCAGGCAGGTGCGCTGAAAGACGGCTTCGGCGGTTCCGATCACAATGCAGGGGACGCCGGTTCCCAGCGCCGCCAGCGCCGTGATGCGTTCGCTGAGCGCCCGGTAGTCGGTGGCGTCGTGCGAGAGCCAGTGGCTTTCGGAGGCGGGAAGGAGGAAAAGGCGGTCTTCCGGGATGCCGAAGGCGTGAAGATCATCCCACAGGCGCTGCGCCTGCTCATTCTGGTAGGCGACAAGCAGCATCTGCCCGCCCAGACGCTGGTGCAGGCGCGCAAGAAAGAGACCTCTTGCGGCTCCCGAAAGACCGACCACATGCCCGTGTCCCCGGGGAGCCTTCAGTGTTGAAAGCAGCGCGTCGAAGTCCGGAAGCCGGTCCACGCGCTGCGTCAGCAGGTGCAGCATCATTCCTTCCACGCACGAATACGCCGGTTGCCTCAAGCACAACCGGCGTCATAGCAGACGTTGCTATCGTATTATACCCTTCTTCCCAGGCAATGCTGTGCGGACAAGAAAAAGATCGGCGGGGCGCGGAACAGGGGAAAGCCCTCCTCTTCTCCTCCCTGCGCGAAAAAGAGGAGGGAACACGCATCCGGTTACTTTCTCGTCGTTGAGATAGACTTCTTTGTCTCCCGGTTGCGTTTTGGATCGTAGAGATAGGAGTCTGCCCGCACGTTGGTGACGGTGAGGGTAAACGTTCCCTGACGGCTCGAACGGGCGGACTGGAAGGTCGCCTCTCCCTTGCTGTTGGTTTTTAACTCGCCCTTGCTGCCGACCAGCCCCGACCAACTGGCGGAGATGACGGCATTGGGGATCAGCGCGCCGCTGATGTCTCTGATCTGCACGACCGCTTTCGCCGACACGCCGCTGCTGCTGGTGTTCAGCGACATGGTGATAGACTGGACAAACAGCACCTTCTTCGGATTCTGCGTGACGACGATGGTCAGGCTGCGAGAGCTTTTCGCGCCCCGGTTGTCTGTCACAGTCAGTGTCGCCGTGTAGGTTCCCACCTTTCGATAGGTGCAGGTCGGATGGGGGCTGGTAGAGGACTGTCCATTGCCGAATGTCCACAGGTAGCCGACAATCTGCCCGTCAGGATCGGAAGAGCCTGCGCTGGAGAAGATTACCTTCAGCGGCGCAAAGCCGGATAAGGGATTCGCGGAGGCGGAGGCGACCGGCGGCTGATTGGCAGGATTGTTCACGGTGATCTGTATCGAAGCCGAATCGCTCAGACCGTCGTTATCCGTAACTGTCAGCGTCGCAGTATAGACTCCCGCCGCGCTGTAGGTGTGCGAGGGATTGGCGGCGGTTGAGGTGGAGCCGTCCCCAAAATTCCAGGCGTAACGGACGATCTGCCCGTCCGGGTCGGCAGAGCCGGAGGAGGAGAAGGCGACCGGAAGCGGCGCGTTGCCGCTGGTCGGACTGGCGGAGGCGGCAGCCGTCGGCGGCTGCGATCCTCCCGCGCTGACGACGGAGCCGTTGAGGGTGTATTCGCCCAGGCTGCCGTAGTCCGTGTAGCCGGTATTCGGGTCTCCAGTTCCGACGCCGTCAATCTGAAGGTAGTAGGTTCCGGCTGGAACCTGCGCCGAGATGCTGGCGCTCAAACCGGTCGGGTTGCTGCTGGCGACCTGCTGCCCGCTGGCGTTGAACAGTTTTGCCTCGATATCCAGATTGGCTCCGCGAATTCCCGGCGTCACATTGAGCGTGATGGTTCCGGCTCCGGTGATAAAGGAGAAAACATCCACATCGCCCCGCTGTTCGACGATGCCGGATATCTGGAAGCTGGTTCCCGTCAAGGCTCTGGCGGTTCCGAAGGAGTTGCCGTAGTCATCCGTCCGGTAGCTGAGACCGTAGTTTTGCATGACCGCCAGATCGTCTTCGGTGTTGTTGGCGTTGGCGTACTCCCCCTTGCTCCACTGACTCACCTCTTTGTAGTAGCCCACGCCCATGATCGGCGCCCAGGTTCCATGTCCGGAGTAGTAGGCGGCTCCACCGATGACGCCGTCGTGCGACAGACCGACCGTATGTCCTACTTCGTGCGATACGGCTTCCGCGATATACTTCTCGCCGTTCGAGAGCATATTGGAGAAGACAAAGGCGGGCGTGTCGTTGCTCCAGGAAAATGACCCGATATAGGCGACTCCACCGGCGTTGGGGTAGAAGTTGGTTGGACTGATGACGACACGGACGCCGTAGTTATTGTCTATGGTGCTGGTTCGGCGCAGCGCTTCCAGACCGGGGTCTTCCGTCGTGACATCTACATCGAACGGCGCGAAATCCTCGGCGACGCGCTTCCAGACATATTGAACGACATCCATCTCGGAGGCGCTGAAAGAGCCGGGATTGCTGTCCGTGTCGAAAGGCGCGGAGACGATGTCTGCGCCACTGGTAAAGCTGCTGTTCCAGGCGGTTCCCGACGTGGTGTGCCCGTTGAAGTCCAGATAGATCACGCGGGCGGAGCCGCGCTTGCTGTGCAGTTGAAAGGTCTGATCCGGCGGGAAGTATCCCTGAATGGCGGCTTCGCGCTTCCCTCTGCCGCGTCCGACCGGCGGCGCATGATCGTCCCCGCAGGTATAGAGCAGAAGCCCCTGCGGATCTACCCACAGATCTTGGTCGCGCTTGAGCAAACCGCGCATCTCTTCGGGAGACTTGCCGTACCAGGCGGCTACCTGCGGCAGACGGTTTCCAAGACTGCGAATAGCCTGTACGCCGTTCGCGGCGAAAGGCAGCCGGACAGTCGGGAAACTCGCTCCCCGGATATTTCGCTCCTGCGCCCCTGCGGCACAGAGCGAAACGAGAAGCAGAAGCGCCGTGAACCAGCCTCTCCCGCTCCTCAAGAGCCTGTGATGATTCGACATCGAAATCTCCTTCCTGTAAGGAGTCCTGTGTGCTGTTGATGGGATGGCGACGCGGAGAGACAAGCCGCTCTGCGCGATCTACTGGAAGCGTTGTGCCATACCCGGCACGCGGTTTACCACGCTCTGAATGGGAAGCGGAAAATCCAGTCTCTATGGCAGGTAGGAAGGACGACAGAGGAGGAAAGCGGGCGTCTGCCGAAGACGCCCGTCACTGGATCGTGAAGTGGTTTAGCGGTAGGTCATGGAGCGAAGGCTTTTCAGTACGGATTGGACGGCGACATCTCCCAGGCGCGGGCGTTTTGGAAGCGCGCCTTTCCGCCCGCGGCGAAGAGCGATACGCCCAGACTGTCGGGGCGTCCCGGAAAGACCCGGCGGCAGATCGCATGCCGGTCGTTGGCGTATATCTCCACGACCGAGCGATCCACGAAGACGCGCAGACGCAAAGGCTCTCCGAAGCGCAGGGCAAAGGGAGCGCGTTCCACAATCCTGCGTCCCGCAATACCGCTCCTGAACCTATCTCCAGTGTCAGCGCGGAGCCGCCGCGCTGCGCCAGATCGGCGACAGAGACCCAGACCAGCAGCGTCTTGTCTGTTTTCGGCGAAGCCTGCTCCACAGACCCGGACTCTCCAGGACGCGCTGCCATCAGGATCAGGCAGAGGATCACCGCAATTAGCAGCCAGGTTGTCATTCCCATGGAAGACTCTCGCGCAGGGAGCGTGTCCTGCAAGTCGTATCTGCAAAATCTGTGACCCTGCGCAATCTCCTTTTTTGAAAGATAGCTCCCGTGTATGCCGTTCAGTTCATGGATGGATGTATCTCTGCGCTACGGGACAAGACGCAAAGCGTTCCGATAGAAAATCTTCTCCTGAATCTCGACCGGCAGTTCCAGCGACGATAGGAAGTCGAGCAGATCGCCGCCGTAGTAGTCGCGACCGAAGAGCAGGCGGTCTGCGAAGCGGATGAGGAACGCTTTCGCGTGTTTCGGGTCGCGCTTGAGCGCATAGAGCGCAGAACCCGCCGACAGGTCGGCGCAGAGGTTCGCATGACGTTCAAACAGACCGTGCAGACGCCCGCCCGGAATGATCGGTCCTTTCGGGTAGACCTCCGGATCGGCGGCGCAGTCGCCGGATATCTCGCGCCAGAACCCGGGCGCATGTCCGATGAACGTCGTCTCCGGGCAGGCTTCCAGCGCGCGCTCCAGATGGTCTACCGTTCCGCCGTACCAGCTTCTCTGGTAGCGTTTCTCGCCGGTCTGCGCGTCCGGCAGATAGGGGACATCGAGGTGCAGAACCACCGGGCAGCCCAGTCGCCCCGCGACCCGATAGACCTCCAGACAGCGGGGATCGTCAAAACACATCCGAAACTTCCATTCGCCGCAGACCCGCACGCCGTGAATGTTCACGGCGGCTTCAAAGAGTTTCGGGGCGTCGGGAAGCTGGGGATGCGGGAAGTAACCGAGAATGAAGCGATCCGGACAGGCGTCTCGCGCTCGTATCAGATCGCTCAACGGGATGCCGGGATGCGTACCGTCCGGGCGCATATGTACGGGATTCAGCGCGCCGTGATAGATCGGTTCATCTTCGTGCGGCAGTATCTCCCAGCTTAACAGCCAGGCGCGGTCAATGCCGTGCGCGTCCATATCCGCGACCAGCCCGGCAGCGTCCCGTCCATGCCAGTAGACATGCTGATGACTGTCAATTCGCATGTTGCCCCCGCCCTTTGCGGTCGGAAATCTCTTCCATCGGTCTCAGCGCAGCCATTCGTCCCGATGCTCCTTGACGAACGAATCGTCATGAAGATGTGGGTAGACGCGATAGACCCGATCAATCTCCTCCGACTGCCCCGGAGAGAGTCCTTCGTTCGGATCCAGACACCAGATTCCTTCCAGCAGTCCCTGCCTTCGCAGCACCTCGTGCAGTCCGGCGATGCAGCCTCGAAAACCGTTGGCGGCGTCGAAGAAGGCTGCGTTGCTGTCCGTCACCTCGATAGATCGCGCCAGCATCGCAGACGGAATCGCCTTGTTATTCGCGGAGAGGCTCCGGCACTCTTTCAGCAACTCGACCGCTGTTCGCGTCCAGACCGACCAGTGACCCAGCAGGCCGCCGACGATTCGTCTCTCGACCGTCCCATTCTTCCCCTGAAATACGAAGGGCGTCAGCAGATCGAGGACGATGTTATCATCGTTGCCGGTGTAGAGCGCAATGTCTTCGCGTCCCGCTTCGGCGATAGCGCGCACGACATCCAGCGTCTGATAGCGATTGAAAGGGGCGATTTTGATCGCGACGACGTTCTCGATCTCCGCAAAACGCCGCCAGAAGGAGTAGGGCAGAATCCGTCCGCCGACGGCGGGCTGAAGGTAGAAGCCGACCAGGGGTATCGCGTCGGCAACAGCGCGGCAATGAGAGAGCAGGTCGCTCTCCTGCGCGTCGGTCAACGCCGCCAGACTCAGCAGTCCAGCGTGATACTCCAGGGAACGGGCAAGCTCCGCCTCTTTCACTGCCTGCTCGGTGCGACCGCAGACTCCCGCAATGCGAACCAGCGGGACGCGGCGCGCCTCATCTGCGCGGTTCATCTCCTCGGCTGCCAGTTGAAGAACCGGCTCAAACAGACCGATCTTCGGGTTGCGGATGGCGAACTGCGTGGTATGAACGCCCACCGCCAGTCCGCCCGCCCCGGCAGCGATATAGTAGCGCGAGAGGGCGCGCTGCCGCCGCTCATCCAGCTTTCGCTCCGCCGTCAGCGCCAGCGGATGCGCCGGAATCACCCGCCCGGCGTTAAGAGGCTGCCGCCACAGGCTGTTGTGCATGGTTCAGGCTCCTGCTTTTGGGTAGAAATCAGTCAAAACTTGCCGTCTCGCGTCTCGAAATGGGTCGGCTTGCCCAGGTCTTCGCCGCCGCGCATCACCCAGTCTGCAATCCAGCGAACCATCTGCTCGATGCCGACGCGGGGATAGCCGAATAGCCGATGTCCGCGCTGCCCGTTGCTTAAAAGGGCGCTCATTGCGGCTTCGCCCTCAAAGACAGGCGTTTTCCCCATTAATTCGCCGAACTGTTCGGCGACGCGCCGCACGCTGACCTGTTCGGGACCCGCCAGATTAACGATGAAGGGAGGAGAAGAGACATGATCGAAGGCTTGCAGCGCCATTGCGTTGGCGTCCGCCTGCCAGATCACATTGACCATCCCCATTGCCAGCGAGACAGGATGCTCCTCCCAGACGCTTTTCGCGATGTCCACCAGCACTCCGTAGCGGATGGCAATGGCGTAGTTGAGGCGGAGGATAGCGGTCGGGAGGGAGAGCGTGCGGCTGAAATGCTCGATGATGCGCTCACGTCCCAGACAGCTCATCGCATACTCGCCAACGGGACCGGGCGAGTCAGTCTCGATGGAGCCTCCCAGCGTGACCGGTGAGAGCGGATAGACATTTCCCGTCCCGAAGGCGACGATCCGGCTGCGGCGAAACTTCTGGCAGACCATCCCCGGCAGATAGCTGTTCATCGCCCAGGTGAGCGACTCCTGTCCGGTAGAGCCGAACTTCATTCCCGCCATAAAGATCACATTCGGAACATCGGGCAGCTTCGCCAGTTCATCCGCATTCAGAAGGTCGCAGGGGATCGTTTCGATCCCGCTGCGCTGAAGCTGCTGCTCCAGTCCTCCGCTGGAGAAGCGAGAGACGCCGATAATGCGCCGGGGCGTGCCGACGGCATCCGAAGCGCGCCGCGCCATCTGCGCCAGACTCGGTCCCATCTTGCCGCCGACGCCCAGAATGAGAACGTCTCCCTGCATACGGCGAAACGTCTCCAGCACGCCCTCGGTGGGTGCGCTCAGGAGATCGTCGAGATGGGCGCTGTCGCGAATGGTATCGGGCAGGGAGGAGTGCATGGTAGTCATAGCGTGGTTCCTAATCCGGCAGGAAGACTGCCCGGAAGGCGATGGAAGCCGTCTGTCGGCTCAAACAGGGGCGACAGGCGCGGAAGCCAGTCGTTATTGGCGTCGGGCGTATACTGCGGCGAGTTCAGTTCGATGCCGTTGAAGGTATGCAGGCGCGCCGCCATCAGGAAGGAGTGAACAGCGGACAGACCGGGGTTCGTCAGATCCTGCTGCGCCAGAAGCAGACCGCGCTCCCGCGCCCAGGCAGCGGCGACCAGCGAAAAGCTCTGCCCCTTACAGGTTTTGATGGCGAATCCTCCCCATCCCTGCTGATGCGCAAGCTCCATGCAGTCAAAGTCGGTTAAGCCCTCATCCAGGATCACCGGCTTCAAAGCCGTAACCGGATGCCAGTTGTAGGCGAAATTCGCGATGTCGCGTCCGGTCGGCTGTTCGACATATTCGAGTGCGTCGTAGACGGCGGCATCGGCGGCTCTCAGCCGCACCAGATAGTCCAGAACGCTGTCGGCATCGGGATTCGCGCAGTTACTGTCCACGCAGATGCGGGGCGCGCCGACGCCAAGAGAGCGCGCCGCCTCATAGACCTCGATGGTTCGTGTGACATCTGTCACACTATCTTTACCGCTCAGCTTCAATTTAAAAGCGTGGTAGCCCCGCTCTCGCACCCAGAAGGTCATGGAGTCAAGAGATTCGGTGGTTCCCACCACCAGCCACGCCGTCAACGCGGACACAGGCGGCTGAAGTGTCCGGGCAATCGCCTTCGCCGCGCCTCCTTCCGGGAAGTAAGCATCGGCGGATGGGATCGGAATATCTTCGTCGTAGAGGGCGAACGCGGAGCGGTTCAATGCCTGTCCGACGGCGTCGTGGATCGCCGCATCGAAGGGACTCAGGCAGACCGAGCGCGCCAGCGGCGGCGGGGAGTCGGGTAGTTCCAGCGTATGAACCGAATGCTGAAGACGCAGACCGAGTTCGAGCGGGTGCTCCGGCTCGTTTCCGCAGAGCGCGGTCAGGTTTGCGGCAATATGCTCGCACAGTTCGCGCATACGGCTGTCTCGATGCGCATGGGAGAGGTCGGGGCGGGGCCATGCCCACAGGTCGCTCAGGTAGATGACGCCGCGCCCCGCGCCTTCCCGGTTGCCGACCCGCACCCTCACCTCCGCTTCCGCTTCGGTGATCTCGGTGATGGGTCCGCTGCTCAACACCAGCGGGACCCGAAAGGGGCGCAGCCGAAACATAACCCGCGCTTCAAGAATAGAGGCTGACTGTTCCATCACGGTTGTCTCCAGAGAGAGGCAGGATTCATCTTTGTCGGTTCAGGGGTAACGCATCTTCCGGTATCCGACCGCAAACGCCGCGCCGTCGTAGCCGGAGTCCGACTCGCTCAGTTCGGCGATTCGAATCTCGCGATCTCCCTCGCGCCAGGACCGGCACGCCGCCAGCGCGCACAGTTCCGGTTCGATGAGCGTGTCGAACGGCAGCGGGGGCGTGGAGGTCTGACCGGAGAGATAGGGAAGAACGGACTCCAGCAGGGCGCGATAGAGCTTCGCGGCATCCGGCTTCAGATGACTCACGCCCTTCGCCGTGACGATGGTGATATAGAAGGGGATATAGCCGACCGCGCCGCCGATGGTCAGAAAGGCTCGTCGCTCGTCCTTCCAGTTTACCTGGACTCGCCGCTGCGTTCCCTCTCCCAGATGCCGCACGCTCTCGATGCCGGGCCCCATGATGGCCGAGAGCAGGGAGTAGGCGTGAATCCCATAATTGAACTCATCCGTCCCGCATCCGCACAGCGCGGTGTGCGGCTCTCCGCGCTCCTCGACGGGCTGTGCCAGCCACTCCATCGCCTCCACGCAGAAGCGCAGGGAGGAGCCGCCGGTAATACGCGCGCCCTCGCGACTCCAGGCAAGCATCTGCTTCAGATCGCGCAGGCATCCGGCAACAGGCTTGTCAATCAGAACAGACTTGCCCGCCTCGACAAAGGGACGCGCCTTCTCCAGATGCGTGTCCCAGTCGCAGCCGTGTATGATCGCGCCGTCCGTTTCGGAGGCCATCTCGCTCAGCGACCCGTAGACGCGGGGGATCTCTCTCTCCTCTGCAAACTTTGTCACAAACTCTGCGGGATGCACCGCGCCGCCGTCCCAGACCCCGACGATCTCATGCCCCTGGTCGCGCAGAATGGGAATCCAGTTCTGCGGATGCGACGTATCCAGATCAACAATACCGATTCTCATAGGAACTGCACCTCCCCCGTGCGTATGGCGCGGTCTGCCGCCAGAACGATTCGCGTCGCCTGAATACCGTCATGCACCGTCAATTCCGGCTCGCGTCCCTCTTTTAGCGCCGCAATAAACTCCCGGTTCTCCAGCAGAAAGCCCTCCTCTTCGGGACGCTCTTCTGTCCAGGATTGACTTCCATCGTAGAACGTCGCCTTCTTCAGCCGGTCATAAAGTTGGACGCTGCGCCCGTCGTTGCCGTAGAGTTCAAAGAAGAATTTGCTCGTAAAGGGCGACTCGGCGGCGTCGCCCTGAATCCAGGAGCCGACGTGCCCGTTCTCAAACTGAATAGTGGCGACGCACTGATCTATGCAGGGATGTCCGGGGTGGGTCAGCATCCCGCCTGCCGCCCAGAGCCGCTCTGGTTCGCTCCCCGCCAGGTAGCGAATGATGTCGGTGGTATGGCAGCCCTGGCTGTGGACGTTCGCGCCGCCCTGAACGGGGTCCTGCGCCCACAGATCGTCGGGCCAGCGTCCGCACATCATCTGCCCGACCAGCACCTGCGGCTCCGGGATAAACGCATGCGCTTTGCGGATGAGCGGATAGTAGCGCATCTTGAAGGCGGGCATCAGAATAACACCCGATTTCCGCACCGCTTTCGCAATGGCTTCACACTCTTCCAGCGAGAGCGCCAGCGGCTTTTCGATCAGGATATGCTTGCCTGCTTCGGCGGCGGCGATGGCAAGCGGGGCGTGCGAATCGTGCCGGGTGCAGATATAGACGGCGTCGAGACGACTATCGGAAAAGAGACGTTCGGGATCGGTGGTCGCGTACTCCCCGCCGAACTCCTGCAGCGTGGTCTGCGCTGCCGTCTCATGGATGTCCGCATAGGCGAGGAAGCGGGCGTCCGGTATCTGCGCGATACTGACGCAGTGCGCGGAGCGCGCCAGACTGCCGCATCCTATCAGTCCGAGATTGATCACCGTTGATTCTCCTGAGACAGGATATAAAAAAACAGAGTGCCTGTCATAAGCAGAGGCTTCTCGTTATAGTTCTCGATGAGGATCGTCAGATCATTCCCATCGAGAGGAAGATCACGGATTTATCGCGGAATCGTTCGTTTTCGGAGGGGCTTTCAACGTCTCCGTGGCGATCTGCTCCGCCTGTTTGCGCGCTTCGTCTGCTTTCAGAGAATCTCCCTGCTTTTCGTAGACTTCGGCTAATGTCAGAAAGGCGTCACGCGCCCCGGCGGTTCTCCTTCCGCCTTCCTGCAGTGCCCTGTGCAGTCCCTGCTGCGCCGGTTCGGAGGCGGGGTCCTCCTTCAGCCACATCCGATAGTAGAGGATTGCCTCTTGATAGCGTTTAGCGGCGGCAAAACCGTCCGAAGCGCGCTGCAGGGAGGCGAGCAGCGAGGCGCGCTGCTCTTTCATCTTGACGCTATCCGGGTGACGCTTCAGAAACTCGTTCATCACCTGAAACGCAGCTTCCGGTCCCTGCAGCGCGTTGGTTGCGCCCGCCGCCGCGCTCCATATCTCCTCGTCATCCGGCTTAAGTTCCGCCGCACGGCGAAGGGCGTTGGCAGACTCCTCCTTCTGTCCCCGGCGTCCCAGTTGCATCCCGAGATAGTAGAGCGCGCGGGCATTCTGCGGGTTCTCTTTTGCGATCTGTTGTAACTGCTCCAGCGAGGCTTCCGCAAGCGCCTGATCCGCCTGATTAGATCGCCACCAGAGAAACCAGATCAGACCCGTTGCACACAGCAGGAGGACAATCCCCGCCTGAGTGATCCTCTTTCTTTTGGGAAGGGTTTGCGCTGCATCGTTCACCGGCTCTTCTCCGCTCCTGAAACTATATCTGCTCGAATCGTCCGAGCGCATCCAGCGTCCAGCCCAGCATCCACGCCTGATTTTCCGGCGGGCGCGGCTCCGAATCGCCGGTAACCTTGAAGTATCCTCCCGTGAGAACCGTCTCCGGGGTAAGATGTTCCCGTATCCAGTCTTTTGCTGCCAGCGCGCGCGGGCGGCACTGCGCAATGGTCTCCTCCGAGAGGAGCCCGGCGTCTCGCGTTCGCAGATAGGAGAGGATCGCTCCCGCCGTCATTCCCAGCCATTTATCATCGCGACCGCGCATTCCGCAGGAGCCGTCCTCGAACTGGCATGCCTCGAACTGCCACCGCATGGAGCGCGCGCACTTCTCTGCAATCCGCTGCTTTAACTCCGCGCTCCCGGTGACCGCCGCCACCTTGCAGAGAAACTCTATCGCGCCGACCGAAGAGAATCCCCAGCCCATCTCGCAGGATCGCTGTCCCCGGAAATGCTCAAAGCTGTCAATAATCGTCGGGGCGACCACCCAGGTTCCCAGCGCGGAAGACCAGCAGCCATCATAGGAGCCTGTCTGCGCCTCCGTCAGGTAGTAGCGCGCCAGCCCCTCCGCGTCATACAGGACATCCCGGCGTCCCGACACATGGTAGTAGCCGATCAGCCCGCGACCCATGTGACAGTTGTCGTCTGAATTGGCGCTGTCTATGACCCCGTGCCGTTCGCTGCCGTAACCGTTGCGAAAATAGCTGCCCTGCTCCCACTTCCAGCGCGCCAGCCACTCGTAGAGCGCGGCAGCCTTGCCGTCCATCGAATCCTCCGCCGGATTGTGTTTGCGAAACATCTCAAAGCCCGCCAGCGCCATGCCGTACTGATAGGGGTAGGAGGGATAGTCCTGACGCTGTCCTCCCGTCGGCGGGTCGCGCATACAGGAGAGGTAGAAGGCGATATAGCGGTCTGCCGCCTCTTTATAGACGATTTCGCTTGTGTCTTCAAAGGCGCGATACAACCCGATAGCCATAAAGGTCGGGCTGTGAAACCTGGTCGAGATGCACTTTCCCGGGGTGACAAAGGGGCATCTGTCCGGGTCCGGACGACCGTAGGGGGTCTGCCACTCCACAAACCTGTCCGCGATCATACGAATCTGTGTCAGCGTTACCTGATCCTGCATTTTCCTGAGCCTTTCCAAGTTTGCTTTAGCCGGACAGCACGCAGAGCCGTCCATCGCCCAACGCGACGATGATTTCGATTTCGCCGTCGTTATCCACATCCGCCAGAACGGGAGAGCCGACGCCGGCTGGATGCCGGTCAGTTGTCGATTCTGTCGCGTCGCCTGCCAGCTTCCGTCGTCCGCGGGGAGCGCAGGCGCGGACTCCGTGGCGGCTCCAATCATTTCAGGCATCATGTAGGCGGCTCCTATGGCGGCGGCGGTCGTTCCGCAGAATGCGCGGCGAGTCATCGGTTCCGACGTTTTGCTCGTTCCGCTCTTTGCGTTATGTGGTCTATCCGTCATCATGCGACTCTTCTACCCGCTCGATGGCGAGGGGTTTGACGCCTTCGCGCCGCATTCGCCTGCAGACGGCATAGAAGGGTTCGGCTCCATCGGTAATGCGCGCAAAGATACTTACTGGAGCCGGACCTTCCCACATCGAGGGGCGCGCATCCCAGTGGTAAAACCAGCAGATTTCGGAGAACTCCGTCTCGACAGTTGCCGACGAACCGGGCAGGAAGTACGTATAACCGACATCTCCGATCTTCACCTCGGCGGTCGCGTTCTCCGGCTCGACGATCACCATCTCCGGCAGGATCAGCACCGCTTCACTGCCGGAATAGATCGCATGGTGCGACTCGCCGCGGACCGGCAGCGCATTCCAGATCGCTTCGCAGGTGCGTGGAGCCTCCTCCTCCAGCATCTCCGCAATGGCGGAGACCTTCTCTGCGGTGAATGTCAGTCGTATTTTTCTCGCCATTAACGTGGTTCTCCCTTCAGTATCCGAATGCTGCCGTCCTCCATCTCGACGATGATCTCCAGCAGACCGTCGCCGTCTACATCCGCCGCAATCGTATCGCGCACGCCGTAATCGAACGTCTTTTTCCAGAGGACGACGGGCGAACCTCCACGCTCATCCAGCGCGATCAGATCGCCGTTGGGCAGACCCATCAGAAAGTTATCGCGCCCGTCGCCGTCTATATCCGCGCTGATCACGTTGATCGGCAGCGTAGCGCGGCTTCCGGTCGGGAATGTCCATCGCGTCTGGCAGGTGTTTACGTCAATGCAGTGGAAGATGCCCTCCTGATTGACCATTGCTAAATCCCACTGCCCGTCCGGGCGAATCTTTCCAACCGCCGCGCCGCTCCATTCGAACTCGGAGACGCTGGCAAAGTCTCGCTTCGCCAGACGGCTGCCTTCGGCGTCGAGAATCTCCAGCGTCTGCAAGCCGGAGGTCATCAGGATTCGAGTTACGCCGCCCGGCCCGAACGGTCCCACAATGGGAACCACATATTTCGCGCCGTTGTCCCGTCCCGGAACGGTGTTATGCCAACCGTGCGCGATCAGGCGGCTCCTACCGGATAGATCATACAGCAGGTGCTTGCCGTGATTGTCCACCAGAATGGTATACTCGCCGCGTCCCTGAAGGTCCGCGACCGCCGCGGTGCGCGGATAGGGACCCTCCTTCTCATCAAACCAGAGCGTTGCGCCGCGAGAATCGTAGAGCGCACTTGCCAGCGTATGCACGCCCGTCTGCAAACCGGCGTAGAGTCGCATCTGCTCTTTTCCAAAGGGGATCAGGGTCGCGCCGCTTCGCGTGATGGAGTGTCGGTAGAGCGGATAGGGCAGCCGGATGATCGTCTTCGGGGTCGTTCTTTCGCCGGGGCGCGGTTCGGACAGGAGGATCGAATCGTTCTGCACGGTGCAGACCACTCGCTGCCCCCTTATTCCGATCCAGAGCGCGGGCAGCCCTCCCGGAACCGACCAGGAGGTTTTGAATCTACCGGGTGACTGGAAATCGGGCTGGCCGCCGGTCACCGTGCCGTTGGAGAGCGCAAAGACCAGTTCCGGCTTTCCATTGGCATAGCCGACCAGCGGAGCGGAAGCCGCAAACGCCGCGTGCGCTTCCGGCGGGCGGATGCTTCTGTCTCTCCGTCCGATCGTTTCGCTGCCGGTAGAGAGCGCCACTGCCCGCGAAATGGGACTGATGGAGTAGGTCTCTACAACGGAGACGCCATCCCGGATATGCCAGAACGATTCGGAAGGCTTTCCCGCCTGGCGCAGCAGAAGCAGACCGCGCGCTCCATCCTGTTTTTGCACATAATGCGGCGTATTGCGTACCGCCATAAAGGCGGTGTCGTCCGGTACGCGCCATCCGCTCATGGCAAACGTGGCGCGTTCGACCGTCGCAATGTCGCGAAAAGTGCGCCCGTCAACGGCTTGCAGAGTCGATTCTGAGGCTGTCCGACGCTGTGTCTCCGTGCTGGTGATGATCTCCGGGCATCCATCGCCGTTCAGGTCATAGCATCCCCAGAAGTAGCGGTCCGGCAGATCGGCCAGACGCGCCTGAAACCCTTTTGTTGGTTCGATCACGACGGTATGCCAGCGATTGTCGCCGGTTACGTTGAACAGCCCGATGACCAGTTCTTTCCTGCCGTCGCCGTTCACATCTGCCAGCGAGGTGATATTGGGGCGCAGTTCCCGGAAGTCGTCCGGCAGGTCGTGCTCAATAAAGAGAGACCAGAGAGGCTGCAGCCGTTTGCCCCCGTCGTTTCGCAAGAGCGTGATATACTCCTCGACCTGACAGGACAGCATCGCCACATCCCGGAAGCCGTCGCCGTCTATGTCCGTCGCCGCGAGCAGACCGTAAGGGCGTCCCGCGCTCTCACCGCCGGTGATGTTGTGATGAATGTCGAACTTGATCGCGCCGGTTTCGGAACTTATCACGGCGATGTAGCCGGGCTTGCTCGCCAGCACAATGTCGGAGATGCCGTCGTTGTCCATATCCGCCAGCGCGATCAACGGTCCGTAGCCCTGCCAGAAGGTGTTGGGATAGTTCTGTTCCCAGACGATCACGGGCTGATTTCCGCGATGGGTCAGGTCGAGGCAGTAGCCGCGCAGGGTGTTTTGCGGGAAGCAGATTAATCGCCTCTTCTCGCCCTGACGCCATAGCTTGTAGCTGCCGACAAAGGAGCCGACCGGAGGCTGCCATGTCCAGCGGGTATTCCCTGTGCGAACGTCCAGCAGCGTCAGCGCGGTCTGACCGAGTGTTATCAGCGCCTCGCTCGCGCCGTCGCCGTCGAAATCCTCTACTGCGATGACGCCGCCCACGCCCAGTTTCGGCTGGTTCCAGAGCAGTTTCCCATCCGGCAGAACGAGGCGAACGCCCGAACGCGCCTGCGCAAAGTAGCCCTCTCTGCCCTGCACGTTGACAGGCGAGAGATAGGCATAAGATCCGGTGTCGCCGCCGAATGACCAGACCTCTTTCGGGGCGCGCTTCATCCTGCCGGGAACGTCTGCCCGCGCCGTGTTCTGCGGGTCTTTGCGGGGAAGCAGCCAGAGACCGCGCGGAGTCTCCTGCGCTCCACTGGAGAGAGCCAGGAGCGGCAGGAGCGCCAGAATAGGAGCCACAGACCGGAATCGAGATGGAAGGTGTTTGACCATGATTCTGTTCGCTGCGGACTTTGTCCGTCGCATTATCTCTCCTGAAAGGGGCGGTTTTCAATCCGCGTGCAGCAGGCGCGGTCGAAAGGCGATCTCCATGCCGTCTCTGACGGTGACGGTGAAGCGGACCATGCGGGGACGAATTACCTCTACATGAATTGGAGTTGCATCAATGAGAGCGACCGGATTCTGACACCAGGCGGCAGGTATCTCCGCCTCCAGCGTCAGCGCGCGACAGACAGTCTGGGGAGGCAGATTCTCAAAGTTCAGGCGATAGACGATCTCCTCCGCATTCTCGCGAACCGTGGTGATCCTGGTATGCCGCCGGGTGGCATGGTAGTAGATCACCTCATCCGGATTGGCGCACCAGACCGCATCGCCGCCTTCGGAGAGAACCGTCTCCAGACGACGGCGAAGCTGCGCCTCGGAGCAGTCTTTATGCGGGTGAACGGCTTTCTCCAGCGGGCAGTGGCAGTAGTCAATGATCCATCCGTTGTCCGCCTGCGCGTGGCGAATGTTGCGGTAGGGGTCGTATTCATTGTAGAACGGCTCATACATCGCCTCATGGAGCGCGGTGCGGTTCAGCCAGAAAAGCTCCTCGCCCGGACGGTTGAGGGCGTCCGTGATGCTCATCGCTCCGAGATAGCCGTATTTGCGGCAGGCTTCCAGAACGTGCGGAGCCATATTCACGTTACTGCCCGCCGCGCAGTAGAGCGGAACCGGCGCGCCGCAGGCATCTTCCAGCACTTTTTTCGCCTCGCCGATCTCCCTGTCTACCATCTCCGGTGTAACCACCTCATGGCTCCAGGTATGGTTGCCTACTCCCCATCCGCGCGCGATCAGATCCCGCAGACCGGCAGGTCCCATGTGATGGAAGCCGTTGTAAGACGACTGCCCTAACTGACGCACGACTCCGAGATGCCCTGCGACCGCTTCGACATGACCGGGAATGCCAAACTCCTCATGGTAGGGGATGACGAAGCGATGAAGCTCTTCCAATGCCTCATCATAGGTGATGGAGTAGACCCACTGCTTGCCGTATTTCCACTTGCAGCTAGAGAGCGACATATCTTATCCTCCAAAGTAGAGATGGTACGCTTTGCTGGCGTCCTGGGCGATGAAGAGACTGAAGACGGGCCAGAAGATGCCTGCCATAAAGAAGTGTCCTATCGTCAGACCCAGGAAGAAGGGGATGCCGGTACGATACATTTTCAAGCCGCCGGCGCGCAGGAGGATCGCCTTCACCAGCCAGGCGACAAACATGGGGAACCACATGGCGGAGGCTTCGCCGTAGGCGGTCGCCAGAATGAATCCAAGCGGATGGAAGGGCGATCCGAGCCAGTGCAGCCGGAGCCAGTAGAGCGCGGTCGTGAATATAAATCCTCCGCCTATCGCAAAAAGAGACGATACATTCTGTTTGGGAGCCAGCGAGAGACGCGAGGACATCTGCTGATACTCCTGCTGCGCGACCGTTGCCCGAAACTCTCCCGCGCCGGTTCCTCCCCCCGCCATATTCGCGCCCAGCGCATAGTAGGCGCTCAGATGCACCCAGTAGGCTGCCGCCAGACCGATCAGAAAGGCGATCATCAGCCCTGAAAAGATCGTGCGCCGATGGATTCGAGCCTCCTGCCCGATCTTCAGCGCGTCCAGTTGGTACGCAGCGTGTTCCTGCGCCAGATGGTGACGCGAGAGCCAGGCGAGGCTGGAGAACGTAACGATGGAGCGCGTGCCGCCCCAACTGTGCGCCGTCTCAAAGCTGACTGCGTTCAGCAGGCTCTCTTTCGGCAAGCCGTAGGGATAGATAAATCCAAACGGAACTCCTGTCTCGGCGCGAATACGCGCATAGACCAGTACGAACAGACCCAGAACCAGAAAGAACGGCACGGAGAGGCGCAGCGAGAACCCTGCCGCATAGCAGAAGCCCAGAATGAAGAGGGTGCAGCCGATCAAGCCGATCCAGAGCGAGCGGTCGGTCTCTTGGCCCGATCCCCCGGACAGGAAAGAGCGGCGCAGGCTGGTACGAAAGGCGGCTCGCAGCCCCCACAGCAGCAGCAGACCGACCGCCAGAAAACCGCCGAAGCTCTGCTCCTGCGTAAAGGGAAAGCCGGGTTGATCGTAACCGGCGGCAGTTCCCGCAACCGCGAAGAGGCGGTTGCACAGGTAGAAGAACCAGGTGGAGAAGGTTACCTCCAGCGGCACAAAGTAGCCGATCCCGATTGCTTCCAGCATTCCGAAGAAGTAGATGGAGCCGAACGGCGACCAGGGACGATCCGGGAAATACTCCTGAAGAGAGATATAGAATCCCGGCGCGGGAATGGTCGGCTGCAGGATGTGGATGATGTTCAGACCGTTATAGAGGAAGGCGACGCTGAAACCCATCATAAAGAGCGTCCGGCGAGTCTTCTTCGCGCCATATTGCGACCAGTCTTCCGAGGTCATCGCCAGCGGCAGGAACAGCAGCGGGAACGAGAGCTTTTCCGCCTGAGTCCACTGCTTTTCGACCAGACGCATCATGCAGAAGGCTCCGAGGAAGATCGCGATGATCAACAGGCTCCACCAGAAGAGCGGACCGATCCACGCTCCCCAGGGAACGGAGCCGTCCGGGGAGCCGTTGTAGTACTCCTCCACGACTTTTTTATCGTGCGGAGCCAGCCAGGACGGCAGGTATTCGGAGTATTTCGTTCCGGCGAATATTCCGCCGGGACGCTCGTGGTACTGAAGGGCGACCAGGTGCGGCAAAAACGCCCGGATGTGATACGACCCGTTCAGAATGGTGGCGGTCGCCAGCATGGTGTAGATGAGAAGTATCTGCGCGCGCGAGGGAGCCAGTCGCGGCGTATAGCGGCGCAGGAGCGGGCGCGACAGGCTGAGAAACAGCACGGCGGCAAAGGCGGGAAGCGGCGGAACGCCGTGGCTGATGTAGCGCCCCGTCACCATCTCGGAATGACGAATCGCCTGCGCGGTCAGGAGAATAAGAACCATCCCCGCGCCGAGGGCGATGACGGCGCTTCGGAAGGTCAATCCCTCTCCAGCAGATGCCTCCCCGGTAATCGGAGGAGAGGTGACAGCATACTCTTCGTGCGTGATATTCATCGGTGCTTTCACGATGTGGAAGACCTTCTGCAAAGGATTCTACATAAATCTGAAGTCTATGTCGTCCAGCGCGCGCAGGGGGGGAAGCAGTCCCTCCAGCAGAAAATCGAGCCGCCGCTCTTCGGACAGTTTCACCATTCCGCCGATGCGGCAGTAGAGCCAGCGCGCGCGGACCACGTGATTCAGAACCGCCCACTCCTCCCTGCTAACCGTCTCGATCTGCAGATAGGCGTCCATGAAGAGGCGGGCGCGCTCTACGGAGGGCTTCCATGTCTGAGTCAGCGAGACGATGTCCGCCGCGTCTATGTCCGTCGCTCGTTCCCCGGAGAACAGAAAAACGCCATCGGCAAGATCGAGAACACGCGGCTGAACGGTCGCCCAGTCCAGATCGAAGACGCCGGAGACCTCCGATCCCACAAATTTCAGATTTCCGGGATGATAGTCTCCATGCACGACCAGCTTCGGTAGAGCGTGATAGCGCGCATCGGGAAATTCCCGTTCCAGCAGCGACACCTGCGCTTCCAGATAGGCGAAGTCCGCCGGAGTCAGCCGCGACCTCAGCGCTTCACGGCAGGCGGTGACGCCCTCTCGGATTTTTCCCGGATCTTGATAACGCGCCCACTCTTTCCCCGGCGGGGGATGGAAGCTGCGCGCCGCCTGATGGAACTGTGCCAGACGACGCCCCGCCGATGCAAGCTGCTCCCCGGAAAAACGATCATGCGAGCCGCCCGGCTGATAGGGAAAGAGTTCATAGACGCTTTCGCCTATCGTCAGCCATCGCTCGCCCTCTTTGGAAAGAACCGCCAGCGGCGTTCCGAGGCGGAAGGGAGCCAGATGCTCCATCAGCCGATGGTCGAACGCGACATAGCTCTGCACGGAGTATTTCGGATTGCGCCGCTTGAGAAAGTACTTCCCGGTCTTCGTCTGCAGGGTCATATTGGCGTTGGCGGTCCCGCCCCCCGACTCCGGCGGGAGTGTCAGCGCGCCGACCGCATAGCGCGAGAGAACCGTATCCAACTCCTCCGGGGCGATCGTTCGCGAGAACATCGCTCTATTTTGCCGACTCGCAGGCGCGAAGGAAGTCCTGGCTTGCGGCGGTGTAGCCCACCCACGCCTCGATGTGGCGCAGACTTGCCTGCGTCTGCAGTCTCTGCTCCAGTGTCTCCGGGAACTCCACCGCCAGAGTCGCCTCGCGTAAAATGACGCATCGGTATCCGAGCGGAGCCATCAGGCGCATTCCTCCCGGCGCGTCCAGAATGCACAGGTTCGTGCAGAAACCGACATAGATCAGGGTATCTATTCCCTTCTCGCGCAGCCAGTCATCCCACTGTTCGGTGGAGATGACGACGGTTTCGTTCGGCAGAGGGCGCAGCGGCTCTGCGAAATCGAGGTCTTTCCAACCGTCCCAGTTCATGAACCCTTCGCCATGCACCCGTGAGGCGCGCTGCGAATAGTGATCGGAGATGGGCATTCGACGCCGGGCTTCGAGCGTTGGAATCTTTGCGTCCGGCGGCCCGTCTACGGCAGCGCGTCTCTCTTCCGGCATAGGCGGCATCAGGTGCGGGTACTTCCTTCCGATACTCTCCGACTGCACATGCACGATGTTCATACCAGTACGGCGCGCCGCCGCCAGCGCTGGAACGATCTCCCCGGTGATGATGCGCCAGCCGACTTCATGGTTCTGCGGGGAACCCATATCCACCCAGTACTCTTCGGGAACCGGCGGTCCGCCCGGACAACCGACGTTCCAGGCGTGCAGCGAGACAAAAGCGGTCTTTGACAGGTCGAGGTTCCACGTTTCCGTGATATAGCCGTCCGGGGTTCGGGAGGGGACGGCGCGAAAGAAACGCACCGGCAGGGTGATCTGCATGATCGTATCCTTCAGGTTCTCTTTAGACGAACCGGGCGGAGTTCCGCCCGGCGCATACTCTCAGACGCGGTTCTTCTCGGCGACCCCAGCGATAATCTGCGCCGCCAGTTCACAATGCTCCGGCTCATACTTCTCGCAGAAGGTAGACCAGCGCAGGAAGGTCTTCATAAATGCGTGAGCGGTCGGGCAGGTTGTCTCGTCATAGGTATATGTACGCGAAGCCGGAGGCAGGGAGTAGGGGTAGACCCCGGCTTTTGCGTTCTCATTCAGGAATACCAGACCCTCCGGCATCAGGTAGTAAGCGCCCATTCCCGCGCCCGGGATGCCCGCCTCCGCCATCTGCATCCCGAATGTCTCGGTGTCACAACGGAACGCCTGCGGATCGAGGCTGAATCCCACCATCCAGCAGGAGTAGACATCCAGATAGTCGGGGATCGGCAGCGGCGTAATGCCCGGAATCTCCGCCAGGTATCCGGTCAGGAGCCGGATCATCTTATCGCGATGCGCCACATTCTCCTGCGCAATCTCCAGTTGCGCGAGCGTGACTGCGGCGGTACAGGAGGGCATCCGAAACGCATATCCTGCCGCCACATGCTTGCGCCCAAAATGCGGTTCCATCACCCCGGCGCGGCTCAGTCCATAAAAACGCATGCGCTCCGCGAGATCGTCGTTGTTGGTGATGATGCATCCGCCGGTATCCGATCCCATCGTCTTTTCGGAGTCGAAGGAAAAGGCTCCCGCATCGCCCATCGTTCCCGCATAGCGTCCCTTATACTTGCCCAGCACCGCCTGACAGCAGTCTTCGATGACCAGGAGATTGTGCTGCTTCGCCAGCGCGAGGATCGGATCCATATCGCAGATAATGCCGGTCTTATGCACAACGATGATGGCGCGTGTGCGATCCGTGATGCAGGGGGCGATGGTCTCCGCGCTCAGGTTGATGGTTCCCGGAGCCGTGTCGGCAAAGATGGGGATGTAGTTCTCGCGGATGATGCCCTGCAGCGTGCCGTAGTCGGTCACCGGACTGACGATGATCTCATCGCCCGGCTGGAATCGCAGCGCGGAAGCCAGCATCGCCAGCGAGGGCGTGCAGCCCGGAGCCGCGATACAGTGCTTTACGCCCAGCGTCTCGGCGAACTTCTTTTCAAAACGTCCCGTCATATCTATGGTAAGTCCGCTGTCCACCACTTCCTGTAGATAGCGGGACGCATTGGGTCCCATGATGCGCGGAAACGGATTCGGCAGTTTGCCTTTCAACCCCGCATGAGCGGATGCGCCATAGCGAGCGCGTTCGATGGTAGTCATATGTTCTTCCTTCCTGTCGCTGGCGGCTTGAAATCCGCACAGGTGTAGTAATCTCGATAATCAGCTCTCTGCCAGCGGGGCGCGCTGTCAACACAGAACATCTTGTCTCCTGCCGGCTTCCTTTTGGACTGCCGGCATCTTGAGGCTTAGAGGGGCACATAGCCCTGCCGGATAAAGAGCCGCATTGCGTTATCGTCAAGAAGCGCCGGTATTACGTTCATATCTTTCACCTGATACTGTAGAGATAACCGTCCGCGCAGCCGACCACCAGAGTCATCACGCCGCTGCCGTTGACATCGCAGACGATGGGCGGACCGACCGCCGCAGGGAACGTCATCTCCCACAGAACGCGATGGGATTCGTCGCGTCCTCCGCGCAGCGCGATCAAACGGCCATCTGCTGTTCCCAGCACAAACTCCGCGCGTCCGTCGCCGTCCACATCGGCAGCGACTACGCCGGAAGCGGTGGTTCCGAGCGGATAGCTCCAGAGTATCCTGCCTGTCAGCGCATCGCAGCAGAGAAACTCCTTATCGGGACCGTTCACCGCGTAGAACCGGGGCCAGTTGTAGAGCTGCCCCGCCGTCACGCCCCCGATCTCGTAACGTCCATCGTTATCCACGTCGGCGACCGCCTGCGGACCGGTGGCGCGGAACGGCTTCCACCAACTCTGACGGCCGATCTCGCCCTCCGCCACCATCGAGTAGGCTCCGCTGATCCAGACGACACCGGGCGGATGTTTCGCGCCTTGGAGCGGCAGGATCACCGGAACATGGTAGCCTGCCCACATGGTGATCGGGAAGATATCCCGACCGGTCACCGCATCCAGCGTCCGGCGTTCGAACAGGTCTCGCAGCAGAATGTCATCGCGTCCATCGCCGTTGAAGTCTCCAATCGCCGGCACGCCGTTGCCGCACCTGGATCGCCAGACTATTTTCCCCGCTTTTCCCGACAGAATTGCGCTCTCCATATCCACGAATGCCCCGCTGGGCCAGGAGACAAACAGATCCGGCAGCGGATCATCGTCAAATTCTCCCACCATCCACTGCGTGGGCAGCGCGGGGAGGGTCCAGGTCTTTTTCACCTCTCCATCGGCGTTCAGCGCGATCAATAGATTCGGCTTGCGGGCGACCAGTATCTCCCGTTCCCGGTCGCCGTCTATATCGGCGATGACCGGAACGCCCAGCGAGTCGAGGTAGGACACCATGCGCGGGCGGAACCCGATGGCCGGCTGCGTCCAGCGCAGACGGGGCGTCTCCTCCGCAGAGTCCGCGCGCAGGCAGACCAGATCGCTGTCGGCATTGATATAGAGGAGCGAGGGAGGCTCTTCCGGTCGCAGCCGACCCGCTACCGGCATGGTAATAAAGCCAGTCCCCGTCTGTATCAGGCTGAGATTCTCCCCATGGGAACCGATAATCCGCAGCATTCCGTCCGTGTCTGCGACGACTATCTGCGGCGCGCCTGTGCCGGGAAGAATCTCGGCCACATCCAGAGAGCGTCCCGCCGTCTGTTCCGCCTGTCCGCCGCGTCTCGATCGAGCCGATTCTCCCGACAACGCCTCATTCTGCGATACGACTCTGCCCGGCGCGGCGCACTTCCAGATCGAGGTCAGGCGTTCGCTGTCGTTTGCGCTCATAAACTCGATGCTCTGCGCGCCTGCGGAATCGGTGCGCGACAGAAAAAGCCCGCGCTCCGGTCTGTCCGCGCTCAGAGGGCGGAACACAGTCGTATTCAGCAGTGTCGTTGACCAGGCGTTCAGCGGAAAGTCACGGAACGATGCCGCAGGAAGAAGGGTACCTTCCGGCAGCGACTGTCGCTCCTGCCACTGACCGTTCTGAACAATCCAGACGGAGAGACGATTCAGGTTCAGTTCGGTGCGGCTGTCTGGCTGGGAAAGCAGCAGCACGGGCGGCTTTCCCGGCACGGCGACGCCCGCACCCACCAGATAGCGTCCAGGAATCTCCTGCTTTACCCTGCCCGTCCGCGCATCCAGCAGGAAGGTTCGCCAAATCGAATCGGATGTTCCATCGAACAGAGAGGCAGCGATCTCCATGTCTCCGTCTCCATCGAAATCGGCGACCGATTCCGCCAGCAGGCGCAGGGTTTTGTTGTCTTCGGGATAGTTCTGCTCATAGAAGTTGTCCCACAGAAGACGCAGCGACCTCCCCTGTTCATTTTTCAGGACGGCAATATGTTCCCGTAGGAAGTCCGCCAGAGTCACCACATCGGGGTACCCGTCGGCATCCACATCCTGTATCACGGTAAGCCCGTAGTTGCGTCCGGAGGGCCACTGAAGGCTCATTCGCGGTTTACCGTTTCCGCCGTCGAAGACGAACGTCCAGTCATAGGTGTTCACCACGACATCCAGCGTCCCGTCTCGATTCATGTCCGCCAGCAGCACTGCCGGGCTGAAATTGGTCATTCGCCAGTTGAACTCATAGGCGATACGGGCGTTCTCAATGCCCTGTTCGAAGGAGAGACAGAACCCGATCTCATGCTGCGGCGACCAGACAATCGCCTGAAGACCGCGCATTCTGGCGTTCATTCTGGCTATCCGCGCGCCTGCCACGCCCGCCATCGGATAGCGCGCGCAGGTGTAGCGAAGCCTGCCCGTTTGCGCGTCCGCGATGCGGAACAGGGACGGGAATCCGGAGGAAAAGACAAGCTCCTGCCGACCGTCGCCATCCAGATCATAGACTCCGAAGATGGTCGCATTGTCCGTGCGAATCTGCCAGAGAGTCGTACCGTTCAGGCGCAGCGCCGTCAGGTTCCCGCCGTGACTGATAAGCGTCTCTTTCGTCTTATCACCGTCCAGATCAAGAAACACGGACTGCGGAGGCAGCGAGCCGACGGGATGCTTCCAGACCGCGCGAGGCCGTCGGATGCGGCCCTTCATCGGCGAGAGTCCGGTGTTCTGTGGATCTCGACGCCACAGGAGCCACTCGCCCGGAGCGGATTCCCACATCCTTCGGGAGACGCGCGGCGGAGCGGCTGGGGCATCGCTCAACGGCTCGATACGAATATAGGAAAACTCGACCTGCGCGGGAAGCGACTCGATTCCCTGCGCCTGAATACGCACTCCGTCCGGCTGCCGCGAACCTGCCTGATGCAGGCAGACGTAGGCCCCATCCCGAAACATGGCGACCGTCCGGCGAAGCGTATCCACCTCGAAACGCCAGCTATGCCAGTCGGTATCCGTGCGAAAAACCTTGTACTGTGTGTCTATCTTATAGCGATCTTTGGTAAAAAGAAGCCCGATTCCGAACCTGCCTCCGGGAGTTCGCGCGCCAAGGCTCAGCCGGAGAAGGCTCTTATCGCCGGTTCCGTCGTCTTCCTGTCCGAGCTTCAGAAACCGTGCCCGGAAGGAGAGCGCGAAGCGCTCCGGCGTTGAGAGAGAATGCGGATAGGCGATCTCCGCGCCGCGTCCCCGGCGTCTCTCCGCGCTGGTGATCGCCGCAGTCTCCGGAAGGAAAATTGCTCCCGCTCCCCGGCGAGTCCATCCCTCCTGCTCGGCGCGATTCCATTCGCGTATTTCCAGCGGAAACGTGGAGACGGGATACTTTGCGGAGGGCGGGGGATCGGCTGAAACCTGCCATGCGACCAGCAGCATGGCGACAAGCATCCATCCCGCCTTCCCCGCAGGGAAGATCGGGCGGTCTGTGGTTTTCGTCCTGAGGGACATGGGAGCGCTCCCAGAATCGCGATCCGATAACAGGTGATGGAGAGAAGATCGTCGCGCGCTCATCGCCCTTTCGGATGGCTCTGTAATGACACCGTAAAGGGGGAGGAGATCAACCGGACGTTTCCCGGCAGCGGGAAACGTCCGGAGAAGGTCGGCCACCGCTTACTGATCGCGGTCCCACATGGTCTTGCCATTGGAGTTCTTCTGCATCGTCGCTTCCGGCTTAACCATCTTAACGTGACCGTCTACGAAGGCGACGGTTCCCATGCGCGAGTGGACCGGCAGGGGAGCGGACCAGGGGTTGGTGGTGGGAGGATAGACGTAAGGGTAGCTGTAGCCCGTCTTGTTGTCGCATCCGCTATAGATGCCCTCGTAGGTCAGGGCGTTACAGGTGCTCGTGCCGGGCCAGATTCCCGACTCCGCAATCATGATGGTGTTGGCGGGAGCGGAGAAGGACGCCAGGGAGGGACCGGTCGGGAAACCGAAGGCGCTGCCGGGGATCGGCGGGTAGGCGCCCCACATGGTCGGGTAGGCATAGCCGTAGCTTGCCCAGGCTCCTGCGTACTGTTTCTGCTGGCTCGGGCACTTGAATATCTGCGAGTTCTTCACGTAGGGACAGGTCTGACACTGCTGTTCTGCCTGCTGCAGAGTCCATCCCGGCGGATAGAGATAAGGGCTGTGCGCCAGAATGGCAAGCGGACTCCATTGCCACATGCCGGGGTAGGTTTCGTCATAGTCCTGGGCGTACATCACGGCAGCCAGACCCATCTGTCGAACATTGGAGGTGCAGCTTGCGCCGCGCGCCTTCTCACGCGCCTGCGCGAAGACAGGGAAGAGTATCGCTGCCAGGATAGCGATGATGGCAATAACTACGAGTAATTCGATCAAAGTAAACGCTTTGAATCTGTGTCTCATCGTTTGGCTCCTTGTTGCAATGCAGTGGTGTGACGTCCGACGGCTTCGGATGGAAACACCCCGTCTACTCTTTCGGGGAGAGCGATCTGTAACGAACCGAAAAACAGAAGATATGGTTGATGGCTACCTCCTGATCTATGTGCGGCTGGCTGGAAACATGGTGGACTGACGCACAGTTAAGGTTGTCGGTAGGATCTTTCCCTCAAAGCTGGACTGATCCTCGGATATGGATTGAATCAACGCCATGATCGCCAATTCGCCTGCCTCCGCGATGGGTGTTCGCACCGAGGTCAACGGCGGGTCTGCGCAGAGCGCCTGAATGCTGTCGGTATAGCCGACGACCGAAACCTCGTCGGGAACGCGGATATTTGCTTCACGCAGAGCGCGGATCGCCCCGAGCGCCAGAAAGTCGTTGCGGGCGACAACCGCCGTAAACCGCTCTCTGGCGGCAATCAGTCTTCTTATGGCTTCATAACCGTTCTGTATCTGGTGTCCGTGAGCGATCTGATCGGGATAGGGGGCGTCCCAGCACTCGACCGCCTCGATCCCGGTTCTCTGCACCGCTTTGCGAAATCCAGACACCTTCAGGTGCTGTTTCAGAACGGCGCGCGTGCAAACCATCTCCGAACTGGCATTCATGCCGCTCATATGAGCTGTACGCTTCTCTACGCCATAACAGAAGAGCACTGCCAGCATCCGATGTCCGATATCCGCCAGATGCTCTACAGCGAGCTGCATCCCCTCTTCATCGCTCCAACCGACCAGATTGGGGCGAAGCTCCGGGGCGTTATAGACGAACACTGTCGGCACATGGCGCATGATGTTGACGAACTTGGGATCATTTGGACTTCCAAGAATGACGCTTCCGTCCACTCGTCCCTTGAGCGAGACTACATCTACTGACTTCGAAACAATCAGTTGATAGCCCAGCACATCGGCTTTCGCCTCCATCGCGTCCAGCATCAGCGCGAAGTGAGGGTCCGTCATTTCGGAACTGCATACGCCGATGGTCTGAGTCTTACCGGTTACCAGCGCTCTCGCCTGAACATTGGGAATATAGTTAAGGTCTTCCGCCGCTTTTTTGATTCGTTCGATGGTCTCCTGCGGAATAGGCATTACCATCTTGTTATTGAGTACACGCGATACGGTCGCCGTCGAAACACCGGATCGCTTCGCTACATCCATGAGCGTGGCAGGCAAAACTGTTCCTCCAGTGATCTGCCTCTGCGATGAGACTGAAATATAAACTCCCTATTGCCAGGATATCCGAACAGATGGTCAGAATCTATCGGTTGGTGCCGCCGGTCTGCGGATTTATTCTTCCCTGCTCATTGAGCATTCGCTTCATCGCCTCTTCATTGGCTTTTTTGCCCTCTTCGGTCTGCCTGGCGACCTCTTCTTTGGACGGTCCGCTGCATCCGGCAAGCGTCACAAGCGATCCGAATACGACCAGAAAACCGACAATGAGCATCCGCACAGATGTTACTCCAGACCGAAGTCCCTGATCTCCTGAAAATCGCATATTGGGCGTTCCTTGTCAGTGTTGGTGTTGGTTGAAGACGGTTCTCAGCACGGAACGGAATGTCCAAAAAGAGTGTGGACAATAGGAATGAAGATAATGTATCATACTCTTCGCGTTTAGGCAAGCGTTTGCGTCAAATATTTGCCTAAACCGATAAAAAATTAGCTCTACTAGCAATTACGGCGGGGACAGGCTTTCAGAAGGCCATCGCCTGGAGAATGGAGGGCACGTCGTCCGGGAGGAGGGGAGGGGTTTCGCCCAGCGCGGCGTCCATCTGCGCCGCCCACTTCATGCCGGAACCGGTCAGCACGGCGACAATCGTCTCTTCCGGATCGAGCGTTCCGGCATCTGCCTGTCGTTTCAGGGCGGCAATCGGCGCGGCGGAGGCTCCTTCGACACAGACGCCATGCTGTCCGAGCCGTCTCATTGCAGCGAGCAGTTCGTTGTCCGGGGCGTCCCAGGCGTCGCCGCCGCTGCCGTGAATCGCCTCCAGAATACACTCGCTGCCGGTCGGATCGCCGATGCTGAGGGCGAAGGTCTGCGGGGGAACCGACAGCAGATGATCGCGATTCTCGCGCAGGGTCTGAACAATGAAGTTCGCGCCGGCAGCCTGGCAGGCAGTCATGCGCGGCAGCCTGTCTGTCAGACCGAGGTCGCGCAGTTCGCGAAAGCCTTTGTATGGACCGTAGAGGGCGTCTCCGCCGGAGATCGGGACGCACATGCGATCCGGGATGCGCCCAAGCTGCCCGAAGACTTCGAACGCAAGGGTCTTGTATCCCTCGACGCCGTAGGGGTTGCCCGGTCCGGCATATGTGCCCAGCACCGTACAGGGATAGAAACCCTCCTCGCGAACGAGCGTCTCCATCAGGATGCGGGCGTTCTGGATAACCGGACCCGGCTGCTTCGGCACGGTGATCCAGGCTCCGAAAAGGCGCATCAGGCGAAGCTGTTCCGGGGAGGCTCCGGGATCAGTAATGATAAGCAGCGAGATGCCGTTGCGAGCCGCAAAGGCGGCGCAGGCGACCCCGGAGTTGCCGGTGGTCGTGAGGACGGCGCGGCGATAGCCCCTCTCTCTCGCCGCCGTCATCGAGACCGTATGCAGCCGGTCTTTGAAGGAGGCGGTCGGATTGACGCTTTCCAGTTTCAGATAGAGATGGGGCAGCCCCAGTTCCCGGTTCAGAGCCTCGATCTTTACAAGGGGAGTCTGTCCCTCTCCCAGGGGCAGAACCTGTTCGGGGCGGGTCGCCGGAAGGAGCGGCGCATAGTCCCAGACACGCCCGGTCCGTTTCAGGAAATCCGGGTTCACGCGGTCCAGATCGTAGCGAACCTCGAGCCAGTGCGGGAAACCTGCCGCATCGGCGCAGGTGTCGCAGCCGAACCATGGCGACAGGCTGTCCGTCTCCTGTTCGCATCGGGGACATACCAGCCGGAACTCTGTGGATGTGATCACTACCGCCTCCTTCCGCACAGGTACATAGATTATGTCACACGAACAGATGGGAAGGAGAGCGGATGGGAAAGGGGATTCTCTGAATGCATCATGGAAAGCTGCAGATTGCGGTGGTCGGTCTGGGGGCTTTCGGGCAGAGGTATCTGCAGGCGTTGAAGCCGATGGCGGGGGTGGATGTCGCCTGGGTGAGTGATCTCGATCCGGCGCGCTGCCGACAGGCGGCGCAGGAGTTCGACGTGCACCGTTTCACAACGGAGATGACTCCCATCTGCGACGATTCGCGGGTGGATGCCGTCATTGTGGTGACGCCCGAATCCGCGCACCGAGAGATTGCGGTCGCCGCGCTGGAGTCGGGCAAACACGTTCTGGTAGAGAAGCCGCTTGCCACTACAGAAGAGGATGCGCTGGCGATGATCGCGGCGGCGGAGAGGGCGAACTGTCTGCTGATGACCGCCTTCCTGCTGCGTTTTGATTATCGGTATGCGCGATTGAAACAGCGCCTGCCGCAAATCGCCCCCGTTCGCAATCTCTATGCCTATCGAAACTTCGACAGAGGGCTGTTTCAACTCTACAGCCGCGCGCACAGCTTTGTCGAGAACGCGATTCACGACATTGATCTGCTGATCTGGTATGTGGACAGCCCGGTGAAGCGCGTTCACGGCTTCTGCCGCAATACGCTCGGACTGCCCAATCCCGATATCAACTGGGGAGTGCTGGAGTTTGAGAACGGCGTCCTCGCCGTGCTGCAGACCACCTGGCTCTATCCTCCCCAGAAGCACGAAGACCTGCAGTGGAATGCGGGGATTCAGGTCATGGGGGATCGGGGCGTGCTGGAGGCGCGTAACGACAGCGACGGATTCCGCGCCAATGCCGAAGATGCGGGCATTCTGCTGCTCGATCAGACCGGCTGGGCGGATATCTGGGGAGAGGCGCGAGGCGCGTTCGGCGCGATGCTTCGCCACTTTCTTGCCTGCCTGCGCGGAGAGACCGCGTATGCGGGAACCACACCGCAGCAGGCGCTCGAAGCGATGCGGATCGCCTGCCGTCTGATTGCCGATTCCGAACGAGAGGAGAGACAACCTTGAGCGTTATTACCAGAGCGCGCGCCCTCACCCTGCTGACCGATCTGATCGCCATTCCCTCCGTCAATCCAATGGGGCGGGACATACCCGTGACGGAGCCTGTCGAACGGGGAGCGGCGGACTATATCGAATCGCTGTTTCGTCCCTATGGCGTGCAGATGACGCGGGAGCGAGTCGCTCCGGCGCATGAGAACCTGCTCATTGCCATTCCCGGCAAGACCGACCAACCCGCGACGCTGCTCGAATCGCACATGGATACCGTGCCTGCGGACGACTGGAGCGACCGGGCTTTCACGCCGCGTGTCGAGGGAGACATTGTCTACGGGCGCGGAGCCTGCGACGATAAGGGACCGCTGGTCTCTATGATCCTCGCGGCGCTGGAGGTTCTGGAGAGCGGAGCGGCTCCTCCCGCCCCCGTTCTGTTTCTGGCTGCCGGAGATGAGGAGTGCGCGCAGCTTGGCATCCGGCATTTTCGCGGGAAGAACCTGCCCGTCGGGCGCGGCATCTTCGGAGAGCCGACCAACCTGATTCCCATTGTGCAGCATAAGGGAACGCTGCGCTGGGATATTACGGTACATGGCAAGAGCGCGCATACCTCGCGACCGGAACTCGGCGTCAACGCGATACACGGCATGATCCGCGTGATCGCCGAAATAGGGCAGCATCAGGAAGACCTTCAGCGGCGCTACGCCAATCCGAGGATTACCGGTCCTTCGCTGACGGTAACGATGATTCACGGCGGGCGCACGCGCAACGCCGTCCCGGATGAGTGCGCTATCGCCCTCGATTTTCGCCTGCTGCCGGGAATGGACCTGCCTGCCTGCCGCGCGGAACTGATCGCCCGACTGGACAATCTGGGGCTTTCCATTTCGCATAGCGACCTGCAGATACAGACTCCTCCGCTGAATACCGCTCTGGACGATCCGTTCAGCCTGCGGGTGCTGGAGATATGCCGCCGCCATGCCGGAAGCGGGATCGAACTGGAAGGCGTTCCCTACGGAACCGATGCGGCATGGATTTCAGATCGCGCGCCTGCGCTGGTTCTGGGACCGGGCAGCATCGCCACCGCGCACGCCGTTGACGAACAGATAGACATCAACGAGGTGGTCGCCTGCGCCGAGATATATCGGGATATTCTGCTGGCGGACTACGCCTGACCGGTTTAACGCTTTGACCGGGACTGGAGGTAGGCTTCGTACTCCCTGAAGAGACGGACGGCGCGTTCGTCTTTCGCCTTTGCCTTGCTGCGCGGATCGTGGAAATAGCCGTGATAGGCGTAGGCGGTCAGATAGTCGGCATATCGGGCTTCGATCTCTATCTGACGCCGTACCCGGCTGAAGGCAGCGGGATAGCTGTTGCTATATCCCTTGCTGCCGTCCATCTCCCATACCTCCAGATCCGACCAGATATGTTTGTTCGTGTCGGCGTGCCAGGAGCGGTACTTTGCGAAAATCTCCGCCAGCATGGCGATCCGGTTTTCGGGGTTGTAGGTGTATTTGTAGGGGATATAGCCCGCGCCGACCGCATCCTGATAGGCGAAGATGTCTACCTTGCTCTCCATGAGCAGTTTGCGGTCTACGAGCGGGGTTCCAGCGGGCGCGACGAGGACGGGCTTATCGGGGGAGAGCGAGTGGCAGAACTCCGACAGGGGGTTATAATAGGCGGAGGATCTTTTCAGATCGTTCATCTCGTGGGTCAGGTACCAGCCGTAGAGCGAGGGGTGATGGCGGTAGCGCGTCCAGAGTTCCTGCGCGATGCGCTTTGCCAGCGAGACGGCTTCCGCGTTGCGCTCCTGCCAGTTCGGTTTGTCAAACTCCCAGAGCAGAAAGGTGTCGCCGCCGCGCCCCAGTCCCAGAAAGACATGCATCCCTTCCCGATCTGCCTGCGAGAGAAACGTCTCCACAAGATCGAAAGGGCACTCCTGTCCGCGCGCCATCTTCTTCACATCGCGGTCATAGAACTCGATTTCGGAGGGGTAGAAGAAGGTTCCCTGATACTCCAGATAGGTCAGGATAAGCGTCTTCATTCCGAGCCGTTTCATCGAGCGCACGCTCTCCCGTATATTGCGCTCCGTCTCCTGATCGTCTTTTCCCTGACAGTGGCGGAGGACGGCGAACGACTCGATCCAGACGCCCGTCAATCGCGGCAGACCGGCTGTGTTGGCAGAGATCACCTCCAGATGCCAGTTTCCCTCTTCGCGTCTTCCGTCGCGCTCCACCTGATAGACCAGCCGTTGTTTTCCCGCCCAATTTTCGGCCGAGCACCAGACGCTGACATAGGCGATGCTTTGCGGAGCCGCGACCACGGCGCGTTCGGCGATCTGATTTTCCGGGGTCGGACGGTTACGGAAGAAGCGGACGGTGATCGGCGTCTCTTGCGCGTCAGGATTGGGAATAGCCAGACGCAGTTCCACCCGACTGCGATCCGAGACGGGACCGGGAGGAACGACAGTCAAGCGGGGCTTGCGATCCATCTGAATGCTCTCATAGTTGCTGACCGGAACCATTCCGAACGCCAGCAGTATTCCTGTTGATAAGAATATCCACATGATTGGTCTGAATCTTTCAAGGGCGTCTGGATCCGTTTGGCGAAGCTTGCTGGTTCGGTTTTCTATGGATAATCCATGCCGACAGAAAACCGGCGAGCAGACGAGTGAGAATCGGCGCTGGCAAGCCGGTGGTGATCCCTGTGATACGCGCCATTGCCAGCGTAAGGACGATGGTCAGGGCAGTCGTAAGTACCGCCAGGGGAAAGAGGGTATATGGTTTTCGATATCCACACAGCCACGAAGCGAGCAGAGGCGGAACCGTCAGGATAATGGGCGCGATCCGCGCGTTGTCCTGCGGTACGCGTAGTCCGAATCCGACGATCAGGATGATCTCTGTGGCAAGAGAGACCGTAGTATAGACAACGGCGTATCCTCCGGCTGTTTGCCGAAACGGCATGAAACCTCCTTTGAAGCTCAGAAACCTCTTCCTGTCATTGGAGGTGCGACCCTATCCGGCAATGCCCTGAGCGGGGGCGTTCCGGGAGTTGTCACTCCATCACATAGTGAATGGCTTGCATCACCTGTTCGACATTCGGAAGGACGGTATACTCCAGCGTCGGGCAGTAGGGGATATGCACATCCATCCGCGCCACCAACTGCGGGGCGGAGAGCAGCCCGTTCCACCGCTCGATGTGCGCGGTCATCTCGGCCACAACCGCCTGCCCGAATCCGCCGGTGCGGGCGTCTTCATGCAGCACCACCAGTCTTCCGGTCTTCTGCAGCGAGGCGGCGACGCCCTCCCAGTCGGTCGGAACGATGCTGCGCAGATCCACCACCTCTACCGAGACTCCTTCCATCTCGGCGCGTGAAGCCGCCTCCATCGCCAGTTCCGTGCCGTTACCCCAGGTTACCAGCGTAACATCCGAGCCTGCGCGACGGATGGCGCACCGCCCGATGGGAACCGTCGGAAACTCCGCCACCGGAACCCGCTTGCGGAAGATATGCTTGGGAACCAGAAACAGCACCGGATCTTCGCCGCGAATGGCAGACCATAGCAGTCCCGCCGCATCCTCCGGGGTGCTGGGCATCACGACCTTGATGCCGGGAATGTGCGCCCATGTGCTCTCATTACTCTGGCTGTGCCAGAGGCTTCCGCCTGGAAGATAGGCTCCGCAGGGAGCGTAGAGCACCATCGGGCAGGACCACTCGCCCATCGAACGCCAGCGCAGCGTGGATATCTGCGTGAAAAGCTGGTTGACGGCGGGAGCCAGAAAATCTATAAACTGAATTTCGAAGACCGGACGAAAGCCTGCTGCTGCCAGTCCGACGGCGGTTCCGAGAATGGTTGCCTCCGCCAGCGGCGCATTTACCACTCTGCCCGGAAACTCCGCGCTCAGCCCCTTTGTCATTCCGAAGACGCCGCCTTTGGGGTCTTCGATATCCTCTCCCATCATGATGACTCGATCATCGGCGGCGAGGGCGGCGCGGAAGGTATCATTGATCGCCTGCACCATCGTGATCGGCGTATTCGCCTGTGATGGCTGAATGGGAGGCGGAAGGGGGGGCTGAGAATTACCGTAGAGGTGATCGAGAACCTTCTCCGGTTCCACGTCGGCGGCGCGTTCGGCGCGCTCGTAGTCATCCTCCACCTGCCGGGCAGTCTCTTCCTGCCAGCACGCCCACTGATCCGGCGACAGCAAGCCCTCCTCTATCAACCGTTGCGCCATCCAGGGAATCGGGTCTCGCTGCATCATCGCCTCGATCTCCTCCGCAGAACGGTAGACGCGGTGATCGTCGGAAGAGGTGTGCGAGGAGAGACGATCCAGTTCGCACCAGAGCACGGTCGGACCGCCTCCTTGACGCGCGCGGGCAATGGCGGTTGCGCCTTTGGCGTAGACCTCATATGGATCGCGCCCGTTGACGAAGATGACATTCTCTTCGTTGAAAAGCTTCAGGCGATAGGGATTGTGACGCGCCGTCGGCGTGCTGATGCCGTACTGATTGTCTTCCACCACCATCACGAGCGGCAGATCCTCCTGGATGGCGAAGGCGATCGCTTCATAGTACTCTCCCTGGCGGGTGGCGGCATCGCCGATGGTACAGAGAACCACCGAGTCGCTTCCATAGCGCTTCATGCCCCAGGCGGCTCCCGCGGCGGGAAGGCACTGCGAGGCGGTCGGGGTCGCGACAGAGAAGATATTCAGGCGGCGGCTGCTGCAGTGTCCGGGCATATGCCTGCCGCCGCTGGAGGAGTCGCGTTTGGCAAAATAGGCGAGAGCTATCTCATAGTTGGTCACGCCTCGCGCCAGGCATAGCGCGCGGTCGCGATAGTAGGGAAAAAGGTAGTCGTCCGGACGCAGCAGATAGGAGAGCGCGGCGATCGGCTCGTGTCCGATGCCCGACACCTGAAACCAACCCCGGCTCTGCCGCAGCAGAATCCCTTCGCGGCGGTCTCCCTCGCGCGATAGCTGCATCAGGCGCAGCAGATCCAGCGCCGGCAGAGTCTGCGCGTTTCCCATGACCACAGGCTGCATCGCCGTTCACATCCTCCTTCCTGATACTTGAACGCGCCCGGAAAGGGCGCGTCTTCTGCTTCAAGACAGTCTATATCCTTCCACTTCCGAGTGCAGGACTACTCCTCGGCGTTCCAGTTATGAACCCAGTCGTTCATGACCTGCTTGAGCGATACGCGGTAGGTAACCGCCTGAAGGCTCTGCTCCTGCGCAAGCGCGGAATCGGCGGCGGCGCGCGCCAGATTGGCGATATCCTCCTCGTCCTCCTCGTCCAGTTCCGTCGTTCCGTTGGTGACCCAGTCCTGCAGAATCCCATCCAGCACTAACTCGTAGGTCATCGCCTGCCACTCCACGGGGAGCGCGGGCGATAGTCGCGAAACGATGCGCCCCGCAGCCTCCGGCGCGCTCTGAATAGCCTCTATATCCTCTTCAGATACGTTTCCGTAATCCGGCATGAACTCGATTCTCCTTCCTGTGCGGCAGACACCGCCGCGATAAGGGAGTATAGCACACGACAAATGGCAAGTCAAACCGGCAGGGGTCGCGATCATCGGTGGCGAATAGTAGAGACAAACGCTTTTTTACAGGGCGAGCGAACGACTGTATCATGAGGATGCGGCGCGTCGCCAGAGGAGGAATCCTGCCATGTTAACGACAGTGAACTTTTGCGGTCTCACCGTGACGCGGCTGATACTGGGCGCCAATCCATTCGGGGGCTTCAGTCACCAGAACCGCAAGCGCGATCAGGAGATGGTCGCCTACTATACGGTGGATCGGATCATCGAGACCTGGGGACGGGCGGAGGCGGCGGGGATCAATACGATGATCACCAACAATGAGAGTCCGCATGTGGTTCAGGCGGTGCGCGAGTATCTGGGCGGCGGAGGCAGGCTGCAGTGGATCGCGCAGGTCAACTGCCGCATTCAGCCCGATATGGAGAAGGCGCTCGAGGAGGCGGTGAAGATCGGCTGCCGCGCGCTCTACATTCACGGGGGGCAGGTGGATAATCTCTACTGCCGCCGGGATGAGCAGACGCTGCGACGCTGGTGCGATCATGCCCGGAGCCTGGGCGTGCCGGTCGGCTGCGCGGGGCATACTCCGGAGGCGCATCGGTGGGTGGATTCGCTGGATATCGTGGACTTTCACGCGGTTCCCTTCTTCACCTGCGGCAGTATCCATAACGGCGAGGGCGAGAAGTTCAGTCTGTCGGACATGCTGCGCGCGGTCGCCTGCATCCGGGAGATACAGAAGCCCTGCATCGGATACAAGATCATGGGCGCGGGACGAATTGATGCGCGGATGGCGTTTGAGTTCGCCTCGGAGAACATCAAGCCGGGCGATGTCGTCAACGTTGGGATGCATCGTGGCGATAAGGACGACATGGTGGAGGAGAACGTCGCGCTGGCGCGCGAGTTCCTTTGTCGTCAGGAGATCGAAATGGGAGCGGTGAAGTGAAGCTGCGCGCCGTGCCGTTTACGCAGGTGAGTATCGAGGACGATTTCTGGCAGCCGCGTCAGGAGATGAACCGCAGGGTCTCCATTCCGCGCAGTCTGGATATGCTGGAGCAGGCAGGCAACCTGCGAAACTTTGAACTGGCGGCGCAGGGCGCGCGCGAGGGCTACTCTGGCCCGGTCTTCATGGACTCCGATCTCTACAAGGCTCTGGAGGCGGTCGCCTATTCGCTGGCGACCCATCCTGATCCCGAACTGGATCAGCGCGCCGATGCCATGATTGCGCAGATCGCGGCGGCGCAGTGTCCCGACGGCTACCTCAACACCTGGTATCAGGTCAACGCGCCCGACCGCCGCTGGACAAATCTGCGCGATGACCACGAACTCTACTGCGCGGGACATCTGTTTGAGGCAGCGGTCGCCCATTTTCAGGCGACCGGCAAGCGCAGCCTGCTGGAGATCGCCACACGGTTTGCCGACCTCATTGACCGGGTTTTCGGCGATGAGCCGGGGAAGCGCATGGGCTACTGCGGTCACCCGGAGATCGAACTGGCTCTGGTGAAGCTGGCGCGCGCGGTGGAGGAGCCGCGCTATCTGCGTCTGGCGCGCTTCTTCGTCGAGAATCGGGGGCGCGGTTTCTTTGCGGAGGAGCATGGCATACCCCGCGAGCAGTATGACGGAACCTACTGTCAGGACGATGTGCCGATCAGGGAACATAACCAGGTCAAGGGACATGCGGTGCGCGCCGTCTATCTGATGTCCGGAGTGGTGGATGTGGCGGACATATCGGAAGACGGGGCGCAACTGCTGCGCATGGTGGATCGAGTCTGGGATAACACGCGGGAGAAGCGGATGTATGTTACGGGCGGCATCGGTCCCTCCGCGCATAATGAAGGCTTCACGGAGGACTACGATCTTCCCAACCTGACCGCCTATCAGGAGACCTGCGCCTCGGTTGCCATGATCCTCTGGAACCATCGTCTGAACCTGCTGCGCGGGGCGTCGCGCTATGCCGACCTGATGGAGCGGGCGCTCTACAACGGCTTTCTGGCGGGGGTATCTCTGGACGGCGAGCGGTTTTTCTATGTAAACCCGCTGGAGAGCGAAGGGGGACACCATCGGCGGGCATGGTACTCCTGCGCCTGCTGTCCGCCGAACGTCACGCGCACGCTGGCGGCGCTGGGTGGGTATCTCTACGCGCAGACAGACGAAGACCTCTATGTGAATCTCTACGCGCAGGGGACAATGCAGACCGCGCTGGCGGGAGCCGCGTTGAGAGTGCAGATGCAGACGCGCTATCCCTGGGAGGGCGACGTGCGTCTGAGCTTCTCGCTGGATCGCCCGACGGAATTTTCGGTGCGCCTGCGCATTCCTGACTGGTGCGAGGGGGCGAGCCTGCGCCTCAATGATGGGGCGGAGCGGCAGGGCGTGTCGCAAGAAAACGGCTATCTGGTTCTGCGTCGGCGCTGGAGCGACGGCGATACGGTCGCGCTCTCCCTGCCGATGCCCGTGTTGCAGGTGGAGGCGCATCCGCTGGTTCGCGCCGATGTGGGGCGTCTCGCTCTTCAGCGCGGTCCGCTAATCTACTGCCTGGAGGCGTGCGATCACTCCGTTCCGGTGACGGAGATTTCCATTGCACGCGGCGCTGCGCTGACCCCTCGCGAATCCGATCTGCCGGGAAGGATGATCGTGCTGCAGGGGCAGGGAGGTCACTCTCCGTCGGCGGACTGGGAAGAGAAGCTCTATCGTCCGGCGCGTCCTCTGCCTGCTGTCCCGATCACTGCCATCCCCTACTACGCCTGGGATAATCGCGAACCGGGAGCGATGCGCGTCTGGATACCGTTTTAGGAACCCTGTTCTCACAGGGAGGGGTATGGTAAACTGCGGGCGCGACCGGACGCCCGCAGTTCGATTCTTACGCAGAAGGAGCAGTGATGCTGACCGGGCTGGAACTCTACTATCTGGAACGGGCTGGCTATTTTGTGCGTCGGGGCGCGCTGACAGGCGCGCTTCTGGCGGCGTGCCGGGAGGCGGCGGAGCGAATCACGGAGAAGGGGCAGGGAGGCGAGTCTGCCGAACAATGGTATGCCATCCTGCACCCCGATCTGAACGAGCCTGCGCTGATAGAGGCGCTGGCGCATCCGCAGATTATCGGCGTGCCGGAAGACCTCTACCGCGATCATGCCGCCTGCTGGCAAGCGGAGATTCTCTATCATTCTCCCGGAAAGGGCTTCGGGTCGGCATGGCATCGCGATCTGAGATCGGATCTCGATGCGTCTCCGGAGGCGCAGTTGGCGCATCTGGAGCGATATATGCAGAATATTCGGATCAATGCCGCGCTGCGGGCGGATGAGACTCTGCGGGTGATTCCAGGCACGCACGCAACCCCTCCTCTGCCGGAACAGCGCGATCTTCTGAAAAAAGACCCCTGCGCTGCGCTTCCGGGGCAGGTGCGGATTCGTCTGGAGCCGGGGGATGTCCTCTTTTACAACGGGAATCTGCTGCATCGCGAGGAGATCGCCGGGGAGGAGACCCGGCTGACCCTGCACGCCGTCTTTGTCTCCCGCTTGCAGCCTCCTGCGCAACGAGAAACGCCCGCCTGGCTGTCGGAACCGGCGTTTCTGGAGAGTCTTCCGCCGCGCCTGCGCCCGATGATGGAGAGGTTCGCGCGGCAGGAGCATTGTTGAGGCGGTCGGGGCAGCCCCTTGCGCGCCTGTTTTTGTTGGTTTCTCATATTTGGTTTTCGTTCAGGACCTGCTCCGCCAGACCGAAGGAGAGGGTCATCCCCGCGCCGCCTGCGCCGGTAACGAGGGTGACGGTCGAAGAGGGGCGAAAGATGCAGAACGGCTGTGTCGGGTGTTTGGCGTAGATCCCATGCCAGCGCGAGGCGATTTGAAGATCGGGAGCCTCCAGAAAGTTGTGCAGATAGTTGAGAATCAGGGAGTCTATAGCCGGATTGTCAAAGGGCGTGACCTCCTCGCCGTATTCGTGCGAATCGCCGATGGTCAGTTCGCCGCTGCCGTGCTGCGACGCCATCACATGGATGCCGAATCGCTCATACTCCGGCATCTCGTCGGCGACTCGCCGCCGGAGCGCGGGCAGAGAGGGGCAGATTTCAAACGACTTATAGTGTCGCAGAGTCAGTCCCGCCGCCAGCATGGGACCCATCCGCCGGTCAGGATAGGGCTGTGAACGGAGCATCTGCAGCTTGCACCGTATCATTCCGGCGCTCTGTAGAATGTCCGGGAAGAGGGTCTGCGTGTCGTCGCCCGGGCAGACATAGAGATGCTGCACCCGCCACTCTCTTCCGCCTGCCTGAAGACATGGGGAATCGTACCCGGTAACCGCGCAGCCGAAGAAGAACTCCACGCCGTATCTCTGGTGGAGCCATCGGGGAAGCTCCGCTATCGCCTGCCGCGGGTCTACGCAGACTTCGGTCGGGCTCCAGAGCGCGGTCAGAAGCCCGTTCTGACGCACCATCGGCGAGGAGAGGGCGACCTGACCGGGGGGAAGCAGGGCGCAGTCATAGCCGTTGGATCCTGCCTCTCGCACAAACTCGCTCACTACCTGCGCCTCGTCCTCGTGATAGGCCAGATGCAGCGACCCGACGCGCTCATGCCAGATTCCGCTCTCCTGCAGAACCTCCAGCCATATCTCCCGGCTGCGCATCGCCATACGGTGCATTGCGCCGGCAGGCTGTCCGATAGGCCAGATCATGCCGAAGTTACGGATGGAGGCGCCGCAAGCCTTCTCGTTTCTCTCAAACACTGCCACGCGGCGGCCGCGCTTCGCCAGATGGTAGGCGTGCGCCAGTCCGAGGATTCCTGCCCCTACGACGGCGTCATCATAGCTCTGTCCCATGCCTGTGACCTCCTGTCTTCGGAAGAGTCTCCGGCGTCGCATATACCCCCGCTTCGTCGGCGCGAGCGGGAGGGAGCGGACGGTCTTGCCGTAACTGGAGGAGCCAGTAGAGGGCGGCCGCCGCGCTGGAGAGCAGCGCGACCCCTGTCAGCCCGAGAAAAGCCGTCTCCCATCCGTATCGCTGTGCGATCACGCCGACGCCCTTTCCGGCAAACACTCCGCCCAGATAGCCCACGCCGTCTATCCACCCGCAGGCGGTAGCGCTGCCACGCTTGCCGCCAAAATCCAGCGAGATCGCTCCTGCCAGAAACGAGTAGGGACCGATCAGCATGAACGCCACCGCGCCCAGTAGAGCGACCGGCAGCCAGGGCAGGTTCTCGAATCGTGCGTACCCCAGCGCCAGCAGTCCCGGCAGACTCAGCAGCAGTCCGAACAGGATGATCGCGGCGCGCCCGCCCCTGCCCAGTCGGTCGCTCCAGAAGCCCGCCAGGAGAACCGAAATGCCTCCAAACAGAGGAAACAGGGAGCTTTGCATCGCCGCGTCTCCCTTGTTCATCCGGTAGACCTCGACGAGATACTGCGGGGTCCAGGTATTGAACGTCTCGCGCACCAGCGTGAAACCGAGCGACAGGAGGCAGACAACCCAGAACAGAGCGTTTCGCAGGAGCGGAGCCAGCAGCTCTTTCAGCCCGGTCTGCCGGTCTTGCAGTCCCTCTTCCCCGAAAAGGTTATCCGGGCTGGCTTCCGGCTCCTGCTCGCCGATAGCTTTGGGGGTCTCTTTTAACAGAAACAGATTGATGAGATAGATCGCGGCGAGCGTTACCGCCGCAACTATGAAGATGCCGCGCCAGCCCAGCCCCCACTTCATCAACTGACCCAGGTAGAGACGCGAAAAGAAGTCTCCGAAGAGAAAGCTGAGACTGACGATCCCCATCACCGTGCCATACGCGGAGTAGGAGAACCATTTCGAGGTGATTTTAACCATGCCCGCCCAGCCGGTAGACTGAACCAGTCGGTTAAGAACCCAGGCGAGCGTGAACAACGGCAGTCCGCCCGCGCCGAAGACGACCGTGCAGACGATTGCGCCGAACATGCCGAACAGGAACATGCGTCGCCCGCCCAGAAAATCGGCCAGCGAGCCGCCCATGAACTTGCCGAAGGCGTAGAAGAGAGTTCCCAGCGAGGCGATCGCTCCGATCGCCTCCTTGTCCATCCCGCGAGAGCCGAACTCTTCGATAATGTCCGGAGTGGCGACCGAGAGGTTGGAGCGGCAGACGTAGTAGCCTGCGTAGCCGGCGACCATCAGGATGAGGGTGAGGACTCTCCATCGTCGCAGCAGCGGCGAGGCGAGAGACAGTTCGGAAAGCAAGGCGCATCTCCTCCTGTTAGACGAGAAGTCACGGGCAATATCGTAGAGGAGGAGTGTTAAGAGATTGTTAAAAGCAGGTTAAATTTCGGTCAATAGAGGCGTGTAACCGCCGCCGGATCGAGCGATCCGGCGGCGGCACGCAGCGGAGGCTAATCCATCCGCACGAAGATCGGATTGCTGTAGAACCAGAGATCGTCCCAGACGCTCACCTTCAGGTCGTCCATGCGGGGCGATTCCACGTCGGTATTGGTTCCGCGCAGACGGATATAGAAACTGCGAGAGACTTTCGGGAAGCGGTAGCGGAAGACAAGCATCTCGCCCTCCCGCTTGGCTTCCGAGGCTTTCATCTGCGCGACCACCCTGGTGGTGGGGTTGACCATCGCATTGCGATCTGTTGCTGCGCCGAGGATATCGCCGGCGATCAGGTCAATATGGTGCAGGTTCAGACTCTTTCCGCTGAAATTTGGCTTCTTCGGTACGCGCAGGCGGATCACGGTCTCGACATCCTCCCCGGCGCGATTCAGGAACAGAATGCCGCCCATCGGCGCGGCGCGGTCTGTGTTGTGCGCGTAGAACTCCAGACGATCTATCAGGTCGCCAATGACGGTGAACATGTTGCCGGAGCGAAGGCTGTCCAGCACTGCCAGATAGCTGCGCGTCGGGACGTGCGCCCAGGTCTTGTTATACTCGCCGGGGTGGAAGTCTCCGTTTTCGGGCTTCTCCGCCTTTTTGTCGGTTTCGGTGACGAAGCCTTTGGTGCTGTAGGTGGAGGAGTCGATGACGGTCAGGTCGCTGTGGTGGCGGTGGCTGTCGGAGTTGGAGGTGATGAACCAGGGGCGTCCCTCCCCCAGCAGGCTGTCCCATAGTCCTCCTACCCGGGCGACCATCCAGTCGTAGCCTCCCCAGGTGCGGTACGATTCCGGCGGATAGCCCGGCCAGGATCGGGATCCCGGTTCGTTATCGTAGTAGCCGCGCGCAGAGCCGGTGAGCACGGCGGCATGGTGACCGGGCGTGCCTTCAAAACCCCGCGCTACGTCCGGACCGGCATCCGACCAGTTGCGCATCTCGCCGGGGCTGTCCAGTCCGCGCCGCGACGGGTGGTTTGCCATAAAGAGGGGTTTGGGGGTAAGCGACTGAAGATAGCGGACTCCCTCGATGGCGTCCAGTTCGGCATTGGCGGGAGTGTTGGGGCGCGAGGTGTTGCGCTCGTCGAAGAGCGCCTCGAACTCTGCGATCACCTTCGCCTCGCTGTCGGTGGGCGGCAGAATCACGCTGCCATGCTCTCCGGCGGGTATATTCCACTCCAGGCCCTGAAAGACCAGCATATTGGCGTGTCTCTTTCGGGCGTCCAGCAGGTCGGGATACGCCAGTTCCAGCGCGATGCGGTCATGGCTGGGGCCGCCATGATCGGTAATGACGCACCAGTGCAGTCCGTGCCGGGACGCCTCCGCGACCTGCCTCTGAATCATGTACTGCCCGTCCGGGCTGAAGCGGGTATGAATGTGATGGTCTCCAGCAAGCCAGAAGCCGTCCGCATAAGGGTTGCGGACGGCTTTCGCATAGGCTGGCTGCCAGAGACTGGCGGTTCCAAGTGTCAGTGTCAGTCCGGCGGCGCGCACCAGAAAGACGCGACGGGAGATCGGTTCTTCCATCTACGCAGTTCCTCCCTTAAACTCTCGGCTTAGAAGCCTTTCTCAATTATAGCGTCTCTGCGAGAGCGCGTACAGAGGAGGAAGTGTTAAATCTGCGTTAAAAAAGTCCTCACAGCGCCGGAGTGGAAGTCCGCATCGCGTCTTCCAGCGGGTAGTACTGCGGCGGTGTCGGCAGCGTCTGGAACGCCCGATCGTTCTGCGCCGCCTGCATCTGACTGAAGATACGTTCCGCCGCCGGATTGAGCGGCGAGAGGCTGCCCGGGTGCGGCACGGCATTGACGCGCACCACTCCCACCACATAGATAAACAGATAGGCGGCAATGACCAGATTCAGGGCGCGATGCACAAACATCGGTCGGCGCTTCCGCGCCCACTCCAGCATGCCCAGCGGCATGACGGTCAGGGTCATTTTGGCGGCGATAAACGCCAGAACTCCCTGCGAGACGAAGACCGCCATCAGCGGATTCGCCTCCGCAGCCTGATGATACTGCAGTAACCACAGAGTGGTCAGCAGGTCAAAAAAGCAGATACCTGCCAGAATGTACGTCTGTCGGCTTAGTTGGAACACCTTCCCGCTCCCTTTTCCTCTTATCGGCAGCATGGCCGTTGTCAGGAAAGACCTCAGAATACGCGATTGCTGATACGGTGTTCGCTGTCCTTTGACCGGGCGATCATGGAGAGTCTGCCGCCCGGCTCCATTAACTCACTCACGGATAAATGGAGATCGCCGGTTGAATCTAACGCCGGATGTCTCCGCTATCTGAATAGACGGAGGCAGAGGGCGAAAGTTTCAAGGTCAGAACACTCACAGACGAATAAATTACCGATGAATGTTTTATCAGTCGCCAAAAGTTGACAGCGACAGAACTCTCTCTGTCGCTGTCATGCATCACTGGAGCGGTCTGAGCGTTGTTCGTTCATTACAGCAGACGTTGCTGACCTCCCTGTTCCGCGTAGGGTATCTGAAGATGCTCATACGCCAGCCGGGTGGCGAAGCGTCCGCGCGGCGTTCGGTTGAGGAAACCGAGCTGCAGCAGATAGGGTTCGTACATATCTTCGATGGTGTCGCGCTCCTCGCCAATGGCGGCTGCCAGCGTCTCGATGCCAACGGGTCCGCCGTCGTACTTTTCGATGATCGTTCGCAGATAGCGGCGATCGAAGTCGTCCAGACCCAGAAGGTCAATATTGAGCATCTGCATGGTGGCATCCGCCACCGCCCGCGTGATAATGCCGTCGGCGCGTACCTGCGCGTAGTCGCGGCAGCGGCGCAGCAGGCGGTTGGCGATACGAGGGGTTCCGCGTGAACGGCGGGCAAGCTCCTCCGCGCCGTCCGGTTCAATCGGGATGCTGAGAATGTCGGCGGAGCGGCGAACGATGGTCACCAGTTCCGCCGCAGTGTAGAACTCAAAGTAGAAATGCATCCCGAATCGGTCGCGCAGAGGGGAGGAGAGCAGCCCGGCGCGGGTGGTCGCGCCAACCAGCGTGAAGGGAGGCAGGGGCAGCTTCATGGTGCGCGCGCTCGGTCCCTTGCCGATGATAAGATCAAGCGTGAAGTCTTCCATCGCCGGATAGAGAATCTCTTCCACCACGCGGTTGAGGCGGTGAATCTCGTCTATGAAGAGGATGCTGTCCTTCTCCAGGTTCGTCAGGATCGCCGCCAGATCGCCGGGGCGTTCGATGGCGGGACCGGAGGTGGTGCGAATCGGCGCGTCCATCTCGTTGGCGCAGACCAGACTCAGGGTGGTCTTTCCCAGTCCCGGAGGACCATAAAACAGCACATGGTCGAGGGCGTCGCCGCGCGCGCGCGCGGCCTCAATGGCGATGTTCAGATTGTCTTTCAGACGCGCCTGCCCGATAAACTCGCGCAGGCGGCGGGGACGCAGCGACAGCTCGCTTTCGTCCTCCTCCTGTCGCCGGGAATTGACAAGTCGCTCCTCTTCTATCATGCGGGTCACCTCTTTCAAGCGATCACTGTCTGCGGAACGGGAAAACCGGAAATATGCATTGTTATACCAGACAAAAGTACGGCTGTCAATGACCGGAGGAGGAGCCGCGGTCCACTATCCGTCCAGCGGGAACAGATGTCGCAGCGATTCCGGGGATAGCTGCTCGCCATACTCGCTGATCTGGAACGCCTCGACATACTGCACGCCGTCGGGAACCCTGTCCGCCAGTCTGGCGCGCCGCGCCGCCGCCCGCGCGCGGTAGCGGGAGGCGACTCTCTCTCTTCTGCCCGCCGGGTCGTCAGGAACGTCCTGCAGCACGCCCGCATTGTAGGGCAGCCACTCAAAAAACTGCGACTCGTGCGCGCAGACCATATCTATCTTCTGTTCCATCACCGAATCGACACCCACCACCACATCGGCGCGAAAGACGCCTCCTTCGGTGAACTCGTCGTACCAGTAGGCGAAAACCGGCATCCGGTCAAGATGGCGGGTTTGTGGGCACATCAGCGGAACCGTCAGCATATAGGTGGCATCCAGCACAAGCTGCGCGGAGTACCGGTGGTCGCGGTGGTAGTCGTTGGGACGATTGAGCAGCACCAGATCGGGACCGTGTCCGGGCGGTCCAAAGGAGCGGATCAGCCGCACCATCGCTTCCGTGTTCTCCGGGTTAACATAGACCTCGCCATCCGGCACGCCCATCGTCTCATACTCGGCGCCGATGATGGCGACGGCATTCAGCGCCTCCTGATGTCGTCGCTGCGCCAGCGCGTTCGGGTCACGTTTATACTCTTCGGCGAAATGCCCCTTGTTTCCACTGGTCACGGAGACGAACTTCACGACATCGCCCCGCCTGCGGAACAGCGCTGCCGTGCCTCCGATGCTTCCTTCGCAGTCATCCGGGTGCGCTCCGATGCAGAGAATGTAATGCGGCATAACTCCCTCCTTGAAATGAGCAGGCGATGCGAGTCGTCACGCCCTGTTCATAGTGGTCGCGATCCATCTGTCAGCCCGGGTTTTTCCGTCTGTATCCGTCTGTCTCTGCCCTGCATGGTAGCGGATATCCCCCGCAGTACCCCTGAATGATACCGGTCTTCGTTCTGGCGGTGCGAAACGCAGCCGATAGAGCGCTCCTGGCACGATCTATGCAAAGAGGAGATTAAGAACGCAGAACGCCCCTGTTCGTCGGAACGAGGAGGACTTACGTAACACAGCAGACAGAGATTCGTCTCATATATTAAGTTGCCTTAACATCCTGCGAGCAATCATCGTATAGCTATGTAGAAGTAATAGCTGAGGGCTGCAGTCCAGGCATATCTGAGTTTCCATCCCTCGCAGAAGCGCCTATTCTGAGGGAGGACACAGCGCATGGCAGAGCAGGTTGGAACAAAAAAGGCAATACGGCGTTCATTATAACGCGGGTGCGCTTTTGAAGCAAGGGAACGATCCTGCCCTGTCAATCGTTAATATCTGTTCAAGCCATCCCGCCCGATCATGAAGAAGGTGGGAAGAGTGATTGTAATGCCCAGAAAACGTAAAGTGACTGCGTTCGTGGAAGAGGCGGAGATCATGGAAGCGCTGGTGACATTTCGTCCATCGGCGGAACCGTCCTCTTATATCCATCACCTGACCCGTCAGCGCCTTTTGACTCCCGAAGAGGAGAGAGAGCTGGCGCAGAAGGCGCAGCAGGGAGATCGCCGCGCAAAAAATCGGCTGATCGAGGCGAATATGCGCCTCGTTATAAATATCGCCAAGAACTATCACAGCGCGCTCGTGCCGTTTGAAGACCTCGTGCAGGAAGGAGCCATCGGTCTGATGACGGCGTGCGAACGGTATGATCCCGAGATGGGATACCGATTCAGCACCTACGCCACGCACTGGATCAAGCAGGCGATCAGCCGCGCCATAGACAATAAAGCCCGCGCGATACGGGTTCCCGCGCACGTCTCCGAAATGATCCGCAAGATCGAGCGGACGCGCTCGTTGATGATCCGGGAGCAGGGAATCGAACCCTCGCTGGAGCAGTTGGCGGAGCGGCTGGGGATGTCTCCGGCGAAAGTGACCGCCTACCTTCAGGCGGGACAGGATCCGGTTTCGCTGGATATGCTGGTCGGAGAGGAGGAGAACACGCCGCTTGCCTCTCTGATTAACGACAAGACGGCGACAGACCCCGAAGACGCGGTGATCCTCAGCGAGGTGATCCGGGAACTTAATCAGATTCTCGATTCCCTGACCGAACGCGAGCGGAAGGTGATGCGGATGCGGCTGGGGTTCGAGGATGAAGAGACTCATGTCCTGCAAGATATCGGCGAGACGATGAGTATCTCCCGCGAGCGGGTTCGTCAGATCGAGGCGCAGGCACTGAAGCATCTGCGGGCGGTGGCAAACCGCCGCCGTCTGCGCGACTATCTCTCCGAATAGCCGCTCTTTCTTCCAAAAATAAGACGCCCGGCGAACCCGCCGGGCGTCTTTGCTGCGTTCAGGTGAACATCATGCCACGAAACGCAGGTGAGATCGCAGAGACGCCATTCTGGCGCTGATGGCTCGGACGAACTCCTGCGCCAGATTCGGGTCAAACTGCGTTCCGGCTCCGCGTGTTACCTCTTCCAGCGCCCGGTCTATCGGCAGACCGGCGCGATAGGGGCGGTCCATCGTCATGGCGGAGAAGGCATCCGCGATCGCCATCACTCTGCCCAGAAGCGGTATCTGTTTGCCCGAAAGCCCTCGTGGATAGCCTTTTCCGTCCCAGCGTTCGTGATGATTGGAGACGGCGTCCAGAATGTCCTCCAGGTTCGGCAGCCCGTGAATGATGAGCGAGGAGAGCATGACATGTCCCTTCATGACCTCATACTCCTCGTGCGTCAGCGGTCCCGGTTTTCGCAGGATGGAGTCGGGGACTCCGATCTTGCCGATGTCATGCAGGATTCCCGCCATGCGCAGGGCGTTGCAGGTCTCTTCAGGCATTCCGATCGTATCCGCCAGCAGCAGAGCGTAGAAGGCGACCTCTTCGGAGTGCCTGCGCGTATAGCGGTCTTTGTTGTCAATGGTGTTGATCAGGCTGTCCAGCACATCAAAGGTGGTGCGGGTGACGGAAGAGAGCTTTTCGGAGAGATTGTGCAGCGTGATGGAGTTGCCTCCGCGCTGTTTCGATTCGTAGAGGGCGGCTTCGGCGGCCGCCGCCAGATGCACGGAGGAGTAGCCGTCCACATTTGCCGCATCGGCGATCCCGAAGCAGAGATGAACTGGGATCGGCGTGCCGTCGGCATTTAGGAAAGGTCGAGAGGCAAGATACTGCCGTACCCGCTCGGCCGCCACCATCGCCTGCGCCGCAGACGTGCCCGGCATCACCGCCATAAACTCATCCCCGCCCAGACGCCCCAGATAGGAGTTCTCGCCGCACGCCTCCCGCAAAGCCTGACTGATATGGCACAGCGTCGCATCCCCGGTGGTATAACCGTAGGTCTCATTAAACGACTTGAACCCGTCCATATCGAGTAACATTACAGAGATGGGAAGCTCTTTCTGTTCTTCCAGCACGTTCTGAAGACGTACATGAATGGCGCGATAGTTCAGCAGTCCGGTCAACAGGTCGCGCTCGGCCTGTTCCGCCAACTGCTGCCGCGCCTCTTCCAGTTCCCGCACTCTCTGCGCCAGATCGGCGATCAAACGGTCGTTCTCCAACTTCAATCGCCGCCGCTCCGCTGCCCGCGAGACGATGACATCCAGTTCGCGAATGTCTTCCAGCGGTTTGAGCAGATAGTCGAACAGATTTCCGGTTTTGAACGCCTCCACCGCATTCTCGACCGAACCATGACCGGTGAGGATAATAAATTCGGTATCGGGGGCAAACTGACGGGAGCGCGCCAGAACGCTCAGACCGTCCAGACGCGGCATCTTCATATCCGAGACGACCACATCGAAGGTATGACGCTGCATCAGTTCGATGGCAGCCTCGCCATCTTCCGCAAGCAGCACCTCATGTCCGGCGCGCTCCAACTGCCGCGCCATCATCCCTCGCAGCGCCGCCTCATCGTCTGCAAGTAGTACTTTTGCCATTACCCGGTCTTTCTGCTCTTCGACAAAGGTATCACCATTATCATATTATGCCGCTTCAGAACGATTCTGTAGGGGGAAGTGTGTCTCTTCCGGTCGAGCCAGGGGCAGCGTGATGGTGAACGCGGCTCCGTTCCGGGAGGAGACTCGAATGCTTCCATGATGTTTTTGTATGATGCCGTGACTGATGGACAGTCCCAGTCCGTTTCCTTTTCCCGGCTCCTTGGTGGTGAAGAAGGGATCGAAGATACGCTGCGCGATCTCTTCAGGGATTCCTGGTCCGTTATCGCGAAACTCGATGGTGTACTGCCCCCCGACCAGACGCGACGTAATCCAGATCCTCGCCTCCGGCTGTCCGTCCAGCGCGTCGCGCGCGTTGAGCAGCAGGTTGATGAACACCTGCTCCAGTTCGCTGGCGTCTCCCCAGACATCCGCCGCCTCTTCGCACAGGTTAAGCTCCAGATCAATATCGTGAGAGCGAAGCTGCTGACCGATCAGGATGAAGCAGCCCTCCACCACCTTGTTGACATTGACCCGTGTCATCTCCTCGGTTCCCATGCGCGAGAAGACGCCCAGATGACGGATGATCTTCATCATGCGGGTGGTCTGCCCCTCAATAATGTAGAGGTCGCTGCGGACGATCTCGGGCAGGTCCGGCTCCAGATCAAGCTGCTGAACGATGCCGCGTATGATGGCAACCGGTTGATTCAGTTCATGCGCGACCCCGGAAGCCAGCGTTCCCAGCGAAGCCATTTTCGCGGAATGAACCAACTGCGCTTCGGTATCGCGAAGCTCTTCTCGGCTGGTATGCAGCGATTCCGCCATCGTGTTGAAGGCGCGCGCCAGTTCGCCGATCTCATCCGGCGCACTCTCCTCCACTCGCCGAAACGTCTCGCCCTGCGCGATCCCATGCGAAGCCTGCGCCAGTCGCACCACCGGATTTACGATATCACGAGAGACGATTGCCGCCAGAAGAGCGCCCGCCAGGCAGCAGATCAGTACGATAATCATGGCGATAATGGTCAGTCGGCGGCTGATTTGCCGGGAAGCCTCATCTATTAACTGTTCGGTCTGTTCGGTAAGATGGATGGAGGATTCGCGCGCGGCGTTGTCCATCTGAAACTCTGTTTTCGCCATTAACTCCTCGGCGCGTCGCCGGATAACCTGTTCCATCTCTCTCGCTTCGGTATTGGTCTGAAGCTGAGTCGCCTGCCGCAACTGAACGAGGCGATTCTGCCTCTCCTGTCGTAACTGCGCCAGTCCCTCCATGTGAATCTGCGCAATCTGCGTGTCCAGTTCCCGCAAGGAGCGGTCACGAGAGCGACGCAGAGCCGCCCGCGCCTGCTGCAGTAGCTCCCCGGATCGGTCCGCGTTTTTCGTGATGTCCTCCCAGGCTCTCTCCAGAAGCCTGTCCGACTGGAGATATGCTGTCTGAATCTGACGGCGAGCGGCTTCCCTCCAGCGTTGCGACTCCCGGTCAAACCGGTTAGCTATCTGGTGGTCGGCTTGCCGAGAGGCGCTCTCCAGCGTCTTCTGCTGCCGTTCCCCTAACTCGCCTATCGCCTGCCGCAGCGATTCCGTGGAGAAATGTATGGTCTGACCGCTGAACTGTCGAATCGCGTTTCTTCCAACCAGATGAAACTCCGTCTGAGCGTTGTAGATAGCCGTGTTGTTAATGGCGTTGAGCGTGCGCGCTGTCCAGATAACCTGTTGTCGCTCAAAGTGACCGATGATCGGCAGCGACAGAGCGATCGGCAGGGCGATGAGGCTGGTGAAGAGAATGACCAGTCGGCGAGCCAGACGGCTGTTCAGAGTGATCGCGCGCATGATTGAAAACCCACCTATCTGTCTGCGATCCTGAAGCCGGCGTGTTGGGTCAACATGACGGTTATGGCAGATCAGAGAGACCGGCATCTGATTGATCTCATTATCGGCAAATCTGCGCTCTCCTTTCAGTTGGAATGCTGCAGAAACCGGTTTGTCCGATTGACAGACGATGATCCTCATCCTAAAATGAGACATGCATGCAGCGAACTCTTTGCATAAGGCGGTCATTCTGGCCGCCGGGCGCGGCAAGCGTCTGGGCGCGCTGACCGATGCGCGTCCGAAGCCGATGATTCCCGTCTGCGGCGTTCCCGTTCTGGAGCATATTGTGCTCGGTCTGAAAGGAGCCGGGCTGAATGAGATGCTGATGGTGGTCGGGTACCGCGCTGAGGTGATCGAGAGCTATTTCGGCGACGGCGAACGCCTGGGAGTGCGGATCGCCTATGCCTTTCAGGAGCATCCCGGCGGCACGGGAGCGGCGCTTGCCTGCGGGGAGGCGTTTGCAGCGCGGGAGAGCGTTCTGGCGACCTATGGCGACATCTTAACCGACCCCCGCCACTATCAATGGCTCGTCTCCGATTTTCTCTCCTCCGCCTGCGCCGCCGTCATCGGAATCAATCCGATGGACGATCCGTCCGCCGGAGCGGCGGTCTACCGGGAGGGAGATCGCATCACGCGCGTGGTCGAGAAGCCTCCGCCCGGAACCTCCGACAGCAACTGGAACGTCGCCGGGGTCAGCATCTACAGTCCCGCGATCTGGCCCATTCTGCGCAGTCTGCCGCTTTCGGTGCGGGGAGAGCGCGAACTGACCGACGCCATCTCCGCGCTGGTCGCCTCCGGGCAGGAGGTGCGTGCGCGGGAACTGAGCGGCTTCTGGTCGGATGTCGGCACCCCGGAGGCGCTGGCGGAGGCGGAAAGGGAGTGGGCTGCGCTGCAAAGCCGTCCCGAAGCGCTCTGAGCCGCCAAAGACGAAGCTGCAGCTATTTTTTTGCATCCGCAAGCTGTGGAATTGCTCTTTGACAAACCGAGAATTTATCTGCCATAATTTGCGCTGTCAGGTCGGGATTGCCTGTCTTTCAGACAGGGATCCGCAGGTAAGGAATGTATACACCCTCGTTCTCGGCGTCCCATATAGACCGCGCCATCGTCCCCGCCGCCGGTTACGGCACGAGAATGCGTCCGCTGACGCATGCCATTCCCAAAGAGATGCTGCCGCTGGGGCGCAAGCCTGCGCTGGAGTATGTGCTGGAGGAGCTTCGTGAGGCAAAGATACGACGGGCGCTGTTTGTGATCTCGCCGCGTAAAGAGATGATACGAGACTATTTCGGGGACGGCTCCGCCTGGGGAGTGCGCTGCGAGTACGCCATTCAGCCCCAGATGCTGGGGCTGGGCGACGCCGTGCTGCGGGGTGAATCGTGGGTAGAGAGGCGTCCCTTTGTGGTCGCGTTCGGCGACTGTGTAATCGAGACGAACGGGGAGCCGCCGTTAGTCCGGCTGCTGCGAACGCACACCACAGAAAGAGCGGATGCGACCGTGCTGACCGAACGAATCGCGCCGGATCGGACGCGCAAGTATGGAATTGTCGCGCCTGTCGGCGAGACGGGAGCGGCTTTCCCTCTGTCCGATATCGTGGAGAAGCCGGAGCCGGAGCAGGCTCCCAGCAATCTGGCGGTCGCGGCGCGATGGGCGCTTTCTCCGCGCATTTTCAGCCATCTGCGTCGCCTGCGTCCCGATTCCGGCAGTGAACTGAACCTGACGGACGCCGTTCGCAACTGGATCGCCGAAGGGGGGCGCGTGTGGGCGGTCGCAATGGGCGAGGGCGAGAGCCGGTGCGATATCGGCGGCTGGGAGACCTATCTGAAGGCGGCGGCTAAGGCGGCGGCGCGTGACCCGGAATTCGGCGGCGCGGTGCGAGAGATGCTGAGAGAGGAGACGCTGCGCCCGTGAAAGGCATCATTATCGCCGGCGGCTTCGGCACGCGCCTGCGCCCGCTGACCTATGATCGTCCCAAGCATCTGCTGCCCGTGGCAAATCGCCCTTTTCTGGAGTACCAGGTCGCGCTGCTGAAGCGGCACGGAGTTGCCGACATCATTTTTGCGACTAACTATCAGGCGCATCAGATCGAGGCGCATTTCGAGGACGGCTCCCGTTTTGGAGTCTCCATGCGTTATGCGCTGGAGACAGAGCCGCTTGGTACGGCTGGCGCGATTCGCAACGCCGCCGCGCTGGCTCCCGATGAGACCGTCCTGGTTTTTAATGGCGATATTCTGACCGACTTCGATCTGTCGGAGATCATTCAGTTTCACTGTATGCGCGGCGCGCGCGCGACGATCGCCCTGCGCACAGTAGAGCGTCCTCACGCGTTCGGAGCGCTGCAGACGGAGCCGGACGGGCGCGTTCTCTCCTGGCATGAGCCGTCGGATGAGGAGAAGCGCCGGGTCGCGGAAAATCCCTCCAGTCCGTCCGGGGAGCACGACTTTATCAATGCGGGCGTCTATATACTGGAGCCGGATGTGATCGCGAGTATCCCGATCGGTCGCCCCGTCTCCATTGAGCGCGAGACCTATCCGCAGTTGATTGCACAGGGCTGCCCGGTCTTCGGTTATGCGCCGCTCGGATACTGGCTGGATATCGGACGCCCCGATCAGTATCTTGCCGCCAATGCCGCCGTGCTGTCGCGCATGGTTCGCACCGAGGTTCCCTATCGTCCGTTAGGCGAAGGCGTGCAGATTGCCCCCGATGCCGTCCTGGATGCAGCGACCTGTGTTGGCGACGGCGCGGTGATCGGGAGCGGATGCCGGTTAAAAGAGTGTGTTCTACTCAGAAATGTCAGGGTCGGCGCAAATGCCGCTCTGCATGGGCTGATCGCCGATGAGGATACGCAGATCGGCGACGACGTGACATCGCGTCCCGGACCGGTGCTTGCCCGGGGCAGCATGGTTGCGCGAGGCACAAGATTATAGACGCGGAGGCAGACAACTTTGAGAGTTCCGCTTGCTGATCTGGTCAGCCAGTACCTGGCGATGAAAGAGGAGGTGGATGCCGCCATCCGATCCGTGCTGGAGAGCGGACGCTTTATACTGGGACCGGAAGTAACGCGCCTGGAGGAGGAGATTGCCGCCTACTGCGGCGCGCGTTACGGCGTTGCCGTCAACTCCGGAACCGATGCGCTTCTGCTGTCGCTGGTGGCGCATGGCGTCGGGAAGGGGGATGAGGTCATCACCACCCCCTTCACCTTTGTCGCCACGGTCGAGGCAATTGTTCTGACCGGGGCGACGCCGGTGTTTGCCGATATTGACCCGCAGACCTTCAATCTCTGCCCGGAGCGCGTGGCGGAGAAGATCACCTCTCGGACTCGCGCCATCATGCCCGTAGACCTGTTCGGGCAGATGGCGGACCGCCATGCCTTTCTTGCGCTGGCGGAAGCCCACAACCTGACCTGCATCTGGGATGCGGCACAGGCGATCGGAGCGGCTTTCGACGGCAGGAAGCTGGCGGAGTTCGACGGTACGGCGACCCTGTCGTTCTTCCCGACCAAAAACCTCGGCGCTTTCGGCGATGGAGGGATGGTTTTGACCAATGACGAGACGGTTGCGGAGCATCTTCGCAATCTCCGATTCCATGGCAGCGGGGGAGGCTACTTCTATAAAGAGATCGGTTACTGCAGCCGCCTGGATGCCCTGCAGGCGGCGATTCTGCGCGTAAAGCTCAAGCATCTGCCCGCCTGGAACGAGGCGCGGCGACGTCATGCAGCGCGCTATAGGGAGCGGCTGTCCGGAACCTGCGTCACGCTCCCCGGCATTGACCCGCGCGCGCATCATATCTATCATCAGTTCACCCTCCGCCACCCGCGCCGGGATGCCCTGAAAACCTATCTGGCTTCGCAGGGCATAGACTCCGGCATCTACTATCCGCTCACGCTGCATCTTCAGGAAGCCTATGCCCGCCTGGGTTATCGCTCCGGTGACCTGCCCCACGCGGAACGCGCCACCCAGGAGGTTCTTTCGATCCCGGTTCACCCCGATCTGACCGACGAGCAGGTGGAGTTTGTCGCCGATCAGATACGCCGTTTCGACGCATGAGACCGTCATCGAGGAGAGGATTTTACGTCGGGAGCATTCTGTGTATCCAGAGGACGCACAGAAGCGCAATAATATTGAGTGACAGCGCTTCCCCGAAGCGTAAGGAGTTTGCTACCCTATGAAAGCAATGATTCTGGCTGCGGGAGTCGGTTCACGGTTGGATCCTCTAACCCGCAACCTTCCCAAGCCTCTCGTCCCGATTGTCAACCGCCCCGTGATGGAGCATATCGTCGTTCTGCTGGCTAAACACGGTTTTCACGATATTATGGTGAACCTTCACTATCTGGGAGATCAGATAGAGAGCTTTTTCGGCGACGGCAGGAATCTGGGGGTTAATATACACTACTCCTATGAGGATCAACTCTGGGGAGACGCGGGCAGCGTCAAGCGCGTGGAGGAGTTCTTCAAGGATGAGACCTTTATCGTGGTTGGCGGCGATGACCTGGCGGATATTGACCTGACCCGGCTGGTACGCACCCACCGCGATAAGAGGGCGCTGGCGACCATCGCTCTGTCACTGGTGGACGACCCCTCCGAGTACGGAATCGTTCTGATGAATGAAGAGGGGCGGATCACCCGGTTTCTGGAGAAGCCGAAAGGCGAGGTGATCTTCTCCAATACCGCCAATACGGGCGTCTATGTCTTCGAGCCGGAGGTGTTCGAACTGATCCCACGCAACACCTTCTACCTGTTCGGAAAGCAGTTCTTCCCGCAGATGCTGGAGCAGCGGCGTCCGCTCTACGGTCACCTGACCGCTTCCTACTGGAAGGACGTGGGCAATCTGGAGGTCTACCAGCAGACACACTACGATGCGCTGGCAGGGCGCGTCGCCATGAATTTTCCCATGAAAGAGGTGCGAAAGTATGTCTGGATCGGGGACAATGTGGAGATAGACCCGTCGGCGGAGATCGGCTACCCGGTCGCCATCGGCAACGACTGCCGTATTGAAGCCGGGGCGAAGGTGCTGGAGAACACCATCATCGGCAACGGCTGCGCGGTAGAGCGCGGCGCGGTCGTCAAAGAGTCGATCCTGTGGGACGGCGCGGTGGTGATGCGCGATACCTGGCTGGAGCGGTGCGTGGTCGGAAAAAACTGTCATGTAAAGACGAATGCCGCCGTCTTTGACGGGGTCATCGTCAACCCGCTGCGCGCCGGAAACGGCTAAACCACCCGCTCGGTTTTTTCAAACATCCCCCTCTCAAAAAGAAGGAGGGGGATGTTTGTTTTCACGGGGCAGGAACCTGTTCTGGGAGCGCGAAACTCTTAAGAAAAAGATATTTCTGCCGGGAGAATCTGGATCATGGCACATCTCTTTGGTCGAAACTATACGCGCTCAGAACTGCTTCAGTATGTGGGCGACATCTCCCAGATCGCCCGCGTTAAGCCCTGCCGTCTGGCGGAAGGCTATGAGGAGGGCGTCCTCGCGCTGGATGTTACCACCGGCGGCGGTCTGGACTTTACCGTGCTTGGCAGCCGGGGACTGGATATCTCCGCCGCCCGTTTTCATGGACGCTCACTGGCATGGCGATCTGCCACCACCGACCGCCATCCCGCCTACTATGAGCCGGAAGGTCTCGGATGGCTGCGCTCCTTCTACGGGGGGCTGGTGGTCACCTGCGGCTTGACCTGGTTCGGCGCGCCGGGAGAGGATGAGGGGAAGGAACTCGGTCTGCACGGGCGAGTCAGCAACACCCCGGCGACCAACATTCACTGGGAAGGACACTGGGAGGGAGACGACTATCTACTGACCGTTACCGGAAAGGTGCGGGAGGCGATTGTTTTCGGGGAGAACGTCCAGTTGACGCGCCGAATCTGGGCGCGTATGGGCGAAAATCGGCTCTTTCTGGAGGATGCGGTCGAGAACCTGGGGCATAAACGCACCCCGCATATGATTCTCTATCATATGAACCTCGGCTTTCCGGTTGTCTCTGAGTTCTCCCGCCTGATCGCTCCCACTGTGACCGCCGAACCCCGTGACGCCGACTCGGCGGTGGACGGCGAGAACTTCGCCCGGATGCATCTGCCGACTCCGGACTTTCCGGAGAAGGTCTATTTCCATACGATGAAACCGGATCTCGCCGGACACGTCACGGTGGCACTGGTGAATCCAGAATGCGACGGCGGGACGGGGCTGGGCGTCTACTGCACCTACCAACAGGCGGAACTGCCCTGCTTCACCGAGTGGAAGATGATGGGACAGGGGACCTATGTGGTCGGGGTCGAGCCGGGCAATGCGCGGGTGATGGGACGGGCAGCGGAGCGCAAGGCAGGAAGACTCCAGTATCTGGAACCAGGAGAGCGGCGCGAATATCATCTGGAGATCGGCGTCGTCAGCGGACCCGAACAGATTGCCGCGCTGGAATCCGCTGTGAGCAGCCTGCGATGAACGCCTCTTATCATCCCATACCCGCGCCGCCCCGGAAACCGCCGCTGGAGTCGATTGCCCATCACTTCACCTACTTTGCCCGGCAGGTAGGTGAAGGCTACTCGCCGCTCTACGAACGGTTGGCGCTAGGCTGCGCCGCCGACACGGAGATGCTCAAACTCGCCTCGCAGGCATCGCCCGATCAACCCATCCCTCCGCTGCTCTTTGCCGCCGTCTACCACCTGCTGTTGAAGGGGGAGAAGCATCCGCTTGCCGGTTTCTACCCGCTGCTCAAAGCGGAGCCGCCGAGAACCGATGATCCCTATCCGCTCTTTCGTAACTTCTGCCGGTCGCGGCATCTTCAGATCGAGGCGATCCTCCGAACGCGGCGGGTACAGACGAATGAGGTCTCCCGCTGCGGCAGCCTGCTTCCGGCGTTCGGACTGATCGTCCGCATGACCGGGGGAAGACCGATTGCGATGATCGAGGTCGGAGCGAGCGCCGGACTGAACCTGCTCTGGGATCGGTACGCCTACGATTTTGAGGCAGGCGGACGGTATGGCGTCTTGGACTCGCCGGTGCAGGTTCGCTGCGCGCTGCGAGGCAACCTGAAGCCGCCCTTCCCGCCGGTCTTCCCGACGATTGCGGTGCGCTGCGGCATAGACCTCAATCCGATAGATGTGCGCGACCCGGAGGCGGCGCGGTGGCTGCGGGCGCTGGTCTGGCCCGAACTGGCGGAGCGCGCAGAGATGCTCTCCAGAGCGATGGAGATGATCCAGGAGGAGCCGCCGGATATGGTTGCCGGAGACGCGCTGGAGAAGCTGCCTTCGGTGGCGGCCTCCGTTCCCGATGGACTGCCAATCTGTGTCTTCCACTCTTATACGATCAATCAGTTCTCCACTTCGGCGCGGGAGCGATTCCGGGAGATTCTGCAGGAGATCGCCCAACAGCGAGAACTCTACCATGTGGCGCTGGAGTGGCAGATGGGAGAGGATTTTGCCACGCTCTCCTGGGAGACGTTCCGGGAGCCGCAGGCGGCTCCGGTGCGGCTTGCCGCCTGCCATCACCATGGACTCTGGCTGGAGTGGCTCGATCCGGCTACGGCTGCGCCAGGCGCAGCGGATTCTCTCGACTGAAGGCGACCGGCGAAAAGCCTTTTCCCGGCAGCCAGGTGCGGTAGGGATTGCCCGCCATGCCCGCCGAGGCGAAATCGCACAGGGTGATACCGTTGCCCTGCGCGTCCGCAAAGCGCAGCAGGAGGAGGGGCGCATCCTGCGTCTTCAGGAACGCGGTCTCTCTCTCCAGCGTCTGCGGCGCGCGGCGCAGCATCTCCGGGGTCAGCGCGGGCAGGCTCTCGGCGGTATGCGTATCGAAGCGGGGATCGTAAGCCATCAGGATCGGTCCGCAGTAGACCGAGGCCTTCCCGGCGGATTCGCGCTCCCCGACCCACAGGCGCGGGGAGAGGTCTACCGTCATCTCGATCCGATCCTCCTCTTTCCAGACACGCTCCAGCCGCAGATAGCTTCCCGGTTTTACCTCCGAAACGGCTTTGCCGTTCAGCTTCACCGTTGTTTTGCGCGACCAACCCGGAATCCGCAGCGACAGCGAAAACTTCTCTTCCCGCTCCGGCTGAATGCGAATTTTGACAACTCCGTCCAGCGGGTAGCGGGTCTCCTGAATGATCTGTACGCGGTTTCCGGAAACGAGCGAAACGCGAAATCGCGACGGACCGAGGTAGTTGAGCGCGATTCCATCCGGGGCGCGCATGACCGCCCATTCGGAGAGCAGTCCCAGCCCGCGCGGACCGTTGACGGAGCAGCAGTTGAGTTCTGGACTTCCGGGACGCGCCTGAAAGACGATCTCGTGCGCGGAGGCTTTGCGCTCGCCGTCCATCGGGGTGTTGTAGGTCCACCAGCGCCCGGAGGGGCTTTGCGCTCCCAGAACCGCATTCCACGTGGATATCTCCAGTTCATCCGCGGCGCGGGAGTCGCCGGTCATCCGCAGCATATCCAGCGTGATAGTCATCCAGGCAATGGTGCAGCAGGTCTCGATGGCGCGCGGATCGTAGGGATTTCCGGTCGCCTGCTCGCCGGAGGAAAAGCCGCCGGTGCTATGCCGATCCCCTTCGAGTATTGTCCACCATATCTGCTCATAGGCGCGTCGGTACTTCGAGTCGCCGGTGATAAAGTAGAGTTCGGCGATCCCCTGCACCCCGTGAAGACTCTCCCACCGGGGTTTGGGGGTCTGATAGAAGGGCTTTCCGGCAAGCGAGGCGCGAATGTAGTCGCCGGAGGGCGGCGTCTCCCAGTCCTTCTCTATCGCCTGCGCCATCCGCAGGTAGCGCGGCTCGCCGGTCTCCCGATAGAGCAGCGTGAAGATGTGGATACTGGACTGATTCATCTCTTCGGAACCGGCTTGCAGCGCGCGCCGGTTCTCGTCTAGAAAGTAGCGGCAGAAGTAGTCGGCGCAGCGTCGGCAGGCGGCGAAGGCGCGGGCGTCGCCCGTCTCCCGGTACCAGAGGTAGAGACCCAGCATCACATGATATTGTCCCCACAGGTCCCACAGCCCCGGTCCGACCATCCGCGCCTCTTTCGGAAAAGGACCGAGGTAGCCGTCGGAATCCTGGGTTGAGATCAGATCGGCGACGAACTGCCGCAGATGCGTCTTGAGCGCGCGGCTGCCGGTGATGCGCCAGGCTTGCGTTGCCGCCGTCAGGTACTTTCCGGCAAACTCCCCCGACCAGGGCAGAAGATCCCGGCGCGGCGGACGATCCCGGTCGCGATACATCTGCAGCATGGCGGGATTGGCTCCGGGCGCGATCAGCAGCCAGTGCCGTTCATTGACCTCCAGTCGCCTGCCGATCTCGCCTCCGAACGAAAACTCCGTCCGCTCCAGCCGCTCCAGCGCAGGCGAAACGGCTGCGGCGGGCGGATGAAACTGCGCGGTCATGATTCCTCCTATGCCGGCAATCGCCAGTAAAAGTGTACTGTGCATGGGTTGTTGCGCGTCCTCTGAAAGGGGTCTTTACAGCGGAAATTATAGCGATTGTGAGCAAGCGTGTAAAGCAAAAAGAGAGGTCTACCCCTCAGGGCGCGACCTCTCTTCCCGCGTAAAATCCGAAATTCAGACACGTCGTCCAAAGTTCACCACTTTTGGCTGCACCAGTCGTTGATAATCGCGAAACGCCATCTTGATCGCCTCCCGGTGCGTTCCGGCTTCGAAGACGATCTCCTCATCTTGCGTCAGGCTCTGATCCACATAGACCGGCACATTGTAGAGATTGCCGAACGGGGGCATCGCGCCCACCTCGCAGTCCGGGAATAGACCGGCAAACTCCGTCTCCTCCGCGAGTATCGCATGCTCCACGCCCGCAGCCTGCGCCAGCGTCTTCAAATGGATCATATGGTTGGATGGCAGGACAGCCATGAGAAACTTTCCGTTTGTCCGAACCATGACCACCTTTGCAAGCTCTTTACCGGGGACATGCAGCGCCTCAGCGATCTCTCTGGCGGTGTAGGTCTCATGGTGCTTCAGCACATGGTAACGCACCCTGTGCTCATCGAGGTAGCCCTGCAGCTTTGCGGAGATTGACACCGTTATCACCTCCTTCCGCTATCATCATACGCCGCTTCTTTTTACAGGACAAGACGCATTCTGTCTGTATTATTCCGGCGTTTTCTGCTCCAGACGGAAGTGGCGCAGGGCGGGCGCCCGGCTGCCGACCCAGAGCGCGGAGAGCACGCAGCCGATACCTCCCAGAATCACCGACCAGTCCGCGCCTACCCAGCGGGCGACGACCGCCGCCTCGATCTCTCCCAGACGTGGACCTCCCATAAAAAAGATCATGTTGACTGCCGTCATGCGCCCGCGCAGACGATCTGGCGTCACAGTCTGGCGGATCGTCTGGCGCAGGATGGTGCTGACGGTATCGGTGAGACCGGTGAGGGAGTAGGCGAACCAGGTCAGCCAGAACAACCGGGACGCGCCGAACAGAATGGTTGCACCGCCATAGAAGAGCACTGACAGCAGAATCACATGCCCCTGCCGAATGACGGGAGGGCGCACCGCCATCACCGCGCCGGCGATCAGTGAACCGACCGCCGGCGCGGCAGCCAGATAGCCGTAGTGCTCCGGCCCGACTTGCAGAACATCAGTGGCAATCACCGGCAGCAGCGCGTCGGCGGAGGCGAAGAAGGTCGCCAGAAAATCCAGCGTAATCGTCCAGACCAGAATAGGCGTCTTGCGAACGAACTCCAGCCCTTCGCGCAAAGCGCGTAAACTGATCTCCGGCCGCTCCTCTGCGGAGTGTTCTACATCGGGCGGTCTCATCATCAGCAGAGCCACAATAACCGCCAGAAACGAGAGCGCGTTCAGGAAGTAGGTGGCGGAAATCCAGTTGTTTTTAATGAGAAAACCGGCGGCGACCGGTCCGGAGATGGTCGCGACCCGCATCATGACGGAGTTCAGGGAGAGCGCGTTCAGCAGGTGATCGCGTGGAACCAGATTGGGGATGAGCGACTGCCGCGCCGGATTGTCGAACGCCATCGCCGCCGCGCCTGCCGCTGAAAGCAGATAGATGCTTAACGCGCTGATGGAGTGGGTCTGAGTCAGCAGTCCCAGAGCCAGCGCGACCACCGTTAACACGCTCTGAGTCGCCAGCATGACGCGCCTTCGATTCCATGCATCTGCTACCGCTCCGCCCAGCAGCGAGAAGAGAACAATTGGCACGATGCGGAACAGACCGACCAGAGCAATGGCAACCTCTTCACGGGTCAGTTCCCACAGATGCCAGTTGATCGCCCAGAACTGCATCTGCGACCCGATGGAGGAGATTCCCTGCCCCAGCCACAGCAGTCGGAAATCACGCGAAGCCAGCGCAGGGAACCGATTTCGCCAGTCCATCCGGGAAGAAGCCTTTACGAGGGGAGTAGTGAGATAGTTCGCCGTTCTGCATCTAATCCCCTCTGTGCGAGATTACAGGGATATGACTGGCATCTGGTGAAACTGATAGCCAGTTTTTCGCGGGCAGGCAGCGCATGACATTGCGGGAGGCGGCAGCGACAGAAAACAGGGCGGTTGTCAACGCGCCGGGAGAAGGCGCGTCGCTTCGTCGCCTCTGGCATATCTGGACGGCAGTGATTGCACTGGGGTTTATCGCCTATCTGTTTCATGGATATGACTCCGATGAGCTTCAGCACCTGCATATCGCCTGGCGGATCGGACAGGGAGAACTGCCCTATCGAGACTTTTTTGAGCACCATCCACCGCTTTTTCCCGCGATCCTGGCGCCGATCTTTCGCTCATTTACGGAGGCGGACTTCGCGACCCTGCTGCTATCGCGCGGGATCGCGCTCGGAATCAGCCTTCTGTGTATTCGGATGCTCTATCTGCTTCTCCGACGATTTACCTCTCCAATGGCTGCCTGTCTGGGAGTAGGGGCGATGATCTCCCTGCCCGTTTTCGGACGCTCCGCGATGGAACTGCGCCCCGATGTTCCGGGACTGCTCTCGATTCTTGGCGCGACACTGATTCTGGCGCAAAATATGCAGCCCGGTAAAATGACGGGGGCGCGCCAAGCCTTTTTCGCCGGAACGCTCTTCGGCACGGCGTTCTGTTTCACGCAAAAGGCGCTGATCCCGCTGATCGGCGTATGTTTTTGGATGGCAGCCCTCTGTCTGTTTGCGTCGGCGAAATCGGAAGAGCGTCGGCATAGAATCGCGGCGGCGCTGGCGTTTCTGTCAGGCGCGGCGCTGGTGGTCGGGATCTGCGCGCTGCTGTTTGTGGCGCAGGGAGCCGGAAGGGAGTTCTGGGAGTACGTTATAGCAATCAATCTGCGCTGGAAGCGGATCGCTCCGGGATGGCACTGTATGCCGGAGACGCTCCTGCTCTGTTTCCCGCTCTTTGTCTTCGCGCTGACGACGCTTCTGCGTATGCTGGAGCAAGGACGCGCGCTTCTGCGCGAAGCCGCGCCGGAATCGCTGCTCGGCGCGCTCTTGATTTCGGGGATTGTGGGGCAGTTCACCACGCCGATCCCGACATGGCAATCCGTGTTTGTGTTTCTGGTTCCCTGGACCGTCTGCCTGTCGGCAATGCAGATGGCGCGCCTTGCTTCTGAACAGGGGTCACTGCGAGCCGACCGTTTCCGGCTGCTGGCTGCCTCCGCGATGGTTCTAAGCGCAATGACCTGGGTGAATACGGCAATAGGAGTGATTGCCTGGAACGTCATCGCGCTGATCGGCTGGCGGTTCTGGCGGCGCGCCGGGAGCGTTCAGGCGCGTATACGCTGTCTGATGGCGATGGCGCTCACGCCGGGGTTGATCTATCGCTTCGGCTTTTCTGCGGATCAGTTTTATCGGCGAGAGTATATCGGACAACAGCGGATGGTTCGCTATCTGACGGCGTACACTGCCCCGCAGGAGCCGGTTCTGCATCTCTGGCCCGTGCTGCTTCCCTTTCGTCCAGCGGCGACCCAACACTGGTTTGCGACGCTCGATACGCTCAACTCGCTGGCGGACATACAGATGGAAGCGGAGTATATCGTCGCGCTGGAAAGCGGAAAGGCGCGCCTGATCGCCGTGAATCCGCGTCACATGGAGCGGTTTCTGCCGGGATTTGCCCGTTATCTGGAGACGCATTGCCGCCAGCTGTCGGACGCTCCTTCCACGAGGGATCGTCTGATCGTCTATGAATGTCAATCCTCGCTCCCCCCCTCGCCGGGGCGTGTAAGTCTAATATCAGGTATTGAGCCGGGCATCCAGTCCGGGGCGTGGAACCATGGGAGCATTGCCACCTACTGAAAGGAAGCCCTCTCTCATGGATCGCGAAGCGTTGCGGCATCGTTTGAAGTCCCGCTTGAAGGCGTTAGTGGATGAACTGCCCGCCTCAGAGCCCCCACTGCAAACCATAGCTGAAATCGAAGCAGCCGTATTGCGACTGCGCGAGAAAGCCGCCCAGCAGATCGCCGAGGAGTTAGCCAGGGCTGCCAAGCAAGTAGCGCAGAAGTCTGCGGGCGATCCCAAGAAAGTGGTGTGTGCCTGCGGACGCTTTGCGCATCGGCGTGGGAGGCATTCCCGCGATATCGAGAGCGGATGGACTATCCGCGCTATCAACGGTTGGGGTTGCAGGTAGGCAGTGGCGTGGTGGACAGCGCGTGCAAGCAAGGGGTGACCCATCGCCTCAAGGGAGCAGGCATGCGCTGGCGGGAAGCAGGAGCGCAGACGGTGGCGCGCTTGCGTTGTCTGTTGCTGGGAGGGGAATGGCAAGCCTTTCTGCGGCAGAGGAACCAGGAGAACCCTGCGATGGCGGTTAATACCACTTCACAGACTTGTACCCCCTAGACGGGGATGAGTCATCTTGCGTGTGTTGTATTTGTAACGGATATTATACCGTTTGCCTGATGCAGCCGGTGTAAATCTGTTCGTTTGCTGACCGCACCAACCAATGCACGGGCTGCCCGGACACGAACGGCCTTCTCTATACCGGCAAGCCCTCCTGTCATTACGAGCGCGTCGGTCTGACATAACAGGGAGATACGCAGATGATGCCCGATACCTCTTTCCTTCAGAAGTGCGCTTTTGTTTGCGTGGATCTGCAGCCGGTGTCCAGGACTCCCCTGGTAACCATTCCAGACGAATGGAAACAGATGGGCATTACGCTGGAGGACGCCATCGCCGCCTTCGAGTACTACCATCGGGAGTGCCTGCCCAATGCGCGCAGGGTCGCGGATGCGTGCCGCAGGTTGAAGCTGCCGATGATCTTTGTGCACTGGGGGTATCGGTACAAAGACGCGATGGATCTGGCGCCTGTGATCCGCAAATCCTTCCTGGAGGAATTTGGACCGGACTACAGTCGTTGGCCCCATCACATAGACTCGCCGGAATCCAGACCTGCGGATGAACTCGGGGTTCGAGAAGGGGAGTACGTGCTGCCCAAGTCGGACCAGGACACCTTTACCTCGTCCAACATCCACTTTATGCTGCAGAACCTCGGAATCAAGAACATCGTATTCGTGGGAGGGCATACGGGAGCCTGTCTGGGCAAGACGGCGGCCTCTGCAAAACGTCTCGGTTACCGGACAATGTGCATCGAGGATGCCACCAACGACGCGGCGCAGTCCCGACGAATACCCAACATTCTGGCAACAGGATACGACTACATCCTCATCACCGATGCGTTTCTGAAACTGACCGCACAGGTTTAGTCCCGAACGGTTCTGAAAAAGAGACACGGAGCATTCGGATGAACCCGATTTGAGCCTACAATCACGGCGTTCGTGGCTCAGAAGCAGGATTCGGTTCGAATTTCTAACTACTGTATGAGTCGAAAACAACAAGCGGCGTCGCGCTCGAAGCGACCGAAAAGCCGCCGATTTTGGGGTGACTCTTTTTTATCCTCTCCTCACGATGTCGTTTCTTGCGGAGAGGTCTCCTCCGCCCTGCCTCCGAGATACTGCGCGAGGAACCGCTCTGCCGCCGCATAGAACTTCAGACGGTTTTCCGGTCGGGCGAAGCCATGTCCCTCATCCTCAAAGAGCAGATACTCGACCGGCTTGCCGCACTCCCGCAGCGCCGCGACGATCTGCTCGCTCTCTGCCTGTTTCACGCGGGGATCGTTGGCTCCCTGGGCGATCAGAAGCGGGCAGACAATTTGATCCGCTTTATAGAGCGGGGAGCGAGAGTCTAGAAACTCCGGCTCCGTCTCCGGGTCTCCGACGCGCACCACGAACATCTTCTTGAGCGGCTCCCAGTAGGGAGGAATGGAGTTGATGAGCGTGCGGATACTGCTGGGTCCGACGACATCCACCGCGCAGCAGAAGACCTCCGGCGTGAAAGCCGCCCCGACCAGCGCGGCGTAGCCGCCATAGGAGCCGCCGTAAATCGCCACGCGCTTCGGGTCGGCAATTCCTTCCGAGCCTGCCCAGTTCACCGCGTCAATCAGGTCGTCATGCATCTTCGCGCCCCATTCACGGTCTCCCGCATGAAGGAACCGCTTCCCGAACCCCGCCGATCCCCGAAAGTTAACCTGCAGGCAGGCATAGCCTCGGTTAGCAAGCCACTGCGCCTCCGGGTCGTAGCCCCAGGTGTCTCTTGCCCACGGACCGCCATGCACGTTCAGCACCATCGGAAGGTTTTTCGGTTCGATACCGGGTGGAAGCGTTAGATAGCAGTGAAGCGTCAGCCCGTCTCGCGAGAGGATCGAGACCGGGCGCATCTCTGCGAGGGTGCGCTGCTCCAGTTTCGGGCGCGCTGTGAAGAGAAACTCCCGCTTTTTCGAGGCGCGGTGATAGACGTAGTAAGCGGCGGGGGCGCGGTCCTGTTGATACAGGACGATCCAGGTCTGATCCGCCAGATCGCGGCTGACCAGATGCAGTTCGCCCGGGTTCGCCTCCTCCAGCGTCTTCAGGTCGTCGGCGATCTGTGGATCGAGCGCGGACCAGACCATCCGATGCTTGTTGAAGCCGACCGCCTGCACGCGGTGTTCGGTCGGATGCCCGATGATCTCGCCCAGGTCTACCTCCGGATCTGCGGCGAGGGTCTCCTCCGCGCCCGTCGCTATCTCCAGCAGCCGAAGCTCCTCCGTATCGGCGTTGAGGCTGCTGCCGATGTACAGGTGTCTGCCATCCGCTGTGAAGCCGTAGGTGGTTCCCTCCTCATCGGGTCCCCAGACGACCAGCGTTCTCCATGCGGCATCGGCGTTTTCGCGCACACGCAGTTCCGATCCCCCGTCCGGCGTTGCCGCCTGCGCCCCGCGAATCACAAACGACGGGTCAGCGATCCAGCCCACCACATCGCCGGGGTTCTCCACCTCTGGTATCAGCGCGCCGGTGGTCAAAGAGAGGCGATAGACATCGTGCACGCGGGCATCCCGCAGATTCAGACCGACCAGAATCTCATCCGGGAAATGGGGATCCATCGCTACAATCTGCGCCTGTACCCCCAGAAACGGAGTCAGGTCGCGAATCGCGTTCATCTCAAAGTCCACCGACCAGATGTGCCAGTTTTCGTCTCCGTCCAGGTCCTGAATGTAGAGCAGATGCCTGCCGTTATACGCCCAGGTATACATCCGAATGCCGCGCTTGCGGTCACGGGTAATCACGCGGTCGTCCGTCTGACCGACGGTGCGAATCCAGACGTTGAGCACTCCTTCATCGGGAGCAATGTAAGCCAGCCGCGCGCCATTCGGGGATAACTTTGGAGAGGCTTTCTCCGGGTTCCCGAACAGGTCTTCGCGGGGAATTATCGGTGGTAAAGCGAAGCTGAGCATATCTACTCCTTGGCAATAATATCGTCCGAAAAGACCTGCTCTCCCTCCAGCCAGCGTTCCGCGATGTCCGGGGCGTTCAGCGCCATGTTCAACGCGGAGACCAGTTCCAGATCGTCGTTCTGCAGGGGAGTCTGATCAATTCCGCTCTGAACCCCGACGCGCACGCTGGCGGCAATCTCCTTAAAGAGCTTGAAAAAGGGAACCGGGATCGGTGTCTCTCCGGGCTGTTCCACATTTTTACGGCAGATATTCGCGTCTCGCGAAGTCCATCCCCGGCACATCAGCGGGCGCGCCGTGTAGACGGAGCAGGCGTTCTCTTTCAGAAGCGGGCAGAAGAGGCGCAACGCCTCCTGCGCGTTCGAGTCGAGTCCGCGCCGCCGCTCCGCCGCCTGCGCCGTTCGCTCTTTCAGCGTCTCGATCTCTTCCGGGGAGAAGTGCGCCTGGATATAGGCGGTCAGGTAGATCACTTCGAGCGTGGTGACGCTGACATAGGAGGTGCAGCACCAGGCGCAGCCGCGCGCGCAGGCGATCTCCGGCTTGCGCAGCCGCAGGACTTCCGCCTGAAGACTCTCCATCTGCGCGTAGATGTTTTCGGAAATGCGCGTGATGGCGTGCGGCGAAATCTCCTGAAGGAAGCCGTCCACAACGATATTGTGCGCTGCTGCGATCAGCGTATCCTGCAGATGTAATGTCTCGCCGCTTCCATCCTCCACGCGCATGGCTCTACTCCTGTTCCTCCCGAATGAACGGGGGAAGATACTGCATGGAACGTATCACGTTCATATCCACGCCCCGGCGCGCCGCTACCAGTTCCGCCGCGATCGAGACGGCGATCTCGCCCACCTCGCGGTCTCCCAGAGCCAGCCCCATTGGAGAGTGAACGCGACGCAGCGCCTCTTTCGTCGCCAGCCCTTCGCGCAGCATCTCCTCATAGATGACGGTGATCTTGCGCTTTGAGCCGATCATGCCGATATACTTTGCGCGGGAGTGGATGCACTCGCGCAGCACATGGGCATCATGCCGGTGACCGCGAGTCACAATCACAATATAGGTATCCTCATTGATGGGGAAGTCTCGCACGAAGCGCGGAATATCTTCCACGACCGCTCTATCTACGAAGGGCAGGCGCTGCAGGTTGCACAGATCCGGGCGGTCATCCACGATCACCACCTCAAAGCCGCACAGCGCGCCGATCTGCCCGACCGCCGCGCCGATATGTCCCGCGCCCGCGATCACCAGCGTCGGACGGGGCAGGATCGGCTCCAGATAGACCGAAACGCCTTCGGAGAGCGCGACCACCTTTTCTCGCCCGCTCTCCAGCGTCGCAGAGACCGCCGCTCTTAACTCGTCGCTTCCCGGCTCTCTCTCCAGCGTCTCCGGCTTCGCCAGAATCCGCCCCTCCGTATCGAGCAGCAGCGCCGTTCCTGCCGGAAGCGTCTCGCCCTGCAGAACGGTACATAGAATAACCTTCTCCCGTCGGGAGGCAGCTTCCAGCGCGGCGCGATAGACCGGCGCAGAGCGTTCGGGATTCGGGTTTATGAAGATTCGGACGCTGCCTCCGCAGATCAAGCCGTCGTCCCAGCCGAAGTCGTCGTCCAGACGCAGGTCAAACAGCTTCGGGGTCTTTTTTCGGAGACACTCCAGCCCGATTCGCCGCGCCTCCGCCTCCATGCATCCGCCGCCGATGGTCCCGATAATCTGACCGTTGGGCAGAAAAAGCACCTTTGCTCCGGCGTTCTGAGGGCTGGAGCCGGAGGTGGAGACCAGGGTCGCCAGCGCACAGGAGCGTCCCTGCGCCGACAGTTCGGTAATACGTTCGTAGATCAGCGTCATCAATACCCATCCTTATGTAGACTGTTCGATCACTGTGCAGAGGGGCGGCGGGGCGTTCCCGTCATCTGCTGCGCCTCCGCTCATACCGTATACGATTCAGAGATACCAGTCTCGTTTCCTTCCGGGAGAAATGACAGAAGACAACGTAATAGAAATCCCCCAATGCCCCTTGTTCTGACCGTCAGAACGTAGTATACTGCCCAACCATGAAATACCGGATTACTTTGATCCCGCAAACAGGGTGGGAGGAGTTACGATGGCTGATCTGAACATATCCCAGTTTCTCGCCATGCGGCTGCGCAACGCCGCAGATGCGCTGCATTCAGCGTGCGACCGGATGTCCGACGACCAACTGCAATGGAAGCCGACGCTGGAGGGGCACGCCGGACGCTCCGCGCTGGAGCAGGTATGCGAGTGCGCCTACCTCAATCAGTGGGCGACGGCAATCTTCCGCAGCCATGCGGTCGCGCCTTTCGACAATGCCGACTATGAGAAGCAGACACAGGCGCGTTATAACCGCGAGGCGCTGTTCTGGCTGCTGGAGACGACTAACGCGCTGGCGCAGGCAGTCGCGGGATTTCCCGCCGGTCAATGGGGAGCGGTGTTGACGCATCCCTTCACCCGTCAGCCCGTCAGTTGGGCTGAGTTCGCCGATTTCTTCTACTGGAATACGGCCTACCATGAAGGGCAGGTGAACTATATCCAGACGCTCTATGGCGATAAGTCCTGACGACTCCCCGATGGCGGACAGCCCGCTTGCATTTTGGTGCGCCCTGTGTTATAACAACGCCGACAGTGATCAGGCGGAAGAGCGGGATTCGTGAAACTCTCTCACAGGCGATACAACCGGATTATCCGCACAGATGGCGGCGCAGGCTCGATTCGGACAGAACAGCCCGAATGGAGCAGGCGCTTCTATCGCCTGCGTCCGCTGTGTGAATCGGGAGACCGTGCCTGCCTGCTGTGAGCGTATTCGATGCCGAAGATGCAGATGCGGCGGCTCCTGTACGGAAGCCGCCGTTTTTGCATCCGGGACCGCCGTAAGGAGAAAAACGTGAATCTGAAAAGTCTCTGCCGACCCGTCGGAGGGGGCTGCTATCTGCTGGAGGAGGGCGTCCGCGTCCCGGTGCGCATCTTTATGAACGAGACCCTGTTCGCCGAGGCGGAAGATGCGCTCTTTCAGCAGGTGAAAAACGCCACCGAGTTTCCGGATGTGCGGGATGTGGTGATCACCCCCGACGCGCATACCGGCTATGTGGTTCCGGTCGGCTGCGTCATCGCAACAGAACAGACACTGTGTCAGGCTCCGGTCGGCTACGATATTGGCTGCGGCATGATGGCGTTTCGCTCTGATGTGGACAGGGGCAAGGGACTGGATGACCGCCTGCGCCGCCGCTTCTCCGAAGAGGTGATGGATCGGGTCGCGCTTGGCGTGGGCGAGGGTGGCAAGTATCCGGTGGACGGCAAGAAGTTCGAGGAGATCGTTCGTTTCGGCGCAGAGGCGCTGGGCTATGAGCGGGGCAACGCCTCCGAGCGCGACTTTATCCCGGTAGATGACCGCTGGACGATCCCGGCAAAACCGAAATCGCGCGGCATCCATCAGCTTCGCAGTCTCGGCGGCGGCAACCACTTCATCGAACTGCAGTACGATCAGGAGGAGCATCTGTGGGTGATGGTGCATACTGGCTCGCGGGGATTCGGGCACGGCATGGCGACCGAGTATATCCAGCGCGGCAAGGCGTATCTGCGGCAGAAGGGCATCAAGCTGGCGGGAGGCGCGGAGGCGACCTACTTTTCGCCGGACAGCCCGCTCTGGTTCGAATATAAGAATGCGGTGGCGGCGGGAGCGAACTTCGCCATCGCCAACCGGCTGCTGATCTGGGAGGGCGTTGGCAGAGCGTTTCGCAAGGTGTTTGGCAGCGAGCCGGAACTGGTCTACGAGATCAGCCATAACCTGGTGCAGGAGGAGGAGGTTCCCGCGCTGGGCGGAAAATTCTGGGTGCATCGCAAGGGTGCAACCCGCGCTTTTCCGGCAGGACATCCGATGCTGAAGGGAACCCGGTGGTACGAGACCGGGCATCCGATCCTGATCCCCGGCTCGATGGGCGATAAGAGCTATATTCTCTATGCGGAGCCGGGCGCGGCGCGAAGCCTCTATTCGGTCAATCACGGGTGCGGGCGGCGCATGTCGCGCAGCGCCGCCAAACAGCAGTTCACGCAGTCGTTTGTGAATAAGCAGATGGCGACGCTGAACGTGATGGTTAATGCAGGCGGAAATGTGCCGATTGACGAGAGTCCCGGCTGCTATAAACCGGCGGAGGATGTGATCGCCTCGGTAGTCGGGGCGGGGCTGGCGCGGGTCGCCTATGTGCTGACGCCTATTGCCAGCATCAAAGGCAACGACTGAATTGCAGGCGCGTCTGGAAACTATCGCGCGGAGAGAGGGGCGGTTTGCCGAGTCAGTCTTCGCCCCACAGGCGCGCCAGCAGTTCGGCGGTCGTGGCGAGGTCTAAAAGGTTATGATGCAGGATGTCAGCGAGTCGGGAAGCGTCGCCGGTGCGGACAAACTCCCGGTAAGCGGCGGGAATCTCCGCGCCGGGAATGTCGTCGGTGCGGGCGCGTCCGCAGACAAACCGCTCCAGAGTCTGCAGCTTGCAGTTGGGCAGATGACGGCGATAGCGGTTTCGCGCCTCCAGAAGCACATCCAGATGGGTGGCGATGCGGGGAAGCGGAATGCCGTGCGCGGCGGCGCGGGCGCGAAGCATCGGCAGGTCGAAGCCGCTTCCGTTAAAGGTGACCACCAGACGAGTCTCGCGAAGCATATCGCAGAACGCCTCGACCACGTTTGCCTCCTCCTCTTCGGTGCGCGCCAGAAGTTGATGACAGGAGAGCGCTCCCTCCGCATCCATGCGCAGCAACCCGATGAGAAACAGAGGCGCGTTATGCAGCCCCATCGTCTCCAGATCGAGAAACAGCGTTCGGTTCGGCGTGAATCCGACGGAACGGCGCAGGTAGGCGGCAAGGGCTTCGTTTTGCAGAGCGGCACCGATCTGCCCGCTCAGATTTTCTGCCCAGGGCGCATGATCGCCGATTCGCCGCTGCACATAGTAGAACAGCCCGCCGCCAGGCGCAATCCGCACGGCTCCCGGCAGGCAGGATTCGAGGTTGGAGGAGACGGAAGGGGGGGAGAGAGCGACAGAAGAATCGGGCGTTGTGACCGGGACAAACAGAGAGGTTTCCGCTTTTGCGGCTCTTTCGCCGTCTCTGCGTCTGCGCCCGGTCTTTTCAGAGGCGCGCGCCTCCTCCGCCGGACGGTTCGCGAGCGGACCTCCGTTTAAGGCTTCCAGCCGTTTCCTCAACTCCTCCGACGGCATCACGCGCTCCCTGCGGATATACTGCCGTTCTATTGTGGCGGGAGAAGGGACGATTCCTGCCGCTACAAAAAAGAGAGCGAAACGGGGAAACGGCGCAGCGTCGGCTAACCGTTATCCAGATCGCTCTCATATCCGCGAAGCTGCCGGGTGCGCTGCTTAACAATCTCCATGCAGTGTCCCTCGCTGGCAAGGGGCCACATGGTTCCGTCCTGCTTGCCGATGATTTCGAAGGAAGCTGCAAACTCCGCATCCCGAAACTTCAGCCAGGCGCGCTGCGCCTTCTGAAGCGCGTCGCGTTTTGCGCCTTTCAATCGCTTCATCAGCCGACTGTAGACCCGATTCATCTCTGAATCCCACTTCTGTGTGGCTTCGCGAATGGCGGCGCGCATACCGTGCGTGGAGCCGTTCTTCTCTATCGCCTTCTCCAGCCATACGTCTATCGGGTCTTTCTTCTCCTCGCGCTGTACGGCGGATGCCGACAGGCAGAGGCAGACCAGCAGCGCCATACACAGCATTGTCCCGCGAAACAGACCGGATCGCATCCCTGCTCGCCTCCCTTGTTCACATTGTTTCAGCTTTCCGCGCTTTCTGCCGTTTACGCTCCCATGCTTTTTGAATATAGGCGGCGGCATCCGGCGTCTTGCAGTCCGTCTTACCGTGATCCACCTCCACCTTCCCGATCGCGGCGGCGACCGTCAGCGCTTTCCGTTCCAGCGTGGGATTACGGATTCCAATCGCGATCACGGCGCTGTTCATTGCGTCGCGCACGCGATTCTTGCGGGTATGGATGTCGTGCTGAATCGTCTCCAGATGCGACTCGAAATAGGAGTCGGGGAGCGTATCCTCCTGCATGGCGAGCGCGGCAAGAAGAAGCCAGCCGACTCTCCCGATCCACTCCTCTTCAGACTCCATCCAGACTTCCGCCTTCTGCCGGACAAAGCGTGTCTTCGCCGCCATGTCGCGGAAGGCGTCCGCGATCGCATAACAGTCCAGATCCGCCGCCCAGCCGTCCAGCAGAGCCTCCTCGACCGCCTGCGGGTCGGCGATCATGGTTGCCAGAACGCGGGCATCATGGTTGCCAGTCTTCCACAGCGCCTGCGCCAGCGCGTGGTCTTTCTTGATCTTCTTGCGAAGAGCCTCCAGCGCCGCGTAACTGACCCCGAAAAGCGGATCGGGCACGCCGTGCCTTCGATAGGTTTTACGGGTCTGCTCTGTTCCCTGCGCCTCCATCGCGCACATCGCTTCCTGTTCCGTCATCGGTGTACGATCTCCTCTACATACAGTATTCAGGAGACGTTCTCGCGCAGGACAGGGCGAGGCGGAAAATCTCAGCGCATCTCCTGGCCGCCGGTGACGTTGATCGCCTGTCCGGTCATGTAGCTGGCTTCGTCGGAGGCGAGAAACGTCACCACGTTACAGACATCGTCATAGGTACAACCGCGACCGAGCGGAACCTGCGACTCGTACTTGCGGCGCACCTCCTCCACCGTAATTCCCTGATTGCGCGCATACTGCTCGTAGAGACTCTCTTGCCAGAGCGTCCCGTCCAGCAGGTTGCCGGGACAGACCGCGTTCACCCGGATGCCATGCGGAGCCAGATCGAGCGCGATGGACTGCGTCAGTCCGATGCCCCCGAATTTGCTGGCGGCATAGGCGGAGTTGCGAAAGCTGCCCTTCTTGCCCGACTTGGAGTTGATCTGAATGATGACCCCGCGCTTGCGCGCTACCATGATTCGGGCGGCGGCGCGGGCGCACAGGAAGTAGCCGAACAGGTTTACGTCCATCACCTTGCGCCAGGCGTCGGCGGGAAACTCGGTGATGTCGTTGGCGATCAGAATGCCCGCGTTGGCGACGAGAATATCCAGCCCGTCAAACATCTCCTCCGTCGCCTGCGCCATCGCCTCGCAGTCCTCTTCACGGGTCACATCCACCTTCAGCGCCAGCGTCTTGCAGCCGTGCTTCGCCTCAATCGCGTCCGCCGCCTTCTGCGCCTGCTCCTGCCGTATATCCGCGATGACAACCGCCCGGCAGCCCTCCGCCGCCATCCGATGGGCTATTGCCTCGCCCAGTCCCTGCGCTGCGCCCGTTATCACCGCGACACGGTTCTTCAATCGCTCCATCTCCGCTCTTGCTCCTTCGCTCGTTCACTCTGTTTCCGGCGGCATTCGTCCTGCCGGCGTCTTCTGCTGATCCGGCGGTCTATCCCAACAGTTTCGCCAGATACTGCTGAATGGCGTCGTTAAAGCGTCCCTGAGTCTTGAGGATCACCTCGCAGATTTCGCGCACGGCTCCCTCGCCGCCGCCGCGCTCCGTAATCAGGTCGGCCAGCCCCTTGATCTCATGGACGGCATTGGCAGGGGCGATCTTCATGCCCGCCAGCGAGAAGGCGGGCAGATCGTTCCAGTCGTCGCCGATATAGGCGACCTGCGCCGTCTCCAGTCCGTAGGTCGCCATCAGTTCTGCCAGCGGCGCGGCTTTATTGGGAACGCTCTGATAGAGATGAGTCACGCCAAGCTCCCGCGCGCGGCGTTCTACCGCCTCGCTGGCGCGCCCGGAGATAATAGCGACGATCAGACCGCCGTTGAGAGCCAGTTGCAGACCCAGTCCGTCCGCGACCGAAAAACGCTTGGTCTCCGGTTCGCTGCCGGTGTAGGAGATTCCGCCGTCCGTCAGCACGCCGTCCACGTCCATCGCCAACAGGCGGACTGCGGCGAGACGCTCCGCAAGGGGCGGGGTGTTGGATGATTGGGTCATAGGGTATTTGCGTTTCTGTCCGGGTGTGTCGCGGAAGATGACGCGCCGCTACACGATTCCGGCGCGCAGAAGGTCTTTGAGCATAATCAAGCCGATGGGACGCCCTTCGGCATCCACCACCGGCGCTTCGCCGGGCTGTCGGGGCGAATCCTCCAGAATCGCCAGCGCCTCCACCGCCAGCGGATTGCCCACTATGGCAAGGGGATTCGGGGTCATGGCATCCTGAGTTGCATGGCGAAGCGCGTTCTCATCCCGCAGAAGCGCGCGTCGAATGTCGCCGTCCGTCACAATGCCGACCAGTTTCCCCTGCTCATCCACGACAAAGGCGCATCCGGCGCGCGCCTTTGAGATGCCGAAGAGCGTATCGTGCAGAGGGGCGTCACCGGCAATAACCACCATACGATCCCCGGAGCGCATCACATCGGCGACGCGCAGAGTCAGCCGACGACCGAGCGCGCCTGCCGGGTGATAGAGCGCAAAATCCTCTTTGGTGAAGCCCCGCTCCTCCATCACGCAGATCGCCAGCGCATCGCACAGCGCAAGCATGGCAATCGCGCTGGTGGTCGGAGCCAGTCCCAGCGGACAGGCTTCGCCCTCGACCGATACCTCCAGCGTCACCTGCGCGGCGTTCGCCAGCGTGGAGCCCGTATTGCCGACCATCGCCACGATGCAGGCTCCGATCCGTCCGATGGTCGGAAGCAGGCGAATCACCTCATCGCTCTCGCCGCTGTAAGAGAGCGCAAGCACCACATCGTCCGCCGTGACCACGCCGAGATCGCCATGCACCCCCTCCGCCGGATGCAGATAGAGCGCGGGCGTGCCGGTGGAGGCAAGAGTCGCGGCGGTCTTGCGGGCAATCGCTCCGGCTTTTCCCACGCCGGTCGTGATGACGCGCCCCTTGCAGTGCAGGAGCCGATCCACTGCCTGTAGAAAACGGTCGTCCAGTCGGTTTGAGAGCGCGCGAATCGCCTTCGCCTCCTGCTCCAGTACGCCGCGCGCGCGATCTAAAACGTGTGTCTGCATAGTGATGAGATTGTAGCAGGTAATTCGTGGGCCATTCAAGTAGGCGTTTGCATCCGGGGCACGGCGCAACTGCGTTTCGGCGTTACCCGCCTGCGGGCCGTCACTCCGGCTCGGTCGGGCGAATGACTGCCTGCTCGATGGCGAGCGCGTAGAGACCACCGAAGCATGTGATCGCCCGGGGCGATGGGAAGCATATTACCGGGAATGCCCGGTCGCCCCGGGCCATATCCCTCCTGCTCCCGCAGGTCTTCCAGCCCATCTAGCGCGCGACGGTAAAGCATGTCAACGCCAGCGGGTCGGGTCCGCTTACGAACCGCTGCCTATCGCCGAGCGTTATGTTAGCGGGTTTTGGTTTTCATATTCAGCATTACGCCTGAGAATCACTCCGGCAGCAGCGCCGTCATCAGTTGATCCGTCGAGAGGGGAAGATAGACACGCCGCGTACCGGCAATCGTGTCGAACTGAATCCAGCCTTCGCGCTCCGCCTCGCGCAGACGCGCCCCGATCACCGCCGGGGGAACAACGAAGGTGCGCGCAAACGCCGCCCGTTCGATCCGATCCGTGGACGGAGCCAGAGGATCGCAGGAGAACTCGTCATACAGGCACCAGAGAAACGCCGCGAGAGACAGTCCATGCGGCGCAAGGGTGTAGGCGAGGGTTCGTTTCGGCGCGCCCGACAACGAGACCGACAGGATGATGCCCGCCTGCCGCAGTATGCGCATCGCCAGAGCGACGGTGCGTGCGCTGGTGAAGCCGAACGACTCACGGGCGTACCAGGTCAGAAACGGCAGCGTCAACATCGGTTCAATCGTCAGCAGCCGTCCGGTATTGTATTTCGCCAGATCATCTTCAGTTGCGCCGCGCGGCGGCTGTCCGTCGAGGAAGTAGGGAGTCAGGGCATCGCGGGCAATCGCGCCGATCAGTCCGTCGGTGCGCGCGACGGCGTAGTAGATCAGTTCGCGCTGCGCCTCCGAGTCGCCGATCCCCGCCACCAGTCGCGCAAAAGCGAACCGCCGCTCCGAAACGCTGCTGCCTGCCGCCAGGCGCTGGAGAAGCTTCTCCGCCACCCGCGTGCGCATAGAGGCGGAGGAGTAGTTCAGACTCTCCGCCAGTTGCGCGGTCAGACCGTCTCTCTCTGACCATGATCCGCTCTGCGCGATGATTCCGGCGGCAGACGCCGTCTCTCGCAGGTAGAGCTCCTGCCCAAAGGTGGCATACACGATGCTCTCGATGACCTCCTCATGCTCCGGCAATTTCCGGTCTCCCTGCTGCCGGAGGAGTATCTTCCATAGAAAGTGAAACGGGATGTATGTTCCCTTTACAGTTCTATTATAGCGGAGAGAGGCAATGTGTGGACGATTTACACTGACGCGCACCACCGATGAGGTGGCGAAACGCTTCGGCGCGGACGCCGGGCAGATCCGGCTTCCCCTTCAGTACAACATCGCGCCAACGCAGATCGTTGCCGCTGTTCGGCAAAACGGCACGCGCGCGCTGGAGGCGTTTCAGTGGGGGCTGATTCCCTTCTGGGCGCGTGATCCGCAGATCGGCAGCCGCCTGATAAATGCCCGTGCTGAGACGCTGGCGGAGAAACCCGCCTTCAAACACGCGCTGTCACGCCGCCGCTGTCTGATACCGTCGGACGGCTTCTACGAATGGAAGAAGGAGGGGCGTTCCCGGCAGCCGGTCTATATTCGCCGGAGAGACGGCGCGCTCTTCGCTTTCGCGGGACTCTGGGAGACCTGGGAGTCGCCGGAGGGCGAAGCGCGCCGCACCTGCACGATCATCACCGTCGAGCCGAACACTCTCCTCGCCGATATCCACAGCCGGATGCCCGCCATACTGACGCCGGAGAGCGAAGAAGTCTGGCTCGATCCGGGCGAGAAGAATCTGGCGCGCCTGCTGACGTGCCTGACTCCCTATCCCTCGGAAGAGATGGACTTCTATCCGGTCTCGCGACTCGTCAACTCGCCCGTCAACGACAGCCCGGAGTGTCTCCGACCGCTCGATGCCGACGAACCCACTCTCTTCGGTTAGAGAAAGCCTATCGGCTGCGCTGGTAGGTTCCCATCAGCCTGCCTTCCGCCAGAATATGCCCCTCCATGACGCGCAGAAGGTCTGCCCGCGTCATGCCTGCATCCAGCGTGAGCGGGACATCCAGCGCATAGAGGATGAAGAGGTAGCGGTGCGGCTTTCCGGCAGGCGGGCAGGGACCGCCATAGCCGAGGCGTTTGAAATCGTTGCTGCCCTGTCGTCCGTTGTCGGAGATCGCGGCGGTTCTGGGAACGCCTTCCGGCAGCCCCTTCAGGGTCGGCGACAGGTTATAGAGTACCCAGTGCGACCAGGTTCCCGAAGGCGCGTCCGGGTCTTCGCAGATCAGAGCAAGGCTTCGGGCTTCAACCGGGACGCCGCTCCACGACAGCGGAGGCGAGACGTCAGCCCCATCACAGGTGTGGCGTGACGGAATGCGCCCGCCTTCTGTAAAGGCGGCGCTGGTCAGGGTGATGCTCATCTTCGCGCTCTCTCTCCCGGCGGTCGGACTCTGTTCATGGCGCGAACAGGAGGTCAGTAGTGCCGCCGTTATGAAGACAAAGACGAACGTAATCCACCGTTTCATATCGTTCTGCGGCGTTGGAACGTCGCTACAGAGACGCCTGACAGGTGCGGCAGATGGGAGTATAGCGCACCAGCGCTTCGACGGGACGCTCCAACGCCTCTTCTGCAGCTGCGGTCGTATCCGGACCGGCTTCCGGGTCGCTGTCGTAGGAGGCTCCATCCTGTTCACGTGCAAGCCGCACAAAGGTGCCTCCATCCACACGCCTCCGGCTAACCGTCCGCCCGCAGTTGCTGCAAACCACTATGATCTCGTAGGCTGTGGATACCATTGCGTTCTCCTCTCTGAGACACGGGTTGTAGACACCGATCGCTGCGGACGGCTGTCCGCAGACCCGTCGGCGTTTCGATCTCCTGCCTTTATCTACGTTTTTCGGAGACGGCAAATCCCGGTTTCTGCGGCAGAGCCGCTCTCGTATAACAAGATATTCACCCCCGCGCGCCAGACTCCTGCACCGGTTCGATCAAAGCCGCCACCGCGCCTGCCGGATCGCGGATGACGGCGTATCGCCCGTAGCTTCCCATCTCCAGCGAGCCAGTAATCACCGCTGCGGCGGAGCGGGCAGGATTAACGGGGCAAAAACCGAAATAGTGCATACGCAGACCGTTCTCAGGAGTATGGCGGGCGTCTGCAGGAGCCGACAGAATGCGAATCTTCTTTTTTATGTTGGTATGGTCAAGCATCACTCTTCTTTCGGCGCGAGGGCAAACACGCATGAGTATTCCCGATGACTTTCCGCGGTTTCAGGTTTCCGGGCATGAGAAGGCGATGCAGAGCCTGCGCCAACTGCACTGGCTGCACTATCCCGGCGCCGGTCCGAAGGCGACCCTCTGGGATGAATGGCTCTCCACGCCAGGACTCTGGCCCGCTACTTTCCACGCAGACCTGTCCAACGCGATGCGGGCGCAGTGGAGCGCGGTTTTAAGCGAGCGAATCATGGACCCGGAGGGATATGTCGCCACCCATCAGCACGCCTCCATCGCTCATCAGTTGGGCTGGCCCTTTCCGTTCTGGAATCAGGGACGGGGCGGCTATGGCTGGCACTTCTCCTTCAAGGATACGGTTGGACCTCCCTGGCGCACGGACCGCCTCAGCACACGCGACGGCTGGACGCTGACCGGAGCCGAAGACGAGGGGATCGGCGAGGAGGGATGGAGCCTGAAGCTGACCGCGCCGAACGCCGTGCTAACCGCTCCCCCGCAGCCGATAGACAGCTTTCAGTCGCCGTTTATTCAGCTTCGCTGGCGCGCGGTGGGGCTGGGGGCCGTTCAGCCCTACTTGGAGTGGAGGACGAAAGGGCAGTCGGAGTTCAGCCCGCAACAGCGGGTCTACTTCGCCCCGGTCGAGAGCGCGACCACGATGCGCTATACGATGATCCCCTGTTACCGCCATCCGCGATGGAAAGGGCAGCAGATCGCGCAGATTCGGATCGGCTTTAGCAATCCGCAGCCCGGCGCGCAGGTGATCGTCCAGGCGCTCTTCACCCAGTACGATACGCGCCACAACATCAACAGCCAGAACTTTGTGCGGGGCTGCGCGGCCTATTTCTGGTGGACTCGCGACCTGGAGTTTCTGCGGCGGAATATCAACCGTATGCGTCTTGCGCTCCGCTATGTGATGACCGAGCATCAGGCGCTGGAGCGAAAAGTGGTCTTTACCGACTGGGTCGGGCATGACGGGCGCACCGGGCTGCAGCGTAATCCTGACGGCTCCAAGAAGCTGCTCTACGGGGTCGGCATCGGCAATAACTACTGGGATCTGCTTCCCTTCGGGTATCTGGACTCCTACGCCACGATCCACTACTATGACGCCTTGCGTTACATGGCGCAGATCGAAGAGGAGATAGCCGCGCATCCGGAGTGGGATGTTCCTCGCGGGGTGCTCTCCTTCACGCCGCAATTTCTGCGCAAGCACGCCGCCGAGGTGAAGGCGACCGGAAATCGGATGTTCTGGAACGCAAAGACAGGGCGGTTTACGGCGGGCGTGGATGCCGATGGGAAGATGCACGACTACGGATTTACATTCGTCAACTGCGAGGCGATCGCCTACGACTTTGCGACGCCGGCGCACGCCCGCTCGATTATGCAGTGGCTCAGCGGAGAGCGGATCGTCGAGGGAGATACGGCGAAAGGCGCGGACATCTATCACTGGCGGTTTGCGCCCCGCGCCACCACCCGGCGCAATCTCGATTACTACGGCTGGTTCTGGAGCGCGCCGGAATCGATACCCTGGGGCGGGCAGGTCCAGGACGGAGGCGCGGTGCTGGGCTTCTCGTACCACGATCTGATGGCGCGGCTGAAGGTGCGCGGACCGGACGACGCCTGGAGGCGGCTGCAGGAGATCGTGCGCTGGTTCGACGAGGTGCAGGCGGCGGGCGGCTATCGCGCCTACTACAACGGACAGCGCGAAGGCACGCTGCAGGGCGGCGGCACGGCGGGCGGTCTGGGGCTGGATCAGGAGTTTTTTGAGAGCGTGCTGGTTCCGCAGACGATGCTGCGGGGCTTTCTGGGCTTTGAGCCTGCCGCCGACGGTTTCCGCCTGAACCCGCATCTGCCGCAGGAGTGGACTGCGCTCTCAATAGACCGGATTCGCTGGCAGAACCTGATCCTGACGATACGCGCCGACCGACAATCTATCGAGGTGCGAAAAGAGGGGGACGCGCAGATGCCCTGCTTCGTTGCGCTGCCCGCTGGAGAGTGGAGAGCGACCCTGCTGATGCCGGACGGAACGACGCGGCGCGTGGATTCCGGGACGAAGAGAGCGCGGGATCGCGCGCTGAAGATCGAGTGGCAGGGAGCGGCGGGAGTCCGTCTGGAAAGGGAGAAGCCGTGAAGTATATTCTGATTGTGCCGGATGGAATGGCGGATGACCCGCTGCCTGATCTGGAGGGGCGAACGCCGCTGGAGGTGGCGCGCACGCCGTATATGGACGATCTGGCGAACAGGGGCGTGGTCGGCGGCGTGGCGGTGACTCCGCCCGATATGTATCCGGGCAGCGATGCGGCGAATATGGCGCTGCTGGGCTACGATCCCCGCCAGTACTACACCGGACGCGGTCCGGTCGAGGCGGCCGCCATGCGGATCGCGATGGATGAGCGGGACGTGGCTTTTCGCTGCTCCCTGATCTCCACCGACGGCGAGCGGCTGCTGGACTACAGCGCGGGACACGTGGGGACGGAGGAGGCGCGTTCGCTGGTGGAGGAGGCGCGCAAGCTCTGTACCCGGCAGATGCGGCTCTTCCCCGGGATCTCCTACCGACATATTCTGCTCTGGAACGACGGTCCGCTGGAGGTGAAGACCTTCGCTCCGCATGAGAACATGAACCGCCCCCTGAATGAGATACTGCCGACCGGCGACGGCGACTACCGGCTGCGGCAGTTTATCTGGGACTCGATAGACCTGTTGAACGATCATCCTTACAATCGCCGATGCCGCGAAGAGGGCAGACCGGTCGCCAACACGCTCTGGCCCTGGGGACAGGGGCGCGCTCCGCAGCTTCCCTCCTTCTTCCGTCTGCACGGAAAAACCGGCGCGGTGATCGCGGGGGTGGATGTGATACGAGGGCTGGGACGGTTGACGGGGCTGGAGATCGTGGCGGTTCCGGGAGCCACCGGCTATTTCGACACCGACTACTACGCCAAAGGTCGCTATGCGGTCGAGGCGTTGAACCGGCACGATTTCGTCTGGGTGCATGTCGAGGCTCCCGATGAGGCGGGGCATATCGGCAGCATAGATGAGAAGATCAAAGCTATCGAGAGCATAGACCAACTGGTGGTAGGAACAATGCTGAGCGGACTCAAGAAACTGGACGACTTCCGCATGTTAATCGTCCCGGATCACGCGACCCCCATCGCGACACGGGGGCACAAAGTGGGTCCAGTTCCCTATCTGCTCTTCGATTCGCGCCGCGCCCGCCCCAACCGCATTCCCTACGATGAGCGCGCGTTGCAGGAGAGGGTTCCTCATGTAGACGAGGGCTATCGTCTGATCGGGGAGCTATGGGGGAAGGAGTAGAGGGCAGGCTTCCGTTTTGAGTCTGCCCGTCGTCCGGTGGATGGTCAATGGACGGAGGCTATTTGTAGACCTCCAGTTCCGCAATACCCATCTGTCCGCCCTCCTGATCGGGACCGTCCGGCTTCACCGCCTGCACGCGCACATATCGCGCAGGCTGCGGTGTCGTCAAAAGATGACGCTGCGTGCCTCCCCGACAGTTTTTGATATGCGCCACCGTCACCCACTTTTTTCCGTCCTCAGAGAGCAGCAGTTTGTATTCGGTGGCGTAACCGCCCGACACAAAGTGAATGACGACCCGGCTTACCGCAAGGCGTTTCTGCAGGTCCACCTGATACGCCCATGCCCACTCATACGCTCCCTGCGCATGAGTCTGCATCAACCCGTCCACGCCGTACCGCGCAAAGGCGAAGGCGCTGGCGATCAGTGTGCGCTCTCCATCCGCGCTGAGAAGCTGCGCGGGCTTCCCGAAGGCGAGGTTGCCGGGAGGAACCGGCTCCGTTTTTCGAACGGGCGGAGGAGTGTACGACGGGTAGGGACTGTCCAGTTCGATCTTAAGGATCGTATCTATCGGATCGGCGGTGATGCCCTCCAGCGAGATGGTCAGGCTCTCGCTGCGCTGCGTGAATCGCGCCGGGACGCCCCGGTTCATCCAGAGAACGGACTTCACCTTCCGTTTGATCGGTCCGACGGTCAGCGAGGAGGATTCCGGGACGCCGGTCTTGCCGAACGGATCGCTCATCATGTGCAGGTAGATTGCCGTCCGGGCGAGATTGAGGGTATTGTAGCCCCATTCGGCGGTCGGAAGCGGACCGGGAAGGACGTGGGTGTAGGATTCATGCAGGGGAGGCGCGCCAGGAGGATTCGCCCATTCCGCCATACGCAGGTGCGCCTGCATCACGACCGACTCTTCCAGCCTCTTATAGGGAGTTGCGATGGTCGGGCTGTGATCCATGTTTGCCACAAAGCCCTGCCCGATGAGCGATAGCTGTACCCGCAGATACGCCTGCCAGTCCGGCTGGATGTTCGGGGAGTACTCAAATTTCGGGTCGGCGATCATCCGCCACGACTCGACTGGCACACGCTTGGGCCAGCGAATCGTGAAGGGCCAGATTGACCAGATACGTTCGCCCCATGCGCCCCATCCCTCCATGCAGACCACATCCCAGTCGCTCTGATAGAGCGTGGTGACGCCGTTGAGAACGATCAGGGTGTCCGGGCTGTGCGCGCGGATCATGCTGTAGAGAGCGTCCAGGGAGACATACCCGTCGGGATCAGGGCTTGCCCAGTCGAACCAGAAGGCGGCGGGCTTATAGCGACGCACCGCCTCTTCGACCATCAGAATCGCGCCGTTGTCGCCTCCGTGATTGGGACCGATCAGATTGCCCATATACATCCCGAACCGGATGCCCTCCGCCTCCAGCGCAGTTTTGTATCGTCCCGCCAGATCGCCCAGGGGGTTGTTCGGCTCATAGAGCGAGTTCCAGCGGTATTTCATGTCGCCATTGTTATAAGAGATCATCATCCCCAGCGCATAGCCCTGCCGCTTCATCGTCTTCGCAAACCGCTGCAGTTCTCCCTCTTCCGCGTTTAGAATGCTTTCGGGATTATGGATCAGCGCAACCAGACGCGCCTCTTCATACCACTTATTCGGACGCTCGCGCACCGTCATACGAAGGGGTTTGAGGGCGGAGCGTCCTGTACGGTCGGTCACGCGCGCCTCAAACGCATATTCACCGAGTCGGGCGGAGCCGGAGATCACGCCGGTCAGAGAGCCGTCCGCACTCAGCTTCAGACCGCGCGGCAGGGAGCCGCCGGAGAGCGACCAGCGGTAGGGAGGAGCGCCTCCCTGCGCCGTGAGCTGAAAGTCGGCGGCAAGCATGCGCAGGCGCGGCTTCCGGCGCAGATAGGCTCCCATCTCCGGGTCAGGATCGCGCAGGGGATCGGCTCCCACGTAGGTCCACTCGCGGAAGGCATCGGGCAGGATTCCGGTCTGCGCGTCGGTCATCGCCTGTGTGGAGATCGCCAGTCGCCCCTCTCCCCCATGCACCGAGAAGACCAGTCCCGGCAGGCGGCTGCCGTCGGCACGGCACAGACGCGCATAGAATCCGAAACGCCCGTCTTCCTGATTGGCGATCTTAAGCAGGAGCCGATTCCATCCAGCTTTCAGGGTAACGTCGGCTTTCAGGGTGTCGCGGTAGGGACCGCTTTTGACGCTCTCCAGCGTCGGCTGCCCGTTAACCCAGGCTTTGCAGGCGTTGTCCGCCCCGACTCGAAGCTGTGCCGCCTGCTCCTGCGGGCTGAAGACATAGACATGGGCGTAGGCGATCTTCGCCGCCACCGATTCACCGCGTTTGATCCGGAAGTAGCTGAAAAGATCCTGATAATCGTCGTAGTTGCGAGAGAAGAGGCGGTCGTCGAAATAGCGCCAGGGCTTTCCGCCCGACACGGCGTTGAGCGCGGGCTGCGCGGCGGTCTCGCCGATGAGATCACGGGTATAGCCGCCGTTCTGCGCATCATTATCGAAGGTTCCCGCCACCAGCCAGGTGTTGATGAAGGGAGCCTCCTCCGCCGTAGACTTCTGCGGCGCGCCGCTCCCTGAAACCGCCAGAAGACTTGCCAGACAGAGCATCAGAAGCAGTCTCTCTTTCATGTTCGCGCCTGCCATTTCGCGGTAAATGCGTAGCGTCCCGAAGCCAGTTCGCAGAGCAGAGTCTCCTCTTCCTGCCGTATGGCGGAGACTCCTTCCGCCTCCGCCAGCGGCTTGCCCGATTCGACGATAACGGCGTCGGGAGGCGTGGGGAACGCGGCGAGAGCGACCGCGTTGGGCGGAACGCAGACGCTCCACTCAAAACGCTCCGCCTCCAGCGACCAGCGGCTTTCAATCCGCCCGTAGAGCGATTCGAGCGAAGCGGAGGCGGAGCGAATCTCTCCGCCGGGGCGCGGACGCAGGAGGATGCGTTTATAACCGGGTTGTTGCGGCGAAAGGTCTATGCCTGCGACCGTTGCATAGAGCCATTCGCCGATGGCTCCGTAGGCGTAGTGGTTGAACGAATTCATGCCGGGGTCCTGAAATCCCTTCTCCTCCGTCCATCCGTCCCATCGTTCCCAGGTGGTCGTCGCTCCCTTTGTGACGGAGTAGAGCCAGGAGGGCCAGGTCTTCTGATGCAGCAGCGTATACGCTACGTCGAGATATCCGGCGCGGGTCAGCACATGCGCCAGATAGGGCGTGCCGACAAAGCCGGTAGAGAGGTGCATTCCGCGCTGACGGATATTGCGCGCCAGTTCGCGGGCAGCGGCAGGTCGCAGCGATTCCGACAGCAGGTCGAAATGCAGCGCCAGTACGTAGGCGGTCTGCGTCTGTCCGGTAACCAGTCCGTCCGCCGTCACAAAGCGTCGGCAGAAGGCGGCTTTGATCTGCTGATGAAGCGCGTCATACTGTACGGCGTCCGCCTCCTTTCCCAGAATGCGAGCGATACGCGCCATCAGGTGCACCGAATGGGCAAAGAAGGCGGTCCCGATCAGGTCTGTGGGCGTTTCGGCGTTGATGGAGAGCCAGTCGCCAAATCCTCCCCAGTCGCCGGAGTCGGGATGAATGCGGATTCCGTCGCGGCTGGTATTTTTCAGATGCTCCACATAACGCGCCATGCGGGGATAGTGCGCTTCGAGTATGCGTTGGTCTCCGTAGCAGAGATAGATCGTCCAGGGGCAGATGATGCCGGCGTCGGCCCACGCCGGCCCGCCGTCATCCGCTCCGGGAATGGTCTTCGGCGCGACGGGGGGAAATGCGCCGTTCTCCGCCTGCGCATCGGCAAGGTCGTTGAGCCATTTGGTGAAGAACCCGGCGACCTCACGATTGAAGCAGGCAGTGCGAATAAACACCTGCGCGTCTCCCGTCCAACCAAGACGCTCATCGCGCTGCGGGCAGTCGGTCGGGACTTCAAAGAAGTTGCTCTTCTGTCCCCATTCGATATTGTGCTGTAACTGATTGATCAGCGGATCGGAGCATTCGAACGAGCCGGTCGGCGGCGTGTCGGAGTGCAGCACGATTCCGGTTACGGCATCGCGGGGAGGCGTGCCGTAGTAGCCGCTGAGTTCCACGAAGCGGAAGCCATGAAAGGTGAAGCGCGGCTCGTAGGTCTCCTCGGCGCGAAATTCGACCGCCGGATCGTCACAGCCTTTGAACGTGTAGTAGTCGGTGGCGGAGGCGGTGCGCAGGTTTTCGGTGTAGAGCGAGCCGTCCGGATTCAGCGTTTCGCCGTGCCGCAGGGTGACCGTCATGCCGGCAGGACCGACCCCTTTCAGCCGGACGCGTCCGACCATATTCTGCCCGAGGTCATAGATCCAGCGCGGTCCGGCGAAGTGCGCCACCGGCTTCGGGTCGGCAATGGGAGCGATCTCTTCCTGTTTTCGGACAGTCGGTCCGCACAGGGCGACCAGCGGAACGCCGGGATCGGGGAAGGTTTCGACCGGCAACCAGGCGCGATCCTCAAAGCCCGGCATATCCCATCCCGGAATCTCGCGCCGCGCATCGTAGCTTTCGCCGCGCAGAATATCGGACATCAGCAGCGGACCGGTGGAGGTCTTCCATGTGTCGTCGGTGGCGATCGTCAGCAGGCTTCCGTCCGCCTGCTCGATCATCAACTGCGCCAGCAGCTTCGGGCGGTCTCCCCATCGCTGACGCCCGCGAAATTCGATATGCCCACAGTACCAGCCGTCCGCCAGTATCACGCCCAGGGCATTCTCGCCCTCCGTCAGCAGGTCGGTCACATCGTAGACCAGGTACTGCAGGCGGTGACGGTAGTCGGTCCAGCCGGGGGTGAACGCATCCTCGCCGATGCGCCGCCCGTTGAGCGATGCCTCAAACAGTCCCAGCGCGGTAATGTAGAGGCGCGCCGCTCGCGCCGGGGCATCGAGCAAAAAAGCGCGGCGCAGATAGGGGCAGGGAAGCGAGGTCTGCGGGCTGCCGACCTGCGCGGAGCCGATCCAACTGCCGACCCACTCCTCCCGCGCCAGCAGTCCCATCTCCCACCAGGCAGGCGCGCTCTCCGTCATCTCGCCCCTCTCGTCCCATGCCCGCGCCTTCCACCAGACGCGCTGACGCGAAACGGGCGGCTTGCCTTCATAGACGATATGCAGGTTTTGATCCGACTCGATCCGCCCGCTGTCCCAGAGATCGGCTTGATTAGCCTGCAGCCTCTCCTCGCGGCTCGCCGCCAGAACCTGATACGCGCTCTGGCGCGCGCCGCGCCGTTCGGATACCATCCGCCAGCAGAGTCGCGGCTGCGCGACGGAGATTCCCATCGGCGCAGCCGCATATTCACAACGTAGTCCGGTTATCTGAAATGCAGTCATTCCTCTTCCTCATCCACTCAGGGTCTCTGAGATTCCTCTTTGGTGAGGAGGAGGGGAAATCCTGCCGGGAAAATGAGCGGTTGCTGGCAACCTTGAACCGACGACCTGCGCTTAACGGGACGACGCGCGCCGGGGTCCGATGTAGGAAGTCGCTGCGACAACGTCATCGAACCATATCCTGTTCGTCCTCACCTTATTGGGGTTGATGTATCCTCCGATAGTGATATAGTCGAGTTTAAGAGCTTCGATATCCCGGAGCCGGAGGTTCGGAAAGTCGGCCACAAGTTTGCCGTCCAGCCAGCAGGCAATCCGTCCGTCGCGCCGACCAGGTGTGTTGGCTTGCACCATGAATTCGTAGCAGTGCCAGCGATCCAATTGGGGTAACACGTTGGGGCGCGGTTTGAAAAACTTGCCGAAGTTGCCCGCCAGGGATGTGTTTGGAGAGACCAGGCCCGTCGGATAGAAAATGTCGCCGTAGTCGCCCCGCTGCTCCGGATGGTAAATGTAAATGATCAGATTGCCCGGTGACGGCGCGTCACTATAGACCGTGCATTCATAGGACGCCAGGAACTTGTTGCGCCCATCCGCGCGTTTTCCGGGGGTCGAGCGGCCCTCAAGATGGTAGTGGGCTGAGATGGACCCGCCATTGTGAAATGACCCGGCTCCCCGCACATCCAGTCCGCTGTCGAACTTCTGATAATAGCGCAGGAATAAGGTGTTGTACTCCCGTCCGAGATGTTTCATCAAGCCGTTGCCGACCGCGCCGTCCCGTTGCGGAAAGAGCATCTCTACCGACTTCTCGCCGCTATGCACACCCTCGCGATCACGGGTGATGCGCAGGGTGTTGTCGTGAAACACGTTGTCCCAACGACGACGGAGATCCTCGGGCAGAGAGACGTCTTCGAAATCATGCGCGAAGACAACGTTGGGATCCTTCTCGATCCCTGCATCGCCCGGATACCTGGACGCAATACCGGCGCTGCCCTCCGGCAAAGCGGCGGGTTCCTCCATCCGTGTTTCTCCTCCGACCAGATTCGTCATGCAAAGGACGAGAAGAAGCAGAGTAAGTCGCATCGTTCTCTTCATCGTGGATTTCCTATCACTGAGTGCGTTTGACGGATGCCAGCTTATCATCATGCGACGAGTAGCCGCATATCCGCTTCTCACGGAAGGATGTTACGACAAATCGCGATAGAACCAGGCAGGCGAGTTTGATAATGCCCTCATCTCCCATCATAAAAGGTGCCGCCAAAGCTGTCAAGCAGCGAACTCCACCCCGTTCCTCGAACGGGCTTTTGGTTGTCATTTTGCGGCGGTAGCGGCGGTTACCGCCAGCAGCGCGGGAACGCCTCGACGATCCGGTCCGTAGACCACGTCTATGCTCTTGATCTCGACATCCGGGCGCGGGTTGTCCCACTGTTTTGTATAGGCGACCGCGTGCAGGTCCGTGCCGGAGTAGGGGCGCGTCCAGCCGATCTGCGCGCCGGGAAGCGGCATCGGGGTCTTCTGCCGGTAGTCGTCTATGTCGAGTTCGGCGTAGATTGGCACGACGGCGGTCTGCCCGTCGGCGTACTGGATGACATAGCGCAGCATTTCGTAGCGTTTGCGTTCGCGGATATCCTGCTCGTTGCGGCGGGCATCCATGCGGGCGGTATGCAGGAAGAAGAGAGCGTCGGCTTTACGCTGCACCGGAATGCCGCGCACCTCCTGCGCCGGGCTGTTGGGAACGCCGTCTCCGCCAAGCATAATGCAGGTCGGAACCGGCGAGGTGGCAAAGGTGAAGATGTCGAACGGAACGCCTGCAAAGGTCTGCCTGCCGGTCGGCATATCCTTGAAGGTTGCGCTGCGGTCGCCAAACCAACCCCGCTCATCCCGGTACTGATTGGCCTGCTTCGAAATATCTATCGGCGAAAACTGCAGGGGCGTCCCGACGATGACGCTCTTTCCGCCGCGGAAGGGAGCTTTCAGGTTCAGCAGCAGGGTCTTTATGATCTGCCGCTTTTTTAGGGCGTTGACCGGAACCGCCTCGCTCTCCTTGAACAACAGATTGCACAGGACGATCCCGCCGTTTCCGCGCGGGTACTCCATCATGCTGCCGATGTTGAGAATCGGGCGCACGCGCTGATAGAACTCCGGCGGACGCTTCGCGAACAGGCGGATATTATCCAGCCCCGTCACCTGCGCCACGCCCGGCAGCTTCTTCCAGTCCGCTAATCGCAGGGTGAGGTTCTTGCCGGAGATCGCAGGCGCGATATCGAAAAGCTGCGGCTCGTTGGTCGGCACTGTGTTGAAGGTGGCAGGCGCGCCGCCGTCAAAAAGAAGCTGCGCCTTTGTGACCGGATAGTAGAAGGTGTTGCCGATCCATTCCATGCGCGTCAGTTCCACCGGTTTCGGGAACTCCAGCTTGAAGTCCAGCGGGGGAGCGTTGGGAGCCGGGAGGTTCACGATATACTTCCAGGCGTCCGCCGACACAAACCCGTTGGTCATCATCTGGTTAAAGTCGTTCTCGAATTTTGCGAAGGGGGCGACATCCTCAAAATCCACCACATAGCTGAAGATGTCGGAGGCGACAAACTCATCCGCTGTCCAGTCGAAGATGCGCTCTCCGGAGAGCATCACGATCTCGCCCAGAGTCAGCCCGGAGGTGAGGGGATTTCGCGGCGCGGAGAAGGTGACTCGCTCCCGGCGAAACGGGCGAATCATATGCTCGAAGCCGACCAGTTGATTGTAGGCAGGCAGTCCCTCCGGCGTCAGACCGTGCAGAATCAGGTAGCCTCCGCGCTCTGTGAACTCTTCCACCGCCTTCCGGTGATCGGTCAACTGCTGTAGATTATGCGGAGAAGCGGGGATAATCGCCAGACGAACGCCCGAAGCGGAGATCGCCATCAGCGGGTCTTCCGACTTTTGATACTCCAACCCGATGGCGTCCAGCGTCGCCAGAAGGTTACCGGCATCCCGCGCAGCAACCGCGACACGCCTGTACTCCAGCTTATAGGCGGCGCCATACTCCAGCAGATTCGCCAGCAGCTTCTGCGCTGTGGCGTTGTCTGCCAGGTTCTCCGCGACGTTCAACTGACACAGCAGTATCAGTCCCTGCCCGACCGGAACCTCCGCCAGAGCGGTGTTCTGCAGGCGCGCGTCGCACTGAACCAGCGACCGCGCTCCGCGTGTGGGCTTGGTGTAGGCATTGGCGTAGAGCAGCCGGTTGACGCCCCAGGTGAAGAGGTCTTTCTGCTGCAAGCCGCGCAGCGCGGGATGGTTGAGGTCTTCGGCGTAGGCAATCTTGCCCTGTGCGGTGGTCGCCTCGATCTCGGCGGGCAGCGCCTGATACTTGAGCGGATTCTGCTGCTCCAGAACAATCACCGTGCGCCCGGAGGAGGCATAGGCGGCAAGCTGCGGCGAAGTGGACTCCGCCAGCGAGAGCGCGTCCTTTCCGAGCAGCAGGACCTTTCCGCTCTCCGGCAGGTTCGCCAGGCTGTTGATCGGGGTGAAGGGCACGCTGTGGCGTTGTAGGAAGGCAGCGACTTCGCCTTTTGGATCGTAGACCAGCAGACCCGGCGGCGGCGCGTTCAGGCGGAAGGCAGGCAGCACGGAGACCGCCCTGACATCCCGAAAAGCCTCCTGACCGCGCGTTTTCAGCGTGAGGATCAGTTCGCCTTCTGTGCGCGTCTCCACGTTCGGAAGTGAGAGGACGGTCTCAAACTTCTGATTCTGCCCTGCCGGAACGGAGCACTCTTTCGTCTCCTCCGCGATCTTTTTACCGCCCAGAGTCAGCGTCCAGGTAAAAGTGACAGGGTCGCTGAATCGCGTATCGTTGAAGATGCCAAAGGTGCGGCGAACAGACTGCCCGGAGGCGAACGTCCAGTCCCATTCACGGCAGAAGGCCGCCAGCCAGGGATTGGAGCCATACTGATTGACCGCCTCGCGCTGTCCCATCCAGAAGTGCCACGCGCCGTATTCCGCCCAGCGATGCCCCTCCGTCAGCATCCGGTAGATGATCCCGGCAGCCGGGTGCGCGTAGGTCTTGCCGAGGAAGGTGTCCTCCCCGCCGAAGATGGAATAGTCCGCCGGGTTGATGCCGTTGGCGAAGTAGTCTTCGCCGAGAAATCGGGGTCGTTTCTGATCCCAATGCCAGCGTCCGCGCCCTCCCGCGTGGATGTTGGGTTCGTAGGCCAGGTCGGGATAGCGGGTATTGTTGGAATCGAAGACATAGTGATCGCCATGCACGGGGAGGGTCTGCGCTTTCGTCGCGCCGCCCCCGTCCACCATCGTCGGGCGGGTCGGATCGAGGGCGCGTACCGCATTGGAAACGACCGTCACCTCGCGCTCGAACTGATCCATCAGTCCGCCGTAGAGATTAATGCAGTTGATGTAGAGCCACTCATTCTCCAGCGACCAGATCATAATGGAGGGATGGTTGCGCTCTCCCTTCACCTGCGCCAGCATCTGATCTTTCCAGTGCTTCATCAGATCCATCTTGATCTCGGAGTTATAGAGCTTCTGAAACGCAGGATCGTTCTCGATTGCCATATAGCCGATCCGCTGTCCGTCCAGCATCCCGGAGCGGCGCACCACGACGCCGTTCTCGTCGAAGAATCTCAGCGCCTCCTCCGGCGGCATGTTCTGCCACTGTACCCCCCAGAAGCGCATCATCTTCTGGTTGGTTTTGCGGTAGAAGGCGAGCCACTCCTCCTTGCTGTCAGCGGTGAAGGTATCCGCCCAGCCATGCCAGACGATGCCGTTGAGCAGAAAATCCTTGCCGCGGATGGTCCACTCCCGGAATCCGAAGGTCGTCTCGGAGATGTCCACAGGCTTGCCTCCGACTTGAACCGTTGCGCGCAGGCGGTACAGGTGCGGGGCATCAGGCCACCAGAGCGTCGGGTTCTCCCACGTCCCGCTGAGGGGCAGGAGGCGCTCCGCGCCTGCCGCCAGCGAAAATCGGAGCGCGGGCAGAGTCTTTTCCACTTTTCCTGTGCTTGCGCTGACGGCCTCGCAGATCACCTCTCCAGAGACGGCGGACTTTCCGGGATTGGCGAGAGTAACCTCCAGATCGAGCCGCTTCTGCGCAACGGAGGGCTTGCAGAAGACGTCTGCTACACGCACCGGTCCTGCGACAACAAACTGCGGCGTAGCCAGAATGCCGGACTGCGGGTGGTTCCATATGGGATAGGAGAGGTCCTGAAAGCCCTCCGAGAAGAAGCGGCTCGGTAGATTGAAGGTGCGCCGCAGTTTCATCGGGTCTTTCGGGTTGGCGGTGCGGGCGTACCAGGCGTCGCGGATGCCGACGACGATCACGTTTTCGCCGGCGCGCACGCCCCGTGTGACATCTATATCGAACTTCACGAAAGGGTTCTTGTTAAAGCCGCACAGGACGCCGTTTACATAGACGGTGGTATTGAGATTATTCTGCGGGAAGACGATATGGAAAGAGCGTCCAAGGAGAGAAGAGGGAACCTGAATTCGCGTGCGATACCAGAGACGATGCGCGAAGAGCAGATCGGGGCGAAGCTGGTTTTTATCGCCGGGAACCGCAATAGCGCGCCAGAAGGCGCGCGCGGGAATGCCGGTCATTGGTCGGGCTACCTCGCCGGGAAGCTGCTCATCATCCCGGCACACCTCCCACAGTCCGTTTAAGGCGATGGAGGCGCGCTGCCCCGGCGCGGAAGGCGCAGGCAGGCGGAACGACGCGCGCGCAGCCTCCCGATCCTGCGGCGCGCGCCACTCCTGTCCCGGCTTGAACTTGCCGTTGGGAAGGAAGTCGCCATTGAACAGACAGAGCGCGTCCGAAGCGTAGAGGACGCGCTGCCACTTCCCTTTATCGTCTTTCAGGCGGGGCAGCCGGATCTCCAGACGATGCGGTCCGGCAGCGAACGTCTGTTCGCCCATCTTCAGCCAGGCGACCTCGTTCCACTCCTGAAGCTCCATCAGGTCGGTGGTCAGCATGTGCGGGGTGACGCTCTGCCATGCGCCCCGGTCTATCCGCCACTGAAAGGTTGAACGCACAAATTCGTATCCGATCCGGTTCCAGATCGCGTAGCGACCCGGCTTGCTGACGATCATGTTGTAGTGCAGCAGAACGCCCTCCGCCGGTTGATCCTTCTCCACCTTCTCCGCATCTATGGAGATATGCAGCCATTTCGCGCCGGAGAGAAATTCGGTGCGTCCCCATCCGCCGATGTTGGGCTTCATATTGATGGAAGAGGGGTTCTCTCCTTCGATCCAGAGATAAGCGGGGGACTGCCCGGATGCCATGACCGCAAGCATAAGCAGCCACAGGCAGAGAAGGCTACACGCAGAGCGAGGGCGCAGGAGAGCGAATGAGATGCGTTGCATCGTGTTGTGGCTCCTTAAAATCGTAACTGAAATCTGCTCATACGTATTAGCAGGGTTGGCGAAATAGGTACCTGCATAAGAAGAATGCCGTTCTGGGAAAAATCTACCAATTTATCTGGGAGATGCCGGCGATCTGGCTTTCCAGGCGCGAACGTAGTCCACCAGATAGGTGGAGGGCAGGTCCGAATCGCGTGGCAGACCAAACCAGTCGGGCATGGTCTCTGTGTCGAAGTTCAGGGTAAGGGGCTGATGCCAGTGGGTGTTGGTTCCCTTCCGCACCAGCACGCCGTCGAAGTAGAACTTGATCTCCTTCTCATTCCACTCCAGCCCATACACATGGAAGTCGTCCGCTAGTTCGAAGGGCGCTTCCCAGATTCCACCGACGGACCAGTGTTTCTTTTCCGTCGGCGTGTGGAAGACATGAAGGGTCATATGCAGCTTGCGCTCAAAGCCGGGCGCGCCTCCCCCGATCTCGAAGACATCTATCTCCGTCCATCGCTCCGGCTCTGAGCGATAGAACCAGAAGGCGCTGCTGCCATGCGAGCGCATCGGCTTCGCGCGCGCCTCAAAATATCCATAGAGAACGGTCTCTCTGCTCTGCACGGCGGCGGAGGAGTAGGTGTGGTAGCCCTCAGACCGGAGCGATTCGGGCGGTTCCTCTTTGCGCATGGTCAACTGGAGCTTGCCGTCCTTCACGAGGACGTTCGCCGGGGAGAAGAAAGCGGGCTGGCGTCCCTTCCATCCGGGATTATTCGGAAACCACCGCTTCTCGTCCAGCGTCTTGCCATTGAACTCATCCCACATCGGGATGTACCGCTCCCACCTGCCCCGGTTCTGCTGATCGGAGAGAGGGAGGAGGTCGGTAACGCGCCTGACGGCATCCGCAGGCAAATTCGGCTTGAAGTCCTGCCAGAGAGAGCGATCCGGCTCCTGTGCGGCTGCCAGCCAGGTGAGCGAGAGCAGAAGCAGCATCCACAGAGACGAGAAGAGAACCATTCGCAGCATGGGCTTTCTCCGGGGAGAAGTGAACAGATCAACGGGAAGAGCCGATTTTACGATTCATTGTAGCCCGGAGGATCGAGGTTGTCAATGTTTGCACAGGAAGGAGGAGTGAAGGCTGTTAAGAGGGAAGGTTGATGACAGTCGGCGCCTGTTCTCAATCGGAGCCGGTAAGGAGAGGAGAGTCGCAGTCATGAAGTATGCCGTTCACTACATTCCCCATACCCACTACGATGCGGAGGTCTTTCTGACCCGTGACGAGACCTTTGAACTGGGCTATTCGATCATGCTGGGTGCGCTGGCGGCGATGCGCTCCGATCCGGGCTTTAAGTTTGCCCTGGATCAGACCTGCTACATCGCGCCGTTCCTGAAGACCTATCCCGAAGAGCGCGCTTTCTTTGAGCAGATGATAAAAGAGGGGCGGCTGGAGATCACCTGCGGCATGCATGCGATGCCGGACGTGAATATTCCCTCCGGGGAGTCGTTTATCCGGCAGGTACTCTCCGGCAAAGCCTACTGCGAAAAGGAGCTGGGGCTGGAGATACGCTGCGGCTGGCTTCTGGACACCTTCGGGCAGCATCCCCAGATTCCGCAGTTGATGGTCAAGTGCGGCTTCGATCAGAATATCTTCCAGCGAATCGGGAAGATAGACGGACCAACCGAGTTCTGGTGGCAGGGGCTGGACGGCACGAAGCTGTTCTGCCACTGGATGCGGAGTAGCTACTGCGTTCTCTATCCGCTTCCCGGCAACCTGCACGAGTTCCGCAAGTTTATCGCGGTGCGCCTGAAGTTTCTGATCGAGAACGCGCAGACTCCGCACATTCTGGCGATCAGCGGCGCAGACCTGACCCCGGTGCAGCCGCACGCCAGCAGCCTGTTCCGTCAGCATAATGAGCAGTTTGACGATCTCGAATTTCGTATCTCCACGCCTGCCGAGTATTTCGCGTTGATCCGCGACGCGGTGGAGTTCCCGGTTCGAGAGGGCGACCTGAATCCGGTCTTTCAGGGCTGCTACAGCGCGCGAATTGCCGTGAAACAGTGGAACCGACGGCTGGAGACTCTGCTGGCAGATGCGGAGTGGCTGGACGCCGCGACCTCGCTGCTGGGGACGGAATCGCAGGAGACGAGATTTGCGGAGGCGTGGGAAGGGGTGTTGTTCAATCAGTTCCACGACATCATCTGCGGTTCGCATGTGGATAAGGTCTATGCCAACGTGATAGACCGCTACAAGGTTTCGCACGGCGTGGCGTCGCTCTGCCAGGAGCGGTCTCTTCAGACGCTGGCGCAGGAGATTGATACGCGCGGAGAGGGTATCCCGATCATCGTCTTCAACCCGTTGAGCTGGGAACGCGACGATGTGGCGGAGTGCCGGTTTGGCTTCTCGGAGAAAGATGTCTATGAGATCGAGGTGTGTGACTCCGAGGGGAACCGGATGCTCTGCGACCTTATCGCGGAGGAGCGGTACGAGACCGGAGGCATCAAACGGGCGACGGCGCTGTTCATCGCGCGCGGCGTTCCGGCAACGGGCTATGAGGTGTTTCATATCCGGCGCGCCGGTACACAGAGGGTCGAGACAGATCTCTGCTCCAATCAGCCGGACATCTTTATGGCGGATATCCATACCGACCGGATCGAAAACGCTCACTTCTGCGTGGAGATTGACGCCTGGAACGGGGCGATCAAGCGGCTCTATCACAAGCCTACCGGCTGGGAGATCATCCCGGCGGACAAACCTTACGGCAATACCCTCGTCAAGGAGCGCGACAACGGCAACTTCTGGGAGTATAATGGGCACTGTAAAGGGGACGCCTTCCTGCCAATGAACCGCGAGCATCCGCTTCCGGCGGTCGGGGAGGCGCGCGCCGACTTCTCGCATCTGTACGGCGGCGACGGACGGGTGCGAAACGGGCAGGCGCGCACCGAGTATGTTGTCAACTTCGCCTATGGCAGGGGCTTTTTCGCGACCCGTGTGCGGCTCTATGCAGGGCTTGCGCGCATAGATATACATACCACGCTGATCAACGAGGAGGAGAGGGTGCGCTACCGCGCCGCCTTCCCGACCACGCTGGAAAACGGCGTCATCACCCAGGAGATACCGTTCGGCGCGATCGAGCGTCCGGAAGGGGAGTTCCCGGCGCAGAACTGGATGGACTACGGCGATGGTCAGAAGGGGCTGGGGCTGCTGAACCGCGGGCTGCCGGGCAACAGCGTGGAGGACGGCGTCATGATGCTGGCGGTGTTGAAGTGCACCGCGCTGAAGGAGGGCTACGGCGAGGTCGGCGGTTTCAATCGCAGCACCAAAACCACCGATGGGTATGAGATCGGGGTGACGCACGGGTTCGACTACGCGCTGGTTCCGCACGCCGGCGACTGGCGCGCTGCGCAGCTCTATCGGCGCGGAATGGAGTTCAATCGCCCGCTGCTGACCGCAAAAACAGCCTCCGCTGCGGGGCGGCTTCCGGCGCGCCTGAGCCTGCTCTCCATCTCTGCTGAAAATGTGGTGATCTCGGCGGTTCGACGGACGGGGAATCGGGTGATGGTGCGGGTCTACGAGGCGGAGGGGCGCGCCGTCTCCGGCGTTACGCTGATTTCGGCGGCGGCGATACAGAGCGCGGTCGAGACCGATCTGATCGAAAAAGAGATCCGCCCGCTGTCGCCGGAAGCAGGCGGATCGGCGATCACGTTTGACATTGGCGCGTTCGAGATCAAGACCTTCGTGATGGAGTGCGCGCCGCTTGTCTGAGAAGGCTAATTGCGTGCCAGCGGGGCATTGATCTCGATCAGGTTGCCGTCCGGGTCGCGGAAGTGGGCGGTGCGTATGCCCCACTCTTCGCGATCCGTCGGGGGCGCGATGAAGACAACGCCACGCGACTCCAGTTCGCGAACAGCCTCATCCACGTTCGGCACGCCGTAGATGGAGGCGACGGCGTCCTGCGCTTCGGCGGAGGGAGATCGGTCGGCGGCTCCGATGGCTTCCGCCATGATGTCGCGTCGGAAGAGCGCCAGCGTGACGGCTCCGGTGTCGAACTCGGCATAGACTTCGTTCTCGTCTCCAAAGAGGGGACGAAAACCGAGCGCGTCGCGGTAGAACAGAAACATCGCCCGGAAATCCGCCGTCAACAGGCGGTTGAAGGTGTACTGCAGCATGACGGATCCTCTCTCTGAAATAAATTATGGCGTAAATCTGTTTACTTAAATTAAGTATTGCATAACATATACTCTCTGTCAACAGCTTTCTGCCGATAGACTCCGACACGGCGCCCTTGCTTCATCACGCAGGGTATCGGGCAGACGGGAGCGAGATTCTTTCGCCGATACTGTAATTACGGATATTGCGCCCTTAAGCGGCTCTGCTGTTTTGCCAGGAAGGACGAGTTCTTTGGATTGGAACGCTCGATGGATCTGGGACGCCGGTGAAGCCAGACCCCGGAACCGCTATCTCTACTTTCGCAAGGCTTTCACGCTCGCGGAACAGCCCTCTTTTCGCGCGACGGCGCGAGTCTGCGCGGATACCCGGTATAAGCTCTACGTCAACGGCTCTTTCGTGCATCACGGACCGGCACGCAGCGATCCGCGTCATCAGGCCTATGAAGAGTACGAGATCGGGCCGTATCTGCGCGCGGGCGAGAATGTGATCGGCGCGCTGGTGACCTTCTATGGGGTCGGAACCTGTTACTCCCTCATCGGAAGGGGCGGATTTCTGCTGGAGGCGGAGGTCGAGACGGACAGGACGCCGATACGCATCGTAACGGATGAGACATGGAGAGCGGCTCCTGCTCCCTATCTGCGCGGTTTTGAGCGAATGAGCATTCAACTGCCCTTCCCGGAGGTGTTCGATCTGCGCGAGGAGCCGGTCGGGTGGAACGCGCCCGGATTCGACGATTCGGGCTGGGAGACGGCGACGGTGATCGGACCGGTCGGAATGGAACCCTGGACATCTCTGGAGCCGCGCGATATTCCGTTGCAGCGCTCTCTGACGCTTCTTCCCGCGCAACTGATACAGACCAACCTGACGGAGCGTCGTTCCGACGATTCCGGGGAGAGCCTGACGCCGGCGGAGGCGATGGAGCGTGCCACGCGGCTGCATCCCGCGCCTCCGGGCAGCGTGACCTGGAGGCATCCGGGGCGGTTCATGACGGCTCCGGTGAGCGGCGCGCAGGGAACGTCGGTCGTGCTGGATTTTGGGCGGGAGGTCAGCGGCTTTCTCCATCTGCATATTCGGCAGGGAGCAGGCGGGATTGTGGACATCGGCTACAGCGAGAGGATCGAGGCGGATGGCAGCGTCAACCCGAATCACTTTGCAGGCTGCCCGGTACACTACGCGGATCGTCTTCTTCTGCGTGCGGGAGCGCAGATGTGGGTATCCTTCTCTCCGCGCGCATTTCGCTACCTTCGTCTGGACTTTTACGACTGCCCGGAGCCGGTGGAGGTTCAGTGCGAACTGGAGTATTTCACCTATCCGGTGGAATACCGGGGCGATTTTCAGTGTTCGGACCCGCTGTTGAATCGAATCTGGGAGGTGGGACGCTACACCGCAGAACTCTGTATGGATGACGGCTATATGGACTGCCCCTGGCGCGAGCGCGGTCAGTGGCTGGCGGATACGCGGGTGGAGGCGCTGGTCGCCGCCTACGCTTTCGGGGATACGCAGCTGGCCCGGCGCGCCTGGCGTCAGTATGCGCTGAGTCAGGGGACGACCGACGGTTTTGGCGGCGAGGGACCGGCTCCGGCGCATCACGCGCAAGACTGGCTGAAGTGCGTCTATCCCTCCGCGCCGCCCTTTGATACGGTGCTGCCGCCCTTTAACTGTATCTGGCTGTGCGGGCTGTGGGAGTATTTCCTGCTTTCCGGGGATCGCGGACTGCTGCTGGAACTCTGGACGACTGTGGATCGTCTTCTGAAACTGCTGGAGTCGCACGAGAGCGAGAACGGTCTGCTGCATAATCTGCCCGGATGGGTCTTTGTGGACTGGGCAAAACTGGATGCTCGCGGAGAAGCCTGTCATGTCAACGCCTTCTACTACGCCGGACTGCTGGCGGCGGGGAAGATTGCGCGGGCGGTTGGGATGCCGGAGCGCGGCGGCGATCTGGAGATGCGCGCCTCGGAGGTGAAGGAGGCGATCAACGATCTGCTCTGGGACAACGCGCGCGGACTCTACGCGGACTGCCGGGTGGACGGCGCGCTTTCGGAGACGGTCAGCGAGCAGGCGAACGTGCTCTGTATGCTCTATGGAATCGCGGAACGAGTCCAGACGGAGCAGATTCTGCATGCCTTTTATGGCGATGCGGGTCAGCCGACGACCTCCGTCGCGCAGAACGCCGTGCGTATCGCGACGCCCTACTTCTCCTTCTATCTGCTGCGCGCGCTGTGCAGTCTGGGACGACGGAGACAGGCGCTTGGCTACATTCGGGAGAACTGGGGGAGAATGCTGGCGCGCGGCGCGACGACCTTCTGGGAACACTACGAGCCGCAGTGGAGCCTGTGTCATGCCTGGAGCGCAGCGCCGACCTACGACCTTCCGGCGGAAATTGCGGGGATTCGCCCGCTTCAGCCGGGCTTTGAAGAGATTACCATAGACCTTCAGCCGCTGGAATTGACCTGGCTGCGCGCGCGGGTGCCGACCGTGCGCGGAGATATTTTCGTCTCCTATCACTATCGTACCGATCAGCCGTTTGTGGATCCGATGGGGGGCGTGGCTCCGCTGGCTCATACGGAGCCTGCCGTGACGGTGAACCTGACAGTTCCGGGCGGAGCGCGGGCAGAAGTGAGTATCCCGCTGGCGGGAATAGCGCAGCCGACCATTGCGATCAATGGAACGCGCCTGATCGAAAAGGGCATTCCGATTTCCGGTGCCGGCGGCGAACGTCTGACCCTCCGGGAGGATCGGCTGCAGTTTACGGCTCCCGCCGGGCAGTATCATATCGCCATTCTGCGGTAAGCGGGTGAGAGTGTATAGCAGGGACGGGAGGGGTTCGCATGCGTTATACAGCGATAGGGTTGTTCCTCCTGATAATGGGGTGCTGCCTGCGACCAGCGGGCGGTCAGGGGATGCTCGATCCTCTGGCAAAGCCAGGTACGCGCCTCGGGGCGGGCTTTCTGCTGGCGCTCAGCGTCTCGGTGCGGGGCGTGGATGAGGGGGAGCTATGCGGGCAGTTTCTGCTGGATACCGAGGGGAAGCTGCAGTTAACCATCGGAAAGGAGCCGCTCCCGAAGCTGCCGCTCAAGGGACTGACGACAGCGCAGGCGCGGGAACAGATTCTTCAGGCAATACGCGGCTACTTTCGCGCGGAACCGGAGGTGATCGTCGGGATTGCCCGTATTCCGCGAATGCGCGTGCTGGTGGAGGGCGCGACCTTCCGCAACGGTCCGCTGACGCTGCCGGAAGGGGCGCGACTCTCTGATGCGCTGGCGCAGACCGGTTTTCAGGCGAACGCGGATCTGGGGCAGGTACAGATCAACCGTATTGAAAAAGACGGCTCCCGCATTCGCCTGACCGCCAATTTCCGCGCCGTGCTGGAAGGCGGCTCCTCCGACGAGTTCAACGATCCCCTGCTGCACAACAACGACCGCATCACGCTGACCCTGACCCCGACGATCCCTGTTCCGCGCACGATTATGGTGATGGGCGAGGTGAGAAAGCCCGGCGTGCAGCCGTTTGTGGCGGAGATGAAGGTGCGTGATGCCCTGTCAGCCGCGCAGGGATTCACCGACAACGCCGACCCGGAGCGCGTCACCATTCGCCGGTTGAGCGCGGAGAAGCCGCTGGTGGTCAATGCGAAGCTGGCGGCGCAGAACGTGGCGACCGAGAACCTGACGCTTCAACCGGACGATACCATCGTGGTGATGCCGAAGGACACCGGGCAGCGTTTCGCCGTTGTGGGCGCGGTCGCCTCTCCGACCACCTTCGAATACAGACAGCCGATGAAGCTGTCCGAGGCGATTGTGGCGGCGGGAGGATTTCGTCCGAGCGCAGACCGGCGCAATCTGGTGCTGATCCGCAACATGCTGCGTGATCCTGCCCGCGCCGAGACGGTGATTATCAACTACGATGAGATCGCCAGCGGAAAAGCACAGGACATTCCGCTGATGCCGGGCGACATGGTGCAGGTGATGGAGAAGAAGAAGACCCGCAACCCGCTCACCGACATCGGGCTGTTCATTCTGCGGATGCTGCTGCCGTTCTGAGGCGGGTTCTCGCCATTGCTTCCGCCCATATTCCTCGCATGGTTCGCGTCAGATATAGATTTTATAGGTCTGGAGACCGTTGACGGGTCCGTAGATCGCCCAGATGGAGCCGGCAACGTAGTCGCCGAGGATCAAGCCGAGGAAGAAGGGGATACCGGCGTTGTGCGCCTTCATGCCGCCGAAGCGCACCAGCAGGAACTTGATCAGCCACGAGACGAAGAAGGCAAACCAGAAGTAGTCCATCGCATAGGAGACAGCCAGCGCGTAGCCCGCCGGGTGGAAGGGCCACCAGATAAACGCTCCGCGCAGCACCCGCAGCCCCAGCACCACCAGCGCGCCCCCCGCCACATATCCCAGTTGCGTTCGGTCCGGTTTGGTCGGGGATTGGAGCCAGCCGCTCAGGCGGTCATACGACTCCGCCCCGACCCATCGTTTGAAGCCGGGCGAGGCTTTGCCGGTCGCGCCTTCGGCGAAGGTGATGTGCATATTGGCGACATAGGCGAAGAGAATCCCGAAGATCGTGGCGGCGATCAGCACCCAGATCAGGCGGTTGGTCTGCATCCTGCCCCCCTCCGCCATCTTGAACGCCTCCAGATGATTGGGCATCGGGTGAGAGCGGTAGCCACGATTATACCAGTAGAGCACCGACAGCGAGGTGAGGCTCTGCGCCCCGACCGCGCCTACGCCGAACAGCGTCACCAGCACCGTGCGCGGGTTCACAAAGTATATCTCGTGCGGCGTTCCAAACTCGGCGCGCACCCGCGTAATCGCAATCGCCAGCAGGAAGAACAGCCCGAAAAAGAGCAGCGCCACCCAGAACGAGAGATTGATTCGGTACGAAAACCACCCCAGATAGACCACGCCCGCCGCCAGTCCCAGAAACGCGATCTGATAGCGTCGCCGCTCCGCCGGATCAATCGCGGAGAGAGAAGGAGAGGCAGCCAGTTCCGGCTTGCGCTGAAACGCCGCGCGCCATGCCTCGCGAATCTGTCCCCGCAGCGACCATACCACCACGCAGCCCAGCGCAATCCACGCTCCGGAAGACTGCTGCTCGAAGTAGGGGAAGCCCGCGTTGGAAGGCGCATCCCATCCGGCGGACGCGCCCAGCACCTGGAACATCTTGCGCGCAAAGAAGAAGAACCAGCAGGAGAAAGCCAGATCGAGCGGCAGAAAGTAGGCGAGTCCGATGGCAAAAGGGTACATCGAGATGTTAGTCACGCCCATGGCGCTCCAGGGGCGCTGCGTGAAGAACTGACCGACGTTGTAGAGCTTAATTTGCTCGAAGTAGGGCCAGGTGGGATAGAGGTAGTGCATCCCGTTGAAGAAGGTGATGCCGGCGGCGGTGGCGAATCCCGCCCACATCATGCGGCTGCGCCAGAAGGGAGTGACCCGGTTTTCCGGATTGGTCATTGCCATCGGAAGCTGAATGATCGGGAAAGCCAGCTTCTCGTTATCGGTCCAGGCGCGGCGGATGATGATATTGATACAGAGACACATTCCGATCAACGCCGCCAGAAAGATGCCCCACCAGAAAAGAGGCATCAGGAATGGCATGAAGTAGCGCGGATCGAGCCAGTTGGCGTCACCCTGATAGAACGCCTTGATCGCCTCCTCATCGCGCACGAGGAGAAAACTGGCGGGATCGAGGTACTGGAAGAAGATCGCTTCGTAGCGGCTCTCCGGCGTGGCGAAACGGTCGGCGTGGGCGATAGCTCCAAAAAGGTTCTGGATCAGGTCATGGGAGGCAAGCGCGCTCCCCGCCACCAGCATCACGTAGATGGCGAGCAGTTCGCCCTGATCGAAGGCGGCTTGCGGGCGAAGACGCTTCAGCCCGAAGTTCAGCACGCACAGGCAGAACAGGATGAAGATTGGCGTGATGAAGAGCGGGAGACTGGTTCCGTCCAGCGTGTACCAGCGCACCTCCACCACCGTGATCCAGTAAGCGTTGATGAGCATAAGAGGCAGCGCGAGAAGCACAGCGCGCCAGGTGATTCCACGCGAAGGACGGGTAGCTGCCTGTGAAGGGGTCGAGGTCTCTTCGGTGCGCGGAGCGGGTTCAGGAGTGGAAGGTGTAGCCGCTTGCATGTGTCTATCATAGCACGCGAGCAAGGGATTGGCAAGTGGAAAATCGCTCGGTCTGCATGGCTTTTCGCGCCTGTTATTCTCCCGGCAGGGATGTGCGAAACCCGGCGCGTATCTTTAGTCGGGCTGATTCAATCAGCTACTTTCGTCAGGGAAAGCGTTGCATGAATACGAAAGACGGGTCGCAATCGCTGCCGCGCAGCGCGCCGGGCAAACAGGGAGTCTCTCCCGAAGCCATTCGCGCCTTCGTAAAAGAGATAGAAGCCGCCAATCTGGAACTGCACAGCTTCATGCTGATGCGTCATGGATATGTTCTGGCGGAGGGATGGTGGAGTCCCTATGCGCCGCAGCATCCGCATATGCTCTTTTCGCTCAGTAAAAGCTTCACCTCCACCGCCGCCGGCATGCTCGCGGCGGAGGGAAAACTCTCGCTGGAGACGCCAGTGGTCTCGTTCTTCCCGGATGATCTTCCGGCGGCCGTCAACGACAATCTGGCGGGTATGCGCGTGCGCCACCTGCTGACGATGACCTCCGGGCACAGTCAGGACACGCTCGGAACGATCTTCTCGCGAGAGGACGGCAACTGGGTCAAAGGCTTTCTGAGCCAGCCGGTGGAACACGTTCCCGGTCTGCACTTCGTCTATAACAGCGGCGCGACCTATATGGTCTCGGCAATTCTGCAGAAGGTAACCGGACAGAAGCTGCTGGACTACCTGCAGCCGCGTCTCTTTGCGCCGCTGGGAATTTCCGGGGCGACCTGGGAGACCTGCCCGCGCGGGATCAATACGGGCGGATGGGGGCTGATGGTCAAGACCGAGGATATCGCCCGATTCGGACAACTCTACCTGCAGAAGGGCGTGTGGAACGGCACGCGCCTGCTGCCGGAGGAGTGGGTTCTTGCGGCGACCTCTGCGCAGGTTCCCAACGGCGATCCCGCTTCGGGAAGCGATTGGAATCAGGGCTACGGGTTTCAGTTCTGGCGCTGCCGACATGGAGCCTATCGCGGCGACGGAGCCTTCGGGCAGTACTGTGTGGTGATGCCGCAGCAGGATGCGGTGCTGGCGATCACCTCCGGCGTGGGCGACATGCAGGCGGTGCTGAACGTGATCTGGAAACACCTGCTTCCCGCGATGAAACCGGAACCGCTTTCGGATGAAGCCGGAAAAGAGGGGTCGCTGCGCCGCTACCTGAACGGGTTGACGATTCGCGCCCCGAAAGGAGGATCTTCTTCGGCGATGGCGTCGCAGGTGAACGGGAAGACCTATCGTTTTACGGCGAACGATCAGAAGATCGAATCGGTGACCCTCGAGTGCGGCGCGGATCAGAGCGTCCTCCGTATTCGCGACCAGCGGCAGGAGCATCAGATCGCCTGCGGGCATGCGGGCAACTGGCTGCGCGGAAAGACGGCGCTGGATAATGAGGAACCGCGAGAAGTAGCGGCAAGCGGAGCCTGGACATCAGAGAACACCTTCACGGCGCGTCTATGCTTTTACCAGACGCCCTTTATTCCCTCTCTCACCCTGCAGTTTGCGGGAGACGCCGTAAAGTATAACTTCCGTCCCAATGTGGGATTCGGTCCGGTGGAGCGTCCAACGCTGGAGGGAAAGCAAGCCTAGTCGTGCCTGGATGGGAAGGCGATCAGGGCCAGAAGGCGTAGGTCGGGATGTTGAGGATGATACCGATCAGGGGCCACAGACTTCCGATCACGCATTCGCCCAGAATGATTCCCAGGAAGAATGGAAGCGCCTGCCGGTAGGCGCGCAGACCGCCGTAGCGCAGCAACAGCAGTTTAATGGCCCAGGCGATCAGCAGAGGAAGCCAGAGCAGACTCAACGCCCACGAGCCGGAGACGGCATAGCCGACCGGATGAAAGGGGAACCAGTTCACCCGCAGGCGCAGGGCGTTCAACAGGAGCGTCAGGAAGAAGCCGACCCCGATGGCGACTCGCGTATTGAACTGCTGCTGCGGCGCGGAGGGCGACTTTATCCAGCCATTCATGCGATTCCAGGGTTCGCTGCCGAAGATCAGGTTAACGTTGGGAGGTCCGATTTTCTGAGCGGCGCCGAACCGGTAGTTAAGATCAAGCATCGCCCAGAAAGCGAAGAGCGCACCCAGCACAACGGCGACCAGCATCGCCCAGAAGAGCGGGCGATAGCGACCGTTGACGCGCTCCGCGATCTTGTAGCCTTCCAACTGGATCGGCATGGGGTGTGAACGGTAGGCGCGGTTGAATCCATAGAACATGGAGAACATCGCCATATCGGCGCGTCCGATCTGGTTGGACTGAGTGACCGCCGGGATGATGCTGTCGGGACCGCCCATATGCAGGTCATGCGCCGGGGGACCCAACTCGGCGCGCATACGGGTGATGGCGACCGCCAGACCGAAGTAGATGAGAAAGAAGATGACGATGATGCCGGGAGACATGCCGCATGCGTAGCAGAAGGCGAAGACGCCGACGCTTCCGAGCGCCAGTCCGAACGCTGCCCAGCGATAGGGCAGCGGTTCGTTAGCGTCGTTGAGGTCAACCCGGCGGTTAAAAAGTCCCCTCCAGATGGCGATGAAGTGGCTGCGGCTGACCCATAGCGCGAAGACCGCCAGCCCGATATAGGCTCCGAACGTCTGCGCCTCCACATAGGGATAGCCGGGAATCTCTGAGTAGCCGAACATGGAGCCGAAGACGCGCTCCGCCCGCCAGACCCACGCGAAGAACCACGCTGAAAAGAGCAGATCCACCGGAAGCAGAATCCCCAGCGCAATGCCAAAGGGGTAGAGCGCAATGGGAGTCCAGCCGATAGCGTTCCAGGGAGGCACCGTGATGAAGGTATTCAGATCCTGCATGGCTCCGTGGCGCTTGAGCGGTAGAAGAGGCATCGAGGGATAGAGAAACGCCAGACCGTTCCATAGCTCCAGCGAAGCCGCCACAATCACGCCCCACCAGAACAGTCTGGTACGGAATAACTGCGTGCGGGGGCTGACCATCTCCAGCGGAAGCGCGACCAGAGGGTACGAAAGACGCTCGCTCTCCGTCCACTGTCGGCGGAGCAGCGTATTGATGCAGAGCATCATAAAGCAGAGCGTGCCGAGCAGCCCCGTCCACCAGAACACCGGACCGATCCATGCGCGCAGGTTATGCGCGGTGTAGAAGGTTCCCGTCCCGATATAGAACTCCTTCAACGCGCGTTCATCAGAGACGGAGAGCCAGCGGGGAATGTGTGGCAGAATGTCCGTTGCCCAGGTACTTTCCGGTCGCACAGACACTTCATAGTGCGCATGTGCGAGAATGGGAGTAAGCACCTCGATCATATCATGCCCGGCGATGGCGGAGGAGAGGGCGAGCATGATGTAGACGGTGAGAAGCTCCGGGGGAGAGAGGGCAAGGCGCGGAAAGACGCGGCGAACCAACGCATTCACGCCGATCAGCGCCGCCAGCAGGAAGACAACGTTGAAAAAGAGCGAGATGGTGGTCGGGTGACCGGAGTAGCGCACCACCTCCATCATGATGATCCAGAAAGCGTTGATAGGCATTAGTACCAACGCGGTAAAAATCGCCCGGGGCGTCACCATACGCACGCGGGGCTGGGTGGCGGAGTGCGGTGAGGAGACAGGGCGTTGATCATCCGAAGAGAGGGGATTGGTCGCCTGCATAGCATCATCATAGCACTTTCGGCGCGACTTGGCAAGCAGGATTGCCCGGAAGATTCACGCAATTTTCAGCCGTTTTCCGCTTCAGCGATGCCGGTCGCGTTCCTCTTTTCACGACCTGTGCCCGTCTCTTGCTCCTGCCGATAATTGTGGTATAATGTTGGCTGAGATGATTTATGATAATCATTTTGCCACGGCCCTCCCGTTGACGGGACGGTCTCGCCAGAGACACAGAGCGGGGCACGGAGGTTGACACATCTATGAGGGCGACCATCAAATGCAACTGCGGACAACGCATTTTCGCGCGCGATGTCATGCAGCAGGGGTACTATGTCCGGCAGTTCGGACCGAGCTACGTCTATATCCGCTTTCGCTGCTCCCGATGCAAGAAACTCGGTGAACACTTCATCAAGCAGGAGGAGTGGGAAGAGGGTATCCTGAAGGACGATGCCAACGATCTCACGGTCAATGAGAAGCGCCGGTTCGAAAAGCTGGGAAAGATCACATTCGAAGAGATGCACGACTTCCACAAAGAGTTAGAACAACTGAACCAGATACCAAAGTTAGCTGAGATAGATTAGTAGATACTCCGAGAGGCTGCCATGCGGCAGCCTCTCTTCTGTTGTCCGCCTTCACCACGCCGTTATTTGTCCAGTGGGCGAAAGAAGCCAGTTCAAGGGAGCGAAAGCCTTCTCACGGCTCCATCGTGCCCATGTCTCCACCGACCCAGCGCAGGAAGAGCCAGGCTCCCACCATTGCGGAGGCGAAGATGATCGGACCGGAGAGGAGGATGGGCAGATAGAGCAGGAGGAAGCAGGAGAAGATAAGCAGCGAGGCGGCGACGATCCAGCCGCGCAGAACGACTCGCGGTCCGCCCTCGCGCAGTATCTGTTCATAGACGGCGGCGCGCGAAGAGAAAGTAACGCCGCAGTTGGCGCAGAACCGCGCATCAGAGAAGTTCTCGGCATGGCACATATGGCAAAATATCAGCGGGGCAGCGCTGCGCCGTTCGCGTTCGCGTGTCCAGGTGTCTAGCTGCCCCCGATGTATGATGGCAATTTTCGGGAACTGCTGCAGAGTCCAGGAGAGGTGTTCAATCGCCTGATCGAGGTCGCCGCGTTTATGAAGGGCTTCCGCCAGGGCGATTCGCGCGGCGGGATTCATCGGGTTCTCTTCCAGCGCGCGCGAATAGCTCTCGATAAACTCATCGTCTATGCGCCGGTTCTGTTTCTGTTCGGAGACCTTCCCGAAGTAGGGCAGGAGCAGCGAGGAGAGGATGATGATGACCAGCACCAGAATGGCAATCGGCCGGGGCGCGCCTGCCGCCAGGACGACCAGCGCCATATAGAGGAAGATCGCGCAGAGGGCGAGAATCGGCTCCGCGCCCCCATCCATCCACCAGCTGATCAGCCGGATTACCGGATAGGAGGCGATAAGCAGCGCAATGACAGTCATCCCAACGGTAAAGATAGCTTCCCCGGGACTCTGTATATTTTCAAACATGATCGAAGGCTCCCTGCCGGAATGCGAGCCAGGGGACGGGGCTACTCCCGATCAGCCATTTCGCGGCGTTGTTCTCGCTCCCGATCGCGGTCGGCGATGTCCTCCCGCTTATCATAGAGCTTCTTGCCGCGTCCGACCCCGATCTCCAGTTTGGCGAAGCCGCGCTGGAAATAGAGAGCCAGAGGAACCAGCGTAAAGCCTTTCTGCTCCAGGCGGGCGCGTAACACCTCTATTTCGCGCCGGTGGAATAACAACTTGCGCGGACGACGCGGATCCACATTCCAGCGCGATCCCTGCTCAAAGGGATTGATGTGCATATTGTGAATCCACACTTCGCCGTTCTCCACTTTGCAGTAGGCGTCCTGAAGGTTCGCCCGTCCGTTTCGAATGGACTTCACTTCCGTGCCGACGAGTGCAATGCCCGCATCGAACGTTTCGAGGATGTGATACTCGTGGCGCGCTTTGCGATTGGTCAGAACCGTGCGCCGGGCGTTCGGGTCTGTGGTCTGTGTTTGTGGCGTCTTTGTCTTTTTCACAATCAGAAGTATACAACGGCTTGGGGGGAAAGTAAAGACAGCCTGCTTCCATCATTCGGTTGAATTCTGAGGTCGGAGCCAGGAGCCTGTCCGCGAATCGCGCTCTATCCAGGTGCGTATTCCGCTGGAGTGAACCTCCCGACGAGCGATCCCGCCGGTTGGATGACCGTAGTAGTACTGGAAAACCAGATTTTCCGGAATCTGCGCTGCGGGAGGGGACTCTGCTCCGTTCGCTCCCTTCTCGTTCGTCCGATACTCCAGCCGCAGTCCCGCCATTTGCAGTCCCTCCGGGGTAGGCATCAGGATCGGGCGTGAATTTGGCGGGAGCCAGTAGCGTCCGGTCGTGAACCGTTTTCCGGTCGCGATCTCAACAAACAGCCTCTGCTGTGGCTCGGAAAATCGGGTCATGAGGACGCCCTGCTTGCTGAAGGCGTCGCTGCGCACAGGCGGCGAAAGGGAGCCGACAAATCGCCAGTGCAGCCGCAGGTCCGCGTTCTGCACAATCCACCAGTCCAGCAGCCCGTAGCGCGCCAGCGCAAGCTGCATATGCTCCGGCGGCAGAAACATATCGTCGGGAAGCTGCGCGATCTCCATCAGATCATTCACCGTCTGCCGACCGTTTTTCTGTCGATTCGCCTCCCAGCCCGCAAACAGACGGTTCGGGATGTGCTGCGGGCGGTCAAAATGCCAGCTAAGGCTGCGGAATGTGATCCAGCCCTCTTCCAGATTCCACCGTGAGCGCATCCGGTCACCGATCCGGTTGAGCGCGTCAAAAAGAGAACGGTCTTTGACATCCAGCAGACCCTTCTGATAGAGCTGCATACTGTAGCAGTCTCCGATCAGATCGCGCCCGCAAGCCTGATGGAGCGCGGCAAAGAGATCGGCGGAGGTAATATTCCAGTCCGCAACCGGCTGTCGTTTCGCCTCGCGCAGATCGAGCGAGGGAAAACCGGTCACCGGCTGAACCGTTACACGGGGACGAAGGGAGGCGTCTCCGGCGAATCGGGCATTGAAGGCGGCGTTGCGCGGAGACTGGAAACTGGTTCCCTCTGCGGACAGTATGGCGGAGGCAAGGGGACGAAACTCTCGATTTTCGCCGGGAATCTGCAGCGATACGCCGCAGCGAAGCGAGATACGCCCCGGACTCGCCTCCTGCAGCCGCAGTTCAACGGAGGCGCGAATGCCGGGAATGGCGGCGGGTGGCAGACCGCCGGGCAGGGACTGATGGGTGCTGAGAGAGTAGCCGTTCTCTTTGAGCACAATCGAGGTGTTCTGCTGGGTCTGAAGCACCCCGCGCTCCATCTCCGGAGAGATTGGATGCGCTCCCTCCATCGGTCCGAAGATGACGGCGGAGCCTTTCAGTAGGGCGGTCTTATCGTCGGGAGTTAACTGATCGAAAAGCTGCACCAGCGCCCAGGTGGTTCCGCTCATCTTCTCCAGGTTGGGCTTCTCTTCCGGGGCGACGGATTTTACGCGTTCCCAGGCTTCTATCGGAGAGAGATTTTTATATTTTCGAAACGCCTCGATACCGCGATCAAGATTGTTCAACGCCTCTAGCAGACTGCGCTGCCGAAGCTCCTCCTCCTCCTTTTGCGCGCGCCGCTCCTGAATCAGTTCATAACGGTATGCTCCCGGCGCGCCATCGCGCGTCCAGGTGAAGTGAAAATGGCGCGTGATCTGCAGCATGATGTCGCGGAGCGCCCTCTCCTTGCAGAAAAGGGCGATATTATCGTCGGCGACGCTGTGCCCGGCAGTGAAGGCGATCCCGGTCTGCGCGCTGAGGGCGCGGCAGAAGTCGGCGAATGAGTCGCACTTCACGGACAACGTGATCTTTTTCGACAGCCGCGAGTCCTGCGCCGCCATCTTCTTAAACTCATCCGTATAGTTCTGTGCAAAGACAGCGTTTCCGGCGATACAACCGAAAACCAGAGCGAAAAGAGCGTACCTCCCTCTCTGCATATCCATACCTCGCGCCTGTGATTTCTTCCCACGATATCCTGTGTAGGAAGGATACCGAACAGCCGATAGCTTGCTCTATTGTAGAGCAGATTGGCGCGCTCTGCAAGCGTGCGTCGTGTATTCACACGGGGAAAGGATGGTAAAATAGACGTGTTATGAGTCTGTTGACCGTGAATAATCTGGAAAAGGCGTTCGGCGGCGACGTGATCTTTTCGGGGATCGGATTCCGCCTGAACTGGCGGCAGAAGCTGGGACTGGTCGGGCGAAACGGCTGCGGCAAGACCACGCTGCTGCGTATCCTGACCGGACAGATGGAGGCGGATCGCGGCAGCGTCAGCTATGCGCGCGGCGTTCGGTTCGGCTATCTTCGGCAGGAGCAGATGGTCGAGCACGGCTGGACGGTGCGGCAGGAGGCGGTGGACGCCTTCGCGCCGGTGCTGGCGATGGAGCAGCGGCTGCTGGAACTGCAACAGGCGATGGCGGAGGCGCAGAGCGAAGATCATCTTCAGGCGGTCATGGAGGAGTATGGCTTGCTGCATGACCGCTTCGAGGCGATGGGCGGCTATGAGAACCTCCGCGATATTCCGCAGGTGCTTCGACGCCTCGGTTTTGGCGAACAGGATCTGGATAAGCCGACGGCGCGACTCTCCGGGGGAGAGAAGACCCGGCTGGCGCTGGCGAAACTGCTGCTCTCCGCGCCGGATGTGCTGCTGCTGGATGAGCCGACCAACCATCTGGATATGCAGGCGACCGAGTGGTTGGAGGATTTTCTGCACGATTTCGGAGGCGCGGTCATTCTCGTCTCGCATGACCGCTACTTTCTGGATCGCGTCGTAACCACCGTTGCCGAACTGCAGAATGCAAAGCTGACGCTCTATAACGGCAACTTCAGCGCGTACTGGATGCAGAGGGAAGCCAATCGCGCGCGTCAGACGGAACTGCATGAGCGCGAGCAGCGCGAGATCGCCCGACTGACCGAGTTTTTCGAGAAATGGAAGAACACCCCCTCCAAAAAGAGTCAGGCGGTTATGCGGCTGCGCTGGGCAGAGCGTATTCGCGCCAGCATGACCGAGCTTCCCGATTCGTCCGGCAAGAGCATGAAGGCGAGCGTCAAGCCGAAGACGACCAGCGGCAACGAGGTGGTGATCGCGGATCGGCTGACCAAACGTTTCGGAGACCGCACGCTGTTTGAGGATGTGAACCTGCTGATCTGGCGCGGGCATCGGGTCGGCGTGGTGGGACCCAATGGCGCGGGGAAGTCCACTTTTATTCGACTACTGCTGGGGAAGGAGCAGCCGACCTTCGGGCATCTGCGGCTGGGAGCCAGCGTGACGGTGGGCTACTTCGCGCAGGAGGCGTCGGAACTGGACCTGGAGGCGACGGTGCTGGAGAATATGCTGCAGGTGGCGGAGATGCAGCCGATAGAGGCGCGCACGCATCTGGGCAAGTTTCTCTTTACCGGGGACGATGTGTTCCGCACGGTATCCGATCTCTCCGGCGGCGAGAAGAACAAGCTGGCGCTGGCGCAGTTGACCTATCTTCGCCCCAATCTGCTCATTCTGGACGAACCGACCAATCACCTGGACATCGATTCCCGCGAGGCGCTGACCCGGATGCTGACTCAGTATGAGGGAACGCTGATGCTCGTTTCCCATGACCGTTATCTGCTGGATCAGGTGACCAATAAGACGCTGGAGATCGCGGACGGAAAGGCGACCTTCTTCGACGGACCGTATCGGGTCTATCGAGAGGAGAAACGACGTCTGAGCGAGGGGGAAGCCGTCGTCAAGCGAGAGGCTTCCCCGGAACCTCTGTCTCCAACACGGCAAGCGGATCGAAACCCGCTGACTGCCGGGATGAACTCCTTCCAGTTGTCCCGAGAGCGCAAACGCGCTGTAAAGACCGTATTGGAGACGGAGGCGCGCGTCTCGGAGACGGAAGACTGGCTGAAGCGGATTGAGGAGACGCTCTCCGCCCCGATGCCCGGCGACGATGTGGTGAAACTTGCCCGCGACTACGAGCGCGCCCAACGCGAGCTTGAGGAGGCGCTCAAAGTCTGGGAGGAGGCGGTGGAGTACGCCCAGAATATCGGAGCGAATGTGTAGACTGTTTCGTACAGCCTGTACAGGCGCAGCGCAAGCCTGCGCGCAGACACAGGACGAATACCAACATGAGGCAGAAATGACGATACCGAGGGTTGAACTGGAAGTGCCGGAAGACATTCGGCGACGCTGGGAGGAGCGCGGCGATCCGATTGTCAAGTATCCGGCAGAGGTGCTGAGGCGGGCGGCAAACCCGATAGAGAAGCCGACGGCGGCGACGCGTGAACTGGTAGAGCGGATGAAGTCGGCGATGGTGGAGGCGCGCGGCGTGGGGCTGGCGGCTCCACAGATGGGGGTCTCCGAAAGGGTTATCATCTATCAACTGCCGGAGGAAGGCGCGCCTCTGCGCGTCATTGTCAATCCCCGGATCATCTCCATGAAGGGGGAGCAGGTCGGTCCGGAGGGCTGTCTTTCGATTCCGATGCTTCAGGGGGATGTGAAACGCGCCAATGAGATCGTGGTGCGCGGTGTGGATATGCTCGGTCGTCCGATCAAACGACGCGCCTCCGAATTCGAAGCTCGAATCATCCAGCATGAGGTAGATCATCTGGACGGCATTCTCTTCATGGATCGCGCCGAATCGGGAACGCTCTACTGGCATCTGCCCGGAGAGTCGGGAGAAGAAGAGGACGCCGCGCTGCACGAGTAGCGCGGCGCAAAAGGCTATAATGAAATAGCGCCTGGCGAAACAGCATTGAACCGCTCAGGCGAAGGCGCGCCTTCCGCGCTGATATGTCGCTGTACTCCACACACAACGCTCGAGGAGGAGATTTCAAAGATGGCTCGACCCGTCACGCTATTTACCGGCCAGTGGGCCGATCTGCCGTTTGAGACCATTGCAGCAAAAGCCGCGCAGTTTGGATACGATGGCATTGAACTGCCCTGCTGGGGCGATCACTTTGATGTGGGACTGGCGACCGGTCCCGATGCGGAAGCCTATTGCCGCTCTCGTCATGAGATCCTTGCCAGAAACGGCTTAAAGTGTTATGCCATCAGCAATCATCTGGTGGGACAGGCGGTGCTGGACATCATTGATGAGAGGCATAAGTCCATTCTACCGCCCCATGTCTGGGGAGATGGCGACCCGGCGGGCGTCAACCAGCGCGCCGCCGAGGAGATGAAACGCACCGCGCAGGCGGCGAAGAATCTGGGCGTCAGCGTGGTCAACGGCTTTACCGGTTCCTCTATCTGGCATCTGCTCTACTCCTTCCCGCCGGTGCTGCCCGGACAGATTGACGCCGGATATCAACTGCTCAACGAACGCTGGACGCCGATCCTGGATGTCTTTGCCGAGTGCGGCGTGAAGTTCGGACTGGAGGTTCACCCGACCGAGATCGCGTTCGATGTCGCCTCCGCGCAGCGCGCCGTAGAGGCTCTGAACGGTCATCCGCAGTTCGGCTTCAACTACGATCCCAGCCATCTGGGCTATCAGGGCGTGGACTATGTGCGGTTCATCTATGAGTTTTCGGATCGCATCTTCCATGTCCACATGAAGGATGTCTTCTGGTCGCCGGTGCCCAAACGCAGCGGCGTCTTCGGAGGACACCTGAACTTCGGCAACCCGGAGAGGTTCTGGGATTTCCGCTCCCTCGGACACGGCTCGGTGAACTTCGAGGAGATCATCCGCGCCCTCAACCACATCAACTATCAGGGGCCGCTCTCCGTCGAGTGGGAGGACAGCGGAATGGATCGCGAGCATGGAGCGACCGAGGCGGCGGCGTTTGTCAAGCGCATTGACTTCAAGCCGTCCGAGGTTGCCTTCGACGCGGCTTTTGCGGATAAGTAGGCGCGACCCGTCCGACCGCTGCGCCAGAACACGACTGATTCCCTCCTTCTCCTTGCATGAAGGGGGGAATCGTTCTTACAGGGGGAAGCGTTGTTTCCCGGATGATAGTAAGGAGCTTTGATTGAAGCATCTGTGTTTTCTGACTCTGCTCTTGCTCTTCGGAGGCTGCTCGCGCCCCCCGTCGGCGATGCCGGCTGCGCCTTCCGCCCCTGTCCGGGAGGCGTCGTCTCCCGCTCCGGATAGTCCGGTACAGAAGCCTTCCAATCCATCCGGGGAGCAAAATACGGACTTCAATATCCATCGCCAGTATCAGCTTTCCACGCTGGAGCGAGTCACCATCAAGGCGGGAAAGCATTCGCTGAAGGTCTGGGTGATGGATACGGAGAGCAAGCGGATGGAGGGGATGATGTTCTTAAGCGACAGGGAGGTGAAGGAAGATGAGGGGATGCTCTTTGTCTTTGCCGCGCCGGAGCCGCTGGGTTTCTGGATGAAGAACACCTATATCCCCCTGGATATCGCCTACATGGACGCCAGAGGGCGTATCCTCAACGTTGCGGCGATGAGACCTCTGGATGAGACATCCGTGCGAAGCCAGGGCGCGGCGAAATATGCGCTGGAGATGAAGCAGGGCGCGTTCAAACGGCTGGGAATACGCGCCGGTATGCGCGTGGAGATTCCGAAGAGCGTGAAGGCAAAGGATTAGAAGAGGGCGGAGGTTTCAGGGTAACCGGGGATTGCTGCTGCCAAGCAGATAGAGAAGCCAGATGACTCCCGCCACGCCAATCAACGCCGCCACCTCGATGGCGACCAGAATCTTGTCCCATCTATGCCGCCGATCATGGGTGAAGTCGTCTATACAGGCGGGGCGCGGCGTGGCGCAGAGTTCCAGTTCTTCCCGAATAATGGGGTCCATGGGCGATATGTCCTGAATATGGCGAGACAATTGCGGGAGCCGGGGGCTGTATTGCTCCCGGCTCTCAAGTCATAAAGTTACAAAAGAACGGCGATAGCTTTTCCCGGAAGTTACATATTTATCATACCTAAATATTCGGGAGTTGTCTAGTAGATCATCAAGGTCGTTTGGAGGGATGTCATTCACCGCGCAGCATGGCTGTCATTGTCAGCACATCCCGGCCGTCATTCTGATCGCAGCGCAGCCCGGCTGTCATGCTGAGCACATACTGTGCTGTCATTCTGAGCGAAGCGAAGAATCTTAAGATGTGTCGCTGTGCTCGACATGATAGTCAGGCGATGCAGCCGTTCTACCTTGAAGGAGAACTAGAGAATAGGGGACACTTTTTACAGGAGAGGCGAGACTATCGCGCCGGGGAGGCAGGCAGATCGTGGAGGAGAATGCGGTATGTCCAGAGCCAGAGGAAGTCCGGGGGAGGCGTCTCGAACGAATCGGCGACCGACAGCGCCAGCCGTAACCGCCTTTCATCGGTGACCCATCCCCGCGCATCTCTGCCGAGTGCGGCGTTATGGTTGCGGCTCCATCCGGTTGTCTCCGCGCCGATGGTCGCCAGCACGCGCCAGGTTCCGCGACCGGCGCGCAGATCGTCCGCCATGATCTCCGCCACCTGAACATGGGAGGAGATAAAACCGGGAAATCGGCTGTCTGTGTGAAGCTCTCCCTCTTGCGTCATGTAGAAGCGTTTGCGAGAGGGGGAGTAGGCGAGGGAGATATTGCGGAGATAGCGGATCGGACTCCCCGCAGCGGTTGTCAGACCCGCGGAAGGCACTTGTATCGGCGGGCTGAGGCGCGGTCCGGCGTCCATATCGGATAGATCCGCCGTCACCATCTCCTGCCCCTTCGTCTCCTCCCCGCGTGTGTAGCACAGGAGAACCTTTCCGGCTTCATCCAGCGAGACGGCGGCAGGCTGTCCAACGCCCCAGTAGCGATAGACAGGCCAGCCGTTCAACTCGCCGATCTTGCCGCCGTCGGGGCAATTGGTGTAGCGGATGATCGGCTTCGGGTACCGGGTCCAGGGACCCTCCAGACGGTTGGCGAAGGCGACTCCCACCTGATTATGCGTGCTGTTCTCCGCATCGCATCCCAGGTAGAAGAGCGCGTAGCGCCATGTCTTGCCCTGAAAGCGGAAGCATCCCGCCAGCGCCTCCGGGTCGCAGATATGGCGGCTGTCCCAGTCGGCACGATTCCTGCCGGGTTCCAGCGCGACCTTCTCTTCTCCCCAGACCCATCGTGATCCCGTTCTGGTCGCAATGCGCAGGCAGAGGTAGTCGGTCACCTCTCCGGGCTTGCGGTTGGCGCAGTAGAACAGGAAGCGCCGTTGTCCACTCTCCTCTTCGATCAGACAGGGCGCATAGGTATATGTGCGTTCGCGTGGTTGAAAAGCCGGCTCCATGCGCGGGACCACCGCCTGATGGGGAGGACGTGGCAAAGAATGCCGTCGCGATAGTCCTGTCGGCAGCAGGCAGAGAAGCCCCGCCGACCAGAACAGCGCAGGCAGGGGGAGACGAGATCGCCGACGCTGCCTTCGCCTGCCCCGTGCCATCTTACGATCGCTGTCCGTAACGCCACGCCTCATCATACATGGCAAGGATGTTCTCTATCGGCGTATTGGGCTGAAGGTTGTGGCAAGGAGCCACAATATAACCTGTGCCGTCGTCTGCCAGAGTATCTATGCTGGCGCGCACCTCTGCACGCACCTCTTCCGGCGTTCCGAAAGGCAGAATGCTCTGGTTCTCGATGCCGCCGTGAAAGCAGATACGGTCTCCGAACTCCCGCTTCAGTTCCGCCCGATCCATGCCCGGACAGTTCCACTGGATCGGATTGAGGATATCTATTCCCATCTCGATCAGACGTGGCAGGAAGACCCGGCAGCTTCCGTCATCATGGTGGAAGACCTTGATGCCAAATGCATGGCACAGGTCTATGAAGCGCCGGTGATGCTGTGCATAGAATGTGTCGTAGATCTTCGGGCTGATGAGCGGACCGGTCTGGCTCCCCAGGTCATCGGTTACCTGCGCCACGTCAATCAAGCCGTCACACGCCTCGAAGGCGCAGCGGTGATGCTCATAGAAAAAGTCGCTGATACGACGTAGAATCTCATGCGTAAAGTCGGGATCGTCATACGGGTCCATCAACGAGCGTTCCAGACCGCGCAGGAGGTTGTGAAAGTAGAAGGGAGCCATGTAGCCGAATGTGACCAGATGCGTTTTGCGTCCCTCTTGCGCCTGAGCGCGCATAGAGGAGTAGTCGAACCAGTCTGCGCGTGGCCAGCAGTAACGGTCCAGATCGTCTATGGTTTTCGCCTCCGCCAGCGGATAGAAGACCTGCTCATCGTAGACGCCGTCCGCGTAGGGAGTGCGCCGCATCACCATGCCCCAGTAGTTCGCGCTCTCTCCCGGACCGACGGCGGGCGGCGCGGGACCGCAGTAGTCTGGTGCGATCGCGCGCATCCCGTCAATGTGCAGCGCCGCCATGATATCAGTTCCATCGCCGAAGTGGGCGCGCAGCTTCTCCCAGACCTCGCCAGTCGCCCAGATGTCGGTCGGAATACGATCTACCGGCTTGCGTTCGATGGCGGCGAACATTCGCTCCCGTGAATTCATCGCCTCCATCACTGCGCCTCGATCAGATCGCGCGTCATTTCGACCCATTTTCGCAGACGGGGACGGTCGCCGTTAATCCGGTAGACATCGCGGAAGATGATCTCCAGATTACATCCATGAAACGCCTCCAGCGTCTCGGCGATGTCCTGCCGCAGTGCGCTCCAATCGGGCGAGTCGCCGGAGATGGGCGCGGGGCGCGGCTTGCGCGAAAAGACGACGCTCTGTCCCGCCATCTCCGCCATCTTCCGCATGTCGCACCAGGGAGAGATAGAGACGGCGCGAATGTGGGGGATCGCCTCGATGATTCGCGTCCAGCGATCATGCACCGGCTCGCAGCAGCCGTAGTAGATCAGCCCGAATCTTGCGCTGACCTCCGCCATATAGGGAAGGAAGAATTCGCCGAACATCCGGGGCGAGATGCATACGGTCTCCTGCGACTCCATCCAGAGCCACAGGTCTTTCAACCGCGCTACTCCGGGAGATGGAGGCGGCAGCGCGGTGGTATAGCCGGGGCTTCCTGAGCCGACGAATGTCCAGAGGTTGTTCGATCCGAGCAGCCCCTCGCGCTCCATCCAGTCGAACATCGCCAGACGGTCATCGCGCAGAAATGCCATGATCCGATGGATCGCCTTCGGTTCATCATAGAGCCAGGTCAGCAGACGATCATTGCCGATCAGTTTGTAAAGATCGCTCGTGAGTCCGGCATGAAGCGCGGTCGTTCCATGCAGGATGACCGGCAGAAGGTCACCGAATGCCTCTGTCAGACGCTCCACCTTTCGCTCTGTGGAGGGGCGATCCACCTTCCAGCTTCTGGGCTGAAGCCGGACAATGTCGGCGGGAGCGCGGATGGGATGATCGAAGGCGTATCCGACATGCCCGCCCTGCATATCCACCGCGTGTGTGGCGCGGATTTCCACGCCGTAGCCGGTTCCGCTGATGTCCCATCCGACGCGCCAGCACGGTTCAAGAACGGTATCATCGCCGATCTCTTCCGCCTGTCGGATCGTCGCGAGCATATTCCACTCCACGCTTCGGAAGAGCGGGTCTTCGCACTGAAGCTCCCTCTCCGACAGGTAGTCCTCCAGCGTCCAGGTCTCGAACAGCACCATCGGACGCTCGGCGCGCAGGTCTTTCAGCGCGGTCCACTGCCGTTTACGCTCCTGCATGACGGGCTGTTCCGCGATCTCTCTCCAGCGCGCTGCGAGCGCGCGTATGCGGCTGCGATCCTGTGGATTCATCTTCTCATCTCTTGTCCGTTACATTCCCGCCTGCGTGATCCTTCCGCCCGTAACCGGAAGGTATGCGCCGGTAACATAGGAAGCCAGGTCGCTCAGGAAGAAGACGCAGCCGTTTCCAATCTCTTCCGCGCTGCCATGACGCCGGAGCGGAATGGTTTTCGCGAAGTTACGCGATCCCTCCGATTCGGTGTTAACCTTCTCATCCGCCATCCAGCCGGGAGCCACCATATTGACGGTGATATTCTCCGGTCCGAGTTCGCAAGCCAGCGAGCGCGACAACCCCACCATCGCCCCCTTGCCCGCCATATAGACCGACCAGCCGGAAGGAGCAAGGTTCCACAGTTCCGTCACGATGTTCACGACCCGACCGCCGCCCTGCTTGCCGAACACGGGGCGCGCTGCGTTGATGGTATTGACGACCGCCTTGCAGCCGAAGTCGAAAGAGTTGCTGTAGTCCGCCCAGGTCGCCTCCGTCAGCGTGCCGCTCTGACGACCGGCAATCGCGTTATTCACCACGCCGTCCAGACGCCCGAATGTCTCCACAACGGCGCTAATCATGGCGGTGACCGCGTCCGGATCGCGGACATCCGCGCCGAAAGCCTGCGCCTCTCCACCGGCGGCGACGATCTCCGCAACCACCGCTTCCGCCTTCTCTTTGCTGGCGGAGTAGTTGACGGCAACGGTCGCTCCCTGACGCGCCAGAACGCGCGAAATCGCCGCTCCGATGCCCCTTCCTCCGCCAGTCACCAGAACTACTTTTCCTGTCAACAACATGATCGCTCCCTCTCTTTCCGAAAGATCATTCCCTTTCAAGATGGCTGTTTACTAAGCATTCGGTCTTCGGCAGAGGAACCCCTTTTTCAAACTACGGGGAGTGCGCTCGCAGCTTCGCGGGCAGCTCTTCCAGTGTAATAACCCGATCCTGAGAGAAGATTCGCTTCAGTTCCGACGCAGACATCTTTCGCGGTCCGAGATCGCCGACCCAGGGCAGGAAGAACGACCAGCGAACCCCGAAACGAAGCATCTTTTCGATATCCGGCACGCCTCCGAACTCGGTCAGCGCGAGCAGTTTCCTGCCGTTGAGAGTCTGCTGCAGCGATTCCCAGGTTCCGCTCAACGGATCGCCTGGATCACCTGGGTAGGAGTCCATGCCGATAATGTCTACCAGATCGTCGCCGGGGTACCACTCCGACGGAAAACCGGTATAGACCCAGATCAGGTTGTGCAGTCCATGATAGCGCGTCAGGCGGTCGAACATCAGCCTCCAGAGCTTGCGGAAAGGTTCCGATCCCTTCGCTCCCCACCAGAACCAGCGCCCGTCCGCCTCATGGAGCGGACGCCAGAGAACCGGGATGTCGGCGTTCGCCAGCTTGCGAAGCTGTGCGGCAATCGCGTCAATATCGCGCAGAATCAGCCGGTAGTCCTCGGATCTCGGATCGGCGAGAGCGCGCTGCACGTCGAACGTGGTGGCGTTGGTGTAGAACCCTTTGTACCATCGCGCATCTATCGTCTGTCCGCGAGAGTCGGTATAGGTCTTATCCCGCAAGCCGGAGGGCGCGTTCCAGTGCCACATCAGCGTGAGAATGTGACCGGCGCGGGCGCGGCGGATAAACCGCTCGGTGAGTCCTTCGGGGTTTGCGCCATAGGCTATGCGCGAGGGGGAGTAGTCCATAAAGTCCCCGCCGAAGATCGCGGGCGCTCTTCCTGTTGTCCGTAGAATGTAGTCCGAATCCTCTTCGCCGTACTGCCCGGAGAGCGTCTTGTCACCATAGAGGTCTACCAGATAGCGCATCAGTGCGCGCGTCTTCGGCGTTGCCTGGCGATCCGCCAGTGTGAGGGGAGGTTTCTGTGGAGGAGGCGCAGGGCGGGCAGGCGTCAGTTCCAGATAGTCAATATCGAAGTAGCCCCATCCTTTCTCCAGAACCAGAGTATTTTCGCCCGCTTTCAACTCCACCTTCCCGGCAAAGACGGAGGCGAATGCCGATGCGGTTGGCGGGAACATCCCGGAAATGCGGCCGCCATTAACGTTCAGATCGTAGCCCTTTTCGCCATGCGGCGCGCTGTAGCCGACCTTCACCGCGTAGAGTCCCGCCTTTGCCCTGACCGTGAAGGTGATCCGATCTCCCTCCTTATCAAAGCCGGTCACATAGCCTTTGCCGGAGAAGCCGGGGCGCGCGTTTTCGGCGGCGACGCCGACAAGCTGCGCCTCTTCCGCCTCCAGCCGAATGCTCTCCTGCGGGATGGGAAGCGCGGAAAGGGCGGTTATCAGCAGAACCTGAGGATACATCCGATCTCCTTTCGCTTCGGGAGTAAGCCTCTTCCGGAGCCTCAGTAGTCTCGATGCTGCTCATAGACCTCCAGTGCATAGCGGTAGCTGTCGTAGCTCACGTTCGGGGTGACGGAGTGATCGGTTCCGAAGACGTACCGGGCATTCCGCGCCTTCATGCCCTCGACGATCTCCGAAACACCCCGGCGGATCGTCTCACGATCGTTGCTCTCCAGAATCCGCACATCCAGCCCGCCGATGAAAGCCAGATCACTGCCGTACTGGTCGGCAAAGGCAAACAGGTCGCAGCCCGCTTTCACCTCCATCGGATTGAGCGCGTCGAATCCGGCTTCAAGAATAAGCGGAAGGGCTTTCGTGATCCCGCCGCAGGAGTGCAGCACCACCGGCAGATCGTATTCGTGGAAGAAGGAGACCAGTTCCGTAAAATAGGGGAAGATAAGCTGTTTCAGAAGCCGGGGCGAGGCGAATAAGCCATTCCGATATCCCAGGTCTTCATAGACCCAGATTCCGTCTGGCAGTCCCGCCTGCTCAAAGAGGGCGCGGTAGTGTGCCTTAAAGAAATCGGTATAGACGCGGTTATAGTCGTGAATCCATCCCGGATCGAGCGCGAGGCTCTCATACATGGTGATGTCGCCCATGCTCTGGCGCATCGTCTCAAAGATGAATAGATGCCCGTAGAATGTCCAGCGGTTATCGGCGCGCCCGGCTTCCAGCGCTCGCGTATGGGCGGCGATGTCCATGCGCTGCGGGTCTACCGAGAGCAGATAGCTTCGATAGTCCCGCTCCCAGATTTCGCGGCTGGTCATCAGGAAGTCAATATGCTCCGGCGTGCCGGATTTATGTTTCCAGTATTTGAGCGCAGCGCCGGCCCCATTGCGCACCACCTGCCACTCGTCCGTCTCTTCCAGCACCTCACGATAGCCGCGCAGGGGATTCACATCGAACCATCCTCCGCAGGAACGCATATCGTAGCCGAAGTAGATCGCGGGATCGGCGGGAATAGGAGCTTTCGCATCGGAGGGGGTGCCGTCGGCAGTCGGGTAGCCCTGATCCACCCACAGGCGAGGCGTCTCCGGCCAGAAGTGGTCGAACAGCCCGACCCGATCCGGGCTGCCTTTGCGTAGTAGCTGATGAATCCGCGTTTGTGAGTCCATCCTGTCCTCCCGACTGGAATCGCGGAGGCGCTCCTGCTGGAAACGCCGACAGGAGCGCCTGAAGATGCGTAACCGCCTGATACTATTCTACTGACGGCATGCGTCCTACCTATTCCGCCATGCCCACGGCGAGCGCCGTCTGTCTGGTACTGGAAAGGCAGGAGGTCTGCCGGGCTTTCTTGCGTGCCTGCGCAAAGACCGGAAGGAGGATCACTTCCAGAATCGCGATCATGGCGATAGCGACGAGCAGTTCAATCCGCGTACAACCTCTCTGAAGCGAGCGGATCAGGGCGTTGGGGGTGAAGTGCAGTTCGGAGGCAGCCTGCAAGACGCGGTCACAGGTCTGAGAAGCGGGGTACTTCTGGCCGTTGAGGATATTGGAGACGGTTCCAACAGAGACACCCGCACGGCAGACTATATCGCGTATGGCAGGGCGGCGTCGCACTACGGGGATTCCTTCAAGTTTTTTTATACTAGATTCAACGACTGCTGTTCTGAATCTACCTTCCTTCAATCTCAATGTCAAGAGTAATTGTGAATTTATTAACGAGTGTTTTCTAGGACTTTCCTGCAGGTGCGTGTTGAAAGAGAGGACAATGCTACAGAAGGGAAAGCAGTTTCCGGAAGCAGGCGGCGTGAGGAAGAAAGGAGAGCGGGAGACGGGTTTCGAACCCGCGACCTCCTCCTTGGCAAGGAGGCGCTCTACCACTGAGCTACTCCCGCATCGCTCTGTACGGCGCGGTGGTGGGCGAGAGGAGAGTCGAACTCCTACGCCTTTCGGCACTAGTTCCTAAGACTAGCGTGTCTGCCATTCCACCACTCGCCCGATGGGATACGGCACGGATTTTCAGACAGCGAAGAGAATTATATCACGCCTTCCCTCGCTTGTCAAGGCTTTATTCGCACCGGAATCAGAGCGCGAAACAGCCTCCCGTTCTCCATACGCGCATTCCAGATGTCCGTCTGCTCGTCGGTATCGTAGGTCCAGTGCAGGAAACCGACGAATCCCCGCTCCAGCGCGCGCCAGATATGCTTGGTCAGCAGATCTGCTGCCTGATCCGCCGACGGAACGGCTCCTTTGAAGACCCCGCACTCTCCCATCAAAATCGGTTTGCCAGCGCGCCGGCAGGCTTCGCGAACCGCCTCCCATTCGACGCTCTTCAGATCACGCTCCAGACTCGCCTCGTCGGTCGAATAGAGATGAATGTCCAGATAGGACAGACGGGTCTCCGCCAGCGCCAGCGGGCGCGCCGGAAAGCGCGGATCGGGACTCTTATCCTGTGACAGGCGTCCCGGACCGGAGCGACCGACGGCGGCGAAGGTGAAGACATTCGCGCTGACCATCATGTCCGGGTCTACGCGGTGAACCGCCTCGACACAGGCATCTGCCAGCGCCTGCGTTCCGGCGTCCGCGAGTCGCTGCAGGTCATCGTCGGAGGTCCGCGAGTATGTTTTCCCCTGAAAGACGACCGATCCGCGCCGGGGGGAGAAGGGAGGTTTCGTCGCCATCAGATGGGTCTCATTGTCCAGTTCACAGGCGAAGACGGAGGAGAGCAGTCCCCGATCCTGCTTCGCAATGGCGGCGGCGAAGTCCGCCATATACCGCGCTTTGGCGGCAATGTATCCCGGATGAAGCAGGGCGAGGTTTTCGCCCTCCACCCCGGAAGGCGCGGGCTGATTCGGGCGATAGGGAGGCGTGTCGGGCAGGTAGCACATGGCGAAGATCACATAGAGGCGGTGCCGTCGGGCGCGAGCGAGAAAGTCACAGACGTTCGCCATGTAGGCGGGGGACAGCTCCTTCGCCTCTTTCGTCGCGACGCTGCCCGCTCCTGGCATCGGGTCAATAAAGACCCGGACGATGTTGAAGCCATTTGCGGCGATGTCGGAGAGAGCGGGTTCGGCGCGCTCCGGACGGTAGCTGTTCGGGTTGAAGGTGTCGTGCCACAGATAGCCTTCGTTGCGGACCCGGATATAGTTGAAACCGCGCGGTCGGAAGACCTTTCCGGTCTTTGCTTCGATGAATTGACCGTTACGCGCCGCGATACGCGGCAGGGGAGAGGTTTTTTGGGGGGACGGCTTAATCACAACCATGATCCCGTCTCTCGCCGGAACCTCCACCGTAACAGGGAACCTGCGTCCATCGGCGGAGGGCAGCGCAACGGTTCCGCCGGGCGTCGTCTGCAGCAGGCTCCACCGTTGAGCCTTTCCCATTCCGTACCGGTCAGCGTCCAGCAGGCAGGAGACGCGGTGCGGACGGGTGTCGGCGTTGGCGAGGAGCAGCGCGAAGCTTCCGTCCCTTCCTCTCCATAGCGCGGCATGGACGGCTTTAAGGGTCACCTCGCGATCGCCCTTCCAGGTGTTCCAGCGTCCGGTGAGATCGGGCAGATCGTTCTGCGGGCGTACGACGGCGAGCAGTTCGCCGTAGACAAGATAGTCGCCGGCGATAGCCCGCAGTCGCGCCAGGCGCCCCTGAAACTCCAGCTTGGCGGCGTGCTCCGGCGCGACGATCTCCGCGCCTTCCCATCCAAGCTGCGTTCCCCAGACGAAATCGCGCGCCTGACAGAGAGCAAACGCCGTATCGCCTCCCGCCAGGGCGCGGTTGCTGGCGAAATAGAGCGTGTAGCCGCTGTAGACCGCCGTCGTCATCGGAATCTCATGCTGTTCGCGGGGAGTCCAGGTGAGGAAGGCGTCCACATTGTCCATATAGGGTTCGGCGTCGTTCTCGGTGGTCAGACCGACCTGCCGCTGCGCCGAAACCGCCCATCGCTTGATGGGCGTGAGCATCTGGCGGTAGCCGTCTACCCACCAACGCCCGGAACCCAGTGTGTGCCGGTGCGCGGGATCGAAGCAGAGACGCGGGGGCGCGGAGGCGATCTGATCGAGATAGACGGCATTGACTCCGCACTCCTCGCCCAACCGCCGGACGATCTGCGCCACGCGCTCCTGCCAGAAGGCCTGGGTGGGGCACATCACCGCCAGTTTCGCGCCGGAGCCATACTCTTCGATCAACGGATTGCCCTGCGGGTCTTTCGCGCTGAAGGGTTTCGCCAGCGGAAACTCCCGGTTGGCGATGTCCCAGAGTCGCGCATTGATATAGGGCATCACCACCACGCCCTCGCGCTTCAGTTCGGCCACGCCTTCCGCAAATCCGGGCTTAACGGGAAAGTAGGCGGGGTAGTCGGTATCGAAGGGAATCTGATGCCAGTTATACCAGTGTACGCCGACCGGCGCGCCGACCGCCTGCGCGAACTTACGCACCACCGGAACCACCTGCTCCCGCGTACCCTGCCCCACGATCCAGGCAGCGACTTTTTTCATCGCCTCCGGAACGTCGCTCCTTTTTGCCAGCGATCCCTTTTTCGTCCAGGGAGCCGACTTCAACGCCCAGGCGCGATACCGCTTGCAGCCGTCCATCCAGTCGCCGCAATAGGCCCCCAGCGCAAAGGCATAGGGAGCGTTCCAGCCGCTGCCCGGCTTTCCCATGTTCTCCGCCCAGGTGTTCACATGGAACTCGCCGCCCGGTGTCAGCGAAAACTGTTTGTGGCGCGCGCCGGGATCATGCGCCGCCAGATAGAGACCGCAATCGCCCTCCAGCAGCAGCATGAACTGCATCGGCATGTTGTGCGAGGGGTACTCTCCGGCAATGGTCTGAACCGCGCCCGCGTGGAGTTCGCCCCAGTTGCCGCGTCCGATGGCAATGTCCGCCTTGCCCGTCTCCGAGACCGGCGCGATCACCGGAAAATGCACGCCCCATAGCCCGGTCTGTCGGCTTCGGTTGTTCACCCACAGCCGTAGCTGCGCTGTATCACCGGTCGGGCTTAACCGGCAGGAGACGCGCACCGAAAACGCGCCCTTTTCTTCCGGCAGATTCAGACGCTCCCAGCGCAGGATGATCTCGCCGGGCTTTGTCTCTAGCGTCGGCGGCTCCGCCTGTGCGTTGTCTATCTTTACCTCGGAGCCGTCCGCGCGGCGGAAGGTCAGCCGCCACAGCAGGGGCCTGGACTCGGCGCGGCGCATAAAGGCGTGTCCATTCGGTCCGACAATACCGGCTAGTCCGCCCGTCTGCGGGCTGAACTCCAGCATTAAGCCGTTTCCAGTGATCTGCATGGCGGTTCCTTTCACGGAGAGAGTAAGACAGAACAGAGCTGACAGAAAAAGAGAAACAGACAGCTTCATGGCATTACCTCGCAGCCGGACATAATCAACCCTTTCAGCAGGAAACCCATCACCTGATTGTGAAAAAGAACACAGACCTATTCACAGAGAGGACATAGATGCGATTGCATATGCTTCTTGCCGCCTGCCTGCTGTTCGGAGCGGCTTCCGCATTGTCGGCGCAGAACGCCGATCCCGGCATGTCCGACTATCTTGTGCAGGTACGCCGCCTGCTCCCTACACCGGGAGTAACCTGGTTCGACCCCTCCGACCTGAGCCGTATCAGTGTGGGAGGCGTGCCGGAGTTCGCGCGATCCTCCGTCGTCCCGGTTACGGGGCAGCCGTTTCAGAAGGCGGTGCAGGTGGAGGTGCATAAGCAGGGCGAAAACCCCTACAGCTCCCAACTGCAGATCCCGGCAAACACCCGCCCGATCAAGAAGGGCGACGTGATCCTCTTTACATTCCACGTCCGCTGCCTGCAATCCCGCCATGAATCCGGCGAGGGAATCTGGGCAATGTATCTACAGAACAATGGTCCGCCCTGGACGACCTACTACTCTGCACAGGGCAGCGCTGGGAGAACCTGGCGTCGGTGCTACTACTACACGGTCGCCGAGCGGGACTTTGCGCCCAATGAGGTCGGTCTAACGTTTCATCTCTCTCAGATCGCTCAGACGCTGGAGTTCGGCGGGCTGATCGTGCTGAATCTGGGTCCGCTGGCGGATACCTCGCGCCTGCCTGTCACGCGCTTGACCTATCGGGGGAGCGAGCCGAACGCGCCCTGGCGGAAAGCGGCGGCGGAGCGAATCGAGAAGTACAGAAAGGGGACCCTGTCGGTGCAGGTGACCGACCGACGCGGCAGACCGCTCTCCGGCGCAGTCGTTTCGGTGCGTATGAAACGCCATGCCTACGAGTTTGGTTCCTTTGCCGAACAGCCGATTCTCGCCGACACGCCGGACGGCGCGAAGTACCGGGAGTGGTTCCGGAAGCTCTACAACAAGGCGACCTGCCCCATGTATAACGCCGACTGGGGATGGGAGAGTCCGAAGTCGCGGCAGGACTATACAGGCATCGCCGAATGGCTACAGAAGAACCGGATTCCCACCAAAGCCCATGTGCTGATCTATCCCGGATGGCAGTTCATGCCGACTCGCTGGAAGGCTCTGGAAAAAGATCCGCCTGCGCTGCGCGAGTCCATGTACGCGCATATCCGCGAGATCATGGAAGCCACCGCCCGGTTCCGTTTTGTCGGATGGGACATCATCAATGAGACCCGCGACCTGCGCGACCTGCCTGCCATCTTTGGCAGCGACGAGATATACGCGGACATCTACAGACAGGCGCGCGCGGCGAACTCTCACTCCCGGTTCTTCATCAATGAGAACACCATTCTGACCAGCGGCGGGCAGACGGAGCTTCAGCAGGATATCTATGAGCGGATGATCCGGTATCTTCTGGATCAGGGAGCGGCGGTGGAAGCCATCGGGATGCAGGGGCATATGGGCGAATCGCTGACGCCTCCGGAGCGTGTGGCGCAGATACTCGACCGTTTTGCCCGTTTCAAGCTGCCCATTCAGATCACGGAGTGGGACCTGCCGACCCGCGATGAGATCACGCAGGCGGCTTACACCCGCGACTTCATGACCGCCTTTTTCAGTCATCCCGCCACCACCGGCTTCACCATGTGGGGATTCTGGGAGGGACATATGTGGCAGCCTCTCGGCGCGATGATTCGTAAAGACTGGAGCCTCAAGCCCAACGGAAAAGCCTACCTCGATCTGGTCTATCGGGAGTGGTGGACGAATGCGGACGGAAAAACGGATCGAAAGGGCGCCTGCAGCGTTCGCGGCTTTCTGGGCGACTATTCGGTAACGGTGACCTATCGCGGAAAGAGCAGAACCGTGCCGGTTTCGCTGAAGCGTCCCGGTACGCGGGTAACGGTCCAGTTATAGGGGGCGGTCCCGGCGGGTTTCGTACCAGTCGTACAGAGCGAAAAGAATCAGGCGGAGATTTCCCTGATGCCGCTGAAACAGGTCATTCAGAAGAGCGTCAGAGGGCGATTCCGTCTGCCAGTCGGTCAATAGATGATCCACCACCCGTCGCGTCGTTTCCGGGGTGATTTCGGCGCGCCAGAGAGTGGGCAGCCCCGCATCGCGGTGCGTGGCAACCAGCAAGCCGACTTCGCGGCGTCGGCAGGCGGCGCGCAGGAGAACGCGCCGCCACTGCGAGAGCGACTCCCATTCGTCTGCAAACAGGCAGGAGGCGTCCGCGAAGCAGGGAGCGGAAGGAGAGCGGAACGCGCAGACGCGCCAACCGAGCGCGTCTGCTGTCATCGCCAGATGGTGCAAGAGCGTGGATTTTCCAGAACCGTGCGGACCGAGAATCTGTCCCTGCATTCCGCTGTCGGCAAAGGTCTGCAGCAGCGATCCCAGGCTCTCACCTTCCGGCAGGAAGAAGGGGATCGCTCCCGGCTTCACGCGCTCCGAACAAAACGGATTACTTGGCGCGCCGTGAAAGCGCAGGCTTCGCCCCGGTGCGCCGACAGTCAATACTGCTTTGTCCAATTCGCCTCCTGCCCGGACACCAGAAAGAAAGGCTCTTCGTAGGTCAGGTCCCGTCCGCGCTTCATATCGGCTGTCACACGCACGCGCCAGTGGATCTTTAACAGAAAGCCGTGATAGGAGAGTGGGAGCGGAGGGAGTATAACCGAGAAAGGGAAGTCCGGACCGCCGCGCAGATCAAGCTCATCGGAATAGGCGAACCCCTCATCCCGGTCGCCTTTTCCTTCGGTGAACCAGAGAACCTGCACCGCAACCGACTTTAGCTCATCCCGGCGCATTCCGTGCAGCATAATCGTTCCCGCCAGAGTCTCTCCGGGACGGTACTCTCGCCTATCATCATGCAGGCGCACCTGAATCAGAGGGATGGCCTCATCGTACTGCATCAGAATCTCCTCTGCGAATCGGGCGGAATCACGCACAAAATGAAGTCGAAAGTGAAGTCGGGCCAGCGCGCCACCTCTCCCTTCACGTGAACCTTCCAGACGATCTTGTTATTGCGCGATTCGAAGCTGTGCATGGCATCCGCCGGAATGGCCAGGTCGAAATGCTTCTCCAGCGGCCGGGCGATGGTGGTGGTGACCGGTCCGGTCGTGATGATCTGTTGATCCAGCAGGGCGTTCGACTCGTTGTAGGTATCTGTGCCGCGCCGATAGGTGATCTTCTCCTCGCACACCAGATTCACGAGGAAGTTATTCAACGGAAGCGCGCCGTGCTGCGCGATATAGGCGCGTACCCGCTCTCCCGGAACCAGAATCGTCTTCTCGATCTCCAGAATGGTCTCCCGCACCCGGATCGCGAGCAGGATGCTGCGCAGGAGAAAAACGAGCAAGCCGATGCCGACCAGTTCGAAGGGGATCAGGAACAGGGTCAGAAAGATGTCCCCCCGTCCATTCAGCCATCCGCTCACCATCTCCAGGAAAAAGAGGCTGACGATTCCGTTCCAGAAGAGACATAAGAGGAGCAGGCAGCCGATCTCCGCCGCGCGCGACTGACCGGCTTTCAAGCGCGCAGCATGGATTCGTCCCGGCTCCGCCTTGATCGTCGGCAGCAGGAGATTGGATGGCGTAATAGTTGCGGGTGCCATGTGGATCAGTACCGCTGCGCCCCCTGCAGCGGCAGGGGCTGAATCCAGATATTGCGATACTCGACCCGGTTGCCGTGATCCTGCAGGACGATGGGGCCGGGGTCTTTCAGTTCTCCGAAGCGCATTCCCCAGGTCGGGCGGGCGATCTCGACGTTGTTATGGATGACGATGCCGTTCTGCAGAATGGTGGCGCGCGCCTTCTCTGTCTGCGCGCCCTGTTCGTCGTAGCGGGGAGCGCGGTAGAGGATGTCGTAGGTCTGCCACTCCATGGGCGGTTTGCAGGCGTTGAGCAGGGGGGCATGCTGATTATAGATGGCTCCGCAGTCGCCGCGTCCCACTTCCGGCAGTCCGTAGGAGTCGAGCACCTGCACCTCGTAGCGTCCCTGCAGGAAGACGCCGCTGTTGCCCCGCGCCTGCCCCTTCACGTTGTCGGGCATCCTGGGCGTCCGAAACTCCACATGCAGGTGAAAGTCCGTGAACTTCTCGCGGGTCACGACATCGCCGCCACGCGAGACCACCGCGCCGTCGTTGACGGGCCAGGCGGCATCCCTGCCATCAATGCGCATCCAGTTTTTCTTAAGTTCCTCCTCTTTGCCGCTGAAGAGGACGATTCTCTCTCTGGTGACTGCCGCGTCCTGTTTCGGCTCTCCCGCCTGCGCCATATGCGCGGTGTTGATCGCCAGCCAGCCGCATGCGACCGCCGTAAGTCCCGCTCCCATCGCCAGCAGGCTGTTTCGGCTCAATCCCATTCTTTTCATCATCGCTTCCCTTTTCGTTTGTTGTGATTGAAACTCTGTTAAAGCGGCGTCCAGTCCATATCTGGCGTGACGCGCTCGCAGAAGCCCGCCATCAGTCTGGCGGCGTTCTCGATATCGTCCAGATTCATCACTTCGGATGGCGTATGCATATAGCGCAGAGGGACCCCGATCAAGCCGGTCGCCATGCCGGCGCGGTTTATCTGCATGGCGTTGGCATCGGTTCCGGTTCCGCCGGGAGCCGCGTTTACCTGATACGGTATCTCCCGTTCCCGGGCGGTCTGCGTCAGCAGTTCAAACACGCGGGGATTGATATTGGCTCCGCGGGTGATGATAGGACCGTTGCCCAGCTTGATATCGCCGACTCGCTTTTTCTCCGCGCCGGGAAAGTCCACCGCATGCCCGACATCGGTTGCCAGACCCACGAGCGGATCAACGCTGTAGGCGCTGGTGCGCGCTCCCCGCAGCCCGATCTCTTCCTGAACGGTCGAAACGGCGAAGACCGCCGCCTTCAGGTCGCTCTTTGCCAGCAGGCGCAGCGCCTCCGCCACCACGAAGAGGCCCATCTTATTATCGAAACTGCGCGCCGTGCAGAGGCTTCCCTGCAGCGGCTGCATATCCTGCGCATAGGTGACACAATCGCCGATGGAGACCAGCGTTTCCGCCTCCTTGCGGTCTTTCGCGCCGATGTCAATCCAGAGATCGTCCAGTTTGACGCTCTTGCCGCGCTCTTCCGCCTCCATCAGATGAACAGCGCGCCGTCCCAGCACTCCCAGTACCGGTCCGGAGGCGGTATGCACATGAACCCGCTGTCCGACCGTCACGACCGGATCATGTCCGCCGATCGAACCGAAATAGATCATGCCATCTTCGCTGAGGTAGCGCACCTGGAACCCGATTTCGTCGGCATGTCCCGCCAGCATAATCCGCGGCTTCCCCTCCGGATTGCGCACCGCGAAAACGTTGCCCATCACATCGGTTCGCACCTCATCCGCGTATACGGAAACCGCCTCCCGATAGACTCGCTGCACCGCCTGTTCATAGCCGGAGGGGCCCGGCGTATCCACCAGTCGCTTCAGAAAAGCAAACGATTCTTCTCGCATTCCCTTCTCTTCCTGCACCGGCGGTTCGCGCCGGTCTCCGCGTTTGATACGTCTTTCACGCAAAAGGTAGTTCGACAGAGAACGGCGCATTCCTGCCGCGATATGCCCAGCTTCCGGGGATCGGGCGTATCGCGCCGCCTTGCGCGTTATGCGGATGTCGGCGAGCGGTGGAAGTGCGCCATCTTCCAGGCTCCGTTGATCCGAACGTAGACGCGAGTTTCATTGAAGGTCGTCCAGCGCGGTCTGCCGTTGTCATCATAGGTCATCAGGCGCGTATAGGTGACGATGCCGGTCTCTCCGTAAAGCTGCACCTGCGGATTGAGCATATCGAATCGCGCGGGTCGGTTCGCGGGATTCTGTGCCATCAGGCGGATGAGCGATAGATGGAACTCCACGCCGTCTATCCGATAAGGGCAGACATCTTCAAAGCAGGTTAAATCCGGGGCGCACAATGCCGCATAGGTCTCCGGATCGCCCTGATGGATGGCATCCAGCATCAGCCAGGTCGTCACCAGCAGTTCGCGCTGCTCCGTGCCGATCCCCATCGCCTGTATGACAGCCTCTTCAATCATCCCTCTGCTCCTCTCCTTCGTTATGATCCGGTAGATTCGCGGTCGGGGATGGTTTCCCCTTTTCGTCCGGCTTTCTGCCGCCTGTTGATAGCCTGGAGGAGATGTTGTATACTATTTATAGTAGTTTTCAGTGAAAACGAACGCCATATCTTGTAAAAAACGGCGAAAAATCTACTTTCAACCCTCTTGACAGTCCATATATAGGGTGTTATTATGCTCGCAGCCACTATATGTGGAAGCCCGCGAGCGCGAGGCGATTGCCATGCGATGTCCGTTCTGTGGTTCTAAAGAAGACAGGGTGCTCGACTCCCGCGAGTCGCAGGAAGGCGACACTATCCGCCGCCGCCGTGAATGCAAAGGCTGCGGACGCCGCTATACCACTTTCGAGCAGATCGAAGAGATGGCTCTGTTCGTGGTGAAGAAGAGCGGTCGGCGCGAACCGTTCAGCCGGGAGAAACTGCTGCACGGAATGCGTCTTGCCTGCACCAGTCGCCCGGTCAGCTTCGAGATGCTGGAGCAGATCGCCAGCGACATCGAGCGGATGCTCTACAACCGCCTGGAGCGCGAGGTCTCCTCGCTGGAGATCGGCGACATGGTGATGGAGCGGCTGCGGGGAGTGGATCAGGTGGCTTATGTGCGCTTTGCGTCCGTCTACAAGCACTTTGAGGACGCCACGCAGTTCAAGGAGATCGTCAACCTGCTGCGTAAGCGCACGAAACCGTAAGAACAGAACCGGGTTGTCAGTGACTCAGCGATAGAGGGAGGAGTACGAACCGATGCAGGACCCGAAAATAGAGCAGACCGATATGATGGCGGCGATGGAGGAGGAGCAGGCTGCCGCGCGCGAAGCGGAGACCGAGAAGGCGGTCGTCGCGCGCGCCGGCGGCGGGCGCAAAACCAGAGCGCCGGGATTGAAAATTTCGCGCCGCTTCACCGAGACGGGAGAGGATGTCTGGAACTCCGTCGAGTGGGAGAAGCGCACCGCCGCGATCACCGACGAACAGGGAAACGTCGTCTTCGAGCAGACCGATATTGACGCGCCGAAATCCTGGACGCAGCTTGCCGTCAAGGTGGTCGCTTCCAAGTACTTCCGAGGGCATATCGGGACGCCGGAGCGCGAAAACAGCGTTCGGCAGCTTATTCAGCGGGTCTCCTACACCATCTCCGACTGGGGAAAGACGCAGGGCTACTTCGCTTCCGAGGCGGATTTCCTCGCCTTCCGCGATGAACTGACTCATATCCTGCTGCATCAGAAAGCCGCCTTTAACTCGCCGGTCTGGTTCAATGTGGGGCTGGCGGATCAGCCCCGCCCGCAGTGTTCGGCGTGCTTTATCAACTCTGTACAGGATACGATGGACAGCATTCTGACGCTGGCGAAGACCGAGGGAATGCTGTTTAAGTTCGGTTCCGGCACCGGAACCAACTTCTCCACTCTGCGCTCCTCGCGAGAGCGGTTGCAGGGGGGCGGAACCGCTTCGGGACCGGTCTCCTTCATGCGCGGTTATGACTCGTTTGCCGGGGTCATCAAGTCGGGCGGAAAGACCCGCCGCGCGGCTAAAATGGTCATCCTCAACGTGGATCACCCGGACATCGTTCCCTTCATCACCTGCAAAGCCGATGAGGAGAAGAAGGCGTGGGCGCTGATTGACGCCGGTTACAACGGCAACTTCAACGTTCCGGGCGGAGCCTACGACAGCGTCTCCTATCAGAACGCCAACCACTCCGTGCGCGTGACCGATGAGTTTATGAACGCCTATCTCAATAACGGCGTCTGGCACACGCATAACGTTCTGGACGGCTCGGTGTCGGACACCTATCAGGCGGTTGAACTGATGCGTCTGATTGCGGAGAGCGCGTGGGTCTGCGGCGATCCGGGAATGCAGTACGATACGACGATCAACAGATGGCACACCTGCAAAAACACGGATCGCATCCATGCCAGCAATCCCTGCTCGGAGTATATGTTCCTCAACGACAGCGCGTGCAACCTTGCCTCGCTGAACCTGATGAAGTTCCGCCGTTCCGATGGCGAGTTCGATGTGGACAGCTTCAAGCACGCCTGCCGGATCATGATTACCGCACAGGAGATACTGGTCGAGAACGCCTCCTATCCGACCGAAGCCATCGAGAAGAACAGCCACGACTATCGTCCGTTGGGACTCGGTTATGCGAACCTGGGCGCGCTGCTGATGTCACGCGGACTGGCGTATGACAGCGACGCCGGTCGCGCGCTTGCCGGCGCCATCACCGCCATCATGACGGGCGAAGCCTATCATCAGTCGGCGATAATCGCCCGCGATCATGGCGGCCCCTTCCGGGGGTATGAGCCGAACCGCGAGCCGTTCCTGGACGTGATGCGGATGCACCGCGACTCGGTGGAGGGGATCGAGGAGCGATATGTTCCCGGCGATATGATGGACGGCGCGCGCACCGCCTGGGATAACGCCATCGCGATGGGCGAGAAGTACGGCTATCGTAACGCGCAGGCTACTGTACTGGCGCCTACCGGATGTCTGGTAGAGGGGTCGTTAATCGTTACGGATCGCGGTTTGATGCGTCTGCGCCGCCTGGGAAATATTAATGGGCCCCAGTGGCAAGACGTGGCTTTTAAGGTGTTGACCGATGAAGGCGAACAGGACGCTACCCGTTTCTATGTGAATGGAATCGAGGAAACCCGCCGCATTGTAACCCGGTGCGGTTATGCCATTCAGGGGACGCTAAAACACCGAATCAAGGTGCTGGATGCTGCCAGTGGATCGCTGAACTGGAAGCGTTTCGCCGATATCACTGCCGGTGACATCGTGGCTCTCTCTCTGGGAGAACTGATCGGATCGCCGAAGACGGTCTCGCTTCCGCCGCTGGGTGAAGAGTACTGGACGGGCGACTATACCACCCGCGTACCGCGAACGATGACGCCTGAACTGGCGGAGTTGGTCGGCTACTTTATGGGAGATGGCTCCATCCACTCCAAAGGACCGCGCTTCTGCGTCACAAACTCTGATCGAGATGTGGCGGATCGCCTCTGTGAGCTGATGAAATCCCTGTTCAATCTGGATGCGCGCATCATCGAGCAACAGGGCTATCATGAGGTATCGGCCCATTCCGTTCCGCTGGTTCTCTGGTGGGAAGCTTGCGGATTCGCCAAAAAAGCGCCGGGTCCGGAGCATTGTGGGAAGGGATATCTCCCCTGTATTCCAGATGCAGTTCTGGCAACGAATGATCCGGCGGTCTACGGAGCATTTCTGCGAGGGTTGTATGAGGCGGATGGAACCGTAACGGGCGGCATTCCCTGCTGGAGTACGGTTCATAGAGAGTTTTCTGAGGAGGTTAAGACGCTTCTGCTGGCTCTCGGAATACCGACAACCACCCGGCAGGAGACAACCGGATGGAGCCAGGCTCCCCTCTATGTTCTCAGACTGCGCAATAAGTCCTATACGGACAGCTTCCTTTCCCGTGTGGGATTCATCGGCGCTCGAAAACGCGAAGCCGTATCCGTCAGCCGCGTTGAGCAGTCCGCTCGATATGACTATGTCTATCTCGATCCGGCGGTTATTGAGGAACTGCTGCCTGCCAGCAGTAACCGGCGTGACGCGATGAAACTGTCTGTGAAGCGGCATAATGGAGCCATAACGCGCCGAATGGCGGAGCATCTCTATGCACAGACCGGTGATGCGCGTATTGCGAAGGCGCTGCGCTTCTTCTACGATACGGTTGCTGCCAATGAGGACGGCGGAGAACAGCTAACATACGATCTTTCAGTTCCTTCCAATGTGACCTACATTGCCGGCGGCTTTATCTCGCACAATACCATCGGCTTTATGATGGACTGCGATACAACCGGTATCGAGCCGGATATCGCCATCGTGAAGTACAAGAACCTGGTAGGCGGCGGCGTGATGAAGATCGTCAACAACACGGTTCCGGAAGCGCTTCAGCGATTGGGCTACTCGCCGCAGCAGGTGACCGCCATCGTGGACTATATCAACCGGGAAGATACCATTGAGGGCGCGCCTGGACTGAAGCCGGAACATCTGCCGATCTTCGACTGCGCCTTCAAGCCCGCCAATGGCACGCGCACTATCCACTACATGGGGCATGTGAAGATGATGGCGGCGGCGCAGCCGTTCATCTCCGGCGCAATCTCCAAGACGGTGAATATGCACAATGAGGCGACTCCCGATGATATTATGGGCGTCTATGTGGAGGGATGGCGACTCGGTCTGAAAGCCATCGCCATCTACCGCGACGGCTCCAAGCGCACCCAGCCGCTGGTGACCAGGAAGGTGGAGGCGGAGAAGAGCGCAAAGACCGAGGAGGAGACGCCGAAGACAGTTTCCCCTGCGCCTGCCCCGACTCCGACGGCGACAACCGCGCCCGTGCAGGAAGCGCGTCCCATCCGGCGCAAACTGCCGGATGAGCGCCGCTCCATCACCCATAAGTTCAGTATTGCGGGACATGAGGGCTATATTACCGTCGGGATGTATGATGATGGCACACCCGGCGAGATATTCCTGACAATGAGCAAGGAAGGCTCGACGATCTCCGGTCTGATGGACACTCTGGCGACGATGACATCGCTGGCGCTCCAGTACGGCGTTCCGCTGGAGACGCTGGTGAACAAGTTCGCGCATACCCGCTTCGAGCCGTCCGGGATCACGCCGAATCCGGATATCCGGTTCGCCAAGTCCATTCCCGACTACATCTTCCGCTGGCTCGGAACCAAGTTTCTGCCGGTGGAGGCGCAGCCTCCGGCAGAGACTCGCTCTCTGAACGGGGAGACGCCGGTGATCGAAGCGCCAGTCGCTCCCATTGCACCCACACCTTCTGCGGCTCCGTCTGCAGGCGGTTCCTTCACCGCACGAGAACGTGAAATCTTCCAGTTGCAGGCGGACGCGCCCGCCTGCGCGGAGTGCGGCGCGCTGATGGTTCGCAACGGCGCCTGTTACAAATGCCTCAACTGCGGCTCCGTCTTCGGCTGCTCATAAGGAAATGGTCTCCGGGGAGGAGGCGCACCTGCTCCCCGGAAGCGCTTTTCAAGGCGGGAGAGGCGGATGCTGAGAATCGTGGAAGTTCACGCCGGGCAATCGGTCAACGGGGAGTATATCGTCCTGCAGAATCAAGGATTAACGACGCTGTCGCTGCGCGGGTGGATTCTCTGTGCGGACAGCTACCTGCATGGCGATCCTGCGACAGCCTCGGACGCCATGTTCATCTTTACGCAGGATGTCCCCATAAAGCCTTATACGCGCGTGGTTCTCTTTACCGGCAGCGGTGAAAACGGCTGGTACTCCACGGTGGACGGGAAGAAAGCCTACGTTGCCTACTGGGGACGGACAGAAAAAGTATGGTCTCAAGCAGGCGTCGCGCATCTTTTACAGCCTGCATCCTCTCGTCGAATTGTTCTTCTGTCTGAAAAGGAGGCGCCTGCGCCTTTGTGATCACAATGCCCAAGTCAAAACCTCGAAGACAGTCCACTCTACGGGGCGTTGCCATGCGCCCCTTTTTTCGTGCGAAATGATCGAGCGACCGGAGACCCCCCGGTCGAGCGTCCGTCCGGCTGCACAACGCTGTCCCCCTCAGCGACGATCGCATTGGAGGTGTTGAGCGCCCGGATGGGGTTGGCGGTGCTGATGGTGTAGACCCTTAATTGCAGCAGAACCGTCAGGGTGCAGGGGAGGCTGACGGCGGTCAAGCGGCGGGGCGTTGCGCTGGAGCCGCAGGAGGCGCAGCGCGATCTGGAGACGGAGGGAGATCGCCCGATTGCGCTGGTTCCCACGCGCATCGGCGGACATCCCTTCGCGCTGCTCTGCGATCCCCCCGCAAAAGGCGCGGTTTGCTTCAGTCTCTCTGATTAGGCTCGCCTTTATAGAATTGTATCTCCGCCTTTGGTCCGAGGTAAGCCCAGCCCGGCACTGCCTCGCCGGTACCATCGCGGAGCAGAATCCCGACGCCGGTGGTTTCCGGCTTGATCTGGAGATAGACCGGAAAGGCGATTCGCTCGCGTTCGAAGAGACGCTGCAACAGCCGTTGCTGGCTCTCATCGGGGGAGGTAAGTTCCACTCCCTGAGGACCCGACGCCAGAATACGCTGCTGCGCCGAAAGACTGGCGACGAGTCGCATCGCCGCCCGGTTACGCGGATGGTGGAAAGAAAACTGCGTTTTCAGAACGCGCTGCAGTGTTGTTATCTGACGATCTGTCAGTTGCACCATCTCCAGAAGGTCGGAAAACTCAAAACGTCCCTTCTGCTTAAGGGCTTCTTCCCAGCGCATCATGAGCGGTTCCGCAATATCCCCGGCGCGGTCGAACGCCCACGACCTGCTCCAGACGTAGTAGTCGCCGCCGATTTTTCGCCAGTCGCACCCGAACTCGACACAGATTCTCGATAGAAGATACTCCGGCTTTCCCCGGGTGACCTGTAGAGTCCGGCGCGGCTTCAGAAAGACCTCCGCATAGAGGGGTATTCCGGCTTCCCGGCTCAACAGTTCCAGCGCCGCCGCCATGCTGAGATTCGGGCGTTTTCCCGGAGGGGCGTTCAGGCGCGCCAGCAGGTCTATCTCCTCCCCATTCTCTTTCTTCTGCGCCGCTTCGATCGCTTCCATATCCCAGTCAGTCATGGAAGTTCCAAAAGGGTCTACGTGCCATCCGGATGAGTAGAGTCCCTTCTTATCAACTTCCAGAAGCAGGTCAAAGCCGCCATCCTCTCCTTCCGATACCAGCCGGAGAGTCGCCTGCAGGGAGGCGTTCGAGTTCCCGGCGGACTCGGCGAGCAGCGACGCGAGGCTTTTCCTCGCCGTTTCGGAGGGAGTGAACTGCGTGAGGGATACCCGTCCGCTCTGCGCCAGCGTGTCAATCTGTGTGTCGGAGAGAGAGGCGACTGCTTCGCCGAGAGGACCGGTGTTCCCTTCAGACAGGCTCCTGCCATCTTTTACAAATTCATTTCGCAGCAGGGACCAACCGCATTTGTAACGGCTTCGCATTTCAGGAGAGAGACGCCCATAGTCGCGCATCTCCCGCAGCCACTTCGCGGTAATCCGAACCGGAGCGTCCAGCATCGCCTGCTCTTCCCGACGCCCGTGCATGGTTCGGCGAAGGATGTAGCGCACAGATCGGTTCTCCCCCACCGCGCGATCCCAGTATACGCTCCGGGAAGGCAGCGACCCGTGTCCGAAAAGGTCCTGCAGACGCCCCATCACCCGCGCTAACGGCTGCCGACGGACGTTTATGGAGACGCGCTGCTCGGAGAGGTCCCGGGCGGCGGAGAGATGTGCGCCAGTCTGCCGGGAGAGCGAGGCGAGGACGACCCGCAGAGGTCGCCCTCTCGCCTCCAGCGTAACCGGATCCTGCAGCGCGGCATCTTTTGACATCCACGCCTCGCGCGGCGGTTCCGGGAGTTCGCGCTCCGGCAGCCGAACGGCATTCTGTGTCAGAGAGCCGACTGTCAGAAGCATAAACAGACTGACGCTTTGCATAAGCATGTTGGTTGGTCCTTAAAATGCGTAGCTTCTCATGGGGGTAGAGTGGACGATGTCTATGTTGTAATTGCCTCGATCATTGCTGAAGATGACCAAAACACTAAGAACGTAAAGACATTTTTTGGTTTGTAACATGGCATTTTCCTCCTTAATGGATGACAATGCTTTCCTTACAGTCTGAGCGTGAAGGTAGGTTGATGATCTTGCCGATCATTCAGCGAGCAATGGATGGGTGGCGTAATACTATTGTTTGATAGGTTCGGAGCGTCTGATCTATGAAAGAAAGGGGCTTTTCTATGATAAGAATTTACGTCCCTCCCATGATAATTCAAGTAGACAAATGATCTTTATAGTTTTTGTTTGTCGTACATTCGATATTCAAAAATCCAGAATTGTGCGGTTTCACCCATGACCACAAAGACAGTTGGGTAAGAAGTGCTACAATGTAGCCATATCCATGTTGATCGTTGACACAGTATGATGTCATAAGGAGAGACCGGACATGAAGATTCTCGCCGCAGCGATAGCGCTCTGCGTGCTGGGCAGCGGGATGGCAGGCAGCGTTGTCTCTGCACACGCGCAGGGGCAGAAACCGCCGCCCAAGACCAAGCCGGCGCCAAAGAAACCGGCGCCGCCGAAAGGAAAGATCGTGACGACCAAATCGGGATTAAAGTACGAGGATGTTGTCGTCGGGAAAGGGGCAAGCCCCAAAGCCGGGCAGATGGTCAAGGTGCACTATGTCGGCACGCTGACCAACGGTCAGAAGTTTGACAGCAGCCGGGATCGCGGCGAGCCGTTTGAGTTTACCATCGGCGTCGGACAGGTGATTCCGGGCTGGGATGAGGGCGTGATGACGATGAAAGTCGGCGGCAAGCGCAAGCTGACCATCCCGCCGAACCTGGCTTACGGCGAGCGCGGAGCAGGCGGCGTGATTCCGCCGAACGCGACGCTTCTCTTCGAGGTAGAGCTGCTCGGAGTGCGCTGATCGGTCTGATGGCAGCCGGAAACGAAAAAGGGGAGGCGAAATCCTCCCCTTGAACCTTTGTGGCGTAGCGTTTCAGGCTTTTATCTTTGCCACGCCGAGCGGTTTCGGCGTATAGTTGGGGAAGATTGCGGCGGCGCGGCTGTTGAGCAGACGCCGGGTGACGATCTCCGCCAGCACATCGCGATAGTCGGTCGTCACCTGAAGGTCCAGACCCTCCTCCAGTTGATCTTTGGCCAGCGTGGGCCAGCGCGCATAGACCTTGCCGCCGGCAATGCCGCCGCCCAGCAGCCACATCACGCTGGCGCGCCCGTGATCGGTTCCGAGACCTCCGTTTTCGACCAGCCGCCGCCCGAACTCCGTCATCACAACCACCGAAATACGGCTCATGTCCGCTCCCATATCGGCGCAAAAGGCAGCCAGCGATCTACTCACGTCGTCGAGATTGGACGCCAGCCATCCGCCGGAACTGCCCTGCGCGACGTGGGTATCCCAGCCGCCCCGCTCCAGGCAGGCGACCTCCAGCCCGACCTTGCCTTTAATCAGGCAGGCGACCTGCCGCATTCCGTTCCCAAGGTCGCTGGTCGGGTAGGTCGCGCCGTTTGCCGGACGATAGTTGGCGGGATCAATCCGGTTGAGCGTCTCCAGCACTGCCAGCGTCTCCCTGCCGGCATGGGAGACGGCGTCCTTGCCTTCCCGGTAGAGCGACTCCAGCGCGGAGCGAAGAATCGCCTCTTTCTCCGAGCCGCCTCCAGAAGGCAAAACCAGCCGGAACTCGTTCAGAGAGGTCAGCGCGGTGGCGTCGGTAGCGCCGCGCAGCGAGTCTGGCATCACGCTGCTGAAGGAGACGGCGCGCAGCGGCGAGGGATTATCGTTGACGGTGTTGCTGAGATAACGCGCCACCCATCCGCTCGCCAGTCCCGTCTTCTCATCGGGCAAGCCCCGCTCCATCGTCGCCATCGCCTCAAAGTGGGAGCGCGTCTGGTCACCGGAACCGCAGGCATGCACAAAAGCCAGAAGCCCCTGCTCATACAACGGACGAATGGAAGCCATCGCCGGGTGCATTCCGAAGAATCCATTCAGGTCAATGGCGCGATCCGTCGCCGAAGCCCGACGGTCTGTGGGGGAGGCTAACCCGACATTCTGACGGCTGCGATGATACTCGTCCTCCAGATAGGGAATCACGATATTCAAGCCGTCCGCTCCCCCGCGCAGGAAGATCACCACCAGCGTATCGGCGCGTTCGGCGGGCTTGCCGGGCGTGATGGTCAGGTCTGCCAGCGCGGTCGAATCCTTTGCCGCCCAGCCGACCAGCGCCAGCGCCGCGCCCATCAACACCTGCCGTCGGGTCGGGGAGAGCAGGGAGAGGGATTCGGTCGTTTCACGCGGCGGATTCGCCTCTCTGGTCGTTTTCCGGCGCGTAAAACCTTTACCATCACAACTCCACCAGTCGGTTTTGCCTTTCATACCCGTCTTGGTCTCCATCTCTTCTCATCTCCACTGAAACAGCGGCGAAGCCAGCGCCAGCGCCGCCGTCTCGTTTTGCAGGGGATGGGAGCCGTCCGCTGACACAGGCGCGCGATCCATATGTTCGCGCAGAGATCGGCAGAGCGGCTGCATAGCCTCCAAGTCGGCGCGGCGCGCCAGCGCAACCTCCGCCAGCGCTTCGGCGCGTCTGGCGTTGGTCTTTGCGCCGGCGGCGCGCAGGATCGCCGGAATGTCTACCGATGTGCCGGCGATTCCTCCGCTCAGAAGCGCCAGCCCAAAGTTCCAGCGCGCCAGAAGCGAGCCGGTCCAGGCAGCGGTACGATCCGGGTAGCCGTCGGGCATGGGCCACTGATAGAGCGGCTGCCCGATACGCGCCAGATACTCCTGCAGCGGCGTGTTACCGTCAGTGTCGGCGTTAAAGGCGCGCAGCGCAGATACCATGAAGTCGAAAGGACGCTTCATTATGGGGGGAGAGTCCAGCAGTTCCTGTGAAAGCAGAATCGGGCGCAGCATGGCTTTGATATCGCCATTGGTCTGCAGATAGGTCTGCGCGGTGCGCTCGATCCAGGTATCGGCGGCGTCGCCCAGAAAGTAGCGGCAGAGCTTGGAGGCGATAAATCGGGCGGTGGAGGGATGCCGCTCCAGGATGTCCAGCACCATATCTCCCTGACCCTTGCCCCGCCCCGCCGGGATGTTATGCCCAAGCACCACCTTTGGACCGTCGTCATGCAGGTCGGGATCGAACTTGAATTTGCCGCGCGGCTTCAGGAAGCCCTCTTCGACCGTCCAGCCGGTAAAGCAGCGCGCCACCTCCTGAACGTCTTTCTGCGTGTATCCTCCGTGAACGCCCAGCGTGTGAAGCTCCATCAGTTCGCGGGCGTAGTTCTCATTGGCGACGCCGCTTCGGTTTACCTGATTATCCAGATAGGAGAGCATCGCCGGACTGTGGGCAGAGGCGCGCAGAAGGTCGGGGAATTTGCCGAGAGCGTTGGCGCGAATCACCTTGAGTTCGTCGCTGGGCTTGAGAAAGGCTCCCAGCCCTTTGTGCGCGAAGATATTGAAGTGGTTGGTCCAGAAGTCCACCATCCTTTCGCGAAGCTGATGAACGCTGTAGACGGCATAGATGATCGCCGCCATCTGCATCTGCCGCAGTATCTCCTCTTTGCGCAGATCGCCGACCTCTCCCGCGCCGACCTCGAACGCCTCCAGACCGCGCAGGCGGGCGGTGACAGCCAGAGATTCCTCGGAGCCGGGATGAAGCTGCTGCTCGACATACGGCGTCAGACCGAGGGCGGCAACGCGGGTGATCTCTCCGGGCGTGGGACCGAAGGAGACGCGGTTCACGATGCGGGTGATCGGATCAACGTTTTCGGACGGCAGTTCCAGCGTCGCCGGAAGCGCGGGCGTGGTGAAACGGCGAACAGCCTGCGAGCATCCGGACAGCAGCGCGCCTACCCCGGCTGCCGCGCCCAGTCGCAGACAGTCGCGGCGGTTGAGTTTCATTTTTGCGCCGCCTCATAGCTATTTTGCGCGGTGGACTCCGTACTCTCTTCCGGCTTGCGCTCTTCCGATATCCCGCGACTCTGCACGGGGACGACATTCTCCAGGTTATAGGGAGGCGGGGTGGTGATGAGCGGCTCAACGCCGTTGCCCAGAGCCGGAACCGATGCCGGGCGTCCTTTATAGAAGGTTGCCTGCAGTCCCGCGCCCAGCGAGAACATCATAATCAGAGGGATGAACAGAAACCAGCCCAGCAGGGGCAGCAGTCCGGCAATCACGATCAGCGCCGCGCCGCGAGTCAGACCGGAAAAAGCCGACATGCGTCCGTCCATGCGCTGAATCCGTCCGCCGACCAGCATCGCCAACCCGCTGGCTCCCACGAGGCTGATGGAGAGAGCGCCGTAGATCAGCGACCATCCGATCAGTCGAACGAGTCCGTTGGGGGCCTGCTGTAGTACAACGTTGGCTACCACTACAGCGGTGGTCAGCACTGCGCCAATAAGAAGCGCGCCGGCAGGGGAGCGCTCTAGATGCGCCGCCGCCTGTCCCGCGCGCCGTGAAAACAGCATCACCATTCCGACCATCATCGCCCAGAGCGCCAGGCAGGTTCCGCCGATGAGCGAGACGACCGTCAATGCATCTCCGATAGTGATTCCCATGGTCGTTCCTCCTTGTGCGAGCCTGCGGAGCCGTTTGCAGGCTCATGGTCAGAAACTCTGATAAAATGACTACCCCGACTATCTCCCTCCGGTTTCAGATTGTTTGCGTAACCGGGAAAAAAACAGGTAAGGGGGGAGGGGAGACTAACGGCGCGGCGAGGTTGCAGGGGAAGAGGAACCGTTCTTTTTACCGAAGTTTTCGCGCAGCAGATAGATCAGATCGTCCGCCGTAATGACCCGCGTATCGGGAGGAAGGAGCGAGATAGCGCGACGCACCGCCTCCATCGGACCGCCGATATCGCGGTAGGACCAGGCATGAACATTGACCAGAGCATAACTGCCAGAGTCCGTTTTCGGGGAGGCGGGCATCTTCGCAAACTCCTGCGCCATCTGTTCCGGGGACTGAATTCCCTCCCAGAGAAGAAACTTATATGCCACGCAGGGCTTGCCATGATGCCAGAGCACCGCGCCTTTTCGCCGATGATAAGGGGCGTAGTCCTTATAGATCACGCCCTCTACTTCCGGCAGTTCAAGCAGAGGAATCGTATCTTCCATCCGACCGGCGTTGTCGTTGAGAACGCTGACGACCGACAGATCAGACCTTCGCAGAAATCCCGCCGCCTGCTTTGCGATGGATCGGCGATCCGAATGATGATGGGGGAAGGTGTACCCTGGAACGCCGGGACCGGTTACGAAGCCGTCGCGGTCTGTCGCGGTACGATAGAAGTGACGAAGGATGCGGGGGGCGACCTCCGCCAGGGTGGGCGCAACCTCCCAGGTCATTGGAAACTGACCACGCAGGGGGCTGCCCCAGAATCCCCGATCATGGACGAAGTTGCCGCCCAGCCACTGAATATTGTCGCCATCGCTCATCACAAAGGCGATGTATCGCACGCCCTCTTCCGTGACCGGGCGCGGGCGTCGGGGGCGCTTCAACTTTCCAGCGGAGAGGTGCTGCATGGCGGAGAGATTCAGGCTCCAGTCCGCAGGCACGCCGGTCGCATTCGCGCGACTGATGTCGCGCACCCAGCGAAACTCATCGTCTCCCCAGCCGAAAATCAACGCATTGGGACCGAGGGCGCGCGCCGCTTCGGTACGAAATGCCGAGTCGGTTGTGCCGAACGTGAAGGCGCTGCGCGCCACCGCAAAATCGCGCAGATGTCCGACCTTGTCTGTCGCCTGCTCGACGGCAATTCCAGCGCGGAACAGGGCGCGGTGCTCTCGAAGCGCCTGCCGCTCATCCATGCCTCGCGCATCCAGGATCACCTTCAGACCGGCTGCCTGCGCCCTCTCCAGCAGCGACTCCTCGACCGCAACGCCCTGCATCGGTCCGCAGAGCGAGGTGGCGACGCCCACAGAAGGCGTTCCCAGGCGATACACAACCGCGCCACGGATTTCGCCTTTCAACTCCCGAATAAGATCCCACACGGAGGCGACCTCGCGAATCTGCGTCCCCTCTTTCTGCAGCTCCTCCAGAAGCACGGCGGACATCCCTCCGGCGCGAATCCAGACTCGCGGCTGCCTGCGGTTTGCCAGTCCCTGAAGCGTCACCGCCAGCATCTGCTCCGCCGGAGACCATCGCTGATGCTCCATCACCCATAGCGTCCGGGAGGCGCGACGGTTCTGCGGTTCGGGGGAATCTGGCTGGGAGGGCGCGACGGCTCCCGTCAACAGAAGAGCCGCCAGAAAAGCGGGCGGAAGAGCGCGAAGGAGGAGAAATTGAAGCATCATCGTTCGACCACATAGCGCATGATGAGGTCGTGTGCGACGGTGACGGGAAACCATCCTTCGATCTCAACGAACTTATTCTCCAGGTCCTTGTAGACCTGGAAGAAGTGCACCAGTTCCTTTCTCTGGTGCTCGGAGATATCGGTCAGGCGCTGTACATGGGCATAGCGCGGATCGTTGTTAAAGACGGAGATCACCTTGTCATCCTGCCCCTTGTCGTCATGCATGCGCAGGATGCCGACCGGGCGCGCCTGCACCAGCGCGCCGGTGACAATGGCATGACTGCAGAGGACGAAGATGTCCAGCGGGTCGCCATCCGGGTAGAGCGTGCTGGGGATGAAACCGTAGTTATGGGGATAGTAGAGAGGCGAGTAGAGGGTGCGATCCAGCCGGAACGTGCCGTAACGCGGATCGTACTCGTACTTGTTGGTGCTGCCTTCCGGTATCTCGATGATGACGTTGACAACGTGCGGCGCGCCGTCGCCGATCGGTATCTCGTGCAGGTTCATGGCTAATCGAGAGCGTCTCTCTATTCCGCCCCTTCCAGTCCCAGAGTCTCCATCTCCGGCAGCGAACGCTGCCCGTTGGCATGCAGGGCCGCGCGCTCGCCGATGGGCGCGTACTTGCGCCCGGTGCGTTTAACGGCGGCTTCGATCAATCCCCGGAAAAGCGGGTGGGCGCGGTTGGGGCGCGATTTGAATTCGGGATGGAACTGAGTGGCGATGAAATAGGGATGTTCCGGGATTTCGATGATCTCGACCAGCCGGTAGTCGGGGGAGATGCCGGAACAGATCATGCCGTGCTTGGCGAGAATCTCGCGATACTCATTGTTCAACTCGTAGCGATGACGATGCCGCTCGAAGACATAGGGAGAGCCATAGAGTCGCTCCGCGAGCGAGCCGGCCACTAACTGACAGCGGTAGGCTCCCAGCCGCATGGTCGCCCCTTTATAGGTGACCTCTTTCTGTTCGGGAAGGATGTGGATCACGGGATGCAGGGAGTTCGGCTCCACCTCTTCAGTATGCGCGTCCGCCAGTCCGCAGACGTTGCGGGCAAACTCGATCACCGCCATCTGCATTCCGTAGCAGAGACCCAGATAGGGAACATGGCGGTCACGCGCATAACGAACGGCATTAATCTTTCCCTCCACGCCGCGCGCCCCGAATCCGCCCGCCACCACGATGGCATCCATCTCCGCCAGCCGTTTCTCGAACTCCTCTGTCTCAAGCTCTTCGCTGTCCAGCCAGGTCAGGTTCACCCGCGCATCGTTGGCGATGCCGCCATGCTTGAGCGACTCGGCGATGGAGATATAGGCGTCTCCGTTACCCGTGTACTTGCCGACAATCGCCGCATTCACCTCATAGGTGGGCCACTTGATTCGCTGAACGATCTCCTCCCACTCCGCCATATCGGGTTTGCGTTCCGGCATTCCGAGCCGCTTGACGACCAGATTCGCCAGTCCCGAATCCTCAAAGCGCAGCGGAACCTCGTAGAGCGTCTCGATATCCATCGCCTCGATGACCGCCTCTTTATCCACATCGCAGAAGAGGGAGATTTTTTCGCGCATCTCCAGCGAGATCGGGCGGCGCGTGCGGCAGATAAGCACGTCGGGCTGTATTCCCATCTCGCGCAGTTTGATGACCGAGTGCTGAGTCGGCTTGGTTTTGATCTCGCCCCAGGGACCGACATCGGGGATGAGCGTGACATGGATGTAGAGGCAGTTGGCATGACCGACATCTTTGCGGAACTGACGAATCGCCTCGATAAAAATCTGTCCTTCGATGTCGCCCACGGTGCCGCCTATCTCCGCGATCACCACGTCCGCCTGAGTCTCTTTACCGACGCGGACGATGCGCTCCTTGATCTCATTGGTGATATGGGGGATCATCTGGACGGTGCTGCCGAGGTAGTCGCCGCGCCGCTCTTTGGCGATGACTTCGCTGTAGACGCTGCCGGTGGTAACGGAGGAGTGGCGTGTCAGGTTGCAGTCAATAAAACGCTCATAGTGTCCCAGGTCGAGGTCGGTCTCCGCGCCGTCGTCGGTGACGAAGACCTCCCCGTGCTGGTAGGGGTTCATCGTTCCGGCATCCACATTGATATAAGGATCGAGTTTCTGAACCGTGACGGAAAAGCCGCGATTGCGCAGCAGGCGTCCCAGACTGGCGGTGGTGATGCCTTTTCCGATAGAACTGACGACGCCTCCGGTGACGAAAATATACCTTGTCATTCTCCCCTCTCCCCTCTCTTGCCCAGAACGGCTTTCGGTTCGGCGCGCTCTCCTCCTGACGTGACAAACCCCGCCCGTCTACAGGCTCGCGGGGCGGGGTCAGCATGGAAGCCCTGTCTATTATACTGTGTGGATGATCCCAGAATCAAGCAGACACCCGCAACGCATGGAAAGAAGGAGAGAAGGAGGGGCGGGCGAAAAAGTAGCTGCAGGAGGGACAGGATCATGATTCTGGTGACAGGAGCAAGCGGGCGCATCGGTGCCAACATCGTGCGCGAACTGACGCAGCACGGCTACCCTGTGCGGGCGGCGGTGCGCCCCGGCACTCCGCGAGTTGAAAAGCTCGCGCCATACAAGCCGGAGATCGTCGAGGCGGATCTGTCGGATCGCGCCCATCTGGCGACGCTGGCGGAAGGCTGCGAAGCGGTCGTTCATAATGGGGTCATATTCACCGGCGATCCGGCGAGTATGGTGGCGGGAGGGCTGGAGGCGACGGCGATCCTGCTGGAGTCGGCGCGAAAGGCCGGCTGCGAGCGATTTATCTTTATCAGTTCGACCTCGGTCTATGAGGGGAGCGGTTATCGTCCGGGCGATCCCGTGCGGGAGGCGGAGGCGACCACTGAGATTACCAACGTCTATGGAGCGTGCAAGCTGGCGTCGGAGGCGCTCTGCAGCGCCTACTATCTGCAGCATCATCTGCCCACGATCAGCCTGCGGTTTCCGATGGTGACCGCGGGGGCGGAACTGCTGGCGCACGGGTTTCTGCTGGAGACCTGGGTGAATCGCGTTCGTGAGGGGAGCGGTGCAGAATCCCCGCAATGGCGCGACGCCGTGCTGAAAGCCTGGGAGAACGGTCAGCGAATCGCCGTTCCCCTTAACCGGGACGGAACCGCCTGGAAGCGTCATTTCTGCGATGTGCGCGATGCGGCGCGCGCCGTCAGGCTGGCGCTGGAGACACGCGAAGGCTTCGGACTCGCCATGAATATCGCCAGCCTGCCTGTGCGGTATGATGTCGCGGGAGAGGCGCTCAATACGCTCTCTCATTGGACGATCGCCGAGATACCCTTCCCGAACGAGTACCGCTATGAGTTCTCGCTTAGCCGCGCAGCGGAGCTTCTCAGCTATCAGCCATCCATAGACGGACTGCAGATGATTCTGGATGCCTGGAAGGGGCATCATGGCCAGGAGGTGGCGGGACTGATCGCTCCCTGACCCTGTCGGTCTTGTGAAAGACCAAGTATTGTTAGTTGGTTTCACTGCAGAGCATGGAATAATCCTCCGTCCCAATCCGATGGAAGAGCGCGCATGAGGAGGTCGGAAACGACAGTCGCGCTGCAGGGGAAGAGAAGTATGCGCCAACTATCAATCAATCAGGGGGCTGCGCCAGAGAGAGATCCGGCTGGCGCGGGTTTGCGTGAAAAAGATGTGCCGGAGCCGATGCCTCAGCCGCAGGAGGCTCCTCCAGAACCGGTTTTAGCCGCCGCCTTCTTTATCGGCGGTCTGTTTCTGCTGGGGGCGCTGCACGGCTATTTTGTGCTGAAGTCGGCTCCCGTCTATTTTGACGAACTGCTGACCTGCATGGTGATTCAGGCGTTTACGCTGGTGCTGGCGTTCGCCGCCTGGTATCGTCTGAGCTGCCGCAAGATCGAACATGCCGCCGCCCATCGCATTCGCGCCGGGGAGAAACGCAGCAACGAGCTTCTGAAGTTGAATATGACTCTCTCGGAGAGACTGGATGCAGCGGAGCAGCAGATACAGACGCTGTCTGCGCTGAACGGCGAACTGATCGCGATGCAGTCTGAACTGGAGTCGGGTTACTACCGGATGGAGGAGGAGAACCGGCAGCTTGAGGCGCAGGCGACCACCGACCCGCTCACCGGCTTGATGAACCGTCGCGCTCTTCAGCAGCACCTTCGGGTTCAGATTGCGCTGGCTCTTCGACAGGGACATCCCCTCTCGCTGCTGATGATAGACGCCGACCATTTCAAGCGTTACAATGACCGATTCGGTCACCCGGCGGGCGATCAGGCGCTGCGGGGAATGGGCGAGGCTCTGCAGCATGCGGTGCGCGAGAGCGATCTGGCAGCGCGTTATGGCGGCGAGGAGTTTGTCGCGCTGCTTCCGCATGCAGGCGTGGAGGAGGCGGTGATCGTGGCGGAACGCATTCGCGCCGCCATACAGACCTATGCGTTCGACCATGAGCCGATCACCGTCAGCATCGGCGTGGCGACCCTGCCTGTCCATGCCCGTAATCCCGGGCAGTTGGTGCAGATGGCGGATATGGCGCTCTATCGCGCCAAGCTGGATGGGCGTAACCGCGTGCGAGTGGCGGAGCCGCGCGCATCGGGAGACACGACGGAGTTGTCCGACCCTTCCGATGAGCAGGAGGCGATGGAGGAGTCTGACCGCGCAGCCGGGAAAGCGCTGCCGCCAAGAACGGGATATATTCGCAGTTTTGTGATCGGCGCAGACTGTTTCGGCGGACTGGAGGGGCTGCTGCAGGAGCCGGCCGGGATCATTTTGCAGGCGCTTCTGGCCATGATGGATCTGCGCGATGTGGAGACGGTGGGACATTCGCAGCGCGTGGCGCGGTATGCGATCCGGCTGGCGGAGGAGATGATGAGACTTACGTCCCTCTCCAACGAAGAGTCCGTTCTGCCGTTGGAGTTCACACCGGGAGATCGGCGCGCGCTGGCGGTCGGCGCGCTGCTGCATGATATCGGCAAACTCAACGTTCCCGACCATCTGCTTCGAAAACGGGGCAGTCTGACGGAGGAGGAGTGGGCTGTCATTCGCCGTCATGCGGTCTCCGGTGTGGAGATGATTTCGCAGTTTTCGGAACTGGCGGCAGGCGCGCCGGTGGTTCGCTCCCACCATGAACGCTGGGATGGCAACGGCTATCCCGACCATCTGCAGGGAGAGGCGATTCCGCTGCTGGCGCGCATATTCGCCGTTGCAGACGCCTTTGACGCGATGACCTCCGACCGACCCTATCGCGCCGCGATCTCCTTCGCGGAGGCGGCAGAAGAGATTGCTCGTTTCTCCGGCTCGCAGTTCGATCCCCGAGTCGTGAAGGCCTTTCTGATGGTGTCGGAATCGGAGTGGCATCGGCTGCAGCAGAATAACGCAGACGTATCGCTGCGCGCCGTCGCCTGAGCAAGGAGAGACGGGTCGCCCTTTTAGGCGACATCAGGCGATCCCAGATGACAGCGTGAAAACTGCCCCGGCGCAACCTCCGCACGCGCCGGGGCTTGTTCATGGCAGACCTCCATCACACGCGGGCAGCGGTCGGCGAATGGGCATCCTGCCGGAAGGTTCGCCAGATTGGGAGGCTGTCCGGGAATGGACTTCAGGCGGTCTGCCCGATCTGCATTCAACTGCGGCAGCGACTCCAGCAGCCCGATGGTGTAGGGATGCTGCGGAGCGCGAAAAATCCGCTCCACGCTCCCTTCCTCTACAATCTGACCCGCATACATCACCAACACGCGGTCACACATCTCCGCCACCACGCCCAGATCGTGTGTGATCAGCAGAATCGCCGCATGAGACTGCTGCTGAAACTCCGCCATCAGAGACACGATCTGCGCCTGCACCGTCACATCCAGCGCGGTCGTCGGCTCATCGGCAATCAGCAGGGAGGGATTGGTAGAGAAGGCGATGGCGATCATGACGCGCTGACGCTGCCCGCCGCTGATCTGATGGGGATACTGTTTCAGACGCAGTTCAGGCGAGGGGATTCGGACAGCGCGAAACAACTGAAGGGCGCGCTCGCGCGCCTCTGCACGGCGGACGGAACTGTGCGCCCGGATCGCCTCTATCACCTGTTCGCCGAGGGTCATGGTCGGATTGAGGGAGGAGAAGGGGTCCTGAAAGATCATCGCCATCCGCCCTCCGCGAATGGAGCGCATCTCGCGCGCGGGAAGCGAGAGCAGTTCGTTCCCTTCCAGCCGCACCGATCCGCCCACAATCCGACCCGGCGGATAGGAGACCAGCCGCATCAGCGACAGAGCCGTAACGCTCTTCCCGGAACCCGATTCGCCCACCAGCGCGACGGTCTCCCCGCGATTCACCGTGAAGGAGACTCCGCGTACCGCCTGCACCACGCCTGCCGAGGTGAAAAAATGGGTCTGCAGGTCGGCGACCTCCAGCAGCGGCACGCTCACAGCGGCTCCGCCTCGAAACGGCGAATCACCAGTTCGTCCAGCGTCACGTTGGGCGGGGTGGAGAGAAGGTAGAGAACTGCCTGCGCGATGTCCTCGCTCTGAATCCAGCCCGTCTTGTCCCGATTCGGATGAATCTCGGAGGCAAGCCGGGTATCCACGCCGCCCGGACAGATAACATGCACGCGAATCTGGTAGGGGCGCAACTCCATCGCCATCACTTTGGAGAGCGCGATCATGCCGGCTTTGGAGGCGCAGTAGGCTCCCTGCGTGGCATAGGGTTTCTTCCCGGAACTGGAGGAGATGTTAATAATCGTTCCCCGGCGGCGCGGCATCATCGAACGCAGCGCAGCGCGTGAACAGAAGAACATCCCGCGCAGGTTGACGTTCAGACTAAGGTCGAACTGCTCCGTCGTCAATTCCCATACCGGCGCGAAGTGCGCGGCTCCGGCGTTGTTAATCAGAATATCCATCTGCCCGAAGTTTTCTATGGTCTGTGCAAGCAGGTTTTCGCAGTCCGCTTCCTGCGAAACATCGGTCGGGACGATCAGGCAGGAGGCTCCCAGGTCCCGGACGCGCTCCGCCGTCTCTGCCAACTCCTCCACCGAACGCGCCGCCAGAACCACCTGCGCTCCTGCCTGCGCCAGCGCCTCCGCCGTCGCCCGACCGATCCCCCGTCCGGCTCCGGTGACGACAGCGACCTGTCCGGCTAAAAAGCGTTCTCCATCCCGCACCGCATTCTCCTTATCCCGCACAGCGTGCTGTTGCATTATACCTTTTCAACCCGGCGCAGGTGTTGAATTGTATCAGGATGGAGATATTGCGCCGGTATATTTACCGGTAACCAGTTTATTTTTTTAGATTTTGACAATATGGCATATTTTTTGCAACATCTGTAAATACCCATTATGCGGGTTGAATTCGTGTTCTTGAAAGGAGATGTCTATGCTGAGAAGAAACTTCCGACTATCGCTCTCGTTGTTCGCTCTTTTGGCTCTTTCGGTTTCCCTGCTGCCAAAAGCCGCCAACGCTCAGGCGTTCAGCGACTACACCGATTTCGTAGCGGCTACTTCCTCTCTCACGATGGAAAGCTTTGACAGCAGTCCGTGGATTCTAACGGCTAACCCGCAGGGAACCAGCAATCTGGGCGTCACCTGGACATCCAACAATGTTCTCTATGTCACAACGGTCGTCTTTAAAAGCTTCCCCCAATCCCTTAGCGATTTGGATGGCAGCCCGGATCTGGTGGATACGATCCATGCTGCCATGCCGTCGGGCATTACGGCAGTAGGAGGGTGGATCGGCACGTTTGCGCAGGGTCATATGGTCTCCATGACCGCCTATGCCGCCGATGACGCCGTTCTGGGGACGATAGATGCGCCCAGCACCGGACTTTCAGATTCCAGCTTCGTGGGATTGATCACCTCAGCGCCCATTGCGAAGGTCTCTTTTATATCCACCTCAGGCGGAATCGCGGATGATTTCTGGCTGGACGATTTTGTTTTCGGAACAGGACATAGGAACAACCAGGTACCGGAGCCGGGAACTCTGGCGTTTCTCGGCGGCATGGCTGCCGGAGCCATCCTTCTGGTTCGTGCGCGACGCAATCGTTAACGACAGCTTTTTCTCTCTTAAGGCGCGGTCTGTCACAGACCGCGCCTATTCTCGAGTCAGTCGCCTCGCGCGCAGATACCGGACGATCATGGCGAAAAGGGCGTAGTAGAGCGCGATCAGAAGCCAGCCGGGGGAGGCGACGTTCAGAGAAGCGAACGGTATCTGCGCGCAGGCATCGGCCGCGCCGATCAGATAGGCAAGCAGCGGATGCAGCAGAAGCGTGCAGAGAACCTGCGCTCCCGGAATCCAGAGCAGACCGAACGCCCAGGCGATAAAACCGCCGCCCATCAGCAGCGCAATCGGAGGCGCGATCAGCGCGTTGGCAGCCAGACCGACGGGCGAAACCATGTTGAAATGCTGCGCGGTGAGGGGCATGGCGGCGATCTGGGCGATGAGGGTCAATCCCACGCCTCCCACTGCCGCCGCCAGAAGTCGAACGCCCGACCAGGGAGCTGCAAGCCGCGCATCGGGAAGTCTGCGTTGCAGAATCGATTCCCATAGCGGCATCGCCGCCAGCGCGGAGGCGACGATGGCGAATGAGAGTTGGAATCCGGCGTCGAAGAGGTTACCGGGATCGTATGCCAGCAGGCACAGCGCGGCGGCTGCCAGCGCGTTAGGCGCGTCCCCTTCGCGATCCAGCAGATCCGCCAGCAGATAGAGGGACGCCATCAGGTCTGCGCGGACAATCGAGGGCTTTGCTCCGGCGACCAACGTATAGAAACCCAGAACGACCAGCGTGAGCAGCGCGCTTGTGCGGCGCGAAAGGCGCAGCAGGCGGCAGCACAGACCGAACAGGATCGCCAGCAGCGCGACATTCATGCCCGAGGCGGCAAGGATGTGGGCGGTTCCAGTGGCGATGAAGTCCTCCTGTATCGGGGCGGGAATGTCGGTCTCGACGCCCAGCGCGATTCCGGTCAACAGTCCCGCCTCCGCTGGAGGCAGCAGACGCTTCATCGTCGCCTGGAAAGAGGCGCGGCACCGCGCCGCCAGACGGTTCAACCAGTCGCCGGGTGCGGGGGGACGGGGAAGCGTTCGCCAGCCGCTGGCGCGCTGACTGACCAGAGACGCAAAGATGCCGTGATGACGAAAGTATGCGTTCGGAGAGAAGCCGCCCGGATTGCGCGAATCGCGCAGCGGCTCCAGCCGTCCGGTAATCTCCAGCGCGTCGCCGTAGGTGGGCGGGGGAGCGTTTTGCCGTCGCCAGAGCCGCGCCGTCACATAGCCCTGCGCCTCGACAACGCTGCTATCGGAAAGCGCGATGCGCTCCACTCGCAGCAGGCAGGAGTGGGAATAGGCGTGGGAGTAGACATCTCCTGCCGCCGTTCCCCGAACCGTCACATAGCCCGCGCCGATCCAGCGCGAGACGTCGGCTGGCGCTGGAGTGATCGCCATCGCCTGACGCCAGGCTCCCGCCGCCATAAAACCCAGCAGCAGTGCGGTCATGCGCCAGAAGTCCCGGCGAATCGCTCCGGCGACAATCGTCCCCGCCGCCGCCAGAACCGTCCATATCCAGGGAAGCCCCGGCACGCCGCCGACCAGCACGCCGCCGGCGAAAGCGAGGGTAATTCCCATCAGTGGACGCGCCATCAGCGGATGAATCGGGAGAGAGGGAGGCAGCCTCTCCGGTCTGGTTGTCGGTGGGACATCGGGCTGCATCGGGCGCCCCTCGAACCGAAAAGCGAGCAAACGAGTCTAGGACGATTTTAGCATAGAGTATCGAGCCGTGTGTATAATGGAGGCATTACTCTATCGAAAAGGGAGAGAGAGAATGTCATCTACGGGAGAGGAGCCGCGCCCGCTCATATCGGACCTGCAGAGACTATACGACCAGCTTGAAAAGATAAAAACAGAGGCGCAGGTAAGACTCCCCTCGCTCTCTGAGGCAGCATTGAACTGGTCACCCGACAGAAACCGATGGTCGGTCGCGCAGTGCCTGGATCATCTGCATCGCACGGGCATGCGCATCCTTCCCCGGCTGAATGAGGCGATCACGCAGCTTCAAAGCCGGGATGCTCGCAGCGAGGGACCGTTTCGCTATTCGCTGATGGAGCGATTCTTCATTCGCATACTCAGTCCGAATCCGCCGTTCAGGGTTCCCGTTCCCCCGATGTACGTTCCCGCCGAATCGGAGAGCCTGAAAGACGCTGTATCGCCGTTTCTATCGCTGCAGGAGCTTTTTAAGGAGTGTATTCAGCGGGCAAACGGGTACGATCTGGCGGCGGTTCGGGTCGTCTCTCCAGCGAGCAGCGCCATGAAACTGCGGCTGGGCGCGTGGCTGGAGGCGCTGGTCGCGCATGAACGTTATCACTGGCTGCAGGTACGGGAACTGCTGGCGCACCCGCAATTCCCGAAGTAAGCGGGCTGGTTCCCGTTTATGGTTACAGGCGTTCGTTGCGTTGGCGATTGGTCAGGGCGCGAACCGCCCGCTCACGTCCATCCGCCTGTCCCTGCGGATGGGGACCGAGGTAGACGACGTAGACGATTCGGTTCGGATCATCCACCAGATAGCGCAGCCGAAAGTCGTCGGGCAGATCTATCTGTCGGATGGCGCGGTCCGCCAACTTCTTGACATTGTAGTTGCGCAGGCGCGCCGGATCGTTCGGGCTGACCGCGAGGAACTGCGTCAGAATCTCCTCGACCGCGCGGCGCACCCCCGGCGCTGCGCTTCGGAGGGCGCGAAACTCTTTCGGTCGGATGTCAATGGCGTAAGCAGCGTCCTCCGCAGGCAGGCTTTGCGCCAGAGGCGATCCGCTCCACCCGGCATACTCAGCGTACTCCGAAAGTATCTCCCCGATCTCCCGAACATCGAGCGGTTCGCCCGTCTCCTCCGGCTCCGACAGGATCAACTCCAGATCGGAACAGAGCGACTCCCGTTCCTGCGGCGACAGCCGTTGAAACCAGGGAAACAGAACAGGTTCCGTCTGTTGATCCAGAAGGAACCTGTTCAGCCAGTTGTGAAAGCCCGTGCCGCCGAGAGTATGCAGCAGTTCAGAGTCTATCGGCGCATGCAGGCGCGACATGGTGTTTGCGCCTAACGGGACTGTTCGGAAACGGAGACATCCACCCCCAGCTTCTTCAGAGCCGCCTCCAGCCGCGTGTCGCCATCCTGATAGCCGACGATGGCTTCCGCCACCTTGCCGTCTTTGTCAATAATATAGGTGGTCGGAATGCCGCTGACATTGAACAGTTTTGCCGCGATGCTCTTAGCGGAATCGCGACCCGCCGGATCGAGGGCGAACTGGAAAGTGTATTTGCTTCTATTCGCCTCCACCCATTTGGTATAGTCGTTACGCTCATCAAAGACGTTGAGCGCCAGCACCATTACGCCCTTGTCTTTGACGCTCTGATGCACCTTCTCCAGATGCGGGAGAGAGCGCATACAGGGACCGCACCAGGTTGCCCAGAAGTCCAGCACCACGATCTTGCCGCGAAAGTCTGACAGCCGGAGGGTGCTGCCGCCCCATGCCTCTGCCGTAAAGTCGGGAGCAGTCGTGCCCGCCTTCAGCAGCGGCGGTCGCTCCGGTTCCCGTCGCTCCGCTACTTTCCGGGTGGTAGGCGCAATTTTTAGAGACGATCCGTCCGCCGCCACCTTCGCCTCATAGGCCTGCGTTCCCCATTTGAAGGGGCTGCGGACATCGGTCACCTCCGTATTGGCGAATTTCCCGTCGTCGTTGAGATCTACCAGCAGCCAGACCGGGCGAGATGCCTTTCCGCCGCCGACCGGCTTTCCCTCATCATCCAGCGGCTTGGAGTAGATGCCGTCGGCATCGTTTTCGATCAACAGCGCCTTATGGGTCTTGCCGTCAATGGTTACGGTTCCGGTGCGAGCCGCCTGCCGATACATCAGCAGATACGCCTGCCCGACGAAGCGATAGAAAGCCAGTCCGTATTCGCCGGAGGCAGTCTCCTTATCGGCGGTTCCCCAGGAGGCGCGTACCAGATACTCATTCAATCCGTACATGGTGCGCCCATTCGCATTCCGCTTGTTCGCCCAGGCTCCGTCGCCGTCATCCGTCAGATCGCCATTACGGTTTTTGTCGAAATAGAGCTTGTAGTCGCCGGTCTCCGGTTCATCTACCGCCAGCAGGTACGTAGACTGGGGACCGTTTCCGACCCGAATGGTTGCGTATTTCGGGGCGGTTCGATAGGCAGGCTCTTTGACGATTCCGGCAGGCTTCTGTTCTGAAAGCGGTACCTGAATAGGGAAATAGCCTACCTGAGCCGTGGAAGCGCCTTTAGGATCGAGCGTGAAGCTGCTGACTGAAACGCCCCGATTCTGCGCCGCGCTGCCTGTGACGGCGGTCAGAAGCAGCGCCAGCGCGCCAAAGGACTGCATAACTGGCAGTCTGCGATTAACAATTGATGACATCGGTGTGTGAACCTCCAGGTGGTGTGAGGAGAGCCAGTGATGTACTTTATACGATGATGACTGCTTGCAGGGTTTCTCGATCGTTGGGCATAATTCCTGCCCGGATGACGGATGCGAGCGGATGGTTAAGATGAATGATCCCATAGTACCTCATTTGTGGCGAAAAGCCTGTTTTCCTGGCTGAATCGGGAGAGGCGAAAAGAAGACAGATGCGGTAAAGCCGCAGATCGCGCGTCATGACGCGCGATCTGCGGCTTTTGGGGAGAGGGAAAATCAGGCTGCCAGCCGCAGACTCTGCGCGGGCTGCTGTTCTGAAGAAGAATTGGATTTCTCCACCTGGAAACGCTGAACGCTCTGCTGAAGCAGCGAGGCGATCTGTGACAGGTCTTCAGCGGCGGCGAAGACCGTATCGGCGCTCTCCTTCTGCTCTTCCACCACGCCCGAGACTTCCGAGGCGGAGGCGGAGACTTCCTGCACCGCCGCGCTCATCTCCTGCGCGCCGGCAGCGGTCTCCTCGCTGACCGAGGCGACAGAGGTGATCGCGCCGGATACTATATTCGATTCCTGCGCCATCGCCTCCACCTGACGCTCGTTTTCGGCAGCCGCCAGACGCACCCGGGAGACCGACTCCTGCACCCCCGATACGGCCGACTTCATTTCGCGCGCCGCCTGCGTCAGATGATCCACCTCGCCGGTGACCGTCTCCATGCCGCGCAGGATCGCTTCCAGCGCCTTGCCCGCCTCTTCGCTGTTGGCGGCTCCGGCGGCAACCTCCTGGCGACTTTTCTCCATCGCCTGCACCGCCTGCTCTACGCCGGAACGCACCCCGGCAATCAGCGTGGTGATCTCTTTGGTGGCGGCGGCGGATCGCTCCGCCAGTTTTCGCACCTCATCGGCTACGACCGCAAAGCCTTTGCCATGTTCACCCGCGCGCGCGGCCTCAATCGCGGCGTTCAACGCCAGCAGATTCGTCTGCTCGGCAATCTGGGAGATGGTCTCGGCAATCGCGCCGATCTCCTGCCCGCGCTGTCCGAGTTCGGTCACCTTCTCGGAAGACATCTCTACCTGCTGTTGAATGCGGGTCATGCGGGTGATGGTCTGCTCTACTGACTCCCCGCCGGAATGCGCGGTCTGGCTTGCCTTCTGCACCGCCTGCGCCATCTGTTCGGCGGACTGCGTGACGGACTGCACCACCTTCGTTGCTTCCTGCATTCCCTGATCCGCGTTCAGAACCGCTTCCTGTTGATGGACGCTCTCCTGTTGAACGAGATTTATTGCCAGATGCAGCCGTTCCATCGAGGTGGCTGCGTCGGTCGCAAAACGCGCCTGCTGTTCGCTGCCCCGCGCGATCTCCTGACTGGAACGCGCAGACTGCTCCGTTGCCGCGCTCATCTCCTGAATGGAGTTGGTGATGCTGTCCGCCAGATTACGACTCTTCTCTGCCTCTGTCGCAAGCGATTGAGTCGCGCGCATGACCACCGCAACGTTCTCCGCGATCTCGCTGATCAGTCGGCGAAGATCCTGAATCATCCGCTCCAGCGCCTGTCCCAGACGGTCGCGGTCTGACTTCGCGTGCAAATTCGCGGTCAGGTCTCCCCCTGCTATCGCCTCGGCGACCCGCACCATCTGCTGCTGATAGGCGATCATCTCCCGGAATGAATCGGCGACCTGCCCGATCTCGTGCCGACCTTCGATGGCGATAGTCTGATCTATGTCGCCTTCCGCCAGGTTCTCCGCCGCCTTTCGCAGTCTCGCCAGGTCTCGGCTGATCCGGCGAATGATGCCAAACGACATTCCCATACAGGATAGCAGCGCTGCCGCGACTACCCCGATCATTATTCTTTTCGCGGAAGCGACGGTTTCGGCGCTCTGTTCAACCATCCGGTCATTGTAGCCATTGATTAGATCGCTGACCTGTTCCTGCTTCTGTTCCATTTCAGAAAAGGAGGCATTGAAAGCGGGAAGACTCTCATACGCCTTCTGAGGATCAGAGGCTGCCAGACGACCGACGCTCTCCGCCTGCGCGATATACTTTTCCAGAGACGGCTTTAACTCTTCCAGCGCTTTTTTAATTTCCGGAGGAAGAGCAAGCGTTTCATTTTTCTTTAGCGCCGTTTGAAATACCTGACTGTGTTCCTGTATCGCTGCCTGCGCCGCCTGCATCTCCTGCGTATTTTTACGGGCAGAAGCCGACAGCGCCATGTAGACATCTCCGCGCAGGCCCTCATGCATCATGTCGCCTTCCATGTGATTATGCATCGCATCGGAAGCCGTCATCGTCTGCACCTGCGCCTGAAATATCAGGTTTATTCCGCGCATGCCAAAGCCAGCGACAAACAGGGTGAGGATACTCGCCGCCGCCGCCAGCCCGAATAACTGAGCGCGAATAGATAGATTCTTAAACATGCCTACCCTCCCGGGTAACACCGCGCGCCTCCTTGAGCCGAAGTTGGTTGACAGAAGTGTGAACAGAATGGTGTCTGGATAAGATCAATGAATTATCGGCATGATTTGAATATTAATTCTTAACATAGCAAAAGTTTTACATCATAATGAAGATCACGAGCCGGAATTGCTCCTCCGGCTCGTGATCTGAACACACTTTCTCTTTCAAGAATAGAGATCTACTGCTGATCCTCTCCCCTGTCGCTGTCCGGGGCATGAGTGGGCGTGATCGCGTTCCAGCGCAGCCGCGTTCCAAACGCATCGGTCATGCGTCCGGTGACATCTCCCGCTCCCAGCGAGAAGTTCTCATTCAGCACGCCCATCACCTGCGGCTGGAAGAGGGTATCTCCGTTGGTTCCGGGGGGCAGCGGTCGGGCAAGGATCAGGTCATCGCGCGGCGTCGCCAGATCCTCCAGGGGAAGCGGAGCGGGAGGCTGCATCACCGCCACGCAGTTGAGGAAGTCCACCGCCAGCAGGATTGTTCCCAGTTCGGGGTTGAGCGTTCCCTCGAAGATAAAGCCCGTGCCATACTTGCCGTACTGCGGGAAGGCGGAACCGTGCAGCCCGTAGGGGAGCGTGTCTCTATATTTGACCCATGTCCGCCCTGGAAGCGGACCGTTCTTCATCTCCCAGCTACAGACGGAGGTGGCGGCGGCGCGGAAGGCAACGCCCTTCTGCTTGAGGAGCGGTCCTCCCGGCTCTTTGCGGTAGGCATGAACATCGGCGCGAAAGACGACTCGAAACTCGATATCGGAGCGGGTGGGAAGCTGCGCGGAAGCCGGATGCCCGCTGTAGGTGAAGACTCCCTGCCAGACGGTCAGCGGAACGGCGTTACTCTTCACGCTGTTTTTCGCCGTGACGATGACGTTCCCCGCAAAGCCCGGTCCCGGTTTGTCGGCGATCTGGCAGACGATCTTATCCGCGCTCCAGGAGATGATCTTTACTACGGGCGTGCCATCAATGGTGACCGTTCCCGGATTGCTGCCGAACATGCCGTGAATCGTCAGACGGCTCTCTCCAAGGGTCGGCAGTTCCAGGCTGCGCTCCTGCACCTCCATCCGCTCGATGCTGGGGGCAAGGATGCGATTCTGGGAGACCTGAATGCCTCCCGGCGAACCGGCTCCGTCCGTCACGATCAACTGGCTCGGACCGAAGGGCGTGGTGGCGTCCGTAAATCCGCGTTTCTGCATATCCTGATAGACCGCGACAATATCGAACGGCCGCTGGTTAACCGTCTCTTTCGGCTCCGCCATATTGGTTCCCAGCAGGCGGTCAAACAGGAAGCGCGCTGCGCGCCAGGCTTTTTCAGGATGCGCGGCGTTCGACCAGCCGACGGTGATCGCGCAGGGTTTCGGCAGGCTGCGAAGCGTCTGCGTAAAGCCCAGGGCGTCGCTCCAGCAGCAGTTTATGAAGGCGATGCTGTTCGAGGAAAACGTCCAGCCGTAGTCCTGCACAAAGCGGGGCGTGATCGCGTAGTTGGTCTTATTGACATGCTGGACAGCGAACCGGTATCCGATGACGGAGGTGAAGTAGACCAGTCGCCCCGCGACAAGATCGGCATCGTATTTCGTATCGTTCTCCGGGGTAACCTCGGTGGAGGTAAAGACGCCATAGAATCTCCCGGCGGCAGTTCCTGCGGTTCCTCCATGCGTGCTGATGTGCAGCACGCCCGCATTGCGAATCGTCTTGAGAATATCCACGCTCGCCTTGCTCCGAATAACGTGGTACTCTTTCTTATTGAGCATCTTTTGCAGATCGGGATTGGGTGGATTGTCCAGCGGCTCCAGCAGCAGTTCCCGCTCATCCAGCACGCCGGTCAGCAGGTAGGCGTTGGTGGAATCGGGCAGTTCGACGCTTCCGGCGGCGCGCAAGGCGCGGGAAGGCGTTCTCTCGACGCCTGGCAGGGAGGCGATTGTCTCCCCAGGCGAAACGGGGGGCGCGGCAGCGCTTTTTGAACGGCTTTCCGGGATCAGAGTGTCGTTGATGATATAGTATCGGTTATCGGTAAAACGTGCCCAGACGGAGCCGTCGGGATTGATCGCCGCCTCCGCCACGCCAGGACGTCCGCGCAGCAGTTCCACCAGCTGCTGATTGCGCTGATCGCGCGGCTGATTCTGCGACGCCTCCAGCTTCGCCTCCACCGCATCAAAGGTGGCTTTGCGGGATTCAAAGGTGACCGGCGCGCCTCCTCCGGAGGGCGGTGGAGGAGGACCGTTCGAACCGCCTCCCGGTCCTCCGGGGGAGGGCGTTCCCATGCCTCCCCCGCACCCGACTAAAGGCATACAGCCCGCCAGCAGCAGTCCGCTCAGGATGGCGCGTATCTGTTTCATTTTATGCATGGTTATCCCTGTTCATTCCTGTAGGTTTTTGATTCACGGCGTTACATACTGCCTCATCGAAAGGAGCCTTCCCCGGCGGCATGCCGCCGGGGAGGCGAAGGCTACGGGCGCTCCAGCGCGATCATGATCTGATCCCAGTTGCCTCTGGCGGCAACCGCCATGTTCGGCTTTCCCGAAGAGGGGCGCAGGAGCAGGGAGGCGGTTCCATTTGCCTTTTTCGGGCTGATGCCGAAAGCCGCGTTTCGGTTGGGACCGATCTCCGACATGCTCAGATCGTCGCCATTAACCAGCTTCGCGCGGATCTGATAGCTGCCCGCCGGAATGTTGTTCACATATAACTGGCCCCATGAACTCCCGACACTCTTTCGCAGAACGATGGGACGGGACGGCGTTCCGTCAATCAACGCTCCCTCTGGCGTAAAGGTGATCTCGATCACGGAGTTGAGCGGCATCTTTTTCGGGTCGGGAAAACGCTCGTCCGAATCCACGTCATAACTCAGAATCACTGTGCCGCCATAGTAGTTGTTGCAGTATCGCGGGTTCTCCTGAATGCCTTCGCGGTCTGCGATGCCATACGGCAGCACGACCCAGTTCTCCACCGCGCCTTCCGGCGAGGCGAAACTGTCGGCTTCGCCGTCCGCCGGATGCAGACCGAGGGCAAGCCGCCCTTCGCCATAGTCCACCGCGTAACCGGCGCAGTAGTAGTGCGCGACTCCCGCCGGGACGGTGACTTCGTAGTAGCCGTTTTCATCACTCTTAGCCGACGCGCCTGAGTAGAAACCGCCCGCGGCGGTAGAGCGCACTCCGATCACCGCCCCCTTGAGCGGTCTGCCCTGCGCGTCCTTCACATAACCTCGCGCCTTGCCCGGCTTTCTCTCCAGTTTCGGAAATACGGGAATCTTCGGCATCGCCCTGCCCATCACATTGACCGTCTGCGCTTCCGCATTCAGGTTCAGGATAATCGCGTCTTCCGCGCCTCGGGATGGACGCGTGCACAGAAGATGGGCAAGCATCACTGCGGCAATCATCAATCGCTGTAACATGGTAACCTCGCTTTTCATCATCAGAAATGTTTTTACGTCCAGCATCAACCGGCATAAACAATCGGTGAAACGGTACATCCTCTTCTCCCGTCCCTCTATGCTCCGGGCGGCGGGGACATAAAGATATCGTATCGCGCGCCTACATCCGCCAGCCGACTCAGATCGCCGGGGGGCCAGACCGGCTCTTCGCGCATCATCTCCGCCAGTTCCAGAAAATAGCCCTCCATCCCACCCGGCGAAAGATGCACCAGAAACCGCGCCGGCTCTCCGGCAGGATTATGAAAACTGTGCAGCGCTGTCGGAGGAACCAGCGCAAAGTCGCCGGGAGAGAGCGTATGGGTCTCATTTCCCAATCGAACGACCAGAGAGCCTTCCAGCACATAGAAGAACTCGGTCGCGCGCCGATGCCAGTGAGGCGCGGGACCGGAAAAGTGCGCCGGAGCCTCATATTCCAGCAGAGACCAGGCTCCCTGCGTATCACTGCTATTAATCAGAAACGTAATGCTCGCATCCGCGATTCGCAGGGTGCGAACGCTGTCCGGCGGGCAGACGCGGGGTAAATTTACTGGTATTCTGTGTCTTATCATCGTGCTTCAACTCCTGTTCATATCGCGTATTCTATAGAGGAATCCATAAGTCGTCTTGACGGAAACATGATACGAAACCACGCTAAAAAAACTCTAAAATGACTTTTCTTGCCCTTTGATACGTCGGAACAGGACGTAGTGGAGCAGGAGGAGATAGAGTGCGGGGCGTCGTAACCCTTGACGCGGCAGATCAACGAAACATCGGAATCAGGATATGTCTTCCCAAACGCTTATTCGCATACAACTCCTGGGGCAGTTATCTGTTCAGGTCGGGGATCAGCGCATCAACCGTTTCAATACGCGCAAAACCGCCGCGCTGGTCGCCTATCTGGCGCTCTATCCGCGTGATCATCCTCGCGAGGCGCTGGCAGAGTCGTTCTGGCCCGATGCCGATCCGCAGGCGGGACGCGCCAGCCTGAACATGGCTCTTTCATCCCTGCGCCGACAACTGGAGCCGCCCGGCATACCTCAGGGGGCGGCGCTCGCCGGGGATCGCTTTAATGTGCGCCTGAACCCGGAGCATGTCTCGACCGATGTAGCGGAGTTCGAGGATCTCCTTCGGAAAGCGGAGGCAGCGCAGAGCCAGGAGGAGGAGGCAGGCTTTCTGCGAGAGGCGCTGACTCTCTACGGGGGGCTGTTGCTGCCGGGTTTTTATGAAGAGTGGATCGTTCTGGAGCAGCAGCGTCTTTCAGAACGGTATCAACAGGCGCTGCGAAAACTGATTCGCCACGAGGTGAAGGCGCGCAATGTGGAGAAAGCGATCGGTTATGCGCGCAGAGCGATCGAGGCGGACCCTTTTTCGGAGCAGGCGCACCAGGACTTAATGCGCCTGCTGGTCGCCGCCGGGCAGCCTGCCGCCGCGCTGAATCACTATCGTGAGACGGAGAGACGTTTCCGCGAAGAACTGGGCGCGCCCTCTCCGCTGCTGCGGCGTCTGGCGGCGGATATCGAGCGTCAGCAGAATGCGCCTTCAGAACCGGCTTCCTCCGGCGCAACACCCGCCGCGTCCGCTGCGCCGCAAAAAAGCGCGACTCCGACGCCTGCGCTGGCTCCGGCGTCCCTCTCCGGCACGGTCACCTTTGTCATGGCGGATATTCCGACGACGGAGGCGGATCTTTCCCGTACCGAGGAGAGCCGTCAGGAGGAGCGACGCGAGATTCTTCGCCTTCTGCGGCGCGTACTGCGCGATCATGAAGGGCAGTTGGTTCGTGTCGGAGCAGATTCGATCCTCTTTGCCTTCGGGCGACCTTTGAAGGCGCTCGAGGCGGTCACGACGGCGGTCAGCGCACTGGAAGAAGAGCGACAGGCTGGCGGACTCTCCCGGATTCGTCTGGCGATGCATACAGGCGAGACGCCGCCGGACTTCCCCCAGAACAGTGGCGAGGCGGCGGATTATGCGGCGTTGATGCTCCGCGCCGCGCATCGCGGGCAGATGCTCTGCTCCGATGTGACGGCGAGCCTGCTGGCTTCCGGACGCGCTGTCTCTCTGCGAAACCTTGGAGTCTACCGATTCCGGGAGAGCGGCTCCCCCGAGGCGGTTTTTCAGTTGCTCCTGCCGGATAAGCCGCCGACCGATTTTCCGCCGCTGCGCGCCCTGTTCGGGTATTCGGGGTATCTGCCCCCGCTGTTGACGCGGTTTTTCGGACGCGAAAAGGAGATGGAGGAGCTGCTTGCGCTGCTGCATCCGGCGGAGCCGGAGGCGCGCTCCCCTCGCCTGATTACCCTGACCGGTCCGGGAGGAACCGGGAAGACCCGTCTGGCCACGGAAGCCGCCCGGCTGGTCCTCCCAAGATTTCAGGGAGCCGTCTGGTTTATTTCGCTGGCGGATGCGGCCCGCGCCGAACATATCGCGGAGAGCATCGCCCGCGCGCTTCAGCTTCCCCGCACGGAGCATATTACGCCTCTGGAGCAGGTGATCGAACTGCTCTCCAGCTTCCCCACGCTGCTGATCCTGGATAACTTTGAGCAGATCGTAGAGCCGGGTGCGCCGGTCGTGCGCGAACTCGTGGAGAGACTGCCTCGATTGACCTGTCTGGTCACTTCGCGCTATACGCTGGAGTTGACGGGAGAACGGGAGATCGCGCTCTCCCCTCTGCCGATCCCAGATGAGAGCGATACGGCGATAGATTTCGAACAGATCACCGGCTTCGATTGCGTTCAGATGTTTGTGGATCGCGCTCAGACGGCGCGACCGACGTTCCAGATCACGCCGGGGAATGCCCCTGCGATTGCGGCCCTGTGTGCCCGACTCGAAGGCATCCCCCTGGCGATTGAACTGGCTGCCTCTCGCGCACAGGTGCTTACGCCCGCGCAGATGCTGTCGCAGTTATCCCGGCGTTTTGATTTTCTGGTCAGCCGAAAGCGCGATGTCGCGCAGCGGCATCAGACTCTGCGGGGCGCGATTGACTGGAGCTATCGGCTGCTGTCACCGGAGTTGCAGCAGTTCTTTGCGCGTTTAAGCATCTTTCGTGGCGGCTGGAGTCTGGAGGCGGCAGAGGCGGTCTGCGAGGAGCCGATGGCGCTGGACTATCTGGGACAACTGCGGCAATGTTCGCTCGTGTTGACGGTGGAGACCGGGGAGGAGACGCCGGAGGTGCGGTTCCGCCTGCTGGAGTCGCTGCGGGAATACGCGGACGAACAGCTTTCCATTCCCGAACGCCAGGAGCGCGCCCAGCTTCATGCGCTCTTTTTCGCGCAGATGACGGAGGAGGCGGAGCCGCACTACTATGCTTCCGAACAGCCGTTCTGGGTGAGTCGTCTGGAGCGCGAGATGGATAATCTGCGCGCGGCGCTTGCGTTCGGACTTCAGGAGCAGCCAGAGATCGCGGCGCGGATTGCCGGATCGCTCTGGTGGTTCTGGGGAGATCACGGACATCTGGTCGAAGGGCGGGAGTGGCTGGGGAAGGCGCTTGCGCTCTACACAACCCTGGATCGGATACGCGCGCTGGCGCTGAATGCCGCCGCCGGGCTGGCGCTGATGCAGAACGATCTCACCTATGCAGAATCCTGGCTTGCCGAGAGCCTGCCTCTGTGGGAGCAGTTTGGCGAATCGGACGGACTGGCGCGCTGTCTGCTGATGCAGGGGAAGCTCTACGCGCTTCGCTCCGAGGTGGATCAGGCGCGCGCGCAGTTTATCCGGTGTCTGCAACTGTGGGAGCGGGCAGGAAATCTCAGCGGCGTTTTCCACGCGCTGCTCTGGCTCGGAACGCTGTCGCTGGCGCAGTGCGACTATATCCGCTCCCTGGAGCTTTTTGAAGAGAGTCTGAAGGTGGCGAGGCAGGTCGGTTCGCTGCAGGGAGCCGCCTGCGCCATCGGCAGCATCGGGATGCTTGCACTGGAGACGGGCGATGATGTGACGGCCAGAGAGCGGTATGAGGAGGTGCTGCCGATGTTCCGGTCGCTGGAGGCGCACTGGGATATCGGCAATGTGCTGCGCGGGCTGGGATGTGTCGCTCTGCGACAGCGGGACGACGCCCGCGCCGAAACGCTCTTTGCGCAGGCGGCGCAGCAGTACTTGAAGCTGGGGATGCGAAACGAGATCGGCAACAACGCCTTCTGGCGTATTCAGATGCGCGTTCCGCAGGAGCAGTATGCCGAAGCTTTCCGCGATACGCAGGAGGGGCTGACGGTCTGGAGGGAACTGAAAAATCCCTGGTGGATCGCCGCGCTGCAACTGATTGCCGGTCACCTTGCATGGGCAATGAACGAGGGGGAGACCGCGCGCGGCTATGTGCGCGATGCTTTGCGGGATTTTCGCAAGATCGAAAACACGGATGGCGTTCTGGCATCGGTGGAGGCTGCGGCGGCGCTGGAGTTCTCGCAGGGACAGCCGGAGACAGCGGCGCAGATGCTGACGCTGGCGGAGACGCTTCGGCAGGAGATGCAGGCTCCGGTCGGCTCCTGGTGGCGCCATCAACAGGCGCATATCTCGAAAGTGGTGCGGGCTGCCCCGTCGAAAAGTTTATCCGAAGAGATTACTCCGACGCTGGAGGAGGCGGCGCGAAGGGCGGAGAAGAGTGTGCTGTAGGCTCGCGATTTGAACCTGAATACCTGAGCCGACAGGACACCTCATGAGCACGCTTTTTCGTTCCGGGCGCTCCGCGCCCCTGCTTTTCTGTACGCTGATTCCTCTTCTGGTCTCTTCCGTTCACGCGCAGTCTGCGAAACCCCGACCGCTGACGGTACGGGTGGACGCCTCCGGCCGCGCACCGCGTCTGCTGGTTAACGGCGCTCCTCGCCGCGCCCGAATCTTCTGGGGACAGCCCGCCTCCCGTCCGATTCGCCTCTCTTCACAGGCGAGGATCATTCAGTTTGAGTTCTCGCCGACGCAGAGCGAACCGGCGACCGCCACCATGCACTTCCGCTTCGGTCAGATTCCCGGCGATGTCTATCTGGATACGATACGGGTGACCGATCTTGAGACGGGCAGAGAGGTTTTTTCGGTCTGTGAGTTTGAGAGGGGCGACGCCGACTTTGCGCGAGACTGGAGGGTCTGGCCCCCCGCGCCGCAGAATACCGTCGGCATTTTCGGGGTGGTCAAGGGAAAGGGGCAGAACGGCTCCTCTGCGCTGCATGTTCGCCTTCAGTCGCCGCCGGACGGGGTCTGGCCCGACTTTCATATCTACTTTCGTCCCGAACTGACGCTGGAGAAGGGACACCGTTATCGGGTCTCCTTCTGGGCGCGCGCAGAGCCGGAGCGGGATCTGACCGTCGCCTTCTATCGTCCCGGCTCCTCCTTCGTCTATCTGGGCGGTCCTTCCGGTCCGTTCGAATCGCAGATACGGCTGGCGGCGCGCGCCGGAGTGGACCTTGTCAGCTTCGAAATGCCTTTTCCCTGGCACGCGCCGGGAGAGCCGGAGGACTGGCAGGGAGTGGACAGCGTCTGCGATATGGTCCTGCGCGCCAATCCCCGCGCCCTGATGATTCCGCGCATCGGGCTTTATGTACCGGAGTGGTGGAAACAGGCGCACCCGGATGAGTTGATGCGCTGGGAGGACGGGCTTCATCAGGGGATCGCCTCGCCTGCCTCGCTTCTCTATCGGCGGGACGCTTCCGCCAGACTCTCCGCGCTGATCCGGCATCTGGAGGCGAAGTACGGGGATCGCATTGCCGGATACCATCCGACCGGACAGAATACCGGCGAATGGTTCTACATGGATTCGTGGGAGCGTCCTCTGAACGGCTATGCGCCCTGCGATGCGGCGGCGTTTCGGCAGTGGCTCCGGCAGAAGTATAGAACGACGGAGGCTCTGCGCAACGCCTGGCGAGACGACAGGGTAGATTTCGTAAACGCGACGGTTCCCTCGCCACAGGCGCGCCATGCCGCGCCGGGCGGCATTTTCCGAATTCCCGCCTCTGAGCAGTCTCTGATAGACTTCACCCTGTTTCAGCAGGATTCGATGGCGGAGTGCGTCAGCGAACTGGCGCGTACAGTGCGGCGGGAGACGAAAGGGCGCAAGCTGGTCGTCTTCTTCTATGGCTATGTGTTTGAGTTCGGCGCGCTGCCGACGGGCCCGGGGTCTTCCGGTCACTATGCCCTGCGTCATGTCCTGAACAGTCCCGATATTGATATTCTCTGCGCGCCCATCTCCTACTTTGATCGGGGAAAAGGGCAGAGCGCGCCCTGCATGACGGCGGCGGAGAGCGTCGCGCTGGCGGGCAAGATGTGGCTGAATGAAGACGATACGCGCACGCATCTCACCCGCGAAGCCAACTTCCCCGGCGCAGAGCATATTCTGAACACATTGGAGGAGACGAACGGGCTGCTCCGGCGCAACACGGCGCAGGCAGCGATGCGAAACTTCGGCACATGGTGGATGGATCTTCCCGGATCGGGCTGGTTCGACGATCCCGGCATGTGGGCGGAGATGGCGCGCCTGCGAAAACTGGACGAACCTCTGCTGAAAAATCCGCTCCCGTTCCGTCCGGAAATTGCCGTTGTGATAGATGAGCTGAGCATGGCGGACATTGCAGAAGGGGGGCATCTGGTCACGCGCCCTGCCGTCTACGAGGCGCGCGCCGCGCTGGGACGCATGGGCGCGCCGTATGGACAGTATCTTCTGGACGATGTGGCGCGGGGGCGGGTGAAGGCGAAGCTCTATATCTTTCTGAACGCCTGGAACCTCTCTGCGAAGACTCGCGAACAACTGCTGAGTGCCACACGCGGCGCGTTGCGAATCTGGTGCTATGCGCCCGGATTTCTGGAGGGGAGCCGCTATGCGCCGGAGGCGATGCGTCAACTGACAGGCTTTTCGCTGCAGCAGGTCTCGCCGGAGAGCGCGAGGGCGACACCGACCGCCTTCGGGCGTAAAGAGGGGCTGACGCCGTTTGGGGTTTCGCAGCCGATTTACCCGCTCTTTGCCGCCTCTGACGCCTCGGACAAGGAGACGCTGGCGGTCTATCCCGATGGATCGGCATCCATCACCCTGAAGCGAACGTCGGACGGACAATCTCTGTTTGTAGGCGCGCCGGGATTGACGCCGGAACTGTTGCGCTTTGCGGCGCGTCGGGCGGGAGTGCGGTTGTATACGGAGACGGACTGCTGTGTCTATGTGAATGGCGCTTTCGTTGCCCTGCATGCGGTGAAGGATGGTCCGGTCCTTCTTCTAACCGGAAGCCGGGCGGTTGTGCAGGATGTGTTGACAGGGCAGGCGGCAGGCAGGGGACCGCGCCTGACTATTGAGATGCGGCTCGGGGAGACCCGCGTGCTGCGGATTGGAGACGAAGCGCCCGCTTCTGCCCGAAGTGGAGAGATGAGACGAAACCGGTGAAAATAACGCTGCAGAGAAGGTTGATGACCATGATCGGTCTGATGGTTGTTCTGGCAGCCTCCGTCTGCGCGATGGCGGAGAGCCTCGACCCTGAAACGCCGATGACGGAACCGGAGTGGTTAACAGGTCTGTTTCCGTATACGGGCGAGCCGGGACGCAGGGAGAATCGTCTGCGCCGAATCTCCTCCTCGGAACTGGAGGTAAACGGTCGCAAGGCGGGATCGGTGATTGTGGAGTATCGGTATCCTGGAATAGACGGTCGGGACGAGGTCAGCCGCGCGCGCATCTTCCTGCCGCCGGAACTGCGCGCCGATTCGACCCGCCGTGTTCCTCTCATCCATAACGCCGGATATGAACTGGATGAGAACAGCGCAATCGGGCTGCTGGCAAAGGGGTATGCGGTCTCCACGCCGCACGCGCAGCCGCTCAATCCGCTCGGTCGCAGCGTGATTCTCGACCGCGCCATCATACACGCCATGCGTCAGATTCCATTCATTGATCCCCTGCGGGTCTCCATTCAGGGTGGAAGCGCGGGCGGCTGGATGACTCTGATGCTGGCGGCGGACGCCTTCCCGCTCGTCTGGGCGATGCCGGATGTGCCGCCGATTCACTGGGGCTATAATGCCGCGTTTATCGGTGAACACAATTCAATGGCGGCGGCTCCACCCGGATCGGATCAGCCGCGCATGCCCTATCTGTTTATGGTAGGGGTGATCGCCGAACAGACAAAAGCTCTGTACGGGATGCCGTTTGACAGCCCGACTCTTCTGGCGGTGTCGCCGCTGGCGCATCTGGACACCATCACCGCGCCGACGCTGGCGACCTTCTCCACAGCGGACATTCTCGTTCCGATAGATCAGGTGGGGGCCGATCTGGCCCGACCGTTCGATGCAAAACTTCTGCCCGAAGGCTTCCGCACCGCCATGACCGACCGATTTCTAGGCGTGAAAGGGAAGCGAACGCTTCTAACTGCCCTGCCAAAAGACCGCTATGAACTCTTTGTCCTGCCGCTTCCCGATGACCTGCCGCGCGTAAAGATCGGCGGAACGCCGCCTGCCGGAGTAAAGCCCATCCCCCTGCCGTTTTCCAAGCAGAAGGTCTGGAGCATCGTGGTCATTGACGAGGGACCGATTGAGCCGGGCAACGCCCACACGCGCTATATCTGGGGGATGGATCACGAGCCTTTCCGAAAATGGGCGGAGCAGCGGGGAGTTACCGCCGATCAACTGTCCGCGCCGAAGCTGCAGCGTCTGATGATGCGGCTGATGGGAGAACCCTGGCGTCCTTTCCGGGCACGTCCCGGAGGAAAAGTCGAGGAGATCGCCGGGAATCTGCTGGACTATCCTGAAGCGGAGCGCGCCGATGTGCTGACGGGATTGCGCGCCTTCGCCGAAGAGGATGCCCGCGCCCGGCAACTGGCGAAACTCTATGACCGTCTGCCGAAGCGGTTGAAGGCGCTGGGCGATAAACTCGGCGCCGGCTCGCCTGACGGCGTTCGCGCCGCCCTGAAATCACGGTAGTAGATACCGTGAGCGAGGAGAACTGGGTCCAGATGTATGACTATGAATATCCCGCCTCTTCGACCCTGAAGGGGTTGCAGGTGAATATGGTGGAGGATGCGATCCGGCTGGGAGTCGGGCATGCCGCGCTCAACCTGAATCTGCCCGCCATCATGCGCCCGACCGAGACGGACGTATCCATTCCCTTCATGAGCGGAGGCAAGACGTATCACTTTGACGGGGACTATCTGGCAAAGTTTGACCGCCGCGTGAAGGAGCTTTCCGATCACGGGATCGTGGTGAACCTGATCCTGCTTAACAGCCGCCGCTGGGACGGAGTCGAGATACACCCGGCGATGGAGAAGGCGCTGCTGCACCCCGACTATAACCCGGAGGGCTTCATCAGCGCGTTCAATGTCGTCACGGAAGAGGGGCGACAGCACTATCGCGCGTTCGTGGAGTTTGTGGCGGAGCGGTATACGCGACCGGACGCCCGGTATGGACGCGCCTGCGGCTATATCATCGGCAACGAGGTGGACAGCGGCTGGATCTGGTGTAATGCCGGCGAGAAGACGGTAGACGAGTATGTGCGCGAGTATGAGCAGGCGATGCGTATCGCTTTCGAGGCGGCGCGCTCCCGCTATGCGCGCGCGCGGGTCTACGTCTCGCTCGATCATATGTGGGGCATTCCTTATCAGGAGGAGCCGACCCGCTACTATCGGGGGAGAGACATTATCGAGAAACTCGCATTGTTAAGCCGCGAGGGAGGCGACTTCGATTGGGCGGTCGCCTATCATCCCTACCCGGAGAATCTCGCCCGCGCCAACTTCTGGGACGATCAGACGGCGCTCGATTCGTTTGACACGCCGCGCATCACCTTCAAAAACCTCGGTGTTCTCTCCCGCTATCTGGATCAGCCGCACCTGCAATACGAAGGGCGCAGACGGCGAATCATCCTCTCCGAGCAGGGCTTCCACTCGGACGAAACCGAAGAGAGCGAGCGTATACAGGCAGCCGCCTACGCCTATGCCTACTGGATCGTGGAGCGGACGCCAGGCATCGATTCGTTTATTCTGCATGCCCATGTAGATAATCGTGACGAATTCGGGCTGAACCTGGGACTCTGGCGGCGCGATAAAGAGAGCCTGTCGGGGAACGCCCCGGGCAGCCCCAAGCCGATCTATGCGGTGTTTCGCGATGTGGACGGACCGCGCCGCGAAGAGATATTCCGGCAGGCGCGCGCGGTAGTCGGCGCGGAGAAGTGGAGATGAGAAGAGACTGCCCGTGCAATTGACTGATCGGACGGGCAGGCGCTGCATAAGCGCCGATTCGACACCGGATACCCGAACATCGCTGCGTATGGTCCGTGAATCGCCTGAAGGAGGAGATCGCTCGATTCAAAGGACGATAGGAACTATCTCCACCCTCGCGCTTTTGCCTCCTCCGCCAGCGCGGCGAAAGCCGGTTTATCCCGTCCCACGCCGGGATAGGTTCGCATCCCAAGCGAGGAGAGATATCCCCGGAACCCTCGCGCATGTAACCCGTAGTAGCTCGTCAGGGTCGCCACGGATTCCGGGGAGATGTCGTGAAGCCAGAGGAAAGCCACGCCGCGAATCTGGTCGGCGTGTGCGTCCCAGGCGCGAAAGATATTCCGCACAAAAGCCGCCTGTTTCTCCTCGGAACTGCTGCAGTCCGGGCTGCTCGGATAGCCTGCCTCCGTGAAGATGACCGGGCGACCCGGATAGAGACTGAGAACCCGGTCAAAATCGGCATGAACCACTCCCGGATCACGCACGGTGAAATCGGACTGAAGCGGATAGTAGGTGATCATCACCAGATCGCTGAGTGCGTTTACCGCCTTCAGCGGCTCTTTCGAGAAGGTGGTCGCGCCGCCGAAGGTGGCGGTCACGCCAACCGGGACACGCGGGCGAATCTTCTTCGCGTGCGCCTTTGTCGCGGCGTAGAAGGCGCGATACTGTCTCCAGAGCGCAGCGTTTGCGCCGAGGTAGACATCCACCTCGTTCCCGATGGCGAGCGCGTAGAGTTCCACCTGCGGAATCTGCCGGAAGACGTAGTCCAGCATCTTCTTGAAACGTTCGATCACCTCCGGGTCGTCCAGATTCCGGTTCTGAAGGTCGGCGGGAAGCTGCTTTCGGTTGGTGTCTATGGGGCGCAAGATGAGCAGGAGCGGCATTTTGCGCGGCGGGTAGAAGAGATTGGCGATGCCAAGGTAGTGGTCGGTGTATTTGCCAGGCGCGGTCTCCACGTCGTTCCAGTTAATCGCGAGAGTCATAAACTGCGTTCCGATCCCCCGTGCTCGGAGAAAGGCGCGCTGAAAGTCGTTATCCTGAGCCGGAGTTGTGTGCATCCCGAGCATACGCCCTCCCGCTGGTTTCACGGCGGACTGCGCGGGTGTCGGGGCGGCGACACCGTTTCCCGCGAAGGCGAACAACGCCATCGCCGCTGCCGCCGTCTTTTTGAATCTTCCTTCCATGCCTTCCTCCCTTGTTGCCTGCGCCTCGTTTCAGGCTGCAAATCGGCGTCGGTGGATTCTGTTCAGACTACGTTCCCCACAGCGTCAGGTTTCATTGCCCCGGCTTTTGACGATCCGTTGACGGTTACCCGCTACGATAGATACCGATGAAGGGAACGAAGCAGGAGGAGAGAGAAGATGCGATCTATGTCCCATAAGTGGAGCCTTGCCGCCGCCGCGCTGTTCGTCTTTGCGGGAAGCGCCGGGTGGCCGCAGGCGGGCTTTGTGAAGTATGTGGAGCCGCGCGAGAAGGCGTTTACCGCACTGGTTCCGCAGGGCTGGCAGACCGAAGGCGGGATTGTGCGCTGGGGACCGGATGTTGCCGGGGCGGTGAACGCCACCGAGGCGAAGGTGGACTTCATCATCAAGAGCGACGCGACCGGAACCATGATGTCGCGCTGGCTGCCGGACATCATGTTCATTGATCTGCGCGGGCAGCCGATTGAGGGGATGTTCGCGCCCGGTTCGCAGTGCAACGGGTGTGTGGTGCTGCCGCGCGTGGGAGGCGTGAACTATCTGGTGAAGGTGATCCTGCCTCGCGCCAATCCCGCCGCGCAGAACGTACATGTGCTGGGGAGCGCGCGCATCCCGGAGGTGGAGAAGGGGTTCGATCAGCTTCGCGCCATGCTGCAGATTCCGCTGCCGTTGACCTACGAGGCGCAACTGGTTGTTGTCGAGTACACCGAGGGAAACCGACAGTTCCGGCAGATCATGTTCACGGTGATCGAGGACTATATCAAGACCGGGGTCGGTCTCTGGAAAAGCCGCAGCACCTCGCTCTTTCGCGCCCCGGTCGCGCAGTTCGACAGCGCGATGAATATCTTTAAGACGGTGCAGGCGTCGGTGCAGATCAATAATCAGTGGCTTGCCGACGAGATGCGCGCCGCCGAGGAGCGAACCGGAACCGTCTCGAGCGAGGCCAGCGTCTTATCGTGAGCGTCCTTCTCGTAGGCAAACCACCGGCGATAGCGATCCGCCATGGTAGTCATGGAATACACCTCCGTGGGGCCATTGACCGTACCCGCCGGACGAACCCGCGTCAAGCGGCTC
>CAYSDM010000002.1:0-39436 GCA_964429855.1 uncultured Chthonomonadaceae bacterium
CGCCGCATGGGGGAAGGCGTCCTGAGAGCGGTCATAACCCGCCATCTGTTTCGGTGGGTCTCCCCCCAGGGCAAGGATATTCGAGATGCCATGCTCCGCATAGCGTTCGAGTATGCTGCGTATCTCCTCCTCGCCGTGACAGACGCAGGTCAGGTGCGGGATCGGGACGCAGGTGGTCGTCTCCGAGATGCGAACCACCAGATCGTGCGTGCGCAGCCGGGTCGAGCCGCCCGCGCCGTAGGTAACGGATACAAAGGAGGGATGCAGGGGTTCGAGTTCGGCGATGGTCTGAAAAAGCTGTTCTGACTCGTCGTCTGTTTTGGGTGGAAAAAACTCAAAACTGAATGTCGTCCTGTCCCGCTCAAAAATATCGCGAATATGCATAAAACGTATTTCCTGTCTGTGCCCGTCTGTGCGAGTAGATGGTAAGACATCTACTATACCAACCGCAGGAGTGCCTGTCAACCGGGTTGCCCATTCTGGTATACCGTCAAAAAGTGGTTGACTTATATATGCTAAACCTGTTATACTGACGTTGTTCTGCTATGGAAGGAGGGTTTCGATGAGCGCTTATATGCCGGTAAGTAACTCCACCTACTTCGAGCGAAGACAGACAGCGGTTCGCTCTCTGTGGTTCCACCGCGCCCTGCTGGTCGGGGCAGGATTAGCCCTGGGGATCGGACTGTCTTCCCTGCGCGTCTCGCGCCCGGAGAGTCCGTCACTTTTGCTGATGCGCGAGCAGACCGCCGCCGTCTACGCCGCTCCTCCTCAAATCGCGGTACGCAGCGCGCAGGCGGATCGTCAGCAGGGCTACGTGACCATCATAGGGGAAGCGGTGAATATCTCCGGGAAGACGCTCTCCTCGCTGGAAGTGATCGCTGAAACCTTTGACGAGCAGGGAAAACTGCTCGGCGTGGAGACCGCGCTGCTGGAACTGCCCTCGCTCCGACCGGGCGAATCCTCTCCGTTTCGCATACAGATTAAAGAGATGACTCCCTTTGCCTCTTACCGACTTCGTTTCCGCCATATTCTCGGCGCAAGCGTTCCGGCAAAGATATAGAATCCCTCTCCTGCGCTTACAATACGGATAAGCGCAGGAGAGGAGATTTCCAGCGGTGAAGATAGAGGCGTATCTGCCGCCCCCCTTCCGTCGGCAAGCACACGCACACCGAAAGGACACCGCCATGATTGCGCCCACCCCGCCGATGGGCTGGAATAGCTGGAATACCTTTGGTTCCGACATCCACGAAACGCTGATCCGAGAGACCGCAGACGCCTTCCTCGAACATGGTCTGAAAGAGGCTGGATATCAATATGTCGTTATAGATGATCTGTGGGAGGCGGATGAGCGTGACTCCGAAGGACGCCTGACGTATGATCCCGCGAAGTTTCCGCACGGCATCAAAGCCCTCTCCGATTATGTTCACAGCAAGGGACTCAAGTTTGGCATCTACTCCTGCGCCGGATCGCACACCTGCGCCGGGAAACCCGCCAGCTACGGTTATGAAGAGGTGGATGCCCGCACCTTTGCTGAGTGGGGCGTAGACTTCCTCAAGTACGACTTCTGTTATAAGCCTGCCGGAACCGACGGACCGACTCTCTATCGGCGCATGGGACAGGCGCTGCGCATGACCGGACGCCCGATCCTCTTTAGCGCCTGCGAGTGGGGTTCTAACAAGCCCTGGGAGTGGGCTGCCGGGGTAGGAGCGCAGATGTGGCGCACCACCGGCGACATCGAGGACTCCTGGGAGAGCATGGAACGCATCGGATTCGGACAGAACGGGCTGGAACGGTATGCCGGTCCCGATCACTGGAATGACCCCGATATGCTTATCGTAGGGATGTACGGCAAGGGCAACGTCGCAAAGGGAGGATGCACCGATAACGAGTATCGAGTCCATTTCAGTCTCTGGTGCCTGCTTGCCTCCCCGTTGATGATCGGGTGCGATGTGCGAAATATGACCGACGCGGCGCGGGAGATTCTGACGAATCGGCGAGTGATCGCGATCAACCAGGACCCGCTGGGCAGACAGGGATTTCGCATCGGGCAGGAGTGGGATAAGTTTGAGGTCTGGATGAAGCCGCTGGCGGATGGATCGGTGGCTGTCGGTCTGTTCAACCGCCACGAAAGCTGGGGACGCAAGATCGCCGTCGCCTGGGAATCGCTCGGACTGCATGACCGACGCGCCTGCCGGATCGAAGACCTCTGGAGCGGCGAGGATCTGGGCGAGCATCGCGGCAGTTTCTCCTCCTTTGTCGCCCCGCACAGCGTTGTTCTGCTTCGCCTGACTCCGGTGGTTTGACCCTCCAGGTTCGATGACGAAAAAGCGCGTAACGATGACGCTCCCCCTCTCCAGAGGCAGGAGCGTCACGTGCTATAATGTGCTAACCATTTTGATGTGATGGAGAGAAGCAGGATGTCGGAACAGATCACCTACCCGCGACGCAAGACCCGCGCCGTGCGAGTCGGAGAGTCCGAAAGCAGAGTCTACATTGGAGGCAATCACCCGATTGTCGTCCAGTCCATGATAACCGAAGAGACCCACAACGTCCCGGCGGCGGTCGAGCAGATTATCGTCATGCATAGAGCCGGATCGGAGATTGTGCGCGTCACCACGCCGAATCTGGCGGAGGCGAAGTGCCTGGCGGAGATCAAGGCGGAGCTAAAAAAGCGGTATATGGATGTGCCGCTGGTCGCCGATGTGCATCATCAGGGCAGCGATATCGCCGTTGAAGTCGCCCGCTATGTGGATAAAGTGCGTCTCAATCCGGGGCTGTTCGTCTTTCGCAAGCGGGTTAACCGCGAGATAGAATACTCTCCGGCGGAGGTCGCGGAGGAGATGGAAGCCATCGAAGCCAGCCTGCTGCCGGTGATTGAAGCCTGCAAAGCCCGCGATATCGCCATGCGGATCGGCGTCAATCATGGCAGCCTCTCCGAGCGATTAACGGTGATGTACGGCGATACGCCGGAAGGCATGGTGGAGTCCGCAATGGAGTATCTGCGAATCTGTGCGCGGCATAACTACCATAATCTGGTTGTCTCTCTGAAGGCGAGCCGCGTCCCGATCATGCTGGCGGCGAATCGCCTGATGGTTCAGCGCATGGATGCGGAAGGGATGGACTACCCGCTGCATCTGGGCGTGACAGAGGCGGGCGACGGCATGTATGCGCGCATCAAGAGTACGGCAGGTATCGCCACGCTGCTGGCGGAGGGCATCGGCGATACGATTCGCGTCTCGCTGGCGGAAGACCCTGTGGAAGAGCTTCCGGTCTGCTACGATATTCTGCAGTCGCTCGGTCTGCGGAAGACAAAGGTCGAATTTATCGCCTGTCCCTCCTGTGGGCGCACCAAGTTCGACCTGCCGACCGTTCTCTACGCGGTTAAGTCGGCAACGGGTCATCTGGTCGGGCTGGATATCGCGGTGATGGGCTGTATCGTCAATGGGCCCGGCGAGATGGCGGATGCCGATTACGGCTATGTGGGCAAGGCAGGAGGCATGATTACGCTCTACCGCAAGCGCGATCCGGTGAAAACCGTTCCGCAGGAGCAGGGCGTTCAGGAGCTAATCAACCTGATCAAAGCCGACGGCAGATGGCAGGAGCCGCCGGAAGGCTGGATTCCGCCAGAGCCGCCGAAAGGCTTCGCCGACCGGATACAGTCCGGCGTGAGCATTCCCCTGCGCTCTTAATCGCCCTTTCCCCGCGCGTTTTTATCGCCTGCGCGGGGATTCGTATTAAAATCCCCGTATTTCTACAGGGAGCTTCTCCCCCGGCGATCTCCTCCGGTTATGGAATAAATACCTGGTCTGTTCCCGCACAGTCCTGTCTGTCCGGGAATGCCCGGATATGGAGAACGAGGAGAGGCATCATGGCGGAAAAAGAGAAAGCTCAGCAGGAGAAGAAGGCAGGCTTCGCGAAGCTGCCTCTTTTCGGGATCATCGCGCTGATACTAATCATGAATGTGCTGGTCGTCGGAAAGGTCTTCTTTGGCGGAGGGGGCAAACCCAAAACGGATAAGGAAGCGCATGGGAAGCATGAAAAGAAAGAGGAAGAGGTCGGCGAGAAACTCGCGTTGGACGAGTTCCTGCTGAATCTCTCCGGAGGCAATAATCACTATCTGCGCGCCACCTTCGCGGTTGGGCTGAGGAAGGGCGTGAAGGAAAAAGAGATGGAAGAGGAGGTTGCGCCCATCCGCGACGCCATGCTCTCCGTGCTGACCACCAAAACGCTGGAAGACATCTCCACACAGGCAGGAAAAGAGAAACTGCGCGAGGAGATGGTGAAAAAGATCAACGAAGAGCTTGGAGAAGAGAAGGTCGTCAAGATTTACTTCGTCAATTTTGCCGCTCAATAAGACTTTGCGGGCAATCGGAACGGGTTGCCCGCTTTTTTTGCGTCTGGCAGATGCCGACTATTCCCTGTTTCTGGCTCTGGCTCTCTGCAGGAGTATTACGCCCTGTTGTAAAAAATAGAGAAAAGAGCCTGAAAATCGAAAAGGAGCGGAATCGGCGATGTCTACCACGCTGCTGGCGTTGTTTCTCCTGCTGCTGGCAATCGCTTCCTGCGGGCAGACTCCCCCGCCTATCCCATCCGAGGCGGATCGCGCGCTGCTCAAAACTCTGCGCCGCGAGCATCCCCGCCTGATCGCCACAAAAGAGGATCTGCAGCGTCTACAGGAGACGATCCGGCGTGAACCGCTTGCACAGAGGTGGCGCGACCAACTGAGACAGCAGGCGGAGATGGTTCTGGAGGAGCCGCCAGTCGAGAGGAAGCTGATCGGACCGCGCCTGCTTCACCAGAGCCGCCGCGCGCTGGATCGAATCTACCTGCTGGCTTTGATGTATCGGCTGGAGGGAGACCGGCGTTTCGCCGAACGCGCCCGCAGAGAGTTGCTGGCTGTCTGCGCCTTCATCAACTGGAATCCTCTTCACTTTCTGGACGTGGCGGAGATGACCCACGCCGTCGCCATCGGCTACGACTGGCTGTACGACTTCTGGACGGCGGAAGAGCGCGTTACGCTGCGTAACGCCATTGTAAATCTCGGTTTGAAACCTTCTCTACCGATCAATGGACGCCAGCCCTGGTGGTTGAATGTAGATCACAACTGGAATCAGGTCTGCAACGGCGGGATGACGCTGGGAGCGCTGGCTGTTGCGGAGGATGAGCCGGAACTTGCCGCCTATATTCTGGGACGCAGCCTGAATGCCGTCAAAAAAGCGATGGCGAGTTATGCCCCGGATGGAGGCTGGGCAGAGGGACCGGGCTACTGGCACTATGCCACGCAGTATAACGTCTATATGCTCGCGGGACTGGAGAGCGCGCTTGGAACCGATTTCAGGCTGAGCGAACTGCCCGGCTTTTCCTCAACGGGTCTCTTTCCCCTCCACTTCACCGGTTCGACCGGGCGCACCTTTAACTATGCCGACGGCGGTGACCGTCTGGGAAGCGCCAGCGAACTGTTCTGGCTGGCGCGTAATTTCCGCCGCCCGTTATTCGCCTGGATGCAGCGTCAATCCGTCCGCTCCCCCTCCCCGCTCGATCTCCTCTGGTTCGATCCTCACGGCGGCGACCCCAAATCGGCGAAAATCCCGCTCGATGCGCACTATCAGGGAATCGGCGTGGTTTTTCTCCGAAGCGCGTGGGAGGACCCGAATGCGCTCTTTGTGGGCTTCAAGGGAGGCGACAACCGCGCCAATCACAGCCATCTTGATCTGGGAACCTTTGTGCTGGACGCCGAAGGCGCGCGCTGGGCGATAGACCTCGGACGCGACGATTACGATCTGCCTGGATATTTCAGCCAGACTCAGCGCTGGACATACTACCGCAACCGCACGGAAGGGCACAACACCCTGCTGCTGGACCATGCCAATCAGGTCACAACGGCGCGCGCGCCGATCCTTGCCTTTTCTGCCTCTTCCCGGCGCGCGCAGGCGGTCGCCGACCTGACCGCCGGATATGCCGGGAAAGCAACCCGCGTCTGGCGCGGAGTCGCCCTGCTGGATCGGAAAGCCGTTCTGATTCAGGATGAGATCGAAGCGGCGCAGCCGGTGGAGGCGATCTGGCAGATGCATACGCCCGCAGACATAGAGCTTCATGGAAGACGCGCCGTGCTGCGCCAGCCGAATGCCGGGGATATGGAGGCGTCCCTTCTGGAGCCGGACGGCGCTCTCTTTGAGGTCGTCTCCGCCGCGCAGCCCGCTCCCCAGAATCCCAACGCCGGTATCGTGAAGCTGAGGGTGCGCCTTCCGGAGAAGGTGACTGCCTGCCGCATCGTCGTGGTGATTCGTCCGGCGCGCTTCTCCAGGACACCTCTGCCTGCCCGCATCGCGCCGCTCTCGGAGTGGATTGCATCGAGACCGTAAGACGCTTCTGGCTCCTCTCCTCCGTAACCCGCTACACGCCTCCTGCATCCTGCTGCTACGCCGATTTGAGACACCTGTATGTTCTCAAAGCCAGCGGATTTATCCGGACAGAACCCCTTCCTGCGAGTAGATTTATTGAGTCAGCGTGAAAAAAGTTCGTCGTATATCGGCTTCAGAGAACGAATAGTTCCGCAGAGGAACGTTCTATGGAGACCTCGACCGATTTTCCGCTCAGCGGCGTGGACGCGCCGGCAAGGACGATGACAGGAGAGAGATACAGGAGAGACATTGTGTTACAGGAACTGGAAACTTTTACACAGACTGCCGTCATGGAGAGCCTTTTCACTTTTCCGGACGCCGTAGACAGCTACCTGGCCGACGTGCGAGCGCGACGGCTGAGGCGGCGTATCGAAAGACAGAAGCAGAAACGCCTGCAGGACGCGATTACAAAGATTGAACAGGAGCATGCGGAAGCGCAGGCAGACGAGGATATAGAGATCGCCTCTGAACTGGAAGCGCTCCTGCGCGAGTTCAGGATGCGCCTCTCCTCACTGCAGGAGGGCGCGCCGACACAGATACAGGAACCTGCTCCTCCCCGGGAGGAGGTATCCGCGCCGCCACCGGAGCCTGAACCCTCTGCCCCTGCACCAGAGTCTCCCGCTTTAACCGATGAGGAGCGGCTGGCTCTGGTCGAACAGATGACGCAGAAGCTGCAAGAGATCGAGGGCAGTTGGGTGGCGTTGGGCGACAAGGCTGATGCAAACCACCTGCCCCAAACACGACAGCATGGATTTTTCCTGCGCGCGCTGTTCTGCATGCTGGGGGCGGTCTACGCAGAAGCAAGAGAGATGAGCGTGCTGAACGATCTGGAGGAACGGATTGATGATCTGCGCGACAGGATACTGATGGCGCGTTTTTACGCCGGTGATCAGGATGCCAGCCTGCCATTTGAGAAGTCCTGCCGGTCCTCCAACGATGGCTGCCTGACCTCAATGGAGTGGGAGGAGCTTGCAGACCGCTACGCAGCAGCAGCGGATGTCCAGGAGAAGTGGCAGTGGTATCTGACACACCGGGAGAAGCTGGAACCGTCCACGCGCCAAAGTCTTCTTAACACCCTGATCGCCGGGCAGCAGCGTCTCTACCGCACCCTCGAAAAGCACAATGGACACGACAAACTGCAGTCGGATCTCTACCAGGAGATGCGCGAAGCCGCCACCTCCATTGGACTTATGGCGTCTCTATCTCCCAACATCGGGGATGCCAGGCTGGAGTGTTACGATGCGAAGCGGCAGGAGGAGTGGGAGAAGGCTGTAAAGGAGTGGGACCGCGCCGTCGAGACCGAGGAGAAGGTTGCACGAAAAACCGCTGCGATCAAAGCGGTGCAGGCGTGGGGCGAGCGCTTTTCCGAACAGATGATTCCGGCAGAGAGCTTTGTCGGAATGCAGTCGGAACTATTTGGTCTGTTGGATGAATGTATGGCGGCGGCCGTTCCTCCCACCAATGTCACGGTGCGCAAAGCGCTTCTGGAGCACGCGCCGACGCTGTTAAAAGGCGAGAGCCGGTATGCCAAATTCCTGGAGGCGGTGCTTGCAGAGCGCAAACGGCTTGGACTGGACCCGGACTCTACGGAAGAAGAGGAGAACGAGGAGGAAGAGCCTTCGGATTCGGAACTGCAGGAGTATATCGCGCGCGTCGCGGAGTTCGCTTCCGGAAAGCGGCTGCTCATTCTGGGCGGAGTTCCGCGCCAGAGAACCTGCGAGGAGATGCAGCAGATGCTGGGCTTCTCGGAGGTGCAGTGGCTGGCAAGCAAAAAGAGCGACCGGGTTAACAAGTTTAAATCGGAGATCATGAAAGCCGATATCCTCATCGTGGTGAAGAACTTCGCGGGTCACGATATCAGTGAGAAGGGACGGGAGTGGACGAGGGAATCTGGAGGGCACTTCCTTCTTCTTCGAAGCGGCTACGGCGTGAAGCAGATCGTCTATCACCTCTATCAGTACATTGAGCAGAGGAAGTCGCATAGCGAGCCAGCCGCTGCCATTTGACAGGCGGGGCAACCCCGGATATAATCAGGCAGTTACTCATTTGATTCGGGGCGAAGGTTCAGATGCTGAAGTACCTGACGGAGATTCTTGGAAAGCCGGTCTATGAGCCGGATGGCAGGCGCGTGGCGCGGGTAATGGATGCCATCGCCGCGCAGGGAGGTCGTCTGCCGACCCTGACAGCCCTCTTCCTCAAAGGCAAGCAGAAAGAGGGATGGTACTCGCTGGAAGATGCCGAGATCAAAGAGGATGGCATCCATCTTCGCGCCGCCATGCAGTCCCTTGTCAACTACAAACCCTCTTCCGACGACATGCGGCTGCAGCGCGACATTCTGGACAAGCAGATCGTGGACGTGCATGACTACCGCGTAATCCGGGTCAACGATGTGCGTCTGGCGGCATGCGGGGAACAACACTGCGTGGTCGGCGTGGACGCCAGTCTGCGGGCGCTGGTGCGCCGCAGCGGACTGGGTACGCCGGTAGAGGCGCTGGCAAAGCTGATCGGTAAGCCGCTTCACTCGAACCTGATCGCCTGGGACGATGTGGAGACGCTGGAGCCGGGAAGTGCAGGCGGCGGACGAATCAAGCTCAAAGTGCCTCATGAGAAGATCGCGCGCCTGCATCCCGCCGACATCGCCGACATTGTGGAGCAGTTAACGCCGCAGCAGCGCGCCGAAGTAATCGAAGCGCTGGACGTGGAGACCGCCGCCGATACACTGGAGGAGATGGAGGATGAGACCGCCGCCGAGGTGATGGAGACGATGGAAGAGACCAGAGCGGCGGACATTCTGGAACAGATGGAGCCGGACGCCGCTGCCGACGTGCTTGCCGATCTCTCCGATGAGCGAACCGAAGAGCTTCTCGAACACATGGAGCCGGAAGAGGCGGCGGATGTCAAAGAGCTTTTAGCCTATGGCGAGGAGACGGCGGGCGGCTTGATGACGACCGAGTTCATCGCGATTCCGGCGCGCATGACCGCCGAGCAGACCATCCAACGACTGCGCGAACTGGCTCCTAAAGCCGAAACGATCTACTATGTCTATGTGACGGATGACGATAATCGTCTGGTAGGCGTGATCTCTCTGCGCGACCTGATTGTGGCGGACCCGGAGACCCATATTTCGGATGTGATGGTGCAGAATGTCCGCTCCGTCTATACCAACGACCATGCGGATGAGGTGGCGCATATCATCTCCCGGTATAACCTGCTGGCGCTTCCGGTTGTCGAGGAGGATGGCAGATTGACGGGCATCATCACGGTAGATGACATGATGGAGCGTCTGCTCCCGCCCGAACGCCGACGCAAGCTGCCGCAGGTCACTGTCAACGACGAGTAGCCCCGACGATGCCCAGAGGACGCTACAACCGCCGGATCGAGATGCCGACCATCCCGGAGGCACAGCGAAATCGGTATCTGCAGGTGTATCCAGGCGATGCGCTCTACCACACCCCCCATCTCTTTCCCCGGCTCGATTCGCGCTCGCTCTTTGGCAGCGACGTCCCGATGGAGATGGAGATTGGCTGCGGGACGGGCGAATTTCTCTGCACGTTGGCTTCTCGTCATCCCGCCGTTCACTATGTGGGGATAGAGATATCTCCGAAGGCGCTCCGTTATGCGACGGAGATGGCTTCCTCTCTCTCCCTGAACAATCTTCTGTTTCTCTGCGCGGACTTTCGTTTAGCCGCTCCCCTGCTGGCTCCCGCCTCCCTGCGCGCCATCTACCTGCACTTCCCCGACCCGCACATGCAGCCCAAATACCGAAAACATCGTCTCTTTGACGCCCGATTTCTGGATACCGCGCACATGGCTCTGGAACAGGACGGGCTGCTGAGCGTCATAACCGATGTGGAGAAGTTCTTTCTGGAGATGCTGGAGACGGCGGAGGCCGATTCGCGTTTTCAAAAACGGCACGCAGAACGCTTCCTGACCGGATGGGATTTTCCGGTCGCCTCCCGATTCCAGCAGACCTGGCAGGCGAAAGGCTTGCCGATCCTGCGTTTTGAACTTCTCAAGCGGTAATACCCGACGACAGGCAAGAGGCGTCCCTATCGCCGGCGCGACTCAAACAGCGCCTGTATGGGCAGCCGACGCAGCCGAATCCGGCGAGGCGGCTCGAAACCCGCCTGGCTCAACCAGTCGCGCAGATCGTCTTCCGCATAGGTCGCGGCGGTCGAGGTCAGATAGAAGTGCAGCCCCAGAAAGGCGGCGGAGTCGGGCTTTCGGTTTGCGGAAGGCGTGAAGTAGTCAAGAATGGCGAAGATGCCCCCGGGTTTCAACGCGGCATGGACGCGCCGAAACAGCGATAGGTTCTGCTCCGGCGTCAGGTGATGAATAATCTGAAAGCAGAGAACGCCGTCATGCCGACGGCCGAGGCTATCTTTCAGAAGGTCTCCCTCCTGATGCGCTACCCGGCGGCTCATGCCCGCCTCCGCAATGATCTCTCGACCGATGCGCGCGCTGCCGGGAAGGTCCAGCACCGTCGCCTTCAGAGTCGGATGGCGACGACATAACTCGGCGGCGAACCAGCCGTGTCCACCCCCCAGATCGAGCAGGCTCTTCGGCTCTTTCGGCAGCCGCAAGGAGCGCGCCACCTCCGGGGCGGAGAGGCGCGCCAGTTGAAACATCGCCACGATATAGCGACGCCAGCGCGGGTCGTCCGGTCCGAAGTCGTGAATCGCAAAACTCTGACCGGTGCGGACCGCCTCCTCCAGTTTCGCCCACCAGTCCCACTGGTCGTAGTGGAACTCCAGAAAGCCTCCCACATAGGTCGGAGAGTCGGGATCGAGCCAGCGACGGGAGACAGGCGTCAGCGAGTAGCGCGAATCCCGCCGTTTCATATGACCGAGCGCCGCCAGGCACTCCAGCAGATGCCTCGTTCCCGATGAATCCAGTCCGCGCCGCGCCGCGATCTCCTCCGGAGAAGCCGCTCCCTGCGCCAGTTCCGCATACACGCCGAGAGTTACCCCCGCCATGACCACGCGGGTCGTCGCCATGCCAAACATCGCTTCTGCGACGGGCGTCGGAGCCAGATTTAACCGGAGCGCCAGATGCTCCAGCAGTCCTTCCGGGCGCAAAGTGGGGCGCAAGCGCAGGCTCCTTCTCTTTATAGTCCGGTCGGATGGTGGATGAAAAAGGTCTCCAGACCGAACTGCCGCTCCAGATGCGCCGCCAGCGCTTTGACGCCGACCGTCTCCGTTGCGTAGTGTCCGGCGTAGATCAGGTTCAAACCCTGCTCTTCCGCTTCGAAATAGGTATGGTGCGCTCCTTCACCGGTCAGAAAGGTGTCACAGCCGATTCGGGCGGCATCGCCGATATGACTGCCCGCTCCCCCGGTAATAATGCCGATCTTTCGCACCGTTCCCGGACCGGTCGGGATCACCTGCGGCTGCACGTGGAGAGCTTCCTCCACGCGGCTGACCAGTTCCGACAATGGCGCCTGCGTATCCGCCCAGACCCCCAACGCCACCCTCTCACGCTCCGCAAACAGACCGCCGACCATCAGCCCCAACTGACGCGCCAGCACATGATTGTTGCCGACCTCCGGATGCGCGTCCAGCGGAAGATGACTGGAATAGAGCGAAAGATCGTTCTTGATAAGCGCAGAGAGACGACGGTAATAGGCTCCCGTTACCGGCGCGCGTTGCCCCCAGAAAAGCCCATGATGCACCAGCAGCATGTCGGCTCCGCGTTGAATCGCCTGATCAATCGTCGCCTGGCAGGCATCCACCGCCACGGCCACCGTCTGAACCTCCGGGCGTCCCTCTACCTGCAAGCCGTTATAGGCGTTTGGGAAGTCCGGCACCTCCGCCAACGCCAGATACTCGTCCAGGTAGGCAACCAGCTCTTTGCACTGCATGGAACTACCTCCCTCAAACGCTCTGGATTTATTCAAAATTTAACATTCATCGCCCTTTCCCCTGCCTGGAGAGGCGAAGCGTCACAGGTATTATATAGGGGTGATAAATGTTTGTGTTTTTACACCTTCTGAACAGCCTTTTCCGCCTTCATCACAGGAGTATGACCGGATGATACGATCCATGCTTTACCGACCGTTGCTGCTGCTCTGGCTGATCTTTGCGCTCCCCGCTTCCGCACACGATGAGGCGCCTCGCGCAAAACGTCCTGTCGCCCCGGTTCCCCCGGCGGAACTCTACCGTCCCACGGCGGTTCCAGACCGAATTATTCTGACCTGGCAGGGCGACCCTGCGCGTACACAGTCCGTCACCTGGCGCACCGATACCAGTGTCACGGAAGCCGTCGCGCAGATCACCACCGCCGACCCCGGTCCCAAATTCACCGACCGCATCCAGACCGTCAATGCCGTCACCACGCCGCTGACCAGCGATCTGGGAACCGCGCACTACCACACCGCACGTTTTGAGAACCTCACTCCCAGCACCAAATATGTCTATCGCGTGGGAGACGGCACCAACTGGAGCGAGTGGAGTCATTTCCATACCGCCAGCGACCGACCGGAGCCGTTCTCCTTTATCTACTTCGGAGATGCCCAGAACGATATCAAATCGTTCTGGTCTCGCGTGGTCCGGGAAGCCTTTTCGGACAGCCCGCGCTCCCGGTTCATCATCCATGCCGGGGATCTCATCAACCGCGCCAACAGTGACGCGGAATGGGCGGAGTGGTTCTACGCCGCTGGGTGGATCAACACCACGATCCCCAGCATCCCCACGCCAGGCAATCATGAATATAACTCTGTTCGGACGGAACAGGGCACGGAGCGGCAGCTCTCCATACACTGGAAGCCTCAGTTCGCGTTACCGGAGAACGGAGTGAAGGGGCTGGAGGAGACCTGCTACTATATTGACTATCAGGGCGTGCGTATCATCTCCCTCAACTCCAACGTCAAACGCGACGAGCAGGCGCAGTGGCTGGAGTCGGTGCTGAAGGACAATCCCAACCGATGGACGATCCTCACTTTTCATCACCCGATCTTCTCCAGCGCTAAAAATCGCGACAACCCGGAACTGCGCGCCGCCTGGAAACCGATCTTCGACAAGTATCGTGTGGACCTGGTGCTGCAGGGACACGATCACACCTACGCTCGCAGCAACTATAACCTGGGCGTCAACACCAACGATCCCAAGAGCGGAACGGTCTATGTGGTCTCCGTCAGCGGTCCGAAGATGTACAACCTGAACCGGCAGAGCTGGATGAAGCGCGTCGCCGAGGATACGCAGCTCTATCAGATCATCCGTATCAACGGCGATACGCTGGAGTATGAGGCGCGCACCGCGACCGGTTCGCTCTACGATGCCTTCACTTTGAAGAAACGGAATGGCCGCCCCAATCAGCTGGTCGAACGCTTGCCGCGCAACACACCGGAGCGCCTGCGCCCGCCTGCGCCGACGACAGGACGGCGCTCCTCCCGCTAGAAAACAACAGACTGTGCCGCACAAGGATCATCAGACCGGGGGCAACTCCCGGTCTGATGGCTTTTGGTCGCCCTGGTTTCAGAGAAGTAAACGACCTGTATAACGTATAAATATTAAGTAGACAAAAAAAACAGTCTTGCACGATCCTTGAAAGTATTGTACTATTTTTCATAATACTCTTTTTCACTTCTGATATGATGTCCACTGTCACATGCAATGCCTGTTGAGACATGGTTCACAAAGGAGAGAACTATGCGACTACGACAGCGATGGTCTATTCGCGCAGGAGTAGCCTGCAGGACATGCATTCTCTTCGCGCTGGCTCTGCTCTGCACCCCCGCAGTTGCTCAGAACCCGGTGCCGCTGCCCACCGACCCCAGCCTCGCCGCCTATGTCTGTGTCAACGCCAGCTTCCAGAGCCGCACGCTGGGACACAACCGCAACCTTACCATGCGCGTCTGGGCAGCCGCCTTCGCCCCCGGCGAGACCTTCGACTTCTCCGCTCTGGACAGCCGCGCCTTCCTGACGCTGGAGATGCCGCAGGAGCCGGGATGGGGTCTGTTCGAAGCCCTCGATCCCAACCTGACCTTCCAGGTCCACCTCACCGACACCCAGAACCGGCTGGGCAGTGTGCGGGTCTACGAGGTCGCCTCCGGTCGTCTGGTCGCGACGCTGGCCGCCTTTCCCGGTGGAGGTCAAATCGAGGCGTCGTTTCACAACGACGCGGCGGTGCGCGACTACCGCCTGGAGATCCGTGACGCCAACGGCATCCTGCTGTCCACCCTGGCCGTGGATGCCGGCAAGTGGGACACGGTCTATCCCCTCACCCTCAGCGGCGGGTTCGAGCCCTACTATCCGCCGCCGATCTCCGCGCCGCCCCACTACACCGTCGGTCCCAACGATGTCTTCGGCACACAGGGCGACCCGCAAGCAGCGCCCGGGGTACGGTCCGGCATCCCCATGGGCTTCAGCAAGAGCGCTTGCGCGTTCAACTACACCAATGACAACTCAGTTACATTCCCGCTGCCCCCCCCCAACGCCTTCGCTCAGTTTGTGAAGCGGGAAGTCATCGCCAACACGACCAACATTGCCCGGTTCAAAGTGGGAGATCCGCAGGCGCTGGCAAGCCTGCAGAACGCCATCAACCAGGCGTCTATAAGAGACCCGACCCGCGCGCTGGGTAATGTGGAGGTGACGCCCTATACGGACGCGACGGCGCTCTGGAAGATCGAGTTTCGCGGACAGGCGACGGCGGTACTGGCGGTACCGTTCGAGAGGAAGCGCAAGGCGAACGGGTTCAACGCGCTCGTGTCCGCCATTGCGACCACCCTGCGCCCCGGTCGGGACTTTCTCTCGATGCTGGCTGTTTCCGCAGCGGATGCGTGGCTGGCGGATGTGAACAATCAGCAGTCCTCCGGCTTCAAACAGGGAGATGTGATGGCTTGGGGAGACATCTACTCGCTGCTGGCGGCGGAGAGCACCAAGGGCATGGTGCGCGCCGGTCCTATCCTTCAGGATGTCACCTTCACCCTGCAGCCCGACATCCCACCGCCCAGCGGTTCCGGTTCCGCCTCGTTGACGGGACAGGGAGCCTGGACTACGCCTGCCCCGCCCGTACCTCAAAGCGGCGCAAACCTGCTCTTCAGTTCCGGCAGCAACCCAGCCTGGACCACTACGATGCAGCTGCCAAAGGGATTCAAGTGGAGCATCTCCGGCAATATCGCCTCCCCGCCAGGCTATCAGGCAGGACCTGCCACACAGTTCCAAACCCCTGTCAGCGGACCGGTCAGCATCCCCTGCACGCTGACGGTTCTGCTGCAGCTGAGGGTCTACACCGTCAGCGCCGCCAACCCCAGCGGTCCGATGAGCATCCGTGTCCAGGCGCTCAACGCCTCCAATGCGATCGTCGCCGAGGGGGACAGCGTTGTGCAGCCGGACGGACGCTGCGCCTTCTCTGTTCCGTTTCTGACGCCGGGGGTCTACACCCTCAAAGCCAGCCGGGTGACCAGCGGAGGAAGCTGGTCGGGAACCGCGACGGTTCAGGTGCAGCGCGGCGTTCTTCAGGAGACGACCCTGACCGTGACCTATACGCCCGCCCCGCCGCCTCCATAACTGAAACTGAACGCGCCTTTTGCGGGGGGATCGCAGAGCAGCGCGAAGGGATGCCCGCCGATTCGCGTGAGAACCAGCACAATAGGGCGGTCTCCCTCCGTCTGCAGATCGCGCTGCACCTGCAGCGGCTCCAGCGCAACGCCCCGCCGCTTGACCGCCGTCAACCTTCCCCCGATCTGGCGCAGCCACGCCTTCACGCGCTTGCGGTTATAAGGCATCTGCGCCAGAATCCGGTAACCGGTCGCAAACGGCGTCACCACTGCGTGATCGGAGGTCAGATAGGCGATCTGCGGCTCAAGCAGATCGGCGCGCAGAACTTCAGCGACCTCCGGTAGCAGATGCGCGCGGATCACTGCCGGATCCGGCTCGTAGAGCCAGGCGCGGGGTGAAGCGACCTTCAGCGGGGGCAGGTCGGGGTCGGCAGTCAGTATGTGCGCCTCGACCCGGTCGAACCCCGCTCCTCCCAGAACCGCCGCCGAACGCGACGCATTCGGTCCGATCTCGCCAAACCACAGGATCGCCTCTTTGCACTCGCCTCGCTCGGAGACAAACTGCGCCCTGCCCCCGGTCGCTTCCAGAACCGAATCCTCCAGCGCGGGAGAGACCTTGACCGCCAGATTCGGGATGGCGGCGCGCACCGTATCGAAGAAAGAGAGCGGGGGCGAGTACTGTTCAGCATCCCGAAGACGCCGTCCGTCCCTTCGGCGCGAAGGATCCAGAAAAGCCGCATCCGCCTTCAGACGCAGGCAGGTGACATCCGCGCAGGCAACCGAAACCGTCTCCCCCACTCCATAGACACGCGCATTCCATCGCGCACACCTCGCCGAAGCCGGGCAGACATCGAAAGCCGCCGTTGAGCCGCGCGCCCCGAAGGCAAGCGCATCGCCCCCGCACCCGCAGCAGAGATCGAGAATCGCCGCGCCGGTCGGGAACTGCGCCGCGCGCCAGCGCGCAATCCTCTCGCCGGAGGACTGCTCCAGACCTTCCGGGGTGAAGAACATCTGATCGGCGCGGGAGAACCGGGATTTTGCGCGCTCACGCAGCGCAAGGAGCGTCAGCGCCGCGCCTGCCTGCTCCGGCGCGAAGGTTCGCCGAAGCGCCGTCAGGCGGGAGAGCAGATCGCCGGACAGAGCGGAGGCGGTCGCGAGTAACTGCGTTCCCGCCTCCGACTGGAGAAAGGCTATCTGCGCCGCATCCAGCATCGGTACAGACCACTTTGCGCCGGAAGAGTCCGGCGGCTCTTTGTTCCTGCGATAACTCGCAAATCTGCCGGAAAATATGGCACGGTTTTTGCAGGATAGATGGATATAAGAAGCAAGGGAGGTACAGGTGTGCTCCATTCTGTCCGAAAGAAGCTGTGGATCGCCTCCGTTATCATCGTTCTTATCAATGTCCTGGATCTGACTTCTACCTATCTCGCGACGCCGGACCTGCTGATGGAGTGGAATATTCTGGTGCGCGCCCTGAACCTGGGGTGGCCCGGTCTCATTGGCGCCAAGCTGATAGGCATCTCACTGGCGATCTACGGCTACCGCTACTATCTGCGGCATCGCACGGACTGCTATCCGGCATTCGACGCAAGCCCGCGAGAGTTCTGCCGATTTCTTTCGTTTGGTCGCTCAGACACCACCTACACCACCGCCAACCGGCGTCACCTGTGGGTAAACATCGGCTATATCTGGGCAGGAATGCAGCTAACTGTCGCCTGGGTCACGCTGGATAACTTTCTTCTCTACTTCACGCACTACTACTTCCCGCTGCGCTTCTATTCCGAATGGGCGTACCAGATTCTGCAGGGGAGTCTGGTCAGCACGCTCGTAATGGCGCGATTCTACACGGGCAACTACTACCGATATCGTATGCTGTTTGGCAGCGTCGTCCGCATTTCGCTGCCGACGAATACTGAAATCACTTCCAGTGAAGCGAAAATTTGACAAATCTTTCTGTTTTTGCTAGTCTTATGGGAGAGAGTTGACGCGACGCCGGAATCGTCAGGATGGATTCTGCTTTCGCCAGGCGCGCAGCCGCTCCAGTTCCAGAGCAACCATCGTGGAAGCCACGTCCGCGCTGCTGGCGACCCGGTCAATGACCCGGGCAAGCTGCCGCTCGATGAACTCATCGGGGTCTTGCGGATAGAGAGCCTCCATCGCGTCGCAGATGACATAGAGCATCTCGCTCATGTAGCGCGCTTTGCCCTGCGGAAGCTGTCGAAAAGGGGCATTGGAGTAGGCGCGGGCGACATAGTCGTAGAGGGCATCCCAGGACTGGGCGGTCGCCTGTTCGCGGTCTCGACGCTCATAGGAGGCTTCGCGCATCGCCGCTGCCCGGGCTTCGCGCCGCTTGGTGTTCTCCCAGTCGGCGAGGGTCTCTCCCTCGATTATTCGCATTTTCAGGGGGCGTCCGGCATGTTCCGAAAGCGCGCGCTCGATGGCGTTGCGGTGTTCAGACACATTGAGATGTCCCGCAAGGTTGAAGATACGCGAACTCAAACCGATAATCATGGTGTCGTTCTCTATGGTAACGGCGATCGTCTGTTCCATCGCCTCCCACAGCGAGCGATGATTGACGCGATGTTTCACCGTATCAACGGTCTTCGCCCAGATTTCGGGCGCAGGCAGATTGGCAGCAGTCATAACGACATTCTCCGTTCGCAAAGCGTTCTGGATGAGGATTATACTGCCGCCATCGTCGGAAGTCAATACGAACGCAGCCGGGAACCATGAGGGTTCCCTTGAACCTGTGCAGGGAGGAGTATACATCCATGCGCCTATTCGTTGTAGGCTTTGTCGTGGCATCTCTGCTGGCTTGCCTTGGAGTGAGCAAGGCGGTCGCGCAGCAGCCGCAGGGGGGAGGTCGCGCCGATATTCCCCTGATAGCAATCGGAGGAAGCGAGGACTTTGACCCCAATCAGCCCATCAAGCCGGGATTTCAGGTCTCCATCGCAGTTACCTCAGCAGGCGGAGTCCCCGAACAGGATCTGACGGGCGTCTTTCCGGTTGACACCACCGGCAGCGTTCAGTTGAAACTGGTCGGTCTGTTGCAGCTTCGCGGGCTGACGCCGACACAGGCTTCCGATAAGATCGCCGTGCAGCTTCGCCCCTATCTGCGAGAACCGAAAGTCGTCGTGACGATTGTCTCCGTGCCAAAGCCCGTCGTCTTCCTGAGCGGCGCGGTGTCTCGCCCCGGAGCCGTCCCTGTCAACGACAATACCACGCTGGCGGAACTGCTGACGATCGTTGGCTTTACCGACAATGCCGATCTGAGCCGCGTGCGTATCACCCGCCGGACAGACAAAGAGAATCGCACCATCAAAGAGTATAACTTCATTCGCTGGCTCAAACCGGCCCCCAACGAGGGAGCGGATGAGTCCAACAATCCGGTTCTCGCCGACAAAGACTTTATTTTTGTCCCGCTGAAGGTTCTGCCGGGAACCGGCAGCATCACCGTTGAAGGCGATGTGCTGCGTCCGGGAGTTGTGCCGATGCGTCAGGGCAACTCGCTGCTGCTGCGCGAAGCGTTGTCGCTGGCAGGCGGCCCCTCGCCGACCGCCGACCGCCGTCAGGTCTCGATTCGCCGCGCAGGCGCCGAGCGTCCCATCGTGGTGGACTACGATAAGATGGAGTCCAACGATCCGGCGCACAACATCCCCGTCCAGACGGATGATATCGTCTATGTGCAGCGTCTGGGCACGGATCAGTATATCAACCTGAACGGCGCATTCGTTCGCCCCGGAAAACTCGCCTACGCCAAGCCGATCACGCTGACTCAGGCGATTGCCGAAGCGGGCGGATTCGCCCCCACCGCCAAGTTGAAGAAGGGGCGCGTCTTCCGTCATGTCGGCGGGGCAGATCCGACCAAGACGCAGATATACGCCTTCGACTACATCAAGATTCGCGACAACCGGCAGCCGGATATTCTGCTAGAGCCGGGCGACACCATCGAAGTGCAGATCGGCGACGCGCCGCGTCCGCCGCTGGAGCCGCTGCAGGTCGCGCAAAGCCTCCTGAGCATCGCGCTGATCCTGGATCGGCTGTTGAGCGGCAACTCCAGTCGCGGCTTCTAGTACGTCGTCAAGATAGTCTGGATAGATGTCATTCTGAGCGAAGCGCAACCCGGCTGTCATTCTGAGCGAAGCGAAGGATCTGAAGATGTCTCGCTGCGCTCGACATGACAGGGTTTCGCTGCGCTCGACATGACAGCAATGCTATGCGACCGTTCTACCATGAAGGAGAACTAGCCCAGTCCTTCATATAAGCAAAAACGGCAGGGAGCGCGCGCTCCCTGCCGTTCTCGTTTCAAATGCATGGCGAATCACGCCAGCAGTTTCTTCACCACATTGCCGTATACATCGGTCAGGCGGAACAGACGCCCCTGGAACTTGTAGACCAGACGGGTATGATCTATCCCCAGCAGGTGCAGCATCGTGGCGTGCAGGTCATGTACATCCACCGGGTCTTCGACGACGTTATAGCCCAGTTCATCGGTCTTCCCCAGCGCGATTCCGGGCTTGATTCCGCCTCCCGCCATCCAGATGCTGAAGGCGCGCGGATGGTGATCGCGCCCCGGAAACTTCGAGCCGTCGCGTCCCTCGTTCATCGGAGTGCGCCCGAACTCTCCTCCCCAGATGACCAGCGTCTCGTCGAGCATCCCCCGCTGCTTGAGGTCCATAATGAGCGCCGCCGCTCCCTGATCGGTCTCGCGGCACAGGCGCGGCAACCCGTTCATCAGGTCGTTATACTGCGATTCGCCGTGATGATCCCACCCGCGATGATAGAGCTGTACAAACCGCACTCCCCGCTCCACCAGACGCCTTGCCAGAAGACAGTTGTTGCCGAAGGTCGCCTTTCCCGGCGCCGTGCCGTAGAGCTTATGCACCGCCTCCGGCTCTTTGCGAATATCCATCAGTTCCGGCACACTGGTCTGCATACGGTAAGCCAGTTCATATGAGGCGATGCGTGTGGCGATCTCCGGGTCGCCGACCAGCCGGAATCGCTCCTGATTCAGATCGCGCAGCGCATCCAGCGATTCCCGGCGCGCCTCGCGACTCATGCCGGGCGGGTCGGAGACGAACAGTACCGGGTCGCCTTTGGAACGAAACTCCACGCCCTGATAGACCGTCGGCAGAAAACCGCTTCCCCAGCAGGTCTTGCCGCCGTCCGGGTTATTGATGCCGGAGAGCAGCACCACAAAGCCCGGCAGATCGCGGTTTTCGCTTCCCAATCCATAGGTCAGCCAGGCTCCCATGCTCGGACGCCCCGGAAGCTGGTGACCACAGTTCATGAATATCTGCGCCGGAGCATGATTGAACTGCTCCGTCTTCATCGAGCGCACAATCGCGATCTCATCCGCAATCTTCGTCAGCCAGGGAAAGAGGCTGGATATCTCCTGCCCTGACTTTCCATGTCTGGCAAAGGAGTGCGGCGATCCGAGCAGTTTCGGCGTCCCCTTGATGAAGGCGAAACGCTCTCCCTTGACGATCTCGTCCGGGATCGGCTGCCCGTCGTACTGGTTGAGTTTTGGCTTATAATCGAAAAGGTCTACCTGCGAAGGCGCGCCTGCCATAAAGAGAAAGATGACGCTTTTCGCCTTTGGCGCGAAGTGATGTCGCTTCGGCGACATGGGGTTGAGTCGATTCGTGGTCGGCTGCTGCGCGGAAGAGGCGATCAGCCCCTCCTCCTGCAGCAGCGAAGCCAGAGCCATCGTTCCGATGCCGTAGCCTGCCCGCTGGAAGAAGTGGCGGCGCGTGATCGCCCTCAGAGTCTCCGGGTTTTTCTCGAACGATTCCATTCCGCTACTCCTTTGTCATCGTCTCATCGAGATTGAGAATCACGCTGGCAACCACCTTCAGAGCCGCCAGTTCGGGATTCTCCGGCTTTTCGGCTTCCGCGCCGAGAAGCGCTTGCGCCGCCTTCGGATCGGCCTGATAGCGGCGAAGCTGCTGTTGATAGAGCCTCTCCAACCGGGAAAGCTCCGTCGGGGTCGGGCGGCGCGCTAGACAGCACTGGAACCCATAGGCGATCTGTTCGTTGACAGCGGAGCCGCCTTCCTTGCGCATTCGCAGCGCCAGACCGTGCGCGGCATCCAGATAGCCCGGATCGTTGAGCAGGGTCAACGCCTGCAGGGGCGTGTTGGTGCGAACCCGGCGCGTGGTGCAGTACTCCCGGCTGGTTGCGTCAAAGGTCATAAATGCCGGATAGGGGGAGGTGCGCCGCCAGAAGGTATAGAGACCGCGACGGTAGCGATCCTCGCCTTCGCTGAGCGCCCATCGGTCGCCGCTGTAGGGTACGTCCCACACTCCCTCCGGCTGATAGGGAAAGACGCTCGGACCGCCGATCTTCCGGCTGAGAAGTCCGCTCGCCGTCAGCGCGCTGTCGCGGATCATCTCCGCCTCCAGACGAAAACGCGGTCCCCTCGCCAGCAGGCGATTCTCCGGGTCACGCTCCAGAAGAAGGGGCGTCACCCGCGAAGACTGCCGGTAGGTCGCCGAGGCGACAATCAAACGATGAAGCGTCTTCAGACTCCAGGGACGCGCCTGCGGTCTGTTCATGGACGGCTCCATAAACTCCACCGCGAGCCAGTCGAGCAGATCAGGATGGGTCGGCGGGCGTCCCTGCGTGCCAAAGTCGTCGGTCGTCTCCACCAGTCCTCTCCCAAAAAACTGCTCCCAGGCGCGATTGACGGCGACTCGCGCCGTCAGCGGATGATCACGGCTCGTCAGCCAGTAAGCCAGCCCCAGACGGTTCACCGGTCGGTCTTTCGGAAAGGCGTTCAGCGCCGCAGGGGTTCCGGCGATCATCTTCTCGCCCCGACTCAAAAACGCGCCTTTGATGCGGTAGTAGGTGGAGGGAGGAGCGTTGCCCGGCTTCTCCTGCATCACCAGCGTGGTCGGCGGCTGAATGGCGGCAAGCTCCTTCCGAACCTGCGCCAGACGGTCTGTCGACTCTCTGTCCTGCGCGTTCGCCTTGATCTTTTGATCCAGCGCAGCCGCCTCCTGCTGCAGGTCGGCGCGCCGCTTTGCCTGTTCCGGCGAGATCTGTTCCAGAGTCGGTTCGTCGCTGTTATCGAAGAAGGCAAAGAAGCGGTAGTACTCCTCCTGCGAGAAGGGATCGTACTTGTGATCGTGGCACTGCGCGCAGGCGAGCGTCGTCCCCATCCAGACCGATCCGGTCGTCGCTACCCGATCCACGATGGTCAGCCAGCGCTGCTCCTCGCGATCAACGCCCCCTTCCTCATTCAGCATGGTATTGCGATGAAAGCCGGTCGCGATCTTCTGCCCCTCCGTCGCGCCGGGCAGCATATCTCCGGCAATCTGCTCGATGGTGAACTGATCGTAGGGCATATCGCGGTTGAGCGCCTCGATCACCCAGTCGCGATAGAGCCAGATGGAGCGTCGCCCGTCCTTTTCATAACCATTGGTGTCGGCATAGCGCGCCAGATCGAGCCAGGGACGCGCCCACCGCTCGCCATAGTGCGGAGAAGCCAGCAGCCGATCCACCACCTTCTCGTAGGCATCGGGCGACCGATCCTTCAGGAAGGCGTCCACCTCTTGCGGAGAAGGCAGCAGACCGATCAGGTCGAGGTAGACGCGCCGGATCAGCGTCGCTCTATCCGCCGCGGGCGAGGGAGTCAGTTTCGCTTTCTCCAGCCGCGCCAGCACAAACCGGTCTATGGGGTTGCGCACCCACGCGGCGTTTTTGACCTTCGGCAGCGGGGGTCGCGCTGGCTTGACATAAGCCCAGTGCTTACGCGCCGTCACATTCTCCCGCCACTCCGCGCCTTCCTGTATCCATCGCCGGATCAGCGTGGTCTGCCGACTATCAAGCGGCGCGAAGCCCATCGGCATGCGGGGCTTGCCGCCTTCGCCGAGAATCCGCTGCAACAGCAGGCTCTCCTTTGCCTTGCCGGGCAGAATGGATCTCCCGCTCACGCCGCCCTTGAACGCCGCAGCCTTTGTATCCAGCCTCAGCCCGCCCATCTGCTGTTCGGGGCCATGACAGGGGTAGCAGGAGGCCTTCAGAACAGGCTGCACATCGTGGACGAAGTCCACTTTCGCGGGTTTCGCAGGCGCGGGGCGAGTCGGCTTCTGCCGCGATGACTGAGCATTGGCGGCGAATAACAGGCTGCCGGTCAACAGCAGCGCAGTCATCCAGATCAAATATGGAAGAGAAGCGTATCGTAGTCGCATAGGCGCCATATATCTCCGTTGGACAATCATGAGAGAGGATATCCTATTATCCGATTTTTAGCGTCGAAATGCAACTCCCCGCAAGTACACGCCTCTGCACCGACATCGCGAAAGCGACCCCCTGAACATTTCGCAAAAAACTGCGTCCCGGACGCAAGAAATAGGCTGCAGGACGGCAAACATTATCACAACCACTCTTTATGAGGCAACGGCGATGTGGATCACAATTGTGGGAGCAATAACGATGCTGACACCTGCTGAGGTGAAGATCACCCTTGCAGAGCCGCCGCGACGGATCGTAACGGATGCAGGCGCAGGCGGCTATCAGGCTTTCCCCGATATCTGCCGCCTCAAAAACGGCGACCTGCTCTGCGTCTTCTACGCGGGGTACGGGCATATTTCACACCCTTCCGAGAAGCTGCCCGACGGAGGCCGTATCTGCGCCGTCCGCTCCACTGATGACGGACAGACCTGGAGCGCCCCCCGGGTTGTCGCGGACACGCCGGACGATGACCGCGATCCCTCCGTGATGTGCCTTCCCGACGGCACGCTGCTGTGCAACTTCTTCACCTATGACCGCAATACCGCCTGCGATACCTGTCTGGTGCGCTCGAAAGATGGCGGAAAGACCTGGAGCGCGCCGGAGGTAATCCTGCCGGGCTTCGCCACCTCCACCGCGATTCGCCGTCTCCGTTCCGGCAGGCTGATTCTGCCGGTCTATACAGTAGACGGCAACGGCAAACGCGCCTACGCCGCCGTCAGCCTGTCGGATGATCGGGGCAAGACGTGGAGCGCGCCGCGCCCGATTGGCCTCAAAGCCGGGAAGACGCTGGATGAGACTGATATCTTCGAGCGCAAAGACGGCACGCTGCTTGCGGTCATGCGCGAGGTGATGTGCGGCGCGGAGTCGAAGGACGGCGGCAAAACCTGGGGAGCGGTCTATGAACTCGGCTTCCCCGGTCACTGTCCCTGCCTGCTTCAAACGCCCGACGGCGTTCTGCTGATGGCGCATCGTCTTCCAGACACGTCGCTGCACTACAGCACGGACGAGGGGCGCACATGGCGAGGCCCGGTTCTGCTGGATAAGGTGATTGGAGCCTATCCGAGCATGGTGATGCTTCGGGATGGTCGCGTTCTCTGTGTCTACTACGAAGAGGGCGAGCGTTCGACGATCCGGGCGTTGACGCTGCGCGTCGAACGCATTGAATAGGGAGAGAAGATGCCGAAACTGAAGATTACGCCTCCCGTCGTGCAGGTGGCGATTGATGTGTTGACCATAGACGAGGCGTTGCGGATCGCGGAGGCGGCGGTTCGCGCCGGAGTGGACTGGCTGGAGGCGGGAACGCCCCTGATCACTTTCGCGGGAACCTCCTGCATTGGCGCGCTGTCCAAGGGGTTTCCGCAGATGCCGATTCTGGCGGACTATAAGGCGATGGACGGCGTGCGCAAATATGTGCTGGAGACGGCAAAGCAGGGCGGTCATATCGCCACGGTCTGCGCGGTCGCCAGCGACGCCAGCATCCGAACCGCAGTACAGGCAGGAGAGGATGCCCGGATCGCGATTATCAGCGACCTGTATGCCGCGCCGGATGTGCCGGGGCGCGCGGCGGAAGTCGAGGCGCTGGGTGTGGACTCTCTCTACGTCCACTGGGGAGCCGATCAGCGCGCCGCCAATCCCGATCATGATCCGCAGACGGATCTGCGTCCGGTCATCGAGCGCGTGCGCGTGCCGGTCGGCGTGGCGACGTTCAGCGTGGAGGACGGGATTCGTGCCTTCCGGCAGGGAGCCGCTATCGCCGTCATCGGCGTGCCGCTCATACAGGAGGCGGATGTCGAAGGCGCGTTGCGCGACTATGTGGAGCGCGCCAAAGCTGCCTATCAACCCATTTGAGGTATCCGGTGTGCCCTTGCGCCGACGCCTGCGCCGCCCGTCAGAAATGGGGAATCGTCTATCCGGGCGATATGGAGAGAGCCGTTCGCCGCCACCGACGGTGAGGGGAGCGCTCGCCGTCCATCCATAGGTTGGCAGGGCTTACGCGACGATCACCGCCACGTCCATCACCTGCAGGCGGCGCGCCGTCAGACGCCCGTGCGTCCCGCGCAGCGGCTCCAGCGTCGTCTCCAGGAGATCGCCTCGCTCCTGCAGCGTTAAGCCGCCGATCATGTTTTCGGGGTCAATTCCGCTGAGGCTTAGCTCCGAGACCTCATGCCAGCGCAGGGTGACGTTGACATGCTCATCGGGATTCTTTTCCGACCACTCGGTCAAGCGCAGCCCAATGGTAACGGTGGGACCGCTGCGGTCCATGCGCAGATACAGGATTTGCGCGTTGTGAAACCGGGGCCAGGCTCCGCACAGACCGGTCAGCTTGCGCGCTCCCTCGATGCGCGCCAGGACACTCTCATCCATTCCTCTCTCCCCTTCCCCGATACAGAATACCTGCCGCAGACGGTACAGCCGGCAGCGGGTCCATGCTACCGAAAGACGCCCGGCGCGCCGCCGGTGTGCAGGAAGATCACCCGCCGATCCGAGAACGCGCCCTGCCGCGCCAGCGACAGCAGTCCGCTCATCGCCTTCCCCGTATAGACCGGGTCGAGCAGGACACCCTCTTCCTGCCACAGCAGCCGTATCGCCTCCTGCGCGGCGTCGGTCGGATGACCATAACCTTCCCCCACAAAGTCGGGATTCATCGGCACATCGGAAGACGTGAAGCGGTCGGGGATTCCCAGATGCTCCGCCAGCCTGTTGGCGACTTCGCAGATGACCTGCTCCGGATTCGGGTCGAAGTCTACGCGCACCCCCAGAAGCTCAACCGGGGACTGCGTGAGGGCTTTCCCCGCCAGTATTCCCGCATAGGTTCCGCCGCTGGAGGTCGGAAAGAGCAGCGCGGCCGGTTTCGGAGGCAATGCCTCCAGTTGTTCGACAAGCTCCTCGAAAAAGGCGGCATACCCCAGTGAACCGACCGCGTTGGAACCGCCGATGGGAATCACGTAGGGACGACGCCCCGCTTCACGCAGTTGAAGGGCGTCCCGCTCCATCGCCGCATTGCGCTCTGCAGAGGTCGGCACAAACTGTATCCGCGCCTCGGCGAGCCGATCCAGCAGCAGGTTGCCGGTTGGAGGGTCAGGCGCCTGTCCGGAGAGATAGAGGCGGCACTCCATCCCGAAACGGCGCGAAACGCTCGCAATCACGCGGGCATGGTTCGACTGCACGGCTCCGGCGGTCAGCACCACATCCGCGCCCTTCGAAAGCGCATCCGCCAGCAGAAATTCGGCTTTGCGCACCTTGTTGCCGCCCATCGCATAGCCGGTCAGATCGTCGCGCTTGATCCAGATATCCGGACCGAGAAGCGTTGAGAGACGCTCCAGAGGATGCAGCGGCGTCGGAAGCGTCGCCAACCTGAAGGGTCGTTCGATCATCGGTTCACTCCTGCGACTTCGGCGGGGTCATGCCTCCAGCCAGCGCACCTCTTCCGGGGTCAGGGAGACGTTCAACGCGCCGAGAGTATCTGTCAACTCTTCCACTGTGCGCGGACCGACCAGCGGGAAGACCGGGAAGGGCTGATGCAGCACATATGCCAGCGCGATCTGATTGGAGGTCGCGTTTTTCTGCGCCGCCAGTTGGCGGGCACGGCGCAGCCGTTCCCAGTTGGTCTCATTATAGTAGACTCTTACCACATCGGCGTTATCCCGCGTCTCCGGCGAGTAACGTCCGGTGAAAAAGCCGCTCGCCTGACTCGACCAGGGCAGGAGCGGGAACTGACGCTCCTTATGCCAGGCGTGATCCGTGGGACTGAGCGCGACGCACTCGCTCCAGGTCGGCTCATTCTGTATCGCCAGACCGAAATAGGGGCTGCTGGCGCAGAACCCCTGCAGACCATGCGCCTCCGCGTAGTCATTGGCTTCCTGAATGCGCGCGGCAGTCCAGTTTGAGCCGCCAAACGCATGAATCCTCCCCGCCGCCTTATGCTCGTTCAACGCCTCGACGATGGGACCGACCGGGCAGCTCGGATCGTCCCGATGCAGCAGGTAGATGTCAATATAGTCGGTCTGCAGCCGCGCCAGCGAGTCGTGCAGGTCGGCAGCGATGTCGTAGGGCGTTACCCGGCGGCGATCCTGATTGTGGTGCGCTCCTTTGTCAATCAGGATCACCTCTTCGCGATTACCGCGCTCTTTCATCCACAGTCCGAGGGCGCGTTCGGTCTTCCCTCCGCCGTAGACGTGCGCCAGATCGAAGCCGTTTCCTCCCGCCGCTACAAATGAGTCGAGCAGCAGGCTGGTGAGTTCCATGTTATCGGTGGTGCAGACCATCGTTCCCATGACCAGGCGGGAGAGCGGTTTTTCGATGCCTGCAATGCGGCCATAGTCCATCCTTTTCTCCTTATAAGCTAAAAGACCGGAGCGCTGCTTTCTGGCAGGACTCCGGTCTCCTCAGGTTATGGCTGACCTGGCTGCTCGCTGCCGCCCAGCAGCAGTTGCAGCAGATTGGGCTGCGGCGGAGCGGGCGCGCCGATCATCTGGCGGGCATCCAGCGCGCGGTTAATCCGCATCAATGCCTCATCCAGATGCAGACGGGTGTAGGTGTCGTATCCGCCGGATCTCCGCGCAGAACCGATCCGGCTGCGAAGCTGGCGCAGTTGATCCCACGCCAGCAGCCGGGCGTCGTCGGGAGCGTTGGCGGGAGGAGTGATAACCATCTCAATCATGAGATCGAGGTGGCTGCGCTGCAAAGCGCGCCGAAGCGCCGGAACGCTCCTGCCGCCGCCGATATCCGACCAGACCGTTCTGCCGACGGACTGATACAGTTCCGCCAGCGTGAACGGGTTATTTCCCTCGCCGACCTTGAACTCGTTATTGGCAACGCGGCGAAGCACCGCCGTATTAAACAGCCGTCGCAGCGCGGAGCGCTGGATATTGGAGAAGGTATCCCGTATCGGGAAGTCCGGCTGCGCGCCGCCCGTCAGAATCTCCAGCATATCTCCATACGGCTCAGTAGTCATCCGCGTAAAGTAGTTGGCGGGGAAACTAAAGGCTCTCTCCGCGAAGATATAGGTGTTCAGCAGGTTCATCGCTGCGCGCTGATTCTCGCTGCTGACCGGAACCAGAGTCGGTCTCTCGCGCACATCCCCCCGATGGTTGCGGTTCATGTTCAGTCCGCCGATATAGCGGGTCACGCTGGCGGCGGAGGAGGAGTAGGCGTTCAACAAGCCGTTGAACTGGCGCGTGAACTCCCAGTAGCTCTCACCCTTCTTCGGCACGCGATTGCCCAGATTCAACAGCAGGAAGCGAGTCGTCTGAAGACGGCGGGTATAGTACGCTATCGGGTCGTTGCCCAGATCGAAACGAACGACAGCCGGGTCGAAGGAGTCGGCGTACTCATCTCCCTGCCAGGCAAGACCGGGCAGGTTCGTGCGCGAGGCGATCTGCTGCAGCGCCGCCTGATCCTCCTGCGGGGTCTTTCCCTTCAACGGCGTGTAGCCGTACTCAATCGCAAAGTGATCGTAGGGACCGATGGTCGGCGAGAAGAAGGGAACGCCCTTCTGTCGCAGCGCGAAGAGGTTGAAGGGCGCATACTCCATCACCGACGCCGTTACGCCCGTCTGCTGAAGTCGCTGGCTGCTGCGAAGCTGATCGGGCGTGTTCAGGGTGCTGGCGATGAAGTTATGCCGCAGTCCGAGAATATGCCCCATCTCATGCGCCACCATCTCGCGCAGAAATGTATGCACGAAGACCTTCTCATCCGTCTGCGAGACCGGCGCAAGCAGATTCAACGCCGTCCATCCAAGCCACGCCTCCTGCGCCGCCATCAGCGCATGGTTGCACCGGCGCGGATCGTTGCAGGCGTGGGTCCGCGGCGAATCCATCTGATCGAAATAAGCAGCCGGACTGACCTGCACCTTCCGCCCGTACTTGGTGGTGCGAGTCGCTTCGGCATCAATGGTGATGCCCGCGTTGATGATCTCGCCGGTCAGCCGGTTCACGCGGAACAGCGCGATGGCTCCATAGGGCGAGCTTTCGGTCGTAGACCAGCGAATCACGTTATAGCGCATATCCGCATGATCGAAGTCGGCGTTGTCGGGCATCTGCTTCACGACAATCGCATCCTTGATGCCGATCCGCTCGAACGCCTTATTCCACATCAGAATCCCTTCGCGCACCGCCTCGCGATACTCGGACGGGATGGCGTTATCCATCCAGAAGACGATGGGCTTCTTCGGCGGGGAGAGCTTTGCGGAGGGATCGGCTTTTTCGACGTTCCAGCGATAGATGAAGCGCACCGTCCGCTCTATGCTGTTGTCGCTGGTGTAGTCCTCATACTCCGTATAGAAGTAGCCGACGCGAGGATCCGCCAGGCGCGGGCGGAATCCGTTCTCTTTGAGGGGGAACAGATTGTAGTTGACGCGAATGGCTGCGCTGCGTCCATCCGGCACCGTCCCCCCGCCGCCGAGTATGCTGCCGATTCCCGCGGAACCGCCGCCGCTGCTGGTGAAGTTGTATTCAGATTGAATAAAGAGGTTGTCCGGGAAGAGTTTGATCGCCACGACCGAGGTCTTATCGCGATCCAGAGAGTAGTTGCCGCCGCGCTGCAGTCCCGGAATCGGCAGTGAACCGCCTCCCCGGAACAGCGCGCTCACCTGCGCGATGTCGCCGCGGAAGAGGTCGCTGACATTAATCAGCAGGCTTTTGCGCTCCGGCTGCTTCGCTTCAATCTTGAACGCCTCCAGAATCGACTCGGCGAAGGCGCGATCTACCGAACGCTTAATCGGCTTGCCGTCAGCAGCGCGGAAATTGATGTTCGGCAGAACCAGATATAGACGCTCCTCATTGGCGCGAACGAATTTAAAAAGTATGTCGTTGATCGGATCGCCCGCGATCACCTGATCGGAGGTTCCGGTGCTGGCGGTCGCCTGCAGCATCATCAACTGATTGAGCTGCTCTTCCTTCAGTTCCAAATAGATCGTATCGCGGCCGCTCTCGCGTTTCCGGTAGAGGGTGAAGACGCCCTCCATCTTCTCGAAGTCTTTGACGGTCTCGTCAATGGTCTTCTCTTTTTTCGGCTCCGGTTTGGCGGGAGTGGTCTGCCCGCCGGTCGCCTGACCGCTGGATGCCGGCGCGCTGCCCAGAGGATTCCCGCTGATCCGCTCGCCGGTTCCCTTGCCGCTGGCGGTCACCTTTACCCCGGCAAACTCCAGGATCAGGTTCTCCACCTCAGACTCGGTCTTCAGGGTATCGCCGGAAGACTTTTCGACCCAGAAGGTGCCTCGCGCATTCATCGCCGGAGAGCCTTCGGCCTCTTGATAGATCATCTTGATCTTAACCGCGTCTACGCCGTTGTACTTCTCAAAGCCGAGTACCTCATACTCTGCCTTGCCCGCGCGCACGCCGATCTCATCGTTGGCTTTCGTCTCGTGCGTCCACTTATCCCCGACGCCGACCGGCTTATCGGAAAAGATCACGCTGCTGGCGGCATAGAGACGCGCCGCAATCTTCGCCTGCTCCGGCTCTGCGGTGGATTTGTAGGAGACCAGTTCGCCATTGGGACGTATGACGATGGTCTCTTTCGTCTTGTTGTCGTCAGAAGGAACCGCCTGCCCTTCAATGGTGACCTCGGAGGACTCCTCCTCTTTCTCCATCGTGATCTCGCCCGTCGGCGACACGGCGGTGAAAGTCACCTTTTCGGTCTGCTTCTGCTCCTGGTTCATCTTCTGTCCCATGGCTTCGATAGCCAGCTTGCCTTCGGAGCGATAGCGAACCACCTGCCCGACCTGCGCCTTATACTGGAGCAGCGTCTTCTCCTGCGCCGTCGCTGCGACACTGACCAGAGCCAGAAACATCATCAGCCCGATCAGCCCCATACGTTTTCTCATATACACATCTCCTGAAGAATGTATGCGTCGTCGTGCGTCAGGAAAGTCGCTCCACCGGCTTTCCAGTACCGTGACGAACAGAATACCCGAATTTCATTACGGGGCAAGGTTAGATTCCGTGTCCTTAATCTCCTGCCAATCCGATAGAAATTGCGCGTCGCTCCTCTCTCTTGGAGTTTCAGGCGATCTATGTTATAGTATCTGGGTAAGCATACCATCCTGTACCCGGTAAACTATGTTCTCCTACCTGTTCGGTCGCGCCTTCGTGCGCTGGCTGGAAAAACTGGGCGAAGAAGAACCAGAGGAGCCGAAAGCGGCAGCCTACCGCCCGGGACCGACGCCGGAGGTATCTCTGGCGCAACGCGCTCCTGTCTCCGGCGCGCCCTCCTCTGACCGACCGACCGCAATGTCGGAATGGGTCTTCCCCTGCGTACAGCGCGTCGCGATGGGCAGCCTGTTCGAGATATATCTGGCGGGGAGAGATCGCGAATCGCTGGTCGGAGCGGCGGAAGAGGCGCTGGAAGAGGTCGAACGGCTGGATCGTCAACTCAGCCACTACCGAGAGGACAGCGACATTTCGCGCCTGAACCAGCACGCGACCCGCCAGTGGGTGCGACTGGAGCCGCGTCTCTATCATCTGTTTAAACGGTGCGCCGCCCTTAGCGAGGCAACGGAAGGCGCGTTCGATATTACAACCGATCCTCTGACCAGACTATGGGGGTTCTACCGGGGCGAGGGGCGAATTCCGTCCGAAGAAGAGATTCGCGCCGCGCTGGAAAACGTCGGCATGTATCGCATCCTCTTCGACGACGAGGATCATCTGATCTACTTCACCGCGCCGCAGCTATCGTTGAATCTGGGAGCGGTCGGAAAGGGGTATGCGATAGACTGCGCGGTGGAGACCCTGCGCTTCTACCATATCTCCAACGCCGTACTGCATGGCGGGCAGAGCACCATCTACGCGCTGGGCGCGCCGCCCGACGCCGACGCATGGGAGTTCATCCTGCGCGATCCCCGCGACCATGAGACTCCCGTGGAGACAGTCTATCTTCGCGATCAGGCGATCTCCACCTCCGGAAGCTATGAGCAGTTTTTCGAGGCACAGGGCGTCCGCTACAGCCATATTATAGACCCGCTGACCGGCGCTCCGACCCAGGGAATGCTCAGCGTCTCGGTCATCGCTCCTTCGGCGGCGGACAGCGACGCCCTCTCAACCGCCTTTTTTGTGCTGGGACCGGAGGGAGCGCGAGACTACTGCCGCGCCCATCCCGACATCCGTGTTATAATGATGCAGGAACAGGCGGATAAGACTCTGGAAATCACCCGTATCGGATTCGACTAGCGTAACCTGTCACCGCAGTATGACCGAGGACGTTCGCTCTGTCATTAGAAACGGAAGGAGTAACAACCATGCGACGGCTTGCGTTCCTGACGACGCTCCTGGCTCTGGCGATCCCCGCCTTTGCGCAGGCTCCCCAGAGCGGGGCTGACCTGCAGTCGCTGCTGTCCGGCAAGACGTTCCCGCTCACCCGGCAGCTTAAGGATCTGAATGCGGACTGGACTCGCTTAACCATCGGCGGATCCAACGACTCCGGCGGCGTCGCCGCGTTCTACATGGCTGTCTTTAGCGGCTTGACCGGCAGCGGTGGCAACGTATACTACACGCAGGGGCAGATGGTGACGATTGGAACAGAGACCTACCTGGTCGCCTATCGCGCCTCCGCCAAACCGGTGAACTTTACCGCGTTGATGCGGGGCGGCGGGCAGGACAATATGCCCAGGCCGGAGCCTCTCACCCCGGATACGCTCCTCTCGCTGTCGCTCGTAAACCTCAAGAACGCAGGCAATCTCAACGACATCCGCAAATTCGATCTGGATAAAGAGATCGCAGAGCACAAAGAGGCGAATAAGCCCCCCACCAATGAAACCTCGGAAAGTAACCTCAAACAGATCGCGCAGGGCGTGATAATGTACTGCCAGGACTATGACGAAATCTTTCCACCGATGAAGAGCAATGAGGTGGTCAAAGAGGTGGTAATGCCGTATGTCAAGAATCAGGCAATCTGGATACACCCGGAGACGAAAGAGCCGTATCAGCCGAATCCCGCGCTCTCTTACGCCCTGATGGCGGGAGTGAGCAGCCCTGCCGAGACGGTGCTCTTCTATGAGATGAGCGCGGCTCCGGATAATACGCGCGGCGTGGCGTTTGCGGACGGGCATGTCAAGCGCGTGCCGGAACCGGAGTGGCAGACGATGGAGACGGCGATGAAAAAACAGAAATTTGAGGCGCACCCGCCGAAGCCGCCAAAACCGCAGCCGCCGCCGAAAAAGCCCGCGCCTCCAAGAAAACCCGGTTCCTCATAATGCAAGGAGAAGATTCAATGACCCAGGATCGCGAACCCCAGATCACTCTGGCAGACAGCGGGGTCTCCCGCCGCGAGTTCATACAGGGAGCCGCCGCGATTGCCGCCGCGATGGGCGTCACGCTGACTCAGGCGGCGGAGGCGCAGGAGAGGCGCGAGGCGGGGCTGAAAGAGAGCCGCCCGGTCCACTGCGGCATCATCGGTGTGGGTACGCAGGGATACGGTCAGATTTTCAAGTCCGCGCTGAGCGTGCCAGGCGTTAAGATGCTCGGTGTCTGTGATATCTACGAGCCAAACCTTCAGCGCGCCCTCAAGGACGTGTCGGGAGCGCAGGGCTACAAAGACTACCGGGCCCTGCTGGATCGTCCCGACATCGAAGCCGTCTTGATCGCAACCCCGCTGTATCTGCACGCGCCCATCGCCATTGATGCGCTGAAGGCAGGTAAGCAGGTCTTCTGCGAGAAGATGATGGCGTATGACATCCCGTCGGCGAAAGCGATGGCGCGCGCCGCGCTGGACGCAAAGAAGATCCTGCAGATCGGGCATCAGAGGCGCGCCGACGTGCTCTATAATCACGCCTGGGAGATGCTCTATAAAGCCAAAGTCTGCGGCAAGATCACCCACATCCGCGCCCAGTGGAACCGCAACGGCTCCTGGCGGCGCAGCCCCGTCCCGAAAGATACCAACGACCGCCACTGGAACTGGCGTCTGTATAAAGAGTATTCGCAGGGGTTGATGGCGGAACTCGGCACGCACCAGATTCACGCCGTCAACTGGTTCCTGGGAGCCGCGCCGACCGCCGTCATCGGTATGGGAGGCATTGACTACTGGAAGGACGGACGCACCGTCTATGACAATGTGATGGTCGTCTTCGAGTACCCCAACAACGTAAAGTTCGCCTACACCTCCCTGACCACCAATCAGTATGACGGCTACTACGAGCAGTTCATGGGCGACGAAGGCACGCTCATCATCTCGGAAGACCGCAAGGTAAGCAGCTCCTGCTTCCGCGAGCCGCGCGCTCAGCAGGAGGACTGGATGAAGAGCGCTGTCAACAAAGAGACGGGGCAGCGCGGACAGTCCGGGCTGAAACTCGACCCGGAGGCGACGAAAAAGCTTAATCAGTCCGGCGTGAAGGTCGGCGAGAGGACTCTCTCCGGCAGCGTGGCGGGCAAGAGCAGCTACCTGTTGGAGTTGGAGGACTTCTTCAACAGCATCCGCACCGGCTCCCCGGTTACCTGCGACTGGAAGGAGGCGCTCGGCTGCACCGTCGCCGCCTGCCGCGCCAATGAAGCCATCGCCCGGGGAACCCGGATCGAGATCAAGCCCTCCGATTATATGCTCTGAGTGTTATCCTGGAGCGGAGGGAGGTTCATGAACCTCCCTCCGCTCTCCAAGAGATATCCGCGTCGGCGCTTAATGATAGCGCTGACGGGAGAGAATCCGGTAACCGGATACCGGTTGAAGACGTTTTTTTCCTCGAATGTGTAACCAGGTGAAAGAGCGTATCGTCCAATTGTCAGACAGGCGGCGAGGACGATGGATACTGCCAATCGTCGCGCTGCTGACGGTTTTGTCAACAGGCGCACAGCCTGCTTCTCCGTCACGCGCCGAAACGGCGGCGCGGCAGATCGAGACGTTGGATCTGCGCGGAGCGGCGGTCACACTCCGTCAGGCGTTGACGTCAGAACCGGAGAATGCGCTGCTTCAGCAGATGGCAGCCACGCTCCTGACGATCACCGGAGATGCGCCGGGAGCGGAGACGGTCTGGCGAACGGTCCTGACCACGACGCCGAATGATGCTCTGGCGCAGTACGGCATGGGAATCGTCGCCCTTTTAAAGGGCGATCGCGCCAGAGCGCGAACCTGGTTTCAAATGCGTGAAAGCTCCGCCGACCTCGAAGCCTATCTGTTGATAAGCCGGTACCTTGATAACCTGGAAGCAGCGCCGAACGCATCCGCAGCCGTCCCGCTCGCCGAAACCCCGAATGCTGCGGGGCGCGGTCTCCTCGGAATCCAGGCGGCACGCAGCGGGGATCATCGCCGCGCCCTTGTGGAACTGGAGGCAGCGTTAAAAACCCTGCCGGGAGACCCTTACGGCGAATCGCGCGGACTGCTCCTCACGTTTTTGCCAGAGTCGCCCCTGAGAACCAGTTTTCAGCCGCTTCCCGCCGGAAATGGACTGACCGCCGTAAAGCCGCGACAGGAGAAGCCGCTCACGGGCGTGGTGACGCTGGAGCCGGAGAATGTGGGCGAAAATGCCGGGTATGTGGCATTTCGGATAGATGATGTCATCGCCGGGATTATCAACTATGCGCCCTACCGATTTAACTGGAACACCGCCTCCACGCACAATGGGTCCCACCGGATCGAGATCATCGTCTATGATAAGCAGGGGCAGGAGGTTGGAAGATTTCGACGGGATGTGGTGACCTTAAACGCGAACGCGCCGGAAAACCGAACCGTCGCAGGAGCGCAGGAGGCGAAACAACGTGCCGTTTTATGGCGGGCGTTGACGCCCTCTCCCAGCCGCGCAGCGCTGGCCTATACCGCATTCACATCGGCGCAGGCGCTGGGAGAATCGGAAAAGACGATTCGCTTTCTGGAGTGGACGGCGGCTTTTGATCCCGACTACCGGGATGTTCGCGCACAGTTTTCGTCGCGCATACGCGCCGTCTCCTCTGCGCCCGTTTCACGCGCTTCGGCAGGACATCCGGCCGTCGCCCTGACCTTCGATGATGGACCAAAGCCGGGAGCCACCGAAACGCTTCTGGAGATACTGCGGCAGGAGCAGGCTCCCGCAACCTTTTTTCTGATCGGGCGTCATACGACCGCCTACCCGGAACTGGCGCAGAAGATCGCCGCCGCGGGCATGCAGATTGAGAACCATACCTACACGCATCCGAACCTGACCCGGCTCGATCCGCGCGAGATGGAGCGCGAACTGCTGCGAACGGTCGTCTCGATCCGCATCGCCGCTGACAGGCGCACACGCTTTTTTCGTCCGCCGGGCGATAACTGGAGCCGGGAGACGGCGCGTCTGGCGGCGCAATGGGGATTGACGCCCTGCCTGTGGACGATAAACGGGTATCCTTATGAGCAGGGCAGCCCGGAGACGCTTGTCCGCTATATTCTTGAGCGAACGACGCCCGGCAGCATCATCCTGCTGCATCATGGACGCCCGACGACCCTGCAGGCGCTTCCGCAGATTATCCGGGGGCTTCGACAGAGAGGTTTGGATATGGTGACGCTGGACCAACTCTTGAAATAGAGTGCCCGCGATCACGAAATAACGGATTATCATCCTGTTCAGAACATAATCTGAAAGATTTCTTTCTATTTACCGACAAAAGGAAGGAATTCGGAGCGCGAACAGCGTAAAATGAATGTAGGACTATTCGACCGGATTTCTTGCCTTACTCTTCAGGAGGGATACTCAATGCGACGACTTATTGGCGGAGCGGTGGGCCTGGCTGCAACCGGTCTGTTGACCCTGGCTGCGCTCCCGTCTTACGCCCAGGCGCGTCCCGAACGCGAGCTGCTCGGCGTTCGTATTATGCGCCCGTGGAACGAAGTACTCAGGCTGCACGGCCCGCCGACCCGTATTGAGGTAGGCGCGGTTTCGGGCATGGAGGGCGGACAGACCGGAGGGCAACAGCAGGGCATTGGCGGCAGCACGGCAGGTCTGAACATGACCGGTCCCGGTGGTTTGCCCGGGCTGCCTTCCGGACCTCCTCCCGGTATGGGCGGCTACAGCGGCATGATGGGCGGCGGCATGTCCAGACCACCCGGTATGATGGGCGGCGGTATGACCGGACCTCCCGGCATGATGGGCGGCGGACCGATGACCGGACCGCCTCCTGGATTGAACTACGGCGCCTTCTCTGGAATGGGCGGCGGTATGCGCGGCGGGCGATTTGGCAGCGATGAGGACGGCGCGGGCGCGATGCCGGGCGGCGGAATCAGCGGAAGCGTGGGAACCGGCGGCGGAAGCAGCCAGAGTTCGCAGGGCGATGGCGAGATCACCTGGGTCTATGAGCGCGGACAGAACACCTATATGTTCCTATTCAACAAAGACGGGCGCGTTATTCAGATCCAGTCGTTCGGCTATCGCCCGGCGGGAATGCGCGGTGATCGCACCGCCCGCGGCGTGATGCTGAGCGATACAGCGGAGAAGATCTATCGCCTCTATGGCTGGCCCGATTCGGTCGTCAAAGAGGGCGGTAACCTGATCCTCGACTACAGCACCAAAGCCAAGGTTGCCTTCCAGCTTCTGGATCGGCGCGACGGCAAGGGGTCCCGGGTCGTAGGCATCACGATCGCCGAGACCGAACGTAATCGTCCGAACCTGATGATCCTTCGCGGCGCAGGCGGAACGAGCGGCGGCGGGGCGGCTCCCGGCACACTGCGTGGCGGAGGAATGCCCGGCATGGGCGGCGGATTCCCGAGCATGGGCGGCGGAATGTCCGGTCCTCCGGGACTGAGCGGCGCTCCCAGTTCTCCGATGCGTGGAGGCTTATCAGGCGGCAAGTAGAACGCCCTGATGGTAACCAGGGAAGGGGCGCTTGTCAGCGCCCCTTCCCTCTTTTTCGCTTATCGGGAGGAGAGTCCATGCGGGCGGACAAAGACGAAATCCGCGCGCGCAGCGATATTGTAGAGATCATCGGAACTTATGTGTCCCTCAAGCAGAAGGGGCGCAACTGGCAGGGACTCTGTCCATTCCATCAGGAGAAGACCCCCTCCTTCTATGTAGACCCCTCGACGCAAACCTTTAAGTGCTTCGGCTGCGGCGCCTCCGGCGATATATTTACCTTCATCTCGCGTTACGAGAATATGACCTTTGTGGAGGCAGCGGATTGGCTGGCGAGACGCGCCGGGCTGGAGTTCGCCCGACGAGGGCAGGAAGAAGAAGCCGCGAAAAAGAGCGAGCGCGACCTGATCTTCGAAATCAACGCCGTTGCCCGCGACTATTTCCGCAATATGCTGGAGCGCGTCCCCGCTGCAAAAGAGTATGTTCATCAGCGCGGCTTAACGCATGAGGCGCTGACTCGATTCCAGATCGGGTATGCGCCGGATAGCTGGGACGCCCTCGCCTCCTTTCTGCAGGCGCGCCGCT
>CAYSDM010000002.1:39446-193506 GCA_964429855.1 uncultured Chthonomonadaceae bacterium
ATCGCCGAGATCGCCGGACTCGTTGTCCGCGCCTCCTCCGGCGACATGATTGATATGTTTCGCCATCGTATCATCTTCCCGATCCACGATGAGCAGGAGCGGATCGTCGGATTTGGCGGGCGGGCGCTGGGCGACGTACAGCCGAAGTACCTGAATACGGGCGAGACGCCCGTATTCGCCAAAAGTAAACTGCTCTATGGATTGCCCTTTGCGCGCAGGAAAATCGCCGCGGAAGGGCGTACTCTGCTGATGGAAGGCTATATGGATGTCGTTGCTGCCCATCAGGCAGATTTTTCCAACGCCCTCGCCACGCTGGGAACTTCTCTGACCGAAGAACACGCCCGTAAACTTGCGCGTCTGGCTCCGGTCGTCACCCTGGTCTATGATGCCGACAACGCCGGGATCAAGGCGACCCTGCGCGCCTCCGAACTGCTGGAGAAGGAGGGCGTGCAGGTGCGGGTGGTGCGCCTCCCGCCGGGTGACGACCCCGATTCTCTGCTCAAGCGCGGCGAGTCTTCCACGTTTCAGCGCGCTATTGACGGGGCGGTGGGACGGGTGGAGTATCAGTTAGAGCGGATCGTTGCGGAGGCGGATCAGACCTCGGAGGCGGGGCGCGCCCGGATGCTGCGGCAGATCGTGGCGATTCTGGCTTCCGTCCCGGTGCGGGTCGAGCGGGACGCCTATATCGAAAGGGTCTGGCGTTTCCATCCGATGAGCGGCAGCGGTCCCGGCGTGGCGAAGGAGATGTTTCACCGGGATGCGGAGGCATTGATAGCCCGTAAACGCGGGGAGACTCCTGCCCCGACGGAGGAGTCTCCTCCGCCCTCGCCGCCTCCCGGAGGCGGCTATCGGGGTGGAAGCAGCGCGGGAGGCGGCTACCGTCGGCGGGAAACCGGAGAGCCGCGCAGGGAGCGCGACAGCCGCGCCGGATGGCGGGAGCGAACGCGACCGATGGAGCCGCCGCCGGTCGCCGAGGTTTCGATCACGGGAGAAGAGCGCGCCGAACGCGAACTGATGCGCGCGCTGGCGTCTCCGATGTGGCGTACCGTCACGCTTCGGCGCGCTGTTGCCGACGATTTCCTGTCTCCGATGGCACGCCGATTCTTTCTCTTCGTTCAGGCGCACGCGCAGGCGCTCCTGTCGGAAGACGCGAATCTGGTGGATATTCTGATCCGGGAAGAAGAGGAAGAATTTTCTACTGCCATTCGCCAACAGTTGCAGGAGTTCAATACATTGATGGCGAATGTGCCGATAACGGAAGCTCTGATACAGGGCTGTCTGGAAACCTTGCGAAAACACCGGAAGTACGTTCGAAGCGCGGAACTGGCGCAGTATTTGCAGAGCAAAACCATACTGACGCAAGAGGATCAGGAGTTACTGCGCGAATACCAGCAACTCCTGAACGAACTGAAGCGTCCTTAGTTCCCGTCCTCCTGAGAGCGAACAACGCGCAGGCAGGAAGGCGGCGGGGCATATTCATAAAGGGGACGCTTTACGCGCACCAGACGTTGTAAAGGGGAGACGGCAGCGTGGCTCTGGATCAAGTGAGAGAAAATAACGAGTTTCGAAGGCTGCTCGATCATGGAAAGGATCGCGGTTTCCTGACCTACGACGAGATCAATAACTCTCTGTCGGAAGAGGAACTGGATGCGGAACAGATCGAGGAGATGCTTCAGGCTTTTGCCGATGAAGGCATCGAAATCGTCGTCAAAAACAAAGAGGCTCCCCTCCCGCTGGATGAGGGACTTCCCCATGACGACGCCGAGATGAAGAGCAGCGAGATTCCGGCGGAGGAAGACCTGGGCGTCATGGACGGCATGATGGTCGAGGACTCGGTGCGGATGTGGCTGAGGGAGATCGGCAAGACTCCCCTGCTCTCGATGGATGCCGAGATTGAACTGGCGAAGCGCATCCAGCAAGGCGACCAGCGCGCCAAAGACACCCTGACCCAGGCAAACCTGCGGCTCGTGGTCTCCATCGCCAAACGCTACACCGGGCGCGGCATGTCGTTCCCCGATCTGATTCAGGAAGGCAATATCGGCCTGATCCGCGCAGTCGAGAAGTTCGACCATAGCAAAGGCTATAAATTCAGCACCTACGCCACCTGGTGGATTCGACAGGCGATCACCCGCGCCATCGCCGATCAGGGGCGCACCATCCGCATCCCCGTTCATATGGTCGAGACGATCAACCGCCTTATCAAGACCAGCAGCCAGCTTCTGCAAGAGTTGGGACGCGAACCAACACTGGAAGAGCTTGCCCGCGCCCTCGATATGCCCGTTGAGCGCGTCTCCGAAATCATTCGCATCGCTCCCGAGCCGCTCTCTCTGGAGACCCCCATCGGTGAGGAAGAGGACAGCCATCTGGCGGACTTTGTAGAGGATCACGAAGCGGTCTCGCCGGCGGAAGCCGCCTCGAACCTGATTCTGCGGGAGAAGATCGAAGAGGCGCTGGATCAGTTGACCCCGCGTGAGCGCGAGGTGCTGATTATGCGTTTCGGACTGGAAGACGGCTGCTCGCGCACGCTTGAAGAGGTCGGTCGTCACTTCAAGGTGACCCGAGAGCGTATCCGACAGATCGAAGCCAAAGCGTTGAAAAAACTGCGCCATCCCAACCGCAGCCGCAAACTGCGCGACTACCTCGAATAAGTTCCCACACGCCTCTCTTTCGCGCCCTCCCGATGAGTCATCGGAAGGGCGCGTTGACGTTTGTGCAGCAAAAGCGCTATTTTCAAGAAGACGACGCGCCGCGATACGTGATATAACAGACGAAATATCACATATTGCCGACAGAGAGGAGGGGCGTTTCCGCTTCTGTCCTGTTACAGCGGAGTATCGAGCGCATGTATACCCCCCTTCCCGACTACTTTCATCCCCGCATAGTCGCCGACATCCCGGACAGCTTCCACCTGACGCTGACTGTTATTCGTGAAACCGACGCGCTACCGTTCTCGTAACTGATAATAAAATCGGTCATGAGAAAGGTTGCGCTCAGCCGATGTCAGACCCTCGCAAACACCGGACGAAAGCGGAACTGGTTATACACCCGATCCGCCTGCGAATCATCGAAACCCTCCACGGAGAGCGGCTGACTCCGCAGCAGATCGGGGCGGAGATGCCGGAAGTTCCCCCGGCAACCCTCTATCGCCATATCCGCGCGCTGCTTCAGGCGGGGATTCTTCAGGTCGTTGAAGAACGCCCCGTGCATGGAGCGCTGGAGAAGGTCTATGCCCTGCATGAAGAGGCGGCTTATCTGAGCGCGGAGGAGTTATCGCAGATAACCCAGGCGGAGTGTCAACGCTACTTTGCCGTCTTTACCGCATCCCTTACCAACCACATGGCTCGCTACCTCCAACAGGAGACCATCAATCTCTATACCGAAGGCGTAAGCTTTTTTGAGAACCAACTCTATATGAGCGATGTGGAGGCAGTCGAGTATCGGCGAGATCTGAAATCTCTGCTGGAGAAATACGGACGGAACGAACCTTCTCCAGAACGGCGGAGGCGGATTGTCGCGTTCGTCAATATCCCGGAAAACCCGGCAGGTTCTGTCCGGAAATCTTCTGAAATAAGGCCACGGAGAAATCGGTGAAAACCACACTAAAATGGACGCTGGCGCTGCTGTTAGGGCTGGCGGTTCGCGGAGCGTCCGCCGAGACGCTGAAGATGAAGTTCACCTTTGCGGATGCGGAGGTGGGAACCAACGTCTTTGAACGGAAAGAGGACGGAACCTTTACCTCCCATTCGGACATCACCATCGCGGGAACGCAGATCATCAGCGATCTCACCGGAAAGTATGTCAGCGGAAAACTTGTTGAATTCACGCTCAAGCAGAAGCTCGCGGGAACGGAAGTCACGGTAACCTATGCCAACAGCAAGGTGAAGGTGGCTGCCGGGGGACAGTCTCGCGAGGCGGATGTGAAGATGGACAGGCTCCTCTTCTTCGCCAACTACCATCCGCAGATTGGGGGCGCGCTGCTGAAGGCGATCGGGAACCAGACTCCCGCCGAGAAGCTGCCCACTATGATCATGGACAGCGGAACGATTCTGCCCATCACCTTGAAAGTGCAACCGAGCCGCGTCGTCAAGCGCAATAACGCGAACGTGACGGTGACCGACCTGAAATTGGACTTCGGGACGGTCGCCCTGACCTTCGCCATTGACGCGGACGGGCGCGCTGCCGGTTGGGATGTTCCGACTCAGATGTTTCGGGGAGTGCTGGAAGGCTGGTCGGAGGTATTCTCGGACCCTACCACAAAATACCCGGAACTGAGTCAGCCCACCTTCAAAACGCGCACTGAGCGCGGCGTGAAGATCAAGATGCGTGATGGCGTGGAACTGGCTGCCGACCTTTTTTTGCCGGAGGGAGAAGGCAAGTTCCCAACGATACTGGTTCGCACCCCGTATGGACGCGCGGGAGAGGCGATCAAGGGCGAGTGGTGGGCGAAACGCGGCTACGCCTATCTGGCGCAGGACTGCCGGGGGCGCCATGACAGCGGAGGCGACTGGGACCCCTTTATGAACGAGCGTAAGGACGGGTATGACACCCTCGACTGGATCGCAAAGCAGTCCTGGTCGAATGGCAATGTCGGGATGATCGGAGGCAGCTACGGCGGGCTGGTGCAGTGGACGGCAGCCGTTGAGCGGCATCCCGCGCTGAAAGCGATTGTTCCGCAGGTCTCGCCGCCCGATGGTTTTTATAATATCCCCTACGATCACGGCATCTTTTTCCTGTGGGGAAATCTCTGGTGGGCAAATCTGGTCAAGGAGAAACAGACCCGTATGGATTTGGCGGGGAAGCCCATGCCCGGATTGAGCAAACTCGCCACGCTTCCACTCTCGAAGCTGGATGATGAGGTGCTGGGCGTCAATATCCCTTTTTTCGATAAGTGGCTGGAGAGAGACCGCCCCGCCGCCTTTGAAGGGTTCAACTATCAGGCGGATATGCCTCGCGTCACGATTCCCGCGCTGTACATCAGCGGATGGTGGGACGGCGACGGAATCGGCACCAAACGCAACTGGGAGATCATGCGCGAGGCGAAACGAACCAATCAGTGGCTCATCTACGGTCCCTGGCCCCACGCCTTCAACTCCACCTCCCGGTTCGGCGATCAGGACTATGGACCGACCGCTATTCTGGAACTCGATTCGCTCTATCTGCGCTGGTTCGACACCTGGCTGAAGGGCAAGCAGGTGGGGCTGGAGAAGGTTCCGCGCGTGCAGGTCTTTGTCACCGGAGCCAACGAGTGGCGCTTCCTGCAGGACTGGCCCGACCCGCGATCCAAAGAGAAGGTTCTCTATCTCGGCGCGACGGGACCGGCAAACGGCAAGACCAGCATGGGTCAGCTTCTTGAAACGCCTGTCGCCGATGCGGAACCCAGCCGATACACCTACAACCCCGCCAATGCCGTCATTCCGGAGGAGATTCTCAAAGCCAACCCGACCGATGCCTCCTCTTCCAACACCATCATCAAGCTCGAAGATAAGGATCAGGACAGCCTCCTCTACCGCTCCGAGCCGATGAAAGAGCCGATGGAGATCGGTGGACCGATCTCGCTCGATCTCCACTTCTCCACCTCCGCCCGAGACACCGACTTCTTCGCGATGATTGTGGATATTGACGAGAAGGGCGTCATGCGCCTGATCGGGATGCCGGGGAAGATCAACGGAAGATTCATACAGGGTTGGAAAGCGCCGAAGCTGCTGTCTCCCAACAGAGTCTATGGGACGACGATTGATCTGTGGGATACTGCCCATCAGTTCAAAGCGGGACACCGTGTCGGCGTTATCATCACCAGCAGCATGTTCCCGACCTTTGCGCGCAACCTGAATACCGGCGAACCGATAAAAGATGCGGTGCGTATGGTCGCGGCGCATCAGACCATCTATCACGACAGAGCCCGCCCGAGCGCGCTGCGATTTCGCCTTCTGCCCCCCCGATAGACGAGAAGATGATTCAAACGGATAATCTCTGTAAAACCTTCACCGACCGAAAGCGCGGCGTGATCCACGCCGTCGAAAACGTCACCTTCTCATCTCATCCCGGCGAGATATTCGGCGTACTCGGTCCCAATGGAGCCGGAAAGACCACCCTGCTGCGGATGCTCGCCACCATCCTCGCGCCGACCTCCGGCTCCGCCTCCGTAGCGGGCTTCGATATACGCGCACAGGCGCAGCAGGTGCGCCAGAGCATCGGCTTTCTGACCGGCTCCGCCGCGCTCTATGAACGCCTGACGGCGCGGGAGGTCGTCACCTACTTCGGGCAGCTTTTCGGACTGGAACCGAACGCGCTGAACAGTCGAATTGAGGAACTCTTTACGGAACTGGGCATCCACGCATTTGCGGACAGCCGCTGCGACAAACTCTCCACCGGACAGAAGCAGCGCGTCTCCATTGCCCGCGCCATCGTCCACAGCCCGCCGGTCATCTTCTTTGATGAACCGACCAGCGGGCTGGACATCGTGGCGGCGCGCACGGTCATGCGCTTTATTCGTCGCTGCCGGGACGAAAGGCGCACCGTCGTCTTCTCCACACATATCATGAGCGAGGTGGAGGCGCTCTGCGACCGGATCGCGATCATCTATCAGGGACGGATCGCCGCCATCGGAACGCTGGATGAACTTCGACAGCAGACCGGCAAATCCGCCATTGAGAACGTCTTTTTAAGTCTGATCGGGGAGAGCGAGGAGTAGCGGACGGAATGCCACGACACATCTGGATCATCTTCTGGAAAGAGTTTCGCGACATCTTTCGCGATAAACGCACCACTTTCGGCGTCATCATTTCGCCCCTGCTGCTGACGCCCGTGCTGCTGGCGTTCGTGGGTTCCTTCATCTCGGGGCAGACGAAACAGGCGCAGGCGGAGATGCTGACGGTGGGGATCGTCGGAGCGGACGCTTCGCCGATGATCCTGGAGTCGCTGAAAGGCGTTCCCAATCTGAATCTCCGCCTGGAAACGACTACGCGAGAGGCAGCCGAAACCCGCATAAAAGACCGAAGTCTGCGCGCAGTGGCGGAACTGCCGACGGATGCCCAGAAACGGCTGATGGCAGGGCAGGCGGTTACGGTCAAAATAATGATGGATGTCGGCAATGATAAATCGCGGCTGGCTGGAGAGCGGCTGAAGGCGGGATTTAACGCCGCCGGGAGTATGGCGCTAACCCGGCGACTGGAGGCGATGAACCTGCCGCCGGAGTTTGCGACCCCGTTCAAGCTGAAAGAAGAGCCGATCAAAACGGGCGGCAGCGCGGGAACGCTCGTGGTCGCCTCGCTCCTGCCCTATATGCTGGCGTTAGCCTGTTTCAGCAGCGGTATCTATGCCGCCAACGATCTGGTGGCGGGAGAGAAGGAGCGCGGCTCGCTGGAGACGCTGCTGGCGTCGCCCGCTTCGCGCCGGGACATTGTTCTCGGCAAGTTTCTGGCGGTGATGAGCGTCTGTCTGGTGGGAAGCCTGCTCTCCATCGCCGGATTGATGATCCCGTTCTTCAGCGGACTGAAGGTCTATGCGTGGCTGGTGCGCGGAGGGATGCAGCTAAACCCGCTGGGGATCGGGGTGACTCTCTTGATGCAGATACCGCTGTCGGTGCTGTTCGCCGGACTTCTGATCGCCATCTCCACCTTTTCTCGCAACCAGAAGGAGGCGCAGTCGTATCTGGGACCGCTCCTGATCGCCATCATCGTCCCCGCGATGATGTCTATGTTTCTGGGCGCGGAGGTCTCCCGGACAATGGCGCTGGTCCCGGTGCTCAACGCCTCGCTCATTATCAAGCAGGCGCTCCTCAACAGCTACGACACGCCCTTCATTCTGATCGCGCTGGGCGCCTCCGTCGTCTATGCGGGTATATCGGTGCTCTTCTGCACGCGCCTTTTTCAGAAAGAGGCGGTGCTTATTAAGGCGTAGACAGAGAGACTCCCCTGCTATTTCAGGATAAGCAGGGGGGTCTCTGGTATTATGCCAGTCCGTAGAGCGCGCCGAACTTGTTTTGCAGATAGCGGGTGAAATGCTCCGAGGAGAGCGGCGCTCCGGTCGCCTTAAGGATCACCTCGTTCGGCTCGAACTTGCTGCCGTAAGCATGGACGTTGGCGCGCATCCACTCCAGCAGCGGCGCAAACTCTCCGCGCTCGAAATGCTCCTCCAGGTTCGGTATCGCCTTCTGCACCGTGTCCCACAACTGCGCCGAAAGCAGGTTCCCCAGCGTGTAGGTCGGGAAGTAGCCCACCATGCCGCCCGACCAGTGAATATCCTGCAGAACGCCCCGCCGGTCATCCGGAGGCGTAATGCCCAGATACTCCTCCATCCGCGCATTCCAGACGGCGGGGAGATCGGCGACGCGAAGCCTTTCGGTCAGAAGTTCCCGCTCCAGTTCAAAGCGCAGAAGGATATGCAGATTATAGGTGACCTCGTCCGCTTCGACCCGAATGAGGGAGGGGCGCACCCGGTTGACAGCGCGATAAAGCCGGTCAACGGTGATGCCGGAGAAGGTTTCGGGGAAGGTCTCCTGCAGGCGCGGCAGGAGATAGACGCAGTAGGCGCGGCTGCGCCCGACCAGATTCTCCCACAGCCGAGACTGGCTCTCATGCACGCCAGAAGAGACCCCGCCGCTCAATGCCGTGTTCTCGTATTCCACCGGAGAACCCTGCTCATAGAGCGCATGCCCGGTCTCATGGAGCGTGGCATAGACGCCCATCGTCCATTCGTCCTCTTTGAAGCGCGTGGTGATCCGCACATCGTCGCGGGAGAAGTTGATGCAGAACGGATGCGGCGCCTGATCCTGACGCCCGCGCGTAAAATCGTACCCCAGGTCTGCCGCCAGCCGGGAGGTCAGCGCATTCTGGACAGCAATGGGAAACTGTCCGGTGATCGGCTCATCCCTGTCGTCCGCGCGGGCGACAATCGCGCGCGTAAGATCAATCAGGCGCGGCTTGAGCGTTGCGAAGATTGCCGCCACCTCCGCCGTCTTCATTCCCTTCTCATACTGATCCAGCAGCGCATCGTAAGGATCGTCCTCATACCCCAGATGGGAGGCGATCTGACGCACCAGATCCAGATTGCGCTCCAGCGATGGGGCAAACGCGGCGAAATCGCTCTCCGCGCGGGCGCGCGCCCATATCTCCTGAGAAAGCGTGGTTTGACGGGCAAACTCCGCCGCCAGCGATGTCGGAATCTTCACCGCCCGGTCGTAGCTGCGCCGCAGGTTCCGAACGATACGCGCCTCATCGCTGTCGCCATCCAGAGAAGCCGCCTCCGCCTCCGCCTTCGCCAGCAGATTCCCTGTCTCCTCCGCCGTGAACATCTCATGAGTCATGCGGCTGAGCAGCGCGATCTGCTCCGAGCGCGCCTCCGCTCCCCCGGGCGGCATATAGGTCTGCAGATCCCACTCCAGCACGCCGGCAATGCGTCCCAGATGCCCGATCTCCGCCATGCGCTCTTTCAGCGCGTTGATACTCTCGCTCATCTATCTTAACTCCCTGATACCGGTTCTTTCGCAGAAATGTACCTGTCCCGAACGGTTCTGTCAATATGAATGTGACGTTTTCTGCAGGGGAAACGGGCAGGAGAACAGCGGAGTCTGGTAGTATAGATAGAGAGTATGAGACGGAGGGACTGAGTCCGATGACAGACTTTCGCTCCTGTGGAAATTGAGGGCGCTCCCGTCTGACAAGCGAGTAAGGAGAGGATACAATGAGAGAGTTCGACCTGGTTTCTATAGACTGGGATACGGTGCGGATTCTTCAGGCGGGGCAGTTCAAGCAGGAGACCTTTTTCCATAAGGAACTGGTTCGATGGGTCTTGCAGCGCGGCAGAGTGATCGGGGTTATGCACCTGGAGGATGACGGAATCAGCCGCCCGATTCAGGAGGGCGAACGCTCTTTCCGGGTCACCGTGCGAGGATGTCTGGCGGTCGCTGAAAACGGCCACATCATCGAGATACCCGACGACGAGGCGCTGGCGCTGGAGGGCTATCTGGAAGCCTATGCCGCGACGGTTCCGCTCTTCGTGGGCGTCTCTAAAATCGGCAGCGCCCGGGAACCGGAGATATATCCCACCATTGACACGGGTCTGCTGCAGTGCGGCGGTCTCCGCGCGGAACTGCGCCTCGCCTCCGACGACAATGACGACAGCTACGACTGGCTGCAGATCGGGCAGTTTATCCGCAACGCCAACGGACTCGCCCCCGATCAAAACTACATCCCGGAGTGCGTCTTTCTCTCCAGCCATGCGGGACTGTGGAACGGACAGAAGGAGATTCAGCAGCTCGCGGCGCAGGCGATGGACGCTCTCGTCAAAAACTCGACGAAATCGGTGCAGGCGGTGGCGGTCTACTCGGTGGCGGCGGCGCTGGCGGGATCGCTGGGACCGGCCTCCCGCGTCGTACATACGACCATGCATCCCCGCGCCTATATTGACCGCCTCGCCGGTATCTTCGCCTCCCAGCAGTCGCAGCTTCTCGCCCTTCCCAACCCGAATCTGGCGATCTACCAGCAGACCCTCAATCAACTGCGCGACACGCTGGACTATCTGGAAGACCCCTCCTGGACTCTGGGGCAGGCGATCCTGATGGCGAAGGAGTGCTTTAACAAGCTGCTCAACCTCTACCCGCCGCTGCTGCAAAGCCTGAGCGCCATGCCCGGCGTCACCCCGACCCAGCGAGGCGACTGGGAGACCGCCATTCCGGCAACGCCTCCCGCCGCAGGGCAGCAGACGACCGGCGCAGTTACCCCTTACGGAACCCAGCAGACGGAAAAGGAGAAGAAGGGCGGCTTCTGGCGACGATAGACGCTCTGCACCCGATAGATCGCTGTGGATAACGTTCTAAAAACGATGAGGTGGAACGCATGTCGTCTGAATACGCAAAACCCTCCATTCTCTGCGCGGGGATTCTGGTCGCCGATATCTTCGTCCCTCCCCTGCCGCAGATTCCGCCCGCCGGTTCGCTCAGCGCAACTGACGACTTTCTGCTGGAGACCGGCGGATGCGCCGCCAATGTTGCGGTCGGGCTGGCGCGTCTGGGCATTTCGGCAGGAGTCACCGGGCTGGTCGGAAAGGACGCCTTTGGCGACTTCCTGATCCAGAGCCTGACGCGCAAAGGCATCGGAACCGAGGGCATTCACCGCGCGGAACGAGGCGGAACCTCCAAAACCGTCATCCTGACAGTTACCGGCGAGGATCGCCGTTTTATCCATACCTTTGGCACGAACGCGCTCTTTCGCGTGGAGGAGATAGACCTCGCGTCGCTCCCGGATGGCGGCATTCTCTATCTGGGCGGCTATCTGGTGATGCCCGAAGTTCAGCCGGAGCCGCTGGCGGATCTATTCCACGCCGCCCGCCTGCGCGGGATTCGCACCGTGCTGGACGTGGTGGTGCCTGCCGGAGAAGGCAGCGTCGGCATGGAGGCGCTGCGTCCCGTGCTGCCCCATACCGACTACTTCCTCCCGAATGATGAAGAGGCGCACGCGCTGACCGGCGAATCCGACCCGCTTCGACAGGCGGCGCGATTTCTTCAGGAGGGCTGCGGAGTCGCCGTCATCACGCAGGGCAAGCGCGGAACGCTGCTGCAGACGCCGCGCGAGACGCTGGAGATAGGTGTCTACCCGATTGAGTTTGTGGACGGTTCCGGTTCGGGAGACGCTTTTACCGCCGGTTTCCTTCTGGGACTACAGGAGAACTGGTCTTTGCCCGATACGCTGCGATTTGCCAGCGCAATCGGCGCCTCCGCCTGCACCCGCCTCGGCTGCACAACCGGGGTCTTCAACCGAACCGAGGCGGAGGCGTTTATCGCTGCCCATCCGATAGAAGTCCGCGCCACCTCGAACGGCAGCGGCTAGGACGCCGCGCGCCGCGCTCAGCCGGGGAACGAATTTGCCCGCAAAATCCATATCAGATATCGCCCTGCTGGTTCGGGTCGCCTCGCTCTACTATCTGGAAGATCGGACGCAGGAAGAGATCGCCTCCGCGCTGGGGCTGTCGCGCCCCAAAGTGGGACGCCTCCTGCAACGCGCCCGCGCGGAAGGGCTTGTCGAGATCCGCGTGCATACGCCGGGTGATCTGCGCGTAGATATGGAGACCCGACTGGCGGAACGCTTCGGTCTTCAGCAGGCGCTTCTGGTAGGCGACACACAGGATCAGGAAGCGCAGAGGACGCGAACGGCGCAGGCAGCGGCAGCGTTTCTGACACAGAACCTGCGTCCAGGGCAGATCGTCGCGGTAGGAATGGGGCGTAATGTCTCTGCCGTTGCCGATCAGTCCGTCGGCTCTCCCCCCTGCGACGCCCTCTTTATCAGCGCCATTGGCGGCTCCTCCCTCATGGCCTCGCATATCAACTCCAACGACATCTGCCGAAGGCTTGCCATGCACTCTGGCGGCAGGAGCGAGGAGTTATACGCCCCTGCCTATGCGGAGAATCCGCAGGTGAGAGACTCGTTTCTGCAGCATGACGATGTACGGCAATCGCTGGCGCGTGCGCGTGAGGCGCGCATAGCTCTGGTCAGCGTGGGGGATGCCCGCTCTGACAGCGCGGTGGTACGTATCGGGTGCTTTACCGCGCAGGAGATGGAGCGGCTGCGTAACGCCCGTGCCGTCGGCGATATCCTGGGCAGCTTCTTCGACCTGCAGGGACGCCCTGTCGCAGAAGGAATGCAGGATCGCGTGATCGGTCTGGATGCCGAAGAGCTGCGCCGAATCCCGCTGGTTATCGGCGTCGTCAGCGAAAAGGAGAAGGCGCAGGCGGTGCTGGGAGCGCTTCGGACCGGCATTCTCAACGTTCTGGTCACGACGCTGGAGATCGCGCAGCACGCCCTCTTACTGGACCTGCAGACTGAAAAATGAGATTTTGCTCATATAATTGACAAATGCTCACCTGGAGACTATAATCATTCATGTTATGCTCTCTCGAGGATAGGATCAACGCTGTGATAAAAGAGAACACCGGAAGAGGACGGCACTGCCATGAACATCGAACGCCATCTAGTGGAGTTGGAGGAGCAGGGCTTTACGCTGCTGTCCGGCTTCATTGATCGCCGCGTTACCGCCGAAATTCGAGAGTTTATAGACCGAACCATCCGCGACGGACATCTCAAACAGCCGGAGCGAGGCAGTTCGGAGTTTCATCACCGCATCTGCCACCCGATCGAAGACCCGATTGTTGCCCGCCTTGCCTCCGATCCGGCGATTCTCGATCTGGCGGCGCGAAGCCTGCGAGCCAACAACCTGCGTATGCGGCAGCAGATGTTTATGATCACCTATCCGTGCGGCAAACCGCCTCCGGCAAAGCCGGACGGCTTTCACGCCGACACCATCTTTCTGCCGGAAGAGTGGCACGACAGCCCGCGCAAGACCTTTGTGCAGTTGTTCTACTACTGCAACCCGATTCGTCCGGGCGGAGCCGCCACCATGGTGATACCGGGATCGCATCGCCTGACTCTGGAGGCGGTGCGAAAAGCCGATCCCAGAACCGAAGAGGAGCGGTGGGCAGTCGGACGGGAACTGATAAAACTGTCCGGCGCAGACCTATCGCAGGCAATTGAACTGACCTGCGAGGAGGGCGATGTGGCGCTCTTCAGCCCGATGCTTCTGCACTCCGGCTCCAATAACGTCACCGATCAGCCGCGCTACGCCTTCCACTGCTCCTTTCATGACGCCTCTGCCGGACGCATTCGCCTCCTGCCCGCTCCCACCTTCTATGACACCTTTCCGGAGTCCATGATTGCGGCGATGCCGAAAGAGTTGGCGCCTCTGCTGGAGAGATAGATGCCGATTTTATCCATGAAAACGATGATGGAGCGCGCCTTGAGCGAAGGCTACGGTCTGGGCTACTTTGAGGCATGGGACTCCTACTCGCTGGAGGCGGTTCTGGAGGCGGCGGAGGAGGAGCGTTCCCCCGTCATTCTGGGCTTTGGCGGGATGATGGCGGACACTTCCTGGCTCGACCAGGGAGGCGTGGAACTACTCGGCGCAATGGGCAGTGTAACGGCAAAACGGGCGCATGTGCCTGTCTGCCTGCTTCTGAACGAGGCGCAGACGCTGCAACAGGCGGCGCGCGGAATAGATGCGGGCTTTAACGCGGTCATGATGGACACCTCCGCATGGGAATGGGACAAAGCGGTGGAAACCGTCCGGCATCTGGCGCAGATCGCGCATGAGCGCAATGTCACGGTGGAGGCGGAACTGGGACGCCTGCCCGACGCCACCGCCGAGGGTATTGATGATTCCACCGCCTTCAAAACCGACCCCGAACAGGCGGCGGCGTTTGTGGAGGCGACCGATGCGGACTGCCTGGCGGTCTCTTTCGGGAATGTGCATCTGCTGACCACCCACTACGCGCCGGTGGATATGCAACATCTGAAGGCGATCCGTCGCCGCGTCCGGGTTCCGCTGGTTATTCACGGGGGAACCAGTTTCCCCCCGGAAGCCGTCCCGGAGGCGATTGCCTGCGGGGTCGCCAAGTTCAATGTCGGAACCACTCTGAAGCAGACCTTTCTGCAGGGCGCGAGAGAGGCCATGCCGGACCGGGGGACTCGCGTTAACGTGCATGAAGTTCTCGGCTCGCATAAGGAGACCGATTTTCTGACTGCCGGGAAAACGGCAATGAAGACGAAAGTAAAGGAACTGATACGCCTCTATGGAAGCAGCCATAAAGCCTGACACCGACGCCGCGCTGCTCCTCGAACTCTACCGGCAGATGCTGTTGATCCGCCGATTCGAGGAGCGGTGCAACGCTCTTTTTATGCAGGGCAAAATCCCCTCTACGCTGCATCTCTACATCGGTCAGGAGGCGGTTGCGGTCGGGGTATGCGCCGCGCTGGCTTCTGACGACTACGTTACCAGCACGCACCGCCCGCACGGACATGCTCTTGCCAAAGGGGTTAGCGCGCGCTCGATTATGGCGGAACTCTACGCGAAGGCGACGGGCTGCTGTAAAGCCAAAGGCGGCTCGATGCACGTCGGCGATATGGCGGTCGGCATGGTTCCGGCAATCGCCATCGTGGGCGGAGGCGCTCCCATCGCCGCCGGGATCGCGCTGTCGGCAAAGATGCGGCGAAGCGGTCAGGTGGTTGCCAGCTTTTTCGGAGACGGCGGCGCCAATGAGGGCGCGCTGCATGAGGCGATGAATATGGCGGCGATCTGGAGACTGCCGGTGATCTACGTCTGCGAAAACAACCTGTATGGAGCCTCCACTCCGGTTTCGCAGGTGATCGCAGTGGAGAACATCGCGGATCGCGCCGCCGCCTACGGTATGCCCGGTGTGATCGCAGACGGCAACGATGTGTTGTCGGTGCGAGAAGCAACGCGGGAGGCAGCGGAGCGCGCCCGGCGCGGAGAGGGACCGACGCTGATCGAATGTAAAACCTATCGCCTCTGCGGGCATTCGCGCAGCGACGCCTGCGGGTATCGTTCCCGTGAGGAGGAGGCGGAGTGGCGGGAGAAAGACCCGCTGAGCATCCAGAGCAGGCGTATTCTCGCCATGAACGCCGCGATGCAGGCGGATATGGATCGCATTGAACGGGAGGTGACCGAAGAGATTGATGACGCGGTCGCCTTTGCCGAAACGAGTCCCTATCCGCTGGCGGAGGATGCGCTGAAACATGTCTTCTGGGAGGATCGTTGAGATGGCGCAGATGACCATTGCGGAGGCTCTGCGCGAAGGAATTCGCGAAGAGATGCGCCGCGATCCGACCGTTTTCTGTCTGGGAGAGGATATCGGCGTAAGCGGCGGCTTTGGGGGAGCATTCACGGTGACGCTCGGACTCTCCGAGGAGTTCGGGCATGAACGGATACTCGACACGCCCATCTCGGAGATCGGGATTGCCGGAGTCGCCATCGGCGCGGCGATGACCGGGATGCGCCCCATCGCCGACGTTCAGTATGGCGATTTTCTCTTCTGCATGATGGATCAGATTGCCAATCAGGCAGCCAAGATGTGTTATATGTCTGGCGGAACCGTAAAGGTTCCGATGGTGATGCGCGCCCCGGTCGGCTCCACCCGTCGCGGAGCGCAGCACGCGCAGAGTCTGGAAGCCTTCTTCACCCATATCCCCGGTCTGAAAGTGCTGGCTCCCTCCACCGCCTACGATGCCAAAGGTCTGCTGAAGAGCGCGGTACGCGACGATAACCCGGTGCTGATCTTCGAGCATAAACTGCTCTACGGTAGTAAAGGGGGACGCTCGGAGAAAGGCGCGCTCAGTCCGGTGGGCGAGGTGCCGGAGGAGGAGTATCTGGTTCCCATTGGCAAAGGGATCGTGCGGCGCGAAGGGAAGGATGTAACGATTGTCGGCAAACTGCTGACGGTCTATCGCGCGCTGGGCGCGGCGGAGAGTCTGGCGGCGGAGGGCATCGAGGCGGAGGTGATTGATCCGCGCACGCTCGTGCCGCTGGATCGGGAACTGATTCTGGAGTCGGTGCGCAAAACCGGGCGTCTGGTGGTGGTGGAAGAGGATAATCGCACCAACGGCTGGGGCGCGGAGATCGCCGCGATGGCGGCGGAGGAAGCCTTCTTCTATCTGGATGCCCCGATAAAGCGCGTCTCCGCGCCGGATACTCCGCCTCCTTTCGCGCCGGTGATGGAGGAGTTCTACCTGCCCGGTGAAGAGGATGTCGTGAAGGCGGTTAAGTCTCTATTCTGATTGGCAAACGGAAACCACTATGCCTGTGGATGTGCTGGTGCCCCCGGTGGGCACGAATGTGGATACGCTGATACTGGTCACCTGGCATCGTCAGGAGGGCGAAACGGTCACCAAAGATGAGCCGCTCTTCTCGGTGGAGACCGACAAGGCGCTGCTGGAGATCGAAGCGCCCGCCACCGGAATACTGCGGCAGGTCGCCTTTCCGGAAGGATCAGAGGTGACCGCGCTCAGCCGAATCGCCGTGATCGTTACGCCCGGGGAAGCGTTCACGGAGACAGAGGCGACGGGAAGCCCATCGCCAGGCGTCTCCGCCTTTGTCGCCACAGAAGCAACCTCTCCCCCCTTATCGCAGCCCAGTACCCATCCGATTCAGAAAACGCCCGCCCGACGATTTATCTCGCCGCGCGCCCGAAGACTGGCAGAAGAGAACCGGATCGAGTGGAGTTCGCTGCACGGAACGGGCCCGGAAGGCGCGATTATCGAACGCGATATTCAACAGGCGCTCGCAGCGCGCGCGAACGTACCTGCATCGGAAACGACGGCGGTTGCCGCCGATGCCGACATCGTCGAGACGATACCGATTGCGGGCGTTCGCGCCGTGATTTTCGAGCGGATGGCGCGTAGTTCCGTCGAGACCGCCCCGGTTACACTCACCACCGAAACAGACGCGGATGCGCTGGTCGAACTGCGTCGGCGTCTCCGCTCTGACGGCGTCAACGCCTCCTACAACGATCTTCTGCTGGCAATCCTCGCTCGCGCCCTGCGAGAGCATCCGCGTATGAACGCCTCGCTGGAGAGCAGTTCGGTGCGAGTCTGGCGGCGCATACATATCGGGCTGGCAGTAGATACCGAGCGCGGGCTGCTGGTTCCCGTGATCCGGAATGTGGATCAGAAGGGACTGGAGGAGATCGCGCAGGAGACGGCTGAAAAGGCGGAAGCGGCGCGTCAGGGCAGGCTTGCGCCGGAGGAGATGCGCAGAGGAACCTTTACCCTGACCAACCTGGGGATGTTCGGCATTGATGCCTTCACGCCGGTCATCAACCTGCCGGAGTGCGCCATTCTGGGCGTCGGTAGGATCAAGCCGCAGCCTGCTGTTGTAGAGGATCAGATCGTTATCCAGCAGCGAATGTGGTTAAGCCTGACTTTCGACCATCGTCTGGTGGACGGTGGCCCGGCGGCGCGTTTCCTTCAGCGCATCGCGCAACTGATCGAGAAACCGCACCTGCTGCTGACCTGAGAGCCATCGGCGGCAGTTACATTTTGACCGGATCGTTGCGCAGTCGCGCCAATTCCATCAGGATCTTATGCTCGTAGCTGCTAACCTGCTTCGGGATGAAGACTTTCGGGCGAACGTAGAGGTCTCCCGCCGGACGATCCCGCAGCCCCGGCAACCCCATCCCCGTAATTTTCAGACGCTGTCCGCTCTGCGTTCCTTCGGGAATGACCAGCGGCTTCTCTCCCGCCAGTGTCTTCACCAGAGTCTGCCCGCCGAGAACCATCACCGTATAGGGAACCTCGACCTCCATAATAAGGTCGCTTCCCTCGCGCTCATACACCGGATGCGGCTTAATCCGCACGGTCAGAAAGATGTCTCCTCGCTGTCCCTGCGCATTAACCGGACCTTTCCCCTTGACGCGCAGCTTTGCCCCCTCGTAGATTCCGGCAGGAATGTTGACGGGAACCTCCTCCTCGCGCCGCCGCGTGCCTGCTCCCCGGCAGGTAGCGCACATCTTCCGATCCGTGGTGAACCCGGCTCCCCGACAGTCTGGACAGGTGACATAAGTTTGCACCTTATGCGTGCGCGCCCCGCCTCCAAACGCCTCTTCAAGCGTTATCTCGATGCTGAGGTCGCCCTGTGAGGAGGTTGCTCCTCGTCCGCCGCCCGAAGGCGCGGCCTCTTCCGCATCCGGCGGCGGTTCTGCGCCGCTGCGAATCTTCTTGATCGCCTCATACGCCTCTTTAATCTCGATGAACTTCTGCTGCGCCTGCTGCGGATTGTCGGGATGTTTGTCCGGGTGCCATTCGCGCGCCATGCGCTTATAGGCGGCGTCTATCTCTTCATCGGTCGCCGTCTCCGAGACTTCCAGAATCTGATAGTACTTGCGCCCTGACGGGTACTTCGGCGCGGACGGTTTCGCTCCCGCTCCGGCGGATGCTCCCCCCGGTTTTGCTCCCGCGGGGCGTCTTCCGGCGCCCCCTCCCGCCGCTCCCCCGAACATCCCTCCCAGAAAGCTGCCCAGATCAAACTGGGGATCCATTCCTGGAGTACTGCGCTGCTGCCTGCCCGCGCCGGGCGGCGGTCCCGGGCGTCCGGCACCCGGAGGCGACTGCGCGCGCGGACCGCCGCCCTTACGCGCCTTCTCATACTCGGCGCGACGTTTGGGGTCGGACAGCGTCTCATACGCCTCTTTGATCTGAATATACCGCTCTTTCGCCTCCGGACTGGGATTAACATCCGGATGATTCTTAGCCAGCAGCTTACGTCCTGCCGACTTAATCTCATCTTCGGTAGCGCTGGGCGTCAGACCGAGAATTTTATAGTAGTCCTTCACGCACGGCTCCCTTTCGCCAGCAAAGGGCGCGATAACTCGCGCCCTTGCGGTACGGCTCCTCTGCGCGGACGCAACCTGTTGCGCCCGTCATAGGTCGCGGCTAATTGGCGTCTATCACGTCGTCCTGCCCGCCTGCAGTGGTTCCCGCCGTTCCCTCCGGTGTATCGGTCGGGGCGGACTGCTGGCGATACATCGCTTCGGTCAGACGATACTGCGCCTCCTGCAGCAGCGTGGTCAGGCGCATAATCTCGTCCAGATCGGTTCCGCGCAGAGCCGTTTTCAGGTCATTGAGCGCGGTCTCCACCTCCGCTTTCTGCCCGCTCAGGTTCGGATCGGTGATGTCGCCCAGGCTGCGCTCCACCGCCAGCACCAGCGCCTCCGCCTTGTTCTTGGCTTCCGCGCGCTCTCGCTGCCGACGATCCTCTTCGGCATGTTCGGCGGCTTCGCGCATCATGCGGTCAATCTCCGACTTGTTCAGGTTCGAGGAGCCGGAGATCGTGATGCTCTGCGCCCGATTGGTGGCGCGATCCTTTGCCGTCACGCTCAGAATGCCGTTGGCGTCAATCTCAAAGGTGACCTCAATCTGTGGCACGCCGCGCGGCGCGGGCGGAATTCCGCTCAACTCAAAGCGTCCCAGGAACTTGTTATGCGCGGCGATCTCGCGCTCGCCCTGAAAGATTTTAATATCTACGGAAGACTGGTTATCGGTCGCGGTGGTGAACACCTCGGACATACGGGTCGGAATGGTGGTGTTGCGCTCGATCAGCTTGGAGAAGACGCCGCCGAGAGTCTCCAGTCCGAGCGACAACGGAGTCACATCCAGCAGCACCACATCCTTCACCGAACCGGTCAGAACGCCTCCCTGTATGGCGGCTCCCACCGCCACCACCTCATCCGGATTGACCCCCTTGTTCGGCTCCTTCCCGCCGCCCAGCTTCTTCACCAACTCCTGAACCATCGGCATACGGGTCGAACCGCCCACCAGAACGATCTCATCCAACTGACTCGCGGTGATCTTCGCATCGCTCAACGCCTGATTGAAAGGCTTGATACAGCGATCCAGAAGGTCGCGGGTCATATCCTCGAACCTGGCGCGGGTCAGCGGAAGCTCCAGATGAACGGGTCCATCCTCGGTTGCGCTGATGAAGGGCAGGCTGATGGTCGTCTGCATGACATTGGTGAGTTCGATCTTCGCCTTCTCCGCCGCCTCTCGAATGCGCTGCATCGCCTGTCGGTCTTTGGAGAGGTCAATGCCATGCTCTTTCTTGAACTCGGCGACGACGTACTCCATGATTCGATGATCCCAGTCATCGCCGCCCAGCATCATGTCTCCTGCGGTGGACTTCACCTCGAAGACACCGTCCCCGACCTCCAGAATGGAGACATCGAAGGTTCCACCTCCCAGGTCGAAGACGAGGATCGTCTCGTTGCTCTTCTTGTCCAGCCCGTAGGCAAGCGCTGCCGCGGTCGGCTCGTTGATAATGCGCAGCACTTTCAGCCCGGCGATCTCGCCAGCATTTTTCGTCGCGGTGCGCTGGGAGTCGTTGAAGTAGGCGGGAACGGTGATGACCGCTTCGGTGACCGGCTCACCCAGATAGTCCTCTGCGTCCTTTTTCAGCTTCTGAAGGATCATGGCGGAGATCTCTTCCGGGGTGTAGGACTTACCGTCAACGGTTACGCGCTCGCTGGTTCCCATCTTCCGTTTGATGGAAAGCACTGTACGCTCCGGACTGACAACGGCTTGCCGCTTGGCGGCGGCTCCGACAATGCGCTCGCCGGTCTTTGTAAAGCCTACCGCCGACGGGGTTGTACGGCTGCCTTCCGCGTTAGCGATGACAGTCGGCTCGCCGCCTTCCAGCACCACGACGACGGAGTTGGTTGTTCCCAGGTCTATCCCTACGATCCTTCCCATGACTCTCGTGTCTCCTCTGACGAATGGTTACTCTATTCCTGAAATATGCGGCGATGGTCGCCGCGAAAAATAGCCTGACGTTAAGGTTATACGTTGCCGTATCAAAATCCTGTTTCATCGCAGGATTTTCATTGAAGGAAGGCGACCATGAATACGCGGCGTCCGAGATTCAACAGCCAGAAGGCGGAATGTCAGCGCACCCTCGCCATGCGACTGGTCTCAGGCCAGTAGACATCCACGGTCAGATCGGGCTTGAACATCAGCATCATCTCTTCGCCCTCTTTCACCATCTCACGCACCAGCGCCACATCAAATCGCACGGTCAGGATCATGCGGCTGTCCGCATCATCTTCCGGGTCCGGCATTGGGTCCGCCTCCGCCGTCGTCACTCGCAGGATACAGTTCGGGTTAGGCGGCGGGTAGGTTGCCAGGGCGTGGCGAATCACCTGGATAAAATCCTGTTTTTTCCAGCGCTGCAACTCCGTTATGATTTTACCCAGATTACCGGGAAAGTCGCGCACATCAAAAATATGGGGCCAGTCATAGAAGGATTGATCTTCGGTCAGTTCAATATACATGGGTATCTGCTCCCGATGGCTCAGGGAAGCGCGCCGTCCACGCAGGCGACTTTTGCGCGGTCCAGTTTTCCCTGATCGTGAATTACCCGCACCGTTTCGATACGCACCTTCTTCTGGGGGATCGCCTGCAGTATCTTTCCGGCGGTCTCGCACTCCCTGGCGTTGCTGGATCCTTTTCCCTGCGTACAGTCGGGCCAGATTTTCGACGCCACCTCGGTGACCCAGGGAATCGTTCCCTGCACAACCCCCGAAGCATTGGCATGACGCGGGCTGTTGTTGGACTTGGCTTCGATCACCACCAGATTGCCGTGCGCATCCTCATAGACCGCATCAAAACCCTGAGGTCTTTCGCTGGAATTGTTCCATTCCAGCACCGGCGTATAGCCCATCTGCCTGGCATACGCCTCAGCGCCTGCCTGCGCCACCTTCTCGCCGGCTTTCTTCCGCTCCGCCGCCTTGAAGTTGGCAATCGCCTCCGGAGTACTGGGGATTTCGCCCTTCGCCGCTTTCTCCTTCGCCCTCTTATCAATGGATTTGAAGTCCTGCTGCCCTTCGTCCAGAAGCGTCTTCTGATCCTCCATCCCTGTTTGATCGAAGGTCTCTTCCGGCATCTTTATCTCGGCAGACTGGCGATTCGTCCCCACATCCCGAATCAGTTGATCGGGATCGTGCTTCTTGCCGATATCGCTGACATTGGAGACATCTGTCCCCTTTGGAAAATCGCCGGTGCAGCCCTTCTTGCCTACAGTCTGCTTGCCGCTCTGCTTCGCCTCTTTCACAACCTGCTGCTGTTGCTGCGGAGTCATGGCGGCTGGATTGGGCTTTCCGGTCTTTACCTTGTTCCGGGTGGGAGGAGGCGGTCCCTGAGGTTTTCTCTTTTTCTGGCTGCCGACCGCCATTCCGAGCGGGTCAGACAGGTTAACGGGATCGTTATCCGCATAGGCGAAAAAGTGAACGCCCTCGGCAAACTCCTTCGGGTCCACAGACAGGTAGCGTCCCACCGCCGGGCTGTAGTAGCGGGCGCGGTTATAGTGCAGCCCCGTCTCTGCGTCGAAATACTGCCCCGGAAAACGCAGCGCATGGGGCAGATCGTTGACGCGAATGCGCGCCTGCCCGTAGCCGCTGTAGTCTGCCAGCCAGACCAGATTGCCCTGTCCATTCGTCACGCGGGTCGGCGCGCCGCGATGGTCGGCATGAACGCAGAAGGTCGTTCCGTTCACGCGAATCGCCAGCGGAGTCGGAACCTCGCCGGGCAGATAGAGATAGTCTCGCATCTCCTCAATCGCGCCGGTCGTCTCCTCATGCACCATCGTATCGCCCACCCAGAAGTAGCGCGTCTCCGCGCCGCGATGCTTCTTGAGGATTCGCCTGCCGAACGGATCATAGGCGTATTCGGCAACCGAGCCATCGGGCAAATTGGCGCGAGCCAGTTGATTGCGGGCGTTGTAGGTCAGGCGCAGCGTTCCCTGCCCCTCCACCTCCAGCAGAGTCACATTCCCCCGCGCATCCGACTGACAGCGCACCCCCGGACCTCCCTGCAGGCGATTGAAATAGTCGTAGGAGAAGCCCGACGCGCCTGCAATCGTAGTCAGGTTACCGCTGGCATCGTAGTCGAACTGCTCGCTCCGATCCGGGTCGTCATGCTGCGATTCGATCAGGCGTCCCGCGCCGTCATAACGATACTGAACGCGCCCCAGACCGTTATCGGCGATCTCTGTCAGGTTGTCGTTGCCGTCGTAGCGATAGGCACAGAGCGCGGTCGGGCGAGGATCGCGCTCGCGCCCGACGCCCACCTGCACGGGCAGTCCCAGCCGGTTATAGGTGTAGCGAGCGATCATACCGTTGGGGAAACGATGGGTTTTGATCTCGCCGGTATCGGTATGCTCAAAAAGATGCCGCCGTCCGTCCCAGTCGGTCAACGTCGCCAGATTCCCGTTGGGATCATACTCATAGACAATCTGCTCCCCGCCGGGAAGCTCCAGCCGCGCCAGTTGTCCGTTGTCGCCGTACACATAGGCTACGCCGATTCCGTCCTGCTCTTCGCGCACGATTCGTCCGTAGCCGTCGTAGGCATACGCCACCGTCGAATTACCGCCGGAGGCGCGAACCAGCCTGCCGTTTTTATCATAGGCGAATTCCAGCCGACCATCCGCATACTGAATGGAGGTTACGCGACCGTCAGGATCATAGACAAACTCGTTGACCAGTCCGCTTCGATCCGTCATTCTCCGAAGCTGCCCGGCTCGGTCATACTCGAAGACCTCCGAGAATCCGTCGGGATAGAGAATGCGCTGCAGGCGTCCCAGATCGTCATAGTCGAACACGATCTCGGCGGAGCGAGCGTCTACGATTTTTCGCAGGTGGTTGGCATTATCATACTGATAACGAACTCGTTGACCTAACGGATTGACCACCGCGCTGAGCCGATCAAATCCCTCATACTCGTAGCGCGCAGTGCGCCCGTTTCCGTCCACAAAGTGGCTGAGTTCGCCCTCGCCGTGATAGTGGAACTGAAACGCGCTCCCGCCCTCGCGCTGAACCCCGAGGACGCGCCCCATTGCGTCATAGACAAAGCGGATTACCGCGCCGGTCGGATCAATCACCGCCGTCTGATTGCCCCGCGCATCGTACTGATAGCGGTACTTCTGCCCCATCGGGTAGATGATCTCGATCACGCGATCCGCCTGATCGTACACATACTTCGTCAGATTTCCCGCTCCATCGTCTACCGAGATGGTTCGCTCCCTGCGATCCATCGTCAACTGCTCCAGCGGGGCAGGAGCGTCCGGAAGCGCAATCGTTAAGCTGTCGTCCGAGCGCTGCCGGAGGACTATATTGCCCTCTCCATCGGTCAGGACGGCGGAGCCATCGGGTCCATACTCCGCCTTGCTCTCGCACCCCGCCGGAGACTTATATCCGGTCACTCGCCCGAACTTGTCGTACTGAAATTCGGCGGAGCGCTCCAGCGCATCGGTATGCTTTGTCATCGCCGTTCCGGCATATTCGAACGTCTGCATATTACCGGCGGCATCTACGCTTCGCGTGACCAGACCGAGCATATTGTAGTAGTAGCGCGTCTCGCGGTTCTGCGAATCGCGCACAATGGTCACCGCCTCCTCCCCTTCCACTGTGTAGACGAAGGTTTGATCGAACAGGCCGTCCTGCCCCCAGGTGCGCGTACAGCGGTTAAGGGTGTCGTACTGAAAGAAAAAGGCGTAGCCGTTGCGATCCACCTTCTGGATCAGACGATGATTCTGATCGTAGTAGTAGCGCGCCGTCTGCCCGACTGCATCGGTCGCCGCAGTCAGGTTTCCGTTCGAATCGTAGTCATATCGCGCCAGATAGGTCTCTGTAGTCGCGTTCTCGGCGCGAAACTTTATGGCGTGCAGCGATATCCCGTCCAGTGACTCAAAGAGATACTGATTGCCGAAGGTGTCGGTCAGACAGCGCGCCATATTGCCCCGATAGTCCAGCCGCAGAACGCGATAGGAGGCGTCGCGTATCTCCTTCAATCGGGCGATCGGAATGCCGGGCGGTCGTTCAAAGTGGAGGGTATTGCCGTCGGGCAGAAGCAGTTCGTAGAACTCCAGCGTCCGGCTGAGCGCGATATGCTCATCGAGATGGTGAATGGTCTCATCCAGCGCGATATGAGGAAAGAGAATCCGCCGTCCCTGCCAGTTGATATAGACCAGCGCCTCCTCGTGAATCTCGATCCTCTCGCTCAGGCTGCAGTTCCAGCCAAAGCCCATCAGGCTGCGTTCAGGAGAATTGCTGGAGCTATAGAATCGCCGAAACGTGAAGGCGGGCGATCCGGTCAGCGCAAAGTCTTCCGTAAAGAAGACCATTCGCCCGGTCGCCACATCCACCGGATCGCCTTCCGTAGTACACTGTTGAATGTCGGCGGAGCCGTTGCTGACGCCGGCAGAGGCTGCCGGGGCATCCGGAGAAGGGATTGCGGGAACGCCAGGCATATCCATGCCGGGAGCCTGCGGCATAGTAACCATTGCACCACCTCCACCCCCTCCTCCATCGCCGATCAGAGTTTTCATCGCCCCCTTGGCGATCTGATCCGGCGGACCGACACAGATGCACTGATCCATGATACGCGCTGCGGGCAGAAACTCGATGAAGACGGTGAAGCTGCCCATTATGATCGGACCGCCGACATGTGGAATGGGCGGCGTTCCCGGCGTCTGCATCGGGCAGGTGTGCATATCAGTCACACGCGCTGCCGGCAGCATCTCGATCATGGTGCGCGCTGCTCCCGGCGAGGTGATGACTCCGCCGTGAACAGTCATGTCGGTTAAGCGAGCGGCTGGTTTCATGGGATACCTGAACTCTCAGCGTAAAGCGCAGCAGGGAGACGATGCCGGGGCGTTATCCGGCTCTTCTGTATTATAGCACCCCGGCATGGCAGGCGCGCCGTCTCGCTCCCCGCGCCTTTTCCGTATTTGTTGGTCTGGCGTTCGTATAGGGATAGTTAGAAATACCGGTTTTTTTTCGTTCAATTTACGGACTATCGCGTATATCGCGGCGTCTGTGAAGCGAAGAACCGTTCCAAACGTATTTCTATGGTAGAGCAGTGCAACAGTGCACACTTCAGGTGTGATATTCATTACTTGACACCTGGCAATTACGACCAGTACAATGGGAAAAGAGTTGGCTTGCGTAGTACGTTTGCGTTGTGGAGCGCAGTGTGCGGAGAAGACCATGCAGTACCTAAAAAAGCTGAGGACGATGATGATCTGCCTTGCGGCGCTGACACTGAGGGGAGCGGCAGCGTTCGGGCAGACCGTCGCTACGGACGATCTGGGAATGACGGCGTTGGACCGCTCCCCGGGATGGGTGATCATTCTGGCTGCGGACTATCAGGGACCGGATAAGGTCGTCTATAAGTCCGTGCAGCAGGATGCCATTCGCGCCTACCGTTCCGCTGTGGAGGTGATGGGAGTTCCGCCAGATCATATCTTCCTGCTGGCGGAAGGCGAAGAGATCAATAAGCTTTCGCGCGCGTCGTTTTCCCGGGAAGCCATTCGTCCCGGCTCTCTCTCCACCCTGAGCCTGCTGGACAGCAAGCGCACTCAACTGGGCGACAACCTGCTGAAGTTCCGCCGCACCTTCTGGGAGAACGGAGGCAGCGGACGCTCCACGCCCTTCCTGGCGGCTCCCACTGCCGTCAACTATCGCCTTGCGCGTGATCTGGTCAGCAAACTGGCGGGACCGCATCAGTTTATCGCCCTGGTTGTTTCCTCTCACGCCGAGATTGACCGCTCCGTCAAGCCGGCGCGTCTGGTCGTACTGCCGCGTGGAGCCAAAGATGCCCAGAACCGACGCATCGCCGCCAACACTCTTGTCCCGGACGATTTTCAGCTTCCCAACTCTCAGGCGCGCTACCGGCTCCTGCTGATTGACACCTGCTACAGCGGCAAGCTGCTGCAGGACTATGTGCTGGCATCGGGACGCTCCGGCATTGTGGAGCGCGTCGGCGACATTCAGGAACAGCTTGCCAAGACGGCGGAAGAGGCGGGCGCGGAGCAGCGGGATGTGGTTCCGATTGTGATGGCTTCCAGCACCATAGATCAGGTTTCGGAAGCCTCCCTCACCGGCAACGGCAGCCTCTTCCTTCAGTCGTCCTTCGAGGTGCTGGAGCAGGAGAAGCAGAAGCAAAACAACAGCCTCACTCTGAAAGAGTGGTTCGAGAAAGCCAGCGAGCGCACGCAGGAGAAGGCGCGCAGCCAGTCGGAGCAGGTACAGAATGTGCAGCTCCCGGTGCTGGGAGCCAGCGATCAGGAGAGCCTGAAGACCCGGGTGGCTCCCTTCACGCAGGAGGCTCCGCGTGTCGCGGACTACAGCGCGGGCAAGAAGCGTCTGCAGCAGTTTGCCGCCACGCTCGGTCCTCGCGCCACCCAGAACCTGAGTTCGATTCTCTATCGCCACTGCTACAACCTGCGGCTGACCAGCCTGGAGTCGGATATCGCCCGCTGGCTTCTGGATCCGAATCAGACAAAAGTCAGCGATCTGCAGGCGCTCATCGCCCGGATGACGAAAACCTCCTCCCGGTTGGTCGAGAGTCTGGACTATAAAACCTATATGGACGCCTCAATCAAAAAGCCCACCTACGAACTATTCCTGGGGTCCGCCAACCGGCGCGTGCCGCTGGTGCGGATTTTCACCGATCCCGGCGGATTCCCCCCGGAAGAGCGGGTGAAAAAGGTCGAGGAGCGATTCAAGAAACTGCGCGATTCCGATCCTCTCTGGTTGATCGAGATCAAACCGGCGGTCATCAACAAGCAATGGGTGGTTGCCGCCCCGATTCCCGGCGGACATATCATCACGGTGGACGAAGAGTTCGCCCGCTACTATGACCGCTCTCCGCAGGAGTACGCCTCCGAACTGTCGGAGAAGATTCGCCACTCGCTGGCAACCTATGAGATTGGAACCAATGGGCGCGGCGGCGACTCGCCCTCCGACCTGCTGCGCAACGGGATGATTGCCTACTCCGAAGCGCTGGAGAAGATGAAGTCCGGTGATGAAGAGGACGCCCTTGACCTGTTGAAGCAGGCAGTGAAGCATTACGAATCCGCTCTGGATAAGTCTCCGCGCTATGCCGAAGTCTATCTTCAGCTTGCAGGCGTGCAGGAAGAGATGAAACAGCCGGAGCAGGCGCGCAAAACGCTCGAACTGATGAATGAACGATGCGGCGATATGATCACCCGCGAACAGCGCAAACGCGCCGACGAGATACGCAAACGTCTGATGATGTAGATCGGCGCACCCTCCCTTGCGCCGACATCGCGCCATGCCGTAAAACACCATCCGTCTCAGGGGCGACGCCGGTCGCCCCTTCTGTTCGTCTTACCGAATATGGAGCGCAGAAACGATGGACTCCACCTCTGCCGGCATCTGCTGGCCCAGTCGCTACTTTCTAAAATGGCTCTTCATCTTTTTCGCCTTTCTGGTCATCGGGCTGGTGATTGCCGCCCTGATGCCCCGTTCGGAGCGTCTGACGCAGGCTTATATCCTCGTCGTCAACCGACAGGGAGAACCGATACGCGCCATCGTCTATCTGGCGGCCAGCAAAGACGAGATGAAACCGAGCAAGTCCTTCCCGGTTGAACCGAGGCTGACCCCGCGCACACAGGGAGCGGGGAACCCGATAGATTTCATGGTTCAGCCAGTGGATGAACAGAATAACCCGACGGGCGAGCCGGAGGGATGGCGCGTAAACTGGCCTGTGAAGGAGGGCGAGACCCTGCGGTATGAGTATAAGGGCGCGACTCGTGGCGGCTCTCTCTTCGCGCCGTCGCTGTCCGGGTTCCTATTTGGTCTGACAGGGAGCGTATAGAGATGGCTGCCTCTACTGCCGGCATCTGCTGGCCCAGCCGATACCTGATCAAGTGGCTGACGATCTTTCTGATCGCGGTCGTTATTGGCGCGATTCTGGCGGTGCTGACCCGCAGGCCGCCTCCCACGCTGCAGCAGTATATCATCGTCAGCAACAGCCAGGGCGTCCCCATCCGGGCGAAGCTCTACTGGGCAAGCAGCCAAGAGGAGATGAAGGAGGCGCGCTCGTTCTATGTGGACTCGAAAAAAGAGGGAGCCATCTCGCAGTCCGCTGGCGCGCGGGTCAGATTCATGGTGGAGCCAGTCGGCGCGGACAATACGCCTCTCGGCGACCCGGAACTGTGGGAGCTTCGCTGGCCCGAAAAAGAGAATGAGACACTGCGTTTTGAGTATAAAGGCTCCATCCGCGAGGATTCCGGCAGCGTGACGCCGTCGCGAACACGCACCAATCGGAACCCGCCCACGCGGAATCCCGGCACCGATTCCCGACCGGGAACGAACTCGCAGCGCGGCAACATCACGGTCGCTTCTGGCGATAACTACGACTGGCTCTCCACCCGCGCCGTCACCGAGCAAGATTTACAGGGAAAAACGAAGGAACAGTTACGCATCATGCGGAACTGGTTATTTGCACGCAAAGGCTATATCTTCTCGGACGCCCGGCTGCAAGCCTACTTCAGCAAACAGAGATGGTACAGAGCGACGACGCGCAGCATTCAAGACTCGGACTTCACAGAGATGGAGCGCAGCAATATCGCGATGATCCGGGACAGAGAGAATACCCTGTAGCGCACGAAAGAACCTGGGAGTAGAGCACAAACACTATGTTGCACTGGATTCTGAGCATGCTGGGCATTACTCCCTACCTGCCGCCCACCTCCTCCTTTCGCGGCAGTGAGGGAACCACTCCGGATGCGGATGGCAGCGTCGCGGTAACCTATCAGCCAGGACAGAAGAACGCCTTCTCCCCCACAGAGGTTGCCGAGGAGCAGGATCATACCCGAAAAAGCGTCACGGACAAAGACCTGGTCTGGCCCGGGAAGGTAGAGACGATCTACATTCGCAATGAGGAGCAGACTGTCTTCCGTTATGACCTGACCATCACCGACCTGGAACCCTCCTTCTATGTGCGCAAACCGCCGGTGGGCGGAGTGATTCAGCCGGAAGGCGGCGTTCTGCTCCAGCCGAACGAAGAGGCTGTCTTCGAGATCGTCTTTGTCCCGCAGCCCAATGCGGAGAAGGCGCGCGTTCGCACCTTCAGCTTTGTCATCACCCGGTTCGATCCGCGCCGCATCTCCGATCATGGCGAAATTCTGGGCGATCTTCCGGCTCGCTGGGTCAGCCTCCCAACGGCCGCTGACTTCAGGCTGGAGGCGCGCCCTCCGCAGCTCATCATCCGCCCCTGGCGGCGCAGCGCCGTCTTCAAACTCGACCTGCTGAACCGCAGCAACCTGCCCCCGACTATCAACCTGAAGGTGGTGCGCGCCCCGACCAAAGAGGCGCTTTCGGAGAAACCGGAACCGGTGGGACAGTGGAGTCAGGCGCTGGAGTCGCGCCGCAACAGCGGCTGGCACTGCCTGCTGCAGTCCCCCGGCTATCGCAACTCCTACTTCGCGACGGTCAACGGCAATGCGCGTATGGCGGACGGCATGGAACTGCCTATCGCCCTGCCGCAGCCAATCTTTGTCCGCTACGTGCCCTGGCTGCGCTCCATAAAAGACTGGATATTCCTTTTCTTCCTGCTCTTTTTCCTGATGTGGGCGGTATGGGGAATCCCGGTGCGTAAAGCGCCGCTGGTTCGCGTAAAGCTGGAACTGCCCGGGGGCATCCCCGCAGGCGGCAGCATGAACGACCTGAAACTGGAACTGGTACCCAAAGACGACCGGGGACGCCTGCTCAATCCCATCGAGGGGCGTCTGGACGGGAACGAATACATCTTCGATACGCTGCCCTCCCGCTGGCTCGGGTATCGCTGGCCCTTCGGCTGGAGCGGATGGAACCAGTCGCCGATGGGTTACGTCCTGCAGGCGCAGTTGAAAGATGAAGAGAAAAAGGAGCTTTACGAAGCCTTTGAGTTCCGTGAACTGCGTTCCGAACCGGACGGAGGCGAGAAGGATTTCACCTTCCAGTTCCGGGATGCCAAAGGCGAGCGTCCGGTGTTCGGCGAGTGGGTGGAGCGCGTATCGGTCTATCCGAAACGCCGCCGCAGCATCCGCATCAATATTCAGAGCAAAGACCTGGGTTACGCTACCGGGAAAGCCGACACCGTGAAGATCGAGTGGGAGATTGACGGGCGCAAATCGGAGCAGAGTATTCCGGTTCCGAATAAGGACAAGCTGTTTGTCGCGAATTTCGACCTGAACGCCAAGCCCGGCGGCAAACGTCCGCTTCGCATCCGGGCGACGACCTCGCCCTATCAGATCATTTCCGAATGGTGGGTCGGCGATGTCGAGCCGAAGACGGAGGCAGGCACCGTCACGCTGAAGTTCAGCCCCAATCCGCCGAAGATCACCATCTATATCCCGCCGGTAGGCGTTCCCTACTACGTCACGATCTCGCATCCAAAGGTCAACGGCAGGGTAGATGTGCCGGACGGACGCGAGGTAAAGCCGCAGTTCGAGATTGTGGAAGAGAATATGATGGTGGATGTCGGCGTCTTCACGATGGACCATAAACCGCTGGGAGCCAAGCAGTTCACCATCAAATCCTCGCAGGCGAATGAGACGCTGGAGGTGCCTGTAACGCCGCCCTCCACGACCCAGCCGACTGGACCGCCTCCGGGAGATCCCGCGCAGCCGCCCTCCAATCAGAGGCAGCCGCCTTCCGACGACCCGGACGCATAATCAAATCGCCCCCTGCTCTGCCTGAGCAGGGGGCGATTCTCATGCAGAGAGATCAGCGCGCCGGTTCTGCGCGAACCTCCGTTATTACCCAGGCTCCTCCCCGCTTTCTCAGCGTGAAGGCGACCTGAAAAGCCCTCTCCGAACCGTCCTCACCGCGCAGGACATGCACGCCGGAGACACGTCTTCCTCCCGCCGTCGCTTCCACCCGATTCAGGCTGTAACGCACGGTTCTCATCGTCGGCAGCGCCTCGCGAGTCATCTGAAGATAGTCTGCCCCGGAGATACGGGAGCGAACGCGCCCGGAAGAGTAGAGCGACAGCATCTCATTCGGGCTGACATGCCACTCCAGCAGGGAGATATCGCCGGCGCGAAAAGCCGTCTCGATATTGGCTACCGCCTGCGCCAGCGAGGGGTCGCGCTCCAACAGGGCGTTTGCAGTATTCTGACGATGGAGATAGTAGTCGTTCACTCCCTCCACATCTTGATGCCCGGAACGACGATCCTCCCCGTTGACCGGAATATAGACGGGTACCGGCGGATTCTCGCGGTGAGTATCAGGGACGACATATCCCTGCGCCCCGTATCCCGACGTCTGCTGCGTCTGCAGGTTGTATCCTCCAAACCGACCATTATACGAGATACGTAAGCCGGAGTAGTCGTTCCGAACGTAGCTCATCGGGACATAGTAGTAGGGAACATAGCAGGGAACGCCGTTATGGATGATAATCACCGTCGAGCCGCACCCATTGCCCGTATAGATGATACGCTTCTTCCAGTAGCTCAGAGGATCCGGCGCAGGCGTGCCGGGGGCGGGATAGGGAACCGGACGATTGCCAAGATTGCGCGTCCCGAAGTAGGGCTTCGGGCGCGGAAGCAGCCCGGGGTCGCTCGGTATGGTCTGCGCGTGGATCGGCGCGAAAGCGACCGTCAGCAGTCCCCCCATCAGCGCGACGGAGGACGCAGAACGCGCCGCGCGGCGCAGCCATGCATAATGAGTCATTTCAAACCTCCTGTTGTTCGATGATACGGGGGAAGATCGCCGCACTCAGTCGTTGCCTCCATGCCTGTCTGATACGCGAACGGTTTTCACTCATACGTATTGCCTGTCGGAATAGTTGCCGTTGTGAAGGAGATCACAGGCGGCACTCCTTCCGGCTCTCCACACCTTTTAGACGAATCCGCGCGGGATTACGTGACTCCTATTCCGCCGCCGGATAGGAGCCGAGGATCGTCACGAAGAGCGCGTGTTCCCGAAGCTGCGCCACCGCTTTGGTCACCTGCGGATCGCGCATGTGTCCCTGCACGTCTATATAGAAGACGTACTCCCATGCCGCCACCTTGGCGGGGCGGGATTCGATCATGGTCATATTGACATCGTACTTCTCGAAGGCAGCCATCGCCCGAAACAGCATTCCCGCCTTGTTATGCACCGAGAACATCAACGAGGTCTTGTCGTTGCCGGTCGGCTCCGGCTCATTGTAGCCTAAGATCAAGAAGCGGGTGCGATTGCTGGGATTGTCTTCCGTATGGGTCACCAGCAGGGGCAGATCGTTCAACTGCGCCGCCAGTTCCGGGCAGAGCGCAGCGGCTCCCTCCTCCTGCGCCGCCAGTTCTGCCGCCCGCGAGGTGCTGGAGACCTCCACGACCTCGACATTCGGCAGGTGGCTTCGCAGCCAGATGCGGCTCTGCGCCAACGGCTGCGGGTGGGAATAGAGACGGCGGATATCCTCCAGCGACTCGCAGTGAGTCGCCAGATTATGGACAATCGGCACGAATATCTCGGAGACGATGCGCAGGTTGGTCTGCATAAAGGTGTCGAGCGTCTCCGGGATCGCGCCTGCCAGCGAGTTTTCGACTGGCACGACGCCGTAATCGCACCCTCCGCGCTCCGCCTGCGAAAAGATTTCGCTGATGGAGGGAACGGGTATAAAGTTGGCGGCGGAGCCGAACTTATGCACGCACGCCTGATGCGAAAAAGTGCCGGAGGGTCCCAGATAGCAGACCGTCATTGGCTTCTCCAGCGCGCGCGAGGCAGAGATGATTTCGCGATAGATTGCGCGAATGGCAGCGGAATCCAGCGGTCCTTTGTTCAAAGAAAGCAGCCGTTTATAAACAACCTGCTCCCGTTCAGGGGTAAAATAGTGTGAGCGAGACCGGGTTTTGTGGTGACCTACCTCCTGCGCCAGTTCTGCGCGGCGGTTCAGCAGCGTGATGATCTGTTCATCAAGCTGATCTATCTGTTTGCGTAGTTCGTTCAGGTTCATCTCTCTACCCAGGTTGGAGTCCAGTGACGCGAGTCGTCATCCATCACAGTTCTGACAATGTTTCTGCATGCTGTGTGCGATCTCCTTTACCATGCACTCATTCCCCGTCTCTTCGAATGCATGGAACGGTGTACGGAAGGGAGTTATTCATGCCCCGTAACGGATGGTTCAGTCGTCGTTCACGTACCGCACGCGCCATGGAGAGCGTGCCGGATGGGATTGCAACCAAGTGCGTAAAGTGCAACGAGATTCTCTTTGCGCGCGATTTCGAGCGAAATCTCAAGGTCTGTCCGAAATGCGGTCACCACCACCGGCTGAATGCGCGGGAGCGGCTGGCGATCACGGTGGACGAGGATTCATTTATCGCGATGGATGAGGCGCTGCTCTCTCAAGACCCGCTCGGATTCCCGGAATATGCGGAGAAGTTTCAGCGCGCCCGCGCCAATACCGGACAGACCGAAGCTATCCTCACCGGCACAGCAGCCATCGAATCGCATCCCTGCGTCATCGGCGTCGCCGACTTCAGCTTTATGGGCGGCTCGATGGGGTCGGTGGTCGGTGAGCGGATCGCCCGGGCCATGGAGTCGGGGCTGGAGCGTCGCCTGCCGGTGGTGATGTTCACGGCATCGGGCGGCGCCAGGATGCAGGAGGGGCTGCTGGCGTTGATGCAGATGGTCAAGACCTCCGCCGCCGCCGGAAAACTGGATCGCGCTGGGGTGCCGTATATTGTCGTGCTGACAGACCCGACTACCGGCGGCGTCTACGCCTCCTATGCCTGTCTGGGGGACATCATTCTGGCAGAGCCGGGAGCCATCGTGGGGTTTGCCGGTCGGCGTGTCGCCAATCAGGATATGGGGACGCGGCTGCCAGATAACTTCCAGACCAGCGAGTTCCAGGCGGAACACGGCATGGTGGATCGAATCGTTCCTCGCAAAGAGATACGTCCTGCCCTGGCGAACCTGCTGTCATTCTTCGCGGAAGGTAACGGTCATGCAATCTAATCCCTCCGATATTGATCGCACCATCACGGAACTGGAGGATATTATAGCGACCCTCAAAAGCCCGGCAAGCCGCTCCCGCGCCAAAGCGGAGGGCATTGATATTGACCGGGAACTGGTTCGGCTGGAAGAGGAGTTGCAGCGCGTCATGCAGCAGCGCTATGCCAGCCTTTCGCCCTGGGAGAAGACCAACATGGCGCGCCACAAAGATCGTCCGTATTCTCTGGACTATGTGCGCCTGATCTTCGACGAGTTTTTTGAACTGTGGGGAGACCGGCTGGCGAATAACGATGAAGCGGTGATCGGCGGGCTGGCGCGGTTAAATGGCGAGCCGGTGGTAGTGATCGGACAGCAGAAGGGACGCGATCTGAAAGAGCGGCAGCGGCGCAACTTCGGCAGTGCGCGGGCGGAAGGCTTCCGCAAAGCGCTGCGGCTGGCAAAGATGGCGGAGAAGTTTCAGAAGCCGCTGATCTCCTTCATTGATACGGCGGGCGCGGCGGCGGACCTGCGCGCCGAAGAGCACGGGGTCAGCGAAGCCATTGCCCGTAACCTGCGAGAGTTCGCGCTTCTACAGACGCCGATTCTGGTCGTGGTGATCGGAGAGGGAGGAAGCGGAGGCGCGCTTGGCATGGCGGTCGGAGATCGGATCATGATGCTCGAACACGCCATCTACTCGGTCATCTCCCCCGAGGGGTGCGCGGCGATCCTCTGGCATGACAAGTCGCAGAGTCCCGAAGCGCAGAAAGAGAAGACGGCGCAGGCAGCCGACGCGCTGAAGCTGACAGCGCAGAATGCTTTACGTCTGGGAGTGGTGGATGAGGTGCTGCCGGAGCCGGTTGGCGGGGCGCATCGCGACCCCGTCGCCATGGCTGCCACCATCAAGAAGGCGTTGCACAGCCATCTGGGCGAGCTATGCAAACTCACCGTCGAGGAGATGGTAAGCTCCCGGTATGAGCGGTTCCGAAAACTGGGGGCGTGGGCAGAGCAGCCGGATTAGCTCTCTGCAGAAGGAGCCGGAGGCTTCGGCAGGAGACGGCGCAGAGCGAAGTAGAAGCTCGTTGCCAGAATCCCCCCCAGAATCCAGCCGCCCAGTACATCTGATGGATAGTGATAGCCGAGATAGATGCGGGTATAGCCGATAATCAGCGGAATCAGCAGCCAGAGCCAGCGTTTTCGCCCCGTCGTCATCCAGACCCCGACCCCTCCCAGAGCCGCCATGTTCGCGGCATGATTGGAGGGAAACGACTTCGACCCCGGACACTCCCCAACCAGCCGCGTTTGCGGAAACGCCATCGCCGGATCTACTCCGACACGATGACAGGGACGATCACGCGGCAGAAGGTCTTTGAGAAAACGGTGTGAGAATAGATCGCTCGCTCCTACCGCCAGCAGCGCGCACACAACCCACACGCGCCCCCTTCTTCCCCCCTTCCACCATACCCACCCGCAGGCCACCAGCGCCGGAACCAGAAACCAGACCTGTTTATGCAGGTTGGTCAGTATCGGCATTATCGCGTCGAACAGCGGATTTCCGACCCCGCGATTTAACAGAGAGAAGAGAAACAGGTCGAGAGACATTCTGCGCCTTTCGGAAGTCCCCTCTTCGGGTTGTCAGGGCTTCCGGAGGCGGACAGTCCCTGAAACCTGGGCGGCTACCTGACTTCTCGCGTGGACTCCATCAGCCTCTTCACATTCTCCGTCGCGAAGCCTTTGGCGTCGGGGTGTTTGCGTTGAATCAGTTCATGAATGACGCCAGTCTCCGGGATCGGCTTGGAGAATATCTGGATCAGGTCGTCATTCTCAATCTGTTTCTCCGAAAGGAACTCGACTCCCTGCTTGCGCGCATCTTCGACCGCCGCCGCCAGATCGTCCACTGCATAGGCGATATGATGCAGCGCATTACCGTGCCTCTTTACCCACTCGCGGACAACGCCTCCCTCCCCGATCCCTTCGGAGACAAAAATCTGGATCGAGCCGGCGTTGAGCGCGGCGCAGCGCGCTCTCGTCCCGTCCTCGAAGTCCACGAAGAACCGATCCGCGATCTCGCAGCCCATTACCTCCGTGTAGAACTTGATCGCCTTCTCCAGGTCTTCCACCCGAAAGGCGATATGGTCAATCCGTGCTTTCATTCGTCCCTCCTCCAGCCTGAAAGATGCCCGGCAGACGCCTGTCGCATCTGCCGGGCGGAGTCTCTATCGCTGCGCGGTCGTAGTCTCCGAGAACGGGATTCCGCGCTGTATCAACGCCTCCACAAAAGGCGCGCCGGGTATCGCCTGCTCCAGCGGATGCGCGCCGGGAGCGACCAGACCGTTCATCTGCAACTCGCAGACAATCGCCGCCGAAAAGCCCGTCATGCGCTCCATCGCGCTGAAACCGGTCGCCTCATCATGAAAGTCGAGAATATCCATTTGACGCATGATCGGCTTGCCGTCCTTTATGCCTTTGCAGATGGCGCGCACCACCACCAGATCGCGATCTTCCGGGAAGCGCAGCCTGGGAGCCGCCACCCGATGGAACAGTTCCCGTGGAACGACCTGCGTATCGCCTATCTGTACCGGCTCCAGATCGAGCAGCCCCAGGTCTTTGATGACCTTGAATTTCGCATGATGCCCGGCATAGCGCACGGTTTTATACTCATACTTCTCGACCTTCCCCTCAAACGTCAACGGCGCGGTGGAGGCTCCGCCGGAGGTGACGAACGCCTCGCAGCGACCCACCGGCGCCGGAAACTCAATCTCCTCCAGTTCCGTGAAGGTGTCTATCTCTACGATTTTGCCATCGCGCAGAACGTGGGCTTTGCCGAAATACTCCACCGTCAATCCGCTGATCGCGAAGACCAGCTTATAGTCCAGTGGGGGACGCGGAACCTGCGGCAATCCGCCGCAGCGAAGCTGCACCTCGCGGCAAACATCCATCCCCTCCATACCGTAGACCGCCAGCGTATTAACCATCCCTGGAGCCAGTCCGCAGTCGGGAATGAGCGACACATTCGCCGCCTCCGCCTCATCGCTCAACGCCAGCACCTTCAGCGCGACGTCGGTATTGCCGCCCAGATCGCACATATGGGTTCCCGCTGCAACGGCCGCAACCGCCACGGATGGATGCATAAAGTAGGGAACCGCGCTGAGCAGAGAGCGCACCGGCTTCAGAAACTCAACCAGCGATTCGGTATCTCCGGCGTCAATACGCGCAAAGCGGACGCGATCCGCCTGCTCCGGCAGAAGCTGCTGCAACCTTTCGGCAGCGTGCCGCGCCGCCGCCTCACTGGCATCCGCAAGCCAGACCGTCTCGGGTTCGCCGAACTTCAGAAAATCGTAGGCGGCGGCGGTTCCCTGCATCCCCGCGCCAAGCACGGCAAAGACACGCCTCTTTTCAACATTCCTCATGGAACTGTCCTTTCCTGAGAATCAAAAACGCCCGACACCTTCTCTATGGTGTCGGGCGCAGCCAGAGTGCTGGTGACAGCGGATCAGACAGGCAGACGCAAACACGACACCGGGAAACTCGCCTCCCGCGTCGTGTAGGACGACATAATGATGGTCACCAGTTCGTTATGCACGCCTGTTCCGCTCTCACGATAATATTTTTCTATGCTTCATTGTACCGTTTGCGACCAGAGATGTCAAGGGTAGAATTACCGGGGATGGATCATCAAGCGGAGCAGGAGTCGCGCCGGAGCGAGGTGAACAGGAGGGGCGGAGGAACCGCCGTGACGTTCGACCCGATTCAGGTGGAAGTGTGGAGACATCTCTTCTCTTCGGTTGCCGAGGAGATGGGCGCTGCGCTGGAGCGAACCGGCTACTCGCCGAACATCAAGGAGCGGCGCGACCACTCCTGCGCCCTGTTCGACGCCAGCGGTTCCCTGCTGGCGCAGGCGGCGCATATCCCGGTGCATCTGGGAGCCATGCCGATGATGATGAGGAGCCTGCTGCCTGCCGTTCGCTGGTCGCCCGGAACGATGTGGCTCTGCAACGACCCGGAGCATGGAGGCACGCACCTGCCGGATCTGACGCTGGTCGCTCCGGTCTTCGTTCAGGAGCGGATCGCCGGATTTGTCGCCAATCGCGCCCATCACGCCGACATCGGCGGTCTTTCTCCCGGATCGCTGCCGCTCAGCACGGAACTGTTTCATGAAGGGCTGATTGTGCCGCCGGTGCGGCTGGTGACGCGAAACCGACTGCAGCCGGATCTGCTGTCGCTCCTGTGCGCCAACTCCCGAACCGGCGAGGAGCGGCGCGGCGATCTGGCGGCGCAGGTGGCTGCCAATCAGATCGGAGTCCGACGTTTTCAGGAGCTTGTCACGCGCTATACGCGGGAGGTTGTCGAGCAGCGCGCCGCACAGATGGCGCGTTATGCGGAGGCGGTCGTTCGCGCCACGCTCTCCCGCGCTCCGAACGGGGAATACGCTTTCACCGACTATCTGGACGATGACGGCGTCGGAGGCGTAGACCTGCCCATCACAGTCACGGCGCGGCTGCGCGGCGGGGAGATTATCTTCGACTTCGCCGGAACTGCCCCGGAGACCGCCGGATCGGTCAACGCGACCGCAGCCGTAACCCGCTCCGCCTGTTACTATGTGATTCGCTGTCTGGTGGAGGAGGAGATTCCGATGAATGCGGGAGCCTTCGCGCCTGTGCAGGTGATTGCGCCGGAGGGAACGCTGGTCAACGCGCGATTCCCGCGCGCGGTCGCCGCCGGAAACGTGGAGACCTCGCAGCGAATCGTGGATACGCTGTTGGGCGCGCTGGCTCCCGCCTTCCCGGACCGGATTCCCGCCGCCAGTCAGGGAACGATGAATAATCTGACCATCGGCGGAGAAGACCCGGCGCGGGGAACGCGATTCGCCTATTACGAGACTCTCTGCGGCGGAGCAGGGGCAGGACAGAACGGTCCCGGAGCCGACGCCATCCATTCGCACATGACCAATACCCGCAACACTCCCATTGAGGCGCTGGAGTGGCACTATCCTCTGCGGGTGAGAGAGTACGCCCTGCGCAATGGTTCCGGCGGAGCCGGAAGACAGCCGGGAGGCAGGGGTATCATTCGCGCCATCGAACTGCTCGCTCCGGCGCACGTCTCCCTGATCACCGAACGACGACGGCACGCGCCGCCGGGCATGGCGGGCGGAGAACATGGCGCACCCGGTCGCAACCGCCTGCGCCATGTGGACGGACGCGAGGAGGAGCTTCCCGGCAAGTTCAGCGGACGCTGCGAGGCAGGCTCCGTACTGATTGTGGAGACGCCGGGCGGCGGAGGCTTCGGCGTCTCCTGAAGCGCTACGAACTCTCCGTCACTCTCTGCAGGAAGAGAACCGAGGCTCCCGTAAACGGCGCGGAGAGTGCATGGCGATTCCCGCCCTCCACCGTCCCCCCGTCAAACGGCTCGCCCGTCATCGGATTGAACCACTCCACCGCAAAGCGTCCCTCTGCCTCCCACAGATCCATCCCCCCGTATCCTCCCTCCGGGAAGAAGCAGAGATAGGTTTCGCCGGGCTGAGCCAGGCAGTAGCCGGAGGTGCAGAGTTCGCCATGCGGCGCAGAGGCATTGAGGTTCATACGCAGCGCAAAACGGCGCGTATAGCCGAGGTTTCGCCGTACCGGATCCCAGACGTGGTAGTAGCGGCGATTCAGCGAGAGGCTGTTTTTAAACCACCAGTCCATATCGTCCGGGATCGGCTCCCACGGGTCCATGAACAGCACATTCATGCCGCGCGTGAACGACTTCCATATCCAGCCCACTTCGCATCCGATTCCCCACAGATGATCGGTATCGGTCAGGATCACCTTGCTGCCGTCCGCGGGCGGCGGGCTGTAGCGATACTCAAACAGCCGCCCAGTACTCGGTGATATCCAGTCGGCGCAGGTGGCGAAAAGCTCCGCATTGTCCTGATCGCCGCCCTCCGCCGTTATGCCGACGGGATGCTGCTTCGGCTTGCCGCGCTCGTACTCATGGATGAATCCCGTCAGATGCTCCGACCACTCCATCGCCTCGCGATTGTGCGGTATCTCGTTGCAGATCTCCCACAACACATGATCCAGATCGTTCAGCGTGTCCACAACCTTCCGCACATACTCCTTCTGCCATGCGAGAATCTGCGGGCAGTTCAGCGAAAAGACGTTCCAGGCGCGTCCATTCTCCACGACTGGATTATCCGTCACGCCGTTAACGTTGTTGGCGGGATTCATGGGGTGATGGATCCAGGGATCGGTTTTCGGACCCGACTCTTTGATCGTCCATGCCTCGAACAGCATGACACCGGTGTATATTCCGCGCGCGCCCGCCTGCTCCACCCGTTCGCGAAGACGGGTAAAGTAGGCTTCGTTCCAGATCGACAGATCAAACTTCGGCAATCCATCGTTGGCGACTCCGGGACCGGTGCGGGCGAAGGGCTGGGGGTCGAAACAGGTCGGCGTCTCCGACCAGCCCGCATTCTTCGTATGCATCCATTGCCAGAATCGCAGGAAGTTGTGCCCGTAGTCATCCAGCATCTGCAAAAAGCCAGAATAGTCCATATTCCGGCGGGGAGTTCCCTCCAGCCACATATCCTGCATAACTGCCCAGGTGTGCGATCCTGTCAGATAGATTGCCTCTCCCCGATCATCGGTAAAGTAGCGCGGATTGATCGGACTCACCCGCAGCGGTCCCTCGAACAGACTCATCCTCTTTCTCCCCCCCTGTTCTCTCAGAGCTTCCCCGCCGACCATAAAATACCCCGCGCCAGCGTCTGGCGAAACTCTGCGCACTCCCAGGTCAGGTTGTCGTGCCCGGACTGGAAGCAGAAGACGCGGGCATGGCGATGCTGTCGTGTCCAGGCGATGGTCTTCATGCTTTTCGGGTGATCGGCGGTCAGTAACACGTCGCAGTCCGATCCCGCGTCGGGCATAGTGTAGGTCTCGTCCGTCATGGTCCAGCCGGACATCCCCTGCGTGATCGGATGGATCGGGTTCGCGACATCCACCCGTATCTCCTGTTCGGGATAGTAACCGAAAGTCCGGTCGGGAATGCCGCATAGCTCTGCCCAGAGGCTCCACGGAAGCCATGCCAGAATCGCATGGTGCAGCACCACGATCCCCTGCGAAGTCTCGCCGATTTCGGCGATGGCGTCGGCGAACGCGCCTTCCGGCGTCGCCTGATGAAAATGGTAGAAGACCAGCGCATCATAGGACTGACGCGCCTTGCCCCAGTCGTGGACAAAGTTCTCAAAGTCCTGCACATAGGCATCTATGCCGGGCAGGGCGCGAAAAAGACGATGGAAGTTCGGCACATCGAAGGGATGTCCCCCGGTTATCACCGCCACCTGCAGTTTATCATCCGATCCAGTCTGTGTCATGACAGAAATCTCCCGTATTTCATGCGTTCCGATCTGCTCATCCGCCGCCGTATCACGTACAGCAGCCTTGAAGTTATGTACCATGCCTTGAAGAGAGATTCCTTTTCTCCTCACAGGTCGGCGGAAGGAGGATGCCGCAGCGAGCGTACCGGAGAGAAGTAGAGCCAGAGAGCGGCGCTCATTATTCCCATCCAGGCGATCCAGAGCGTTCCACGCATCCCTATCAGACTGCCCAGCACGCCGCCCATCAGCGCGCCGAGAGGAGAAGCCGCCTGTTGCAGCATATCCATCCCCGCATTGGCGCGTCCCAGCAAATGATCGGGAACCGCCGTCTGACGCAGAGTCATGGCGTTGATCTGATGTATCGGCCAGGCGACATCGTTGATCAGTTGTCCCAGAAGCAGAACAACCGCCACCATCAGGCGCGGTCCATCAATGAGCGGAAGATAGACACTGACCAGCGCGGCGTAAAGCGATGCCCCGACCAGTGACGGGCCCAGCCCGAATCGGCGGGTAATGCGACTGGCAAGGAGCGCGCCGATCAGAGACCCGATCCCGCCGACGCCGACCCACAATCCGACAAAAGCCGGAGTCATCTTCAGTTCGCGGATCAGATAGATCCAGCAGAGCGCGCCGATAAAGCTGCCGAAGAAGGAGGTGACCGCGGAGCTTCCCGCCAGAACGCGCAGCGTCGGCTGATGCGCCACTGTCCGCAGACCATCCATAATCTCCAGCCGAAGATGCTGCCGCTCCTCCGACGGTCTGGGAGCCGGTTCCGGCTTGCGGATCAGTCCGATGCAGAGCGCGGAGAACAGGTAGGAGAGCGTGTCAACGAAGATGGTCAGCGGCGCAGAAATCAACTGCACCAGCGTCCCACCCAGCGCCTGCCCGCCTATCTCCGCCACCGATTCGCTGGCGCTCAGTTTGCTGTTCGCCTCCACCAGATGCGCCCGCGATACCAGCGCAGGCAGCGCGGCTCGATCCGCTACATTGTAAAAGACCGTCATCACGCCGACCAACCCGGCAGCCACCCAGAGATGCCCCATCGTCAGCGCGTTCATCATCCAGGCGAGGGGAATGGTTGCCAGCGTTAACGCCCGACCGATGTCCGTAGCCATCAGGATCGGACGACGGCGCAGGCGATCCACCCAGGCTCCCGCGATCAACCCGAACATCAACACCGCAACGCCCTCCACCGCTCCCAGTACGCCCATCTGCGCCGGAGTTGCCCGCATTATCAGCGCCGCCGTCGCCGCAATTGCCGCATCCGTGATATGCGTCCCGAAACGGGAGACCGTCTGCCCGAGCCACAGCTTGACGAAGTCCCGATTCGACCATATCCCGGCGCGATTCGCCGCGAGGGAATCGGTCTCTCTCTCTTCCGATACCTCCACTAAAACACCTCCCCCATAAATATAGCGCCTGCGACAGACAGCGGCTTCCCGAATCGCGTTCAGGAAGGCTGTCTATCGCAGGCGCCGTAAGGGTTGAACCGCTATCCTGCGAAAACGATTGTTTTTTCGGCTGTCAACCAGAGTCTATTGTATCGGAAGAGGGAATTTCTGTCAATCGGCTCCCCTTTGATCCTCTTACCGCTGTCGGCGGGTTGCCGGAAGTCGCTCCGACGCGGGCGCGGCAGGCGGGCTTGCTTTGGTCGTTTTCGCTCCGCCCTTTTCGGCAAGCTCAAAGGAGAACTGCAGATAGGTCTCCCGCTGCCCGCCGTCGTTCTGCGGGGCGATCATGCCGCTGACGACAATACTCTCTCCGGGGCGAACGTTCTCCTTCTTATCCAGCCGATAGAGCACACGAAGATTACCATTGGCGGAGGCGGACGCTGGCGGCGCGCCGCCGTTACCGGCGGATGCCTGATAGACGGTCATGGAGATGGAGCCGTCCTTCTCCAGTTTCGCCTGCAGCGGGTAACTGAGCGTCCTGGAGGCGGTTCGGATCGTCACCATACCGGTCTGACCGGAAGCCAGCGAAACGGGAGCGGAGTCGAAGGTGCGGAACTGCCGCACGATATTGCTGGAGCCAGTGCGCGTTACCTCCAACTGCTGGGCGCGCACAATCAAAAATAACGGATCGCCTGCGTCCGCATCTGTCGCCTTAATAATAATGCTGTTATCCACCGGGTAGGCGACAATGGCTTCAATGCCTCGCGGAACCAGTCCGCTCAGGTTGCCGCCACTGCGCCCCTGCTGCCTGCCCTGACCACCCTGTCCTCCGGGACCGGTCGGAAGGTTCTGCGCCTTGAGGAGAACGGGCAGCGTCAGGATTACCACCGCCCATCCGGCAAACATACTCAGACGTCGCATCTGGGTTCCTCCAAAACAGATTGTTATCACCTATGGGACGTTTCGGAGGGATAGCAGGTTACAGGAGAACGTTACATCCATGACCCAGAAAAAAGCGGGCGCTGCCCAGGGGAGAGAGTGCAGTGCCCGAATAGGTTGAAAGCGCTGAACGGATGGTTGGTACGGCATCACAGAGATATATCGCTGACCGCGGGGCTGGCAGTCAATGGCGTCCATCCCGTAATGCCGAATATATTATCCCTGTTTTTCTCCCGGCATGCAGTGAAGCCCTTCACAGGCAGGATGTGATGTTCGTCACGCTCAGGCGCAGGAACAGGAGGAAAGCGGAAGAGGCAGGGCGAAAGCGGGGGAATGAGACACAACGTTACCCGACTCTGGCGTTACGGAAAGCGTATCGCTGACGCCTATCATCGCCACAACGGTCCCATGATGGCGGCGGCGCTCTCGTTCTATGGGGTGCTCTCTCTGGTTCCGCTCCTCACGCTCGGTCTGACTCTGATGGTTCTCTTTGTGGGCGGCTCCGACGGCACGCACGAGAAGCTGAACCGCACGATTTCAGACTACTTTCCGGTCAGCGGCAGTCTGGTCTACGAGGCGATTCTCTCCATTCAACGCCAGAGCGGGCTGCTGGGCGGACTGAGCCTGATCGGACTGCTCTTCACCGCCAGCGCCCTCTTCGCCAGCCTCGAAATCGCTTTCAACGCCATATGGGAGGCGCAGAGCAAGCGTAACTGGCTGCATCAGCGAATGCGCGCGGTTGCGGTGACTCTGCTGACCCTGCTTCTGCTCTTTCTCTCCATCGGAACCACCTCGCTGATGACCTACGCCCTGAAGATGCCGCAGCTTTTCGGCAGCATCGGCTTATGGCAGCAGATACCCGGTCACCTTCTTTCCGGTCTGTTCTCGGTACTGATGTTTACGCTGCTCTACCGGCTGATTCCCGAATGCCCGATCTCCTATCGCCATGCACTGCGGGGAGGAGCGGCTGCCGGTATCGCCTGGGAAGCCGCCAAACTGCTCTTTACCTTCTACCTGAGCAACTTCGGAGCCTATGACCGCGTCTATGGATCGCTTGGAGGGATCGTTATACTGCTGGTCTGGTGCTACTACTCCGCAAAGATTCTACTGCTTGGCGCGGAAATAGCGGCGGACAGCCGACGCGCGGTCATAGAGAGGTCATAGAGAGGTCAGGGGACTACGATGACCGATCCCGCGAAATGATACGCAGACGATCCGGTTGTTTACGGTGCAGATGCTCCATCAACACGGCGTGTGCGCGTTCCAGTTCGCGGATCATTCGCCGCAGGCGCGCCAGCGCATGGCGATCCAGATGCTGATACATATACGGACAGAGATAGGTGGTGCAGCCGAAGGGACGCAGGTCGGCAGGAAAAGTACAGCCCTGTTCGCCCAGATGCTCGCAGGGCGCAGGAGCTTCCTCATCCGAAACGCCCTCGAACATCGCCTCCGTCATCTGCTCTGCCGCCCGCAGGACGGCGTCCTTGCCGCCCTCCAGCGCGGGTATGCGCGGCTTCCATCCGACGCCCTCCGCCAGCAGAATATCGGTCGGCGCGATACGCGCCGGACTCACGCAGCAGGGAGTCGGGCAGACCGGGCAGTAGATCGTCGTAAAGGAATCGAACTCGCGGCGAAGGGCGCGCTGCAGTCGGCGATAGGTCTCCAGAGGATTTTGCATAGCGCCCTCTACTTCCTCTTCGAGTCGGGGAATCCCTCTTGTCGCACATAAAAAGGGTCTGCCGGAACCTGTCCGGCAGACCTTGCCCAAGAGAAAAGGAGGGTAACAACCTACGCTGAGAACGACCGGAACGGGAGGAACTCGCTCCAATCTACCTCTATTATTCCACCCGTCTGCGAGGCGAAAGACTGGTAATCCTTCGGGAAAATTCCCGGCCGAATCATTTTCCGGATATCGCTCTGTCCGAGAGTAATCCGATGAGGATAACGCTTGCAACAGCGGAAGGAAACGCCGTATAATCTATCTCAGTCCGCCGGAAAAGAGCGCCATGTCCCGCCGAAAACGAATCCCCAGAATCGAAGATATTCTCGCCCCGAATGGTCGGCTGGCGAAAGCTCTTCCCAACTACCAGCATCGCGCCGAGCAGATCGAAGCCTGTCACGCCATCGAGCAGGCGCTGACCACCGGGCGCGTCTGTCTGGTGGAGGCGGGAACGGGAGTCGGCAAGACTCTCGCCTACCTTATTCCCGCTATCCGCGCCGCCGCCGAAGGCAAGCGGACGGTCGTCTCCACGCACACCATCAATCTTCAGACTCAGCTTGTGGAGAAGGATATTCCGCTCATCACCTCGCTCTTTCCGGAGGTCGAGATCATGCCGATCCTGATGAAAGGGCGCGGCAACTATCTCTGCCTTCAGGATCAGGATGTGGCGGAAGGAGATCTGTTCCACGCCACCGATCCGCTCTTCCGCGAACTAAAAACCTGGTCCCGGCATACAGAAACCGGGGATCAGGCGGATCTGCCGTTCGTCTATCCGAACTGGTATGAGGTGGCAGCCAATCAGGACACCTGCCGGGCGCAGGAGTGTCGCTACTATGAGCGATGCTTCTACTATCGGATGCGCTGGCGCGCTGCGGAAGCGAACCTGATCGTGGTCAACCATGCCCTGTTTCTCAGCGATCTGGCGCTGCGCGCCGCCGAACCGCAGTCGGGCATCCTCCCCGCCTATGACTATGTGATCTTCGATGAGGCGCATCATCTGGAGGATGTGGCAACCGGCATCTTCGGGCTGGAGATCGAGAACCGTCGCATTCCGCGCTTTGTGGAGCGTCTGCGCCGTATACGCGACCTGGATATAAACTACGACCGGCTGGATGCGCTGGATAACCTGAACACGATCCTCTTTTCGCCCTTCCAGGAGGGCAGGCAGGAGTTCTTTCTCAGTGATGTGCTGGATGAGAAGGCGCAGGCAGCTTTTCAGGAGGTTGCCTCACAGATATGCGTCTCTCTCGGCGAGGTGGAGAAGGAGCTTCTGGAGAAGGCGAAAGATGCCGAAGGCGCGGAGAAAGACCGCCTGCAGGGGCTGGGGCGCATGGGCGGTCGTATGCGGGAGGAGATACAGACGCTCATTTTCCGCAACGATCCCGACTATATCCGCTGGGGAATGCGCATCCCGCCGCGAGAGCGGGAAGAAGAATCGTTCCGCTCGCGCCGTTCCGAACCGCGCACCACGCTGCACTACACCCCCGTTTCGGTCGGGAAACTGCTGCAGGAGATGCTCTGGAGCCAGATTGAGTCCGCCGTCCTGACCTCCGCCACGCTTGCCAACAGCGGCGGCTTCTCCTATCTGCGCTCCCGGCTGAACCTGCCGGAAACAGCGGTCGAGAAGATCGTCGGATCACCGTTCGACTTTAAAAAGCAGGCGCTCCTGTACGTTCCTCGCGGGCTGCCGATTCCTCCGAAAGGCGCCCTCATAGAGTATACGCAGGCGGTAGCAAAAGAGATCGAGCGCGTGGTGCGCCTGTCGCAGGGACGCGCATTCCTGCTGTTCACCTCCCGGCGGATGCTCAACGATGTTCACGACTGCCTGAAAGAGCGGCTGGAGTTTCCTATCTTTCGTCAGGGCGACCAGCCTCCAGGCAAGCTGCTGGAAGCTTTCCGGCAGAGCGGCAACGGCTGCCTGTTCGGTACGCAGACCTTCTGGGAAGGAGTGGATGTGCAGGGGGACGCCCTGAGCGTGGTGATTATTGACCGCCTGCCCTTCGCCGTCCCCGACTCCCCGATCACGCGCGCCCGCGTGGATGCGATCATCGCCGCCGGAGGCGACTGGTTCAATGAGTTCAGCGTCCCGCAGGCGCAGATACGGCTGAAGCAGGGATTCGGACGCCTGATTCGCACCGACACGGATCGGGGCATGGTCTGTATCCTCGACACCCGTCTTCTCACGCGCAGCTACGGCGCGGAGTTTGTCCGCTATCTTCCCCCCGCCTCCCGCGCCAGCGTCTGGAGCCGCGTAGAGCGATTCTGGAGAGATGGCGCGCAGCCTGCGGACGACACGCTGCCGGAATCGCTGCCTGCGACTCCCTCCCAATGACATCCTTTCGCACCGATGAATGGCTTCAGGAGCGTCTCCACAGCCTGTGGGAGACCTTTTTCCGCGATGCACAGAAGGGATACCCGATGGAGGCGCGATTTGGCGCGCGCGCCCGCTATCGCTTCGGCTCGATTGTCGGGCGACATGGCGTCTGCCTGATTCGCGTCAACGGTCTGTTCGCGCATCCCGATGTGCCGGAGTATGTGGTGGACGCCACGCTGGCGCACGAACTGGCGCACTATGTTCACGGGTATGGCTCCGGTCTGAAAAAACGGCACGCGCATCCCCACCGGGGAGGAGTCATTGAAGAGGAGATGGCGCAGCGGGGCTGCCTCTTTCTGGAGGAGAAAGCCGAACGGTGGCGCAGGCAGCGATGGCAGGCTTTCTATGCAGATCACTGTCAGGATCGCCTTGCGCGGAGCCAGGAGCGTCGGCAAAAATCGCAGAATACCTGGCAAGCCTATCTGGAAACGCCCGGCTTCCGCACAGAGGAGTGGTTGAACGTGCGACTGCAGACTCTCTCTGCCGCCTTCGGTCTGACCGAGCCGCCGTTTCGCGTCACATGGCATCGCGCCACGCTGCGTCAGAACGGCGTCTCCTACTATTATCCGCGTGAAAAGGTTGTGCGCCTGCACGGTCTGCTGGCGGATACCCGCGTGCCGGAAGCTGTACTCTCCTACGAGATCGCCTACTGGATCGCCTATCATCAGGCAGGAAAGGAGTGGGAGCGGATCCTGACAGCCATGCGGCAGGCAGGGCTTTCTCGCACAGTAGAGCGGGCGCTCTCCTGGCGCAGACGCGCCTGGACTCGCGTTCTTCGCTCCCGGCATCCTTTGCGCGCCGACTGACAGTTTGCCAAATGGAGGCGATTCTGATACAATACTCCATCCATACCCTATCGGGATCAGGAAGATGACGACCACACATTCGCAGACCGACCGGCAGACGCAGGGGCTCCTCCGCAAAGCGCGCACCAGCGACGCTCTGGCAATGCAGCGACTGATTAACGGCTTCGCCGATCAGGGGCTGATGCTGCATCGCAGTCTGGGTGAGTTGTACGAAAACATCCGCGACTTCTTCGTTATTGAAGAGGATGGGGAGGTTGTCGGGTGCGCCGCGCTGCATGTCAGCTGGAAAGACCTGGCGGAGCTAAAGTCGCTGGCGGTATCGGACGCCTCTCAGGGCAAAGGCTATGGTCGAATGCTGATCCTTGCCTGCACCGAAGAGGCGGACGCGCTGGACATCAAGCGGGTCTTTGCCTTGACCTATGTGCCGGAACTGTTCGAGAAGATAGGCTATCTGCGCGTGGACAAAGCGCTGCTGCCCCGCAAGGTCTGGACGGAGTGCGTCTACTGTCCCAAATTCCCGGACTGCGGTGAGATCGCCGTCATTCACCAGCGCCCTGAAACGGTTGGCTGATCCGTTGTTCGCTTCCGTCTTAAGTCGTTTTCTGCCCTCTCTCTACCAACGCGCCTTCACGGATACGCTCTCCCTCGCGGACAATCCCATTGCGGTGCGGGAGATGCGGCGCGACCACCGTCGGCGCGAACCCTTTCTCCTTGCTCTCATAACGCTGCTGACTCTGCTGACCATGCTGCTGCTGGTGATGGCGCTGGTGAAGTGGCGGCTGGAGAGCATCGGTCTGCGTCACGGAATTCCCTCGTGGCTGGGCGGCAGTTACGGCGCGCTGCTGCTGGCATCCGTCTCCGGGATTCATGTCTGGTTTGTCATGCACGCCTCCCGACGGCGCACCCTGTACTTCTTTTTGCAGGAGTACCGTCAGAACACGCTGCCCGCTCTTCTGATGACGCCCGTTCCCCCGTTTCAGATTATCCTTCAGGCTGCCGTTCACCCGTTTCTGCAGGGGATGCTGATGGCAGCCGCCGGACTGCCCTTCTACGCCTTTGCCTGCAGCCTGGGCGGGGTTCGCCTCCTCGACATTCCCATGCTCTACCTGTTCTTCGCCATGGTCGCCTTTACCCCGCCCCGATGGTTTGTGCCGGTCTTCGGCGGAATAGAGGCGGAGGCGATTCAGAAGCGAAAACAGGGCGTCAAAGCGACAAGCTATACGGATGCTCTCATCAGTTGGCTGATCATTCTCACCTCGCTTTCTCCCTTCACGCGCTGGATATTCGGCGGATTCGGAATGGTCAATCTGCTGATTATCCTGTGGCAGTCGCTGCCGCGAGACCTGGGGCTATTCCTCCTGGCTTTCCCCCTTACCTGGGTGATCTGCGCGGCGCGATGGCTCTATACGCCGTTTCCTTTCTATGCCTTCTCGCTCCCTCCTATCCTGCTCATTCTGCCGCTCTATCTCCTCGCCAGAACCATGCGGATCTGGGAGAGCAGCATGTATCTGCGTATCGGCGAGAATGAACAGATGTATGCGCTGTGGGATATGCCGATCTACTGGCGCGCCCGCGCCGCGCATGGTATCCTACTGGCGTTCACGCTCCTCGGACTTTTCTGGAAGCCGTTTGTCGCCTCGGAACTCACCTCCACGATGGTCAGCCTTCTGGCTAAAAGTCCGGTGTTAAGCCTGATGGGCCTGATCTGGCTGGGAGGCTGGTTGGCAGGGCTGGCAACCTGGGGACGTCTGAGAATGCTCTACCGCCCACAGGTTCAACAGGCGGTCTCTCTTTCGCAGAATTCGGAGGCATCGGGAGGCGATGCCTCCGCGATTCGGCGCGCTAACGTTCTCTACCTTCTGACGCCGTTTCTGGCGGTGTTCTCCCTCTATACGATTGCCTGCCTGCTGGCGCTGAGAAACCCCTTCCCGCTTCCGGCGCTGAGGATGTGGGGACAGATCGCTCTGGTCGTCCTGGTGGGAACGCTTCTGACCTACGCGCTGGCGCCGCGCAGAACAGGAGCCTATGTCGCGCTGCTCCTGATCCCGCTGGCGGGCATCTTCAGTCCCTATCCGTCGCTCAACGCGATTCTCTCCGGTCTCTCGTCGCTCAGCCCGTTGACGGGCATTCTCTGCCTGACTCCCCACACGCAGCGCATCGCCTCAAAGGCGGCGCAGAACCTCTCGATTCAGGCGGTTGTTCCCTCCTGGACCAGCTATCTGCTCTGGGCGGCAGGGCTGACGCTCTTCTGCCTGTTTCTGCGCCGCCAGTTCCAACGAAACGATGCGACAGGGCGCAGCAGAGAAGCGGCTGCCGCTGTATCCGACGAGGAGCTAACGCTGAAATCGGGGCAGGAGAAGAAGGACTATCCGGCAGCGCTGCGTCTGATCGCCTGGATTCAGGATCGCACGGATAACCCGATTCTGATAAAAGAGGCGCGCGTTCTCTTTCGCGGACGCCTGACTCCCGTAGACATGGCGCTGATCGGGATGCTGTTGACACTCCTGCCTCTGGCGGCTTTCTACTATGCGGATGCGTCGCGGTTCTTCCTGGAGGGGATGGCAAAGCAGTTTTTCGGCGACAGTGTAGCCGGTTACGGAACGATCTGCGGCGGACTGATCGCCGCTGCCATGCTGTTGATGGCGGCGGTGTGCCCGTTTGTCGGGGCATCGGTCTGCGGGGGGGCGTTCGGTAAGGAGAGAGATAAGTCCACACTGGGATTCGTTCTGGTCACGCCGCTCACCTCCCAGGAGATACTGATCGGCAAGCTGCTTGGAACGCTTACCCCGTCGCTGCTGACCTTTGTTATTCTGGTTGTCTGGAGTCTGCCGTTGCTGCCCGGCGTGTTTCTATGGGGCGGATCACCGATCCGGGTGATTACCGGATACCTGCTGCTGCTGACGCTGCCGGTGATTCTGCTGCTGACGTGCGGGCTGATAGGGCTGACCTGCGCGACTCTCCTGCGAAAAGAGGCGGACGGGGTCGGACTGGCGGTGCTTGTGAGTACGGGCTATGTGGCGGCGATCTTTATCACGTTTTTGAATCTGACAGTTCCCGAATCGCTCTCCATTCTGTCCGGTCCGGCAGGCTGGGTGTTGTGGGAGTCGCTCTATGCGCTGCTGCTGCTCCCGATCTGCCTGCTGGTGATGCAGTGGCGAATGCAACGCGCGCGGCGGGGAGATGTGGCGTTCGAGAGTGTGAAGACGCAGGCGTAAGGGTTACTCTTCGACGCGGAGCCAGTTCTCTACGGAGGCGACGACCGGCAGGGCATCAATCTTCTTCAGCGCGGCGCGCATATTCGACTCGCGGACTCGGTGGGTGACCCAGACGATCTCCGCCTGCTGATGCGCCGTCGCTTTCTGTACCACCGATTCGATAGAGACCTCATTCTCCCCCAGCACTCCGGCGATGGCAGCCAGCACGCCCGGCTGATCCAGCACCACCATGCGCAGGTAGTATTTGGTCTCGACCGTATCTATCGGGAGCATCTCCCGCTGATCGAAACAGGTGCAGGGCGTGCGTCCGGTCGCGCCGCGCAGAATGTTGCGGCAGACATCAATGATATCGCCGACCACCGCGCTGCCGGTCGGCATCATTCCCGCGCCGCGCCCGTAGAACATCACATCGCCGACCGAATCCCCGCGCAGATAGATCGCGTTGTAGACATCGTTGGTAGAAGCCAGAGGATGCTTGACGGGCAACAGCGCCGGGTGAACGCGCGCCTGAATGGCGTCATTGCCCACTCGCGAGCCGATCGCCAGCAGCTTGATGACATAGCCCAGTTCCCGCGCACACTCGATATCGCGGCGGGTGATATGGGTAATCCCCTCCACATAGACCTTCGGAAGCGAGACGCGGCTGGTAAAGGCGATGGAACTGAGGATCGCCAGCTTATACTGCGCGTCGAATCCCTCCACATCGCTGGAGGGATCAGCTTCCGCATATCCGAGCGCCTGCGCCTCCTTCAACACGGCGGCAAAGTCGGCGTTCTCCAGAGTCATACGGGTCAGAATGTAGTTGGTCGTCCCGTTGACGATGCCCATGATCTCCTGAATGGCATTGCCGGAAAGAGCGTTCTTCATGGGCTGAATGATCGGGATGCCGCCTGCAACCGAGCCTTCGAACTGGAAATCCAGTTGCCGTTTCCCCGCCTCCTCCATGATCGCATAGCCCTCTTTAGCGATCATCTCTTTGTTGGCGGTCACGATGTGTTTGCCGTGTTTGAGGGCGCGCAGCACATACTCTTTCGCCGGGCTGACTCCGCCGATCAATTCGCAGACGATATCTATTTCGGGATCGTCCAGCACTTCGATGGGATTGCTGGTCAGGACGCTGCGCTCCACCTCTACGGCGCGCCGCTTATGGATATCGCGCACAGCGATCCGTCGGATATTCAGCCGCGTGCCGACCTTGCGCTCGATGATATGCCGGTTCTGCTGCAGAAGCGCAACGGTTCCGGAGCCAACGACTCCCAGTCCCAGTATCCCGATGTGAATTACGTCTTTCATATCTCTCAGAAAAGAGCGGCGCTACCTTCTGTCGTCCAATTCCAGATAGATCAACGGCTCACCTGTACGCACCAGCTTCCCGTTGGCGGCGACGATCTCCACCACCCTTCCCGCGTGTTCGCTGGGTATCTCGGAGAAGACCTTCATCGCCTCGATCAGACCGATAGACTGCCCGACCTCGACCACGTCCCCCAACTCTACGAACGGGGGCTGATCCGGTCCGGGAGATCGGTAGAAAACCCCGATCATCGGCGACTCGACCGCAATGCGATTGCCGCCGGATTTCAAACTCTTTTCCGACGCAGCGATCTCAGAGGCAGGCAGATAGAACGCCTCCTCTTCCGAAAGCGGCGGCTCCTCCGGCGCAGGACGTTGACGCGCCATATATCCGGCTCCGCGTATCCGAATTCGCGTCCCGCCCTCCTCCACTATCAACTCCGACAGACGATGCGTCTCAACCAGCCGGATCAAACGCTCGATCTCATTCAGTTCAATATCCGTGTCGGACATGGTTTCGCGAAGACACTCCTGATTGTTGGCAGTTGTGCGCGTCTACAGAAGACCCGGAGCGAAATCCTCTGCTTCAGGATCGCTCCAGACACAAAACAAGAAGGGCATAGAAGTCTACGCCCTTCTACCTGTGGCAAGTATACCATTGCGCCTGCGGACTGTCAAGAATGCGGGGTTTGCCTCCAGCGCGTCAAAAGGCGCTCTCAGCCGGAAGATCCAGCCTCTGCACGCATATGAAGTGTCGGAGATCGGAAGTCCGCCTCGCCTTCAGAGACGAAGACGCCCCAGTCGCCCTGCGGCTGATTATACATCCGCGCGCTCATGGCGATTCGATCCTCCACATAGACCTCGCACACCGTTCCTTCCACAAGAACCTTCACCTTTAGCGGTTTTCCCGGCGCAAGCGGCACAGGCCTCTCCAACTCCACCATAAACGGCAGGTCGCCAGCGCGGGGCCAGGAATCGAAGACCAGCCGGTTGCGCCCCGGCTCCAGCCGAAGGTAGTAGGCTGCTTCCAGGTCGGCGTCCGCACGAAGCATCAAGCCGCAGGCGCGGGTGTTCAGAGCAAACGTGACGGTCGTCTCGATCCGGCACTGCTCCGGCAGCCGTCCGGCGGTGGCGCAGGCAAAGGAGTCCGGCGCGCGCAGATGGACACGGCTCTCCTCTATCTCGCAACGGCCGATTCGCGGTTGAAAGCGAATCGGCTGATCGCGGGTGAAGATAGCCTCCACACCTGCAGGAGGGCGCACGAAGAGATCGCCGTCCGCCTCCTGCACGATCTCATGCACAACCAGACTGCCGCCCCACTGCCAGGAACGATAGTCCTGCTCGCCCTCGCGAGTCGGGTTCCACCCGAACAGATATCGCCGGGAGCCGTCCGAGGCCGTCTTCGCGGCATAGAAGGCGCGTCCGTCAAAGGTGTCGTTCTCCGGGGCTGTCCAGGGTCCATGCAGAGAGCGGCTCTTACGCCATCGGGTCACCGTGCGGTCACTGAACTCGGAGAAGAGCAGATACCACCAGTCGCCCATCCGAAAAAGGTCCGGGCATTCGTGCGTAAAGTAGAGACCCGGCGACCATAACGGCTCTCGCGCCTCCCAGGTCTTCAGGTCTTTCGAGGCGCAGAGAGCCGTACAGCCGCGACGCCGCGACGGACCGCCCGACAGGCGTGCCGCCAGCAGCATCCACCACTCCCCCTGCTCCTCATTTCGGAATACGAAAGGATCGCGCCAGTCGTTCGGTTCATAGCGGTCGGATGGGGCAAAGAAGGTCTCTTCCGGGAGTTTGCGCCAGCGCAGCAGGTCGTCGCTCACGGCGTGCATGACGCCCTGCTCCGGTTTGCCCTCTTTGCGCAGGTAGGGATTGTGCCCCGTATAGAAGATATGAAACTGCCCGTTCGCCTCGATCACGGAGCCGGTGAAGACATAGAGGTCCTGCTCCTCCTTTGATCCTCGTGGCAGCATCTCGCCATGTTCGGTGAAATGCACGAAGTCGCGGGTGCTGATCTGATACCAGGGCGTCCCCTCGCCATGTCCTGCCGGGTCGCGCCAGTCTTGGAGATAGAACAGCCTGTACTCCCCGTTCCAGTAGAAGGGAATAAAGTCGCCTGCCCAGGCATCGCGCGGCTTATAGAAGAGAGCGTTCATGCGTATCCCCTGAACCCTCAGCGTTCGACCGTGTCGTAGGTGAAGGTGCGGATCGCCCAGCGCGCCTGTCCGTTCTGAATCGCTTCCAGCAGGGCGCGCAGATGCGCCAGTTCCGCCTTCGAGTAGGCGGGATCGTCGTCCTGCCACTCCGTGCCGGAGGGCGGATCCAGCGATGGCAACGGCGCGGAGGACACGATCATCAGGGCGCGATTGATGGTCTGCCCTTTCGGCGGAAGCGCCCGGATTCGGATGCCGCTGCTCTCGGGCCAGCGCGTCGTACCGATCCTGACTCGATTATTGGGCGCAAGCGGCGCGGGCCAGAGCAGATGCACCAGCCCGTTCGGATCCTGATTGAGAATGTAGAGATTTCCCTCTACCGCCGATTCGATCTGGATCACCAGCGAGTCGCTCTGACGTGGATTACTGGTATCGGCGGTATACTCGGCTCTGTCCGTGCGGACACTCCACTCGCCCGGCAGGTTCTGTCCGGTCTCCGCCATGCGATACAGCTTCAGCACGTAAGCCTGCCGCTGAATATAGTCCGCGAGTCCGTCCTGCATGACCGCCGACATATCCTTGCCCGACGCCGTTTTCAGCCGAACATCCTCCACCTCCGTCCCTTTCAGCTTGGCGGAGAGGTGTCCGCGCGAGTAGTCCATGATCTGAATCACACGGTCGGGACGGGCGGCTCCCGGAGCCACCAGTATCACGCCCTGAAGGTTATCCGCGAGATAGGTTTTCAGCGGCGTATAGAGTTCATCCAGAATCCGTTTGCGCTCCTGATCGCTGACATCCAGCACATCCAGAGAGACCCGCAGATTGCGATCCATCTCCTTGCGCTCGTCAATCACCTGCTTGAACTCCTGCTGCTGCTGAGTGGTGGGCGGAGGAGGCGGCACAGCAGGCGGGTTCTCCGGCGTAAAGATTGCGCGGTCTCGCAGATCGAAAGCCAGATCGGTGCGCGCTGGAGAGGGAACCTGTCCGGGCATATAGTCACGCGCTTTGGAGAGGAAGAAGCGCCGCACATCCTCCGCCATCTCGCCCCAGGTCGGGCGCTCCGGATACTTCTTACCCGCCGCGCAGATCAGTTCGTAGGTGAATGCTCCCGACCAGCGTCCAAAGGTGAGTTCCCACTCATAGCTTCGTCCGCGCGCCGTCGTTGCGGTCAGGCATACCCCCGGTCCGCGATATATCCGCTCTCGCGGTATGCCCTGCCGAACGACAGAGCGGGGCACATCGCGCCAGGGACGAAACTCGCCGGACTTGCGCGCATCGCCGACAAAGCAGGTATCCAGGATCACCGCCACCGTAACGCCTTTGCGCTCCAGCCGGGTCGCCCACTCCTCCACACGGCGCATGCGAACGTCGTTGCGCGGCGACTCTTTCACGCCGTCAAAAGGAACCAGGGTCGGCTCCATGTTTCGCACATCGTTGTTATTGCGGGGGTCGGGAGCGACCGATCCGCGCCCGCTGAAGTAGAAGACCGCCTGATCGCCCCGCTGCGCCTTCGTCTCGATCAGCCCCATCTCCCGCAGGATATCGGCGTTGCGCGCCTGCGAGTTGCGCAGCGCGCTCAGGTTCTTGAAGCCAAAGACGCCGAGCATTCGCCGGGTCAGTTCCAGGTCGGTGGAGGCTCCTCGCAGCCGATCCCGCTCCGCCGTAATGAAGGAGTACTGATCCACCGCAACCAGCAGCCCGTAACTACTCTGCCCGGAAGCGGACAACGCAGGCAGCATCGTGCAGACAATCGCGGTCAAAACCGCCTGGTAATAGAGTCTGCGCATAGTTGTTTACCTTGTCTTCCTGGTTTTCGAGTCCTGCGGTTCAAGAGCCAGAATGGGGGTTAGCTCGCCGCGCGCAAGCATCTCCGCATCCACCTTTCCGGCAAGCCACTGCATATCGTCCATCGAATCTGCCGCGCGATTGGCGCCCCGCACGGTGTAGCGGTAGATTCCGCCCAGATAGCTTCCCAGCATCGGGTCTACGGTCACCGTATCGTGAGAACTGTTACAGTGGATCAGCGCATGCTGCATCCCCCGATAGTTGCCGATGTAGATGCCGGTGTGGTAGCTGTTCTTGGACTGAAAGATAACCCGATCCCCCGACTGAAGCGGGAGATAGGCGATCGTCTGCGGGCTGCTGAACTGGCGCCCGAAACGCTCATAGGATCCCTGCTTGACATGAACAATATTGCCGTAATTCTGCATATTGCGCACCGGAGGACTGGGAACCGGCTCGCGCACGCGCGCAAAAACGTTCGCCACGAAGTGAGAACAGTCCACGCCGCCGCCCGGCTCCAGCCGATTACCGCCCCAGACATAGGAGACCACGCGCTCCCACTTCAACGCCTCCACCACCGTTGGATGCATTCCCTGTCCGGTGGTCGGAATGTTAACCAGAGTCTGGCGGTTGAGCGAACTACTCGGCATATAGCCCGTCACGCCGCTCGGTGTTCCAACCATCGCGAACTGCTGATTACGGGATCGCCCCAGAACCACGACGCGCTCCCCTGCACGCACCTGTGTCATCACCGGGGCGTTCGGGCTGCTGGTGTTCTGGCGGATAGCCACCGTGCGGTTGGCGGTTGTGATACCGTAAGAGCCGGTGACATTGGGCTGCGGCGCCGTCGGCGGAGGCGGTTGATTGAGCGGCTTAACCAGCCAGACCAGATCGCCGGGACGCACCGGTTCGTTCAAAGGAATTGCCATCGCATTGGCATTGCGGAACTCCTGAGCGGTTACGCCGCATCGCTGCGCCAGCGTCTCGACATTTTCGCCCGGCTGTACCTCGTACATTCCGGTCAACTCATAGTTCACTCGCTGCGCTTGCCGCACTCGCGCCTCATCAAAGCCCGTCATCACCACGAGCATCTGAACGCCGCGCAGCGTATCGCTCTTCGATAAGCCGTTCAGCGCGCGCAATAATCCTTCCGCCATTCGATACCTCTGCGCGACGCTGGCGACGGTATCCCCCGGCTTTACATCATACGGCTCATACAGCACAAGACTATCGCGCACGCTCTGGCGCAGCCCGACAACCGCAAACTCATCCGGAGACAGTTCGCCGTTGTTGATCGCCTCGATCAGGTTCTTATACTGTGTATCCTTACGGGACATCACGGCGATATAGGAGCCGTAGAGTCTCTCTCCGTTCAACCCGTAGAACTGGGTCTGAACGCGCACGGGACGATCCCGCGCGCTCTCCCAGACACGCTCCTTCTCCGCCCCGCCACGCGGCTGCGTAACCGGAGTCTGGACGAAATCGTTCCAGCCCAGCATCGGTTCCGGCGCGCCGCCGGACAGCTTGTATATCTGCGCGAAGACCCGACCGGGAGGGCGCAGCCAGATCAGCAGGCGCTTTGAGGGGGGCGAAATGCCCATCTCCGGGATCATGCCCAGGTTTTTAAAGGTGCGTCCTTCAGTCGCCTGCAGGTTCAGCCCTAACTGCTGACACCAGTACTCCGGGGTGAAGAGCGAAATCTGCGCATCATCCACATCCATCGTGATTCCGAACAGCGCGGTGATCGTCTCCAGATTCACCATCAACAGACGCTGCCCGCCCGGAAGCTCCAGCCATTGCGGGCGCGAATAGGTGTATCCGATTGCTTTTTGTCCGTTGATGATCGGGACGCTGCCTGCCGCCGGATCAATGGGAAGCTGAATGACCGGTTTTCCTTCGTAGCGGATGGTATAGAGTCTGGCGGTATCTCTGTCCGGCTGCGCTTTCCCTCCCGACAGGACACGCACCGCCTGTCCGAGCGGAACCATATAGTCGTCCAGATGCAGCACAAGCGGTTTGATCGCTGCAGGCTGCTCGTTCAGCACTATTTTCCGCCGCTCCAGCACGCGCCCCTGCGCGAAGGCAGCAGACGACCAGACCGACAGCATCATCATGCCCGCCAGAGCCGTCAGCCACCCGATTCGGACGCCGTCTCGCGCGGAAAAACGCCTATAGTGTGATAGGATCATTGGCTTCCTCCACCCCATCCTCATTCATCGCCGCCCAGGGATCCACCAGTCGAATCCCATGCTGAAAATCATGCTGCAGGTAGGACGGGCGATCCAGTCGCGCCACCGCCTCCTGCCAGACGACCTCTGCCCGAAAGCAGACCGGCAGAAACAGACGCATGATAATCTCCAGCTTCGCCTTTGCCTGCACCGCCTCTTCATCCTCGTCTTCTGCAATCGGCACGCGAATCACGATTCCCGGATAGTGCAGCCACCCCTGCGCTCCCAGCGCCGCAGTGATTCCGGGCTGCACGAACAGCGTCTCAAAACGGCTCGGCGCGCAGACCCACCGCGTTAAATCCACCGTCACTTCCGGGTGAACCAGACGCCGCGCCGCCGTCTCCAGCAGCAGTATCGGGTCGGGCGTATCGCGCCGCCAGGCTGCCAGCGACCAGAGTTCTCTCTTCTCCGCCTCATTCATTGCGCCGATTGCGAGTCGGCTTCGTCCTCCCGCCTCTTCATACTCCTCCTGCGCCGGAGGATTTCCGACTCCCAGAAACGTCCCCTCGTCTGCCCATCGCGCCATAATCGAAGCCAGCATGGTGCGATGATCCATCCCTCCGGTTTGCGACAGAACATAGCCGTCCCGATCCGTTCGCCCTGGATTGGTGCGAAATTCCGAAATCCGTCCGTGCACCCAGCCGACTCCCCAGAGAAAGTCCGATACCGCTACGGAGATGAACGTCTCAGTGGTCATGATCTCAATCAGTTCACGAACGATCCGGGCGCGTTCTATATCGTTTTCATACGACAGCCTTTTTTGAAATTCCCGAATCAGCGCGCGAAGGACATCACACTCTTTCTCGCCATAGGAGGCGATCAGATAGCCAAGCTCCTGGGCGCGACTCGTCGGATCCGGAATGAACAGCACGCCGCCCATTCGCTGAAACTCCTCCATCGCGCCGCGAATCTGGTCATCCGGCAGCCCCTCAATCTCCTGTCGGGGCAGCTTTTCCACCATAAGCTGAAAAGCGTCGCGTACCGGGATGATATCCGGCTGACGGGCAAGCGCCTGCAGCGTCGCCTGGACAAACGGGGCGCGCCGGGCAGCGTCCTCTTCCGTGAAGGCTTTCCACAGGCTGTCGGACATACGCTGAAGCGCGTCGGCAATTTCGGGGTCAAGCCCCTTCATCAACTCCGGATAGCGGGCGCAGACCTGCCGGACGATTCGCGCCAGAGGACGCTCCTCCGGGAGCCAGTCCGACTCCGCCTTCTCCTGCTCCTCTTCTTCCAGAGGCGGCAGTCCCGTAATCAGAGGAGACATGAAGTTTTCCAGCCGCCCCCGCTGCTCATCCCGGATTCCGACCTCATCGCCCAGGTCGTTATAGATGTACTGAAAATGCCGATCCGAGCGGATATTGACCTTGAGGCGCGGGACGACCGCCTCCGGGTTCACCTCCTGCACGATGATGCTGCGCGTGCGGCTGTCGTACATCGGTCCCTGCGGATGACGAAGCGACATGCGATCCGAATCGGGTTCCGGGTCTTCGTGCATCGGCTCCACAAAGACTTCCGGCTCCGCGAAATGACAGACATCCGGCAGGAAACGGATATTCTCCTGCGGGACGCCAAGATTACACAACTTCATAAATACCTGCAGCACGTAGCTGGGATAGTTCTGTCCGTGCAGGTGCGGGAAGATGACTCTGTCTGCCATGAAACGCCTTTTCTACGAGAGGTCAACGATGCATTGCGCGACCGGCTCTGCCATTCTATACGAGTCTGCCCTCCACGCGGAAGCAGGAGAAGACAAAATACTGCGAGAGGATCGAAGCCAGATAGTTGGCGGCGTCCGTCAGCAGAAAATCGGGGACGACGCCCGCCGCAGGACCGCGCCCGAAGGAGAGGCGCAGGCTCTGGATCAACGGAATATAGTTGGCAGTCGGAATTCCTTCGAAACGCGGGTCGAAATGGGACTCTCTGGCGATGATGGAGGGCCAGAGGTAAGAACGCCAGTGCGTGCCGCCCTCATCCGGCTGATGAATGATCTCGCGGGTGGAGTAACGGAAGTTTATCAGGTTCGACAGTCCGCCCTGCGTATAGTTCTGAATGATCTCCAGAATGTCGCCCTGCGTCAGAAGCGGCGGACGCAAAACGCTGTAGTACCAGGCTTTTCGCATCCACTCCGTGCGGGAGGATTCCTCCGCTGCCGGAACCCGCGCCCTGGGAGAGCGCACCGTCGCTCCGCCGATGACGCGGTAGGGAACCTCAAAGCGGATCGGGGTCATCTCCAGCGAGGAGGGCGTATCGCTTCCGTCGGGTCTCTCCTGCCCGATAGAGCCATAGTAGAGCTTCACCATCGCCACATTCGGCTCGACATGCGCGAAGCGCACCTCCACATCATCCACCTTCGCCTGCGGGTCGTTACTCGGAACGCGCAGCATATAGGCGGGGATAGGCGCGCCGTCCGTATAGACGACCGCTCCGAACAGATCGAAGACTCCCGCCATGCGCAGGTTGATCTCGTTGCTCTCGGTGCGCGGAAAGCGCGGGAAGAAGGCGTTGTCCTGCATGGCGGACTGGATGACCGGGACGGGATTCAACTGCACCAGCGGAGTCCGCGACCGATTGTCCAGGCTGCGCAGAAAGGCGACCGCGCGCCGATCCGGATTACGCATGATGCCGATGAAGCGGAAACCGTTGTACAGATCTGGCAGCCAGCTCATGTCAGGCGCTTCGGCGCGCAAAGCTGCCGCCTCCGTTTCGGTAGCCAGGCGAAGGCAGACGATCTTTCGGGAATAGGGATGAAACGGCGGAAGCCAGAGATCAAAGTGACGTTGATTCATGCGGGCGGTCTGCATTTCGCGCTCAAAAGCCATGTAGCCATCGTAGCGCGCCAGACGCGCCAGACGATACTCCTGTCCGGGCAGTTTCACCCACCACTCGCCCTGCTCCATCGCGCTGAGGACATCCTCGCTGGCGGCGATAAAGGCAAGCTGACCGCGCTCAAGGAGCGGCTCCAGGCGTCCATTTCCGACGAAATCGCCGTCCACCACCACCACCGCATTGCGGTCTACCCACTGGAAGGAGGCTTCGCGCAGCGCGGTCGGGTGCATCCACCCTTCTCCGGTGGTGATCCAGGGACGGCGCGAGGGGTCGGTCATCTCCGTCCCGAAGGCGACCTCGATGGTGCGTTCCGCCGCGCGGGATGGGATCGCCAGCCCCTGCGGAGGGAATCGCCAGTCGCCCAGCGGGAAAAGCTCCTCTTCCAGACGCGCAATGGCGGAGTCTTGCCCCTGCGCGAAGTGGCTCTGGACTGCCCCCTTCCAGCCGGCAAGCATCGCCAGAAACGGCGCGTAGTGCGACTCATAGTCGGTGATGACCTGCTGCTGCATCTCGCGCGGCATATATTGGATGATGGGCCGGACTTCCTCCGGCAGTTCTTCTATGCTGTGAGCCATGCCTATCGCTTTCTAACCCTGCGGCTCTCCCGGCGTTACGGTTCGCATGTGAGGCAAAACAGGCGCCGATGCGAGGCGACCAGCAGTTCTCCCGTTGTCGTCAGGATCGGCGGTGTCGCAAGGTGTTCCCCTGCAAAATTATGCACCACGCGCCGATTTCCCTGCACATCCAGCGCAAGCAGTTCCGCTCCGCCGCCAAGGAGAAGCTGCCCGTCGGCGGTGATCGAAGCCCCTCCGAAACTTCCCGGCAGGGAGTGTTCCCAGCGCTTCGCGCCGTCCGGCGCAATCGCCACCGCCGTATCCCCGATCACCAGATAGATCGTATGATCCCAGCCGATGATCGGAGGCAGGTCGCGCACCGATGCCCCCTCTGGAAGCGAATAGGCGATCTGACGCTCCCCGTTTGGCGCAACTACCCACAGCGCCGCGCCTCTCTCGGTCCGAACCACGAGATAGAGCCGTCCCGCCTCATCCAGACTCAGGGAGAGCGGATGGAAGTCTCCGGTCAGATCGGCGCGTATCTTCAGGTCGCGGTCGGTCAGAAAGAGATGACCCGGCGCCGCCAGAACCGGCGCGTCGCCATCCAGAGCGACCAGCATCGGGATCGTTCGGCTGCAGAGATTCGTCAAATCGGCATCCGATGTCAGATACCCCTGCTCATCCTTCTGAATCGGATCGCCCAGGTCTTTTCGCTCCAGAATGGTCAGGTCGGGAACGCGCACTCGCTGCGCCTCCATCTCCGGCAGTTCAAAGGAGTGCAGCAGCATCTGCGATCCGCGCCGCGCCAGTGGAGAACGCCTGTAACCGGAACCGTACAGGGGATAGAACGCAAAATCCTCCGCCCCGTCCGTCATCCTCCGCGCCTGCACGTAACCGGAGTGTTTCACATGGTAGATGAGTCCGTTCGCGGGATCGAGCAGCATGTCGCCCGGCGCGCGCCCTCCCTGCCGGATCGCTTTCCCGTCCAGATCGAGCAGCAGCCAGATATCCGCGCCCTGCGCCAGTATCCGGCTGCCGGACTGCATCAGGAACTCCGGCTTGAATCCGGGCGGAAGATCGGTCTGCCAGCGCACTCTCCACGTTCCGGCAGGCAGCGGTCCCGGCAGCCGAGAGTTGAAGCGGGCGTTCGCATAGGGTCTCAGGCAGGCGTCTCCCGGCGGAGGCTTCGCCTCGGTGAAGGGCATGCCCGCCCCGGTTCGTATCGGCACGGGTGTCACCTCCGCCTCATTCGGGCTGTTATCCGGTAAACGGAAGAAGATTGAATTCATGGTACGCTCTCCTGAGCGGCTCTCTGTCTGGCGCGGAGACGGTTTTCGCGTTCCGCGATCCTGTCCGTCCGAGAACAGTCGGCAGCCGGTCATCAGAATCGTCAGCCAGACCGCGACGCCTCCCAACAGGAGGCTGCCGCCCGCTCTAGATCGTCTGCGTCGCGCCATCGGCGAATATCAGGCGGGCGATGGGCAGAAAGCTGTCGACATTGAACGCCGCGCTGTTGACGCCAACCATCTGCCGGAAGAAGCGCGAAAAGACATGCGCGGGTTGGCTCAGCGGGAAGTGCAGGTGATGCTTCGCATCGAACAGCCCCAGGATCGTATCGTCCCACTCCGGCGCTCCGCTGGCTTTGGTGGTGATCTTGAAGTGCTGATCCGTATCTTCCGGTCTTTCATTAGAGTAGTGATTGGACCAGTAGCGCGGGCTGAACAGCAGAAGCGCGCGGTTATAGGAGACTCCGCCGAATGTTCCCCGGTAGCAGAACTTATAGTTGAGTTCGTCATGGATACGCGCATTCCATCTCTGAAGGTTGGTATGGATGGTGGTCGCGTTATCTATGTGGAAGTCGAACTGCATCTTCACTACCACAACCAGCAACCCGTCAAACGGCGAGGCAGAGCCGGAAGGCGTTCGATTGGGCAGGATGGCGGCGCTGAAGTCTTCCAGTCCCAGTGGATAGAAGAAGACGTCGAACTTGCCGTGATCGCCGGTCTCGATATTGCGCCTCGATCCCAGAGGAAAGTTAACATGAGACTTTGCCGGAGCCTGATGGTGCGCCGCAATCCTGTATTTCCGGGAGTTATGTTCCACCTCAAACGGAAATCCGGCAAGGCTTCGCATCCACTCGGCGACATGCCATAAGTTTCGCGCGCGCTGATCATAGTTGCCGTTCATCATCGCCCGATCATCGAACACATAGGGGGAGCCGGGTGAGAAGGAGTCAAATCCCGGCATTCTGGGAGCGGGCAGACTGGCGCCGGAGCCGTCCGTGGATGCTGTCTTCTCCACATACTCATCTCCCAGGCTGCCGCCGTGTCCGGTCTCGTGCGCGGAGACGAACCAGCCGCTGGAATCGGGTCCGTTGTCGGTCTTATCCAGCGCGCCGATACCGTCATCCGACCCCATATAGCCGCGCACCCAGGTCTCCGGCGGCGTCGCCTCGAAAACACCGATCTCATAGTGCGAGATTGCGCGGGGTAGATTCTGGGCAAACCAGACGACGCGCGATTTGATCTTGTGCGCCGATGTGTCCTGCGGAATGATGAATGCCGGTCCGGGATTGAAGACTCCGTCCGGTCCGGTCCAGCGTCCCGGAATCTTTTTCAGCGCCTCGTTGACCCATTGATCGCGATTGGGTGGATGATGTCCCACCGCCGTCTTATTATTACTCGCCTTGAAACCGGGATCAAAGTTAAAGAAGAAACGGAAGTAGCTCAGACTGACTCCGACCTCGGTCTGTCCATCCGCGTCAATATCGCAGCAGCGCAGCCACACCAGATCGAAGCGTCCGATTCCCCGCGTATCTGTCTCCGAAGAGGTCCACCACTTATCGTGCTGCTGCTCAAAGAAGGGCTGAATGCTGAAGAAGGGACTGGGTCGGGAGACGGCAGGGCGGTCCGGATTGCGCCCCGGCGCGCTGATTCCGGCGGAATCTATCCAGCGTACCGCCGCGCGCGCGCCGCATACGGTATCGCCTCGATCCGGCGTGCGCTTATCGAACACATCAAAGAGGTTGCCGCGCACAATCACCAGCCGTGTCCAGTCGGGATAGTCGGCGATATAGTTGACGTTTGTATCCAGCCTCTTAACCAGTTGACTGAAGTAGGAGAAGTGTCGTCCGCCCTGATTGTCCGGCTTGTAAGGACCGATGTCGCCGGGATTGGGACCGTTCAGGAAGGTGTTGCTGAAGATCGCCGGACGGTCTGTATTCGGCGTCCAGGAGAACAGATCCATATTGGGATGCACCAGCACCATATCGTCCAGCGAGAAGAGGTGCGGCTGAGAATTGGAGGTCGGCGTCGCCGCCACATCCGCAAAGACGTTCTCCGTAAAACCTCCGCTCCCGTTGGACATGCGCACAAAGTAGCCGCGCGATTTCCAGATATCCGGCAGGTCATAGAAGCGCAGCCGGTCAGCGGAAGGAATGGACATATTTACCGTGACGCCCGCGCCGCTGTTTAATCCGGGGTCTTCGACGCTGCGAACGCCAGGATGGGGCGGAGTTCCGCCGCCGGAGGGAGCCTGCACGACCGTCACCAGCCGTCGCGAGTTATCGCTCTGCACCTCGATAAAGGTCGGCGAAACGCACCGCAGGCGAATCAAAACCTGGTTGTTGGGCCGCGGATCGTCGGGGGTCGCCGGTCGCGCCGGAGGCGTCGTTCCTCCAGCGCCGCCGGAACCGGATGATCCTCCGCCGGGAGATCCGCCTCCGCCTGCGGCGGGCGCAAGCCACTGTACCACCCAGGGAAGGCACTGACAGGCTTCGGGGTCGGTTGTCCAGTTGCTGCGCGTATCCGGGCTTCCGCCGGACGAAGCGATATTGCGGAATCCTTCGACCATCACCGGAGGGACGCTCAACTTCTGCTTCAGTTTGCGGTCGAAGTAGAGGAACTTCATAAAGTGCCAGTGCGGGTTCAGGGTTAACTGAGCGGGCGCGGCGGGCGTGCCAACGGTTGTTCCAGGCTGATCGAGATTGATAAAAAAGTTATTCTGAAAGTTGGACGCGTCGGAAGCCGTCCAATCGGAGACCGCCAGAGACCACTGCCGCGGCAGGCTCCAGACCCGATAGCCCTGATCTATTTTACTTTTCACTTCCGGCGCTAACAGAAAAAGCTCCACTCCGGAAGCTCCACCGCCCGATCCGCCAGGATCGCCTGTTCCTCCCGAAGCTCCTCCGCTTCCCGATGATCCGCCAGAACCGGAACCGGAACCGCCGCTTCCCCCCGATCCGCTTGAACTGCTCGAACCTCCCCCGCCCGATCCGCCGGAACCTGCGGGAGGAGTGGCGAGAAAGACCTCATTGGTCGAGGAGAAATCCAGCGTAAACGCCCGCCGGGTCTTAACGGCGTTGAACGCCAGTAAGCCGTTCTCGCCGACGGTAACCCGCTCTGTCTCTCCCGTGATATAGCGCACCGTCACGGGGAAGTTAGCGGGAAAGGGATGCTCCTGATCCATCGGGTCTTTCCAGACCAGCTTCAGATAGACGCGCAGGGGACGATGAAGCCCCAGCCAGCCCACATCCTCGCAGGGAGAGCCGGTCGCGATCCGATGATAGAAACGGCAGGCGAAGGTGTCCTGCGTATCCTCAAATCGTCGTCGCGCGCCGGCTTCCCGGCGCGAACGCCGCGGCTCGCCATCCGACCAGAACCGTTTTTTACAGTTCGTCACCCCGTCTTTTGCCAGGGGACAGGGCCAGATGCCCGCATCCACCTTTGTACCCGGTCGAAAGAGAAAGACCATCACCCGGCGATTGGGCGCGTTCTCCTGATTGCGTCTCTCGCGATTGGAGGACTGTGATAGCTCCTGCTCCTCCTGCTGGCTGAACAGCAGAAGCGGGTTGAACTCCCCGCACCCCTGAAAATCGCCTTTGCCGTTCGCATCGGCTCCCTGCGCCAGAAAGTGAGTCTTCTCCAGCTTGAACTCCGGCGTGCAGAGAAAGTCCATATAGGCGAGAAAGAGCTTCTCGCGAGTCGCCTTGTCAGAGGCATTCTGCCGTTCGGCGTAGCCGTTGGCGGGAGAGAGGCTCTGATCCGTCTGAAATCGGCGGATGGCGTCGCGAGTCGCCTGATCCATTGCGCCTTCGGTGTTGCCGGGCGTATAGTTCAGCGCCGCCAGCATCTTCTGGATGGAGCGCGCGCCCCACTGATCGCCGGAACAAGCGCAGGCAACCTTCCCCGTCTGGCTGTAGAGGTCTTCCCACAGGTCGGCGCGGCGGGTCAGCAGCCCGTAAACCGATACCGACCTGCGCCCGCTCAACTGCTTGTTGTAGGCATCATCGCCGATCGGGTCCGCATGACCGAAAACCGACAGGGGAGGATAGAACTCGCCGAGTTTATGCTGCTCGCGTAGATCGCGCAGAGTCGGCATCTCCTCCCTCACCTCTGGCAGTAAGAATGAGGAGTCGAAGTCAAAGCGAATGTCTTCGACGCGCCAGCAAGCCATCGGGATCAGCGCGGCGCGAATCGTGTTGTGATCGTTATTGAACTGTGGCGCAACCAGCGCGTCATCCCCCTGCAGGATCGGGTGCGTGACCGCCGCGCCGCCTTCCGTCACATTAAAAGAGGTTGGTTCAGACATGGCAAATCTATACCTCCTCTACGCGATCAGCAGCCGTGCTTCTCTATCAACTTGCGCTGTGTGTCGGCGTTGCAGATTCCATTCACGGGCAGACTGTTGTCGCACTGAAACTCCTCCACCGCAGACTTAAAGCGCATCTCGTCCTCGGAACTGAGGCTTCCGGCGTTATAACCCAGGTTGTTCAGCCGCGCCACCTGCCCGGAGCGAATATCCGCCGGATCCAGGTGACCGATCCGGATGCCCATCTCGGTCTGATAGGGAAGGTTCGGGTCTTTGACCAGCAGCGTTCCCTCATGGGGTCCGCGAATGGATATCTCCTGCTCAATGGAGCCGTCGCCGCCACTGGTCAGACGAAAGACCTGATTGCCCTGCGACTGCCCGCCCAGTTCCAGCACGCACTCCGCATTCGAAACGGGACGGCGGTTCACATCAATCAGAACGATCTTGATCTTCACGCGCCCCGACGGAACCTGAAAGTTATGCGTCGCGCCCGTCGCTTTCCCCGCCTCTTTCTGCTTCGTTTCAGGAATAACGATCAGATCGCCCGGCGCGAGAATATTGGGGTTCTTGCGCTTCTCCTTCAACGTCCGGTTGGCGGGATCGTTCCAGATAGTGTTATAGTCGGTAAAGCCATACTGCGCGGCGATCTTCTGCAGGTACTCCCCCTGCGCGACACGATGCGTCTTTGCCATCGTCCTATTCCTCCTGCGGCTCCAGAGCGCGAAGACGCGCCAGCGCCGACTGGCGCACCATCGGAACCTCATCGTCCGCCAGCACAGGCAGAACCTCCCGCAGCGCGCCGGATTCGGGCGCATAACGCGCACAGAAGAGCCGCTTCTCCCAGAACACGCTTCGAATGTCATGGCGCAGCCAGGAGATGCGATCCTTCGGCAACCCCTCCAGAGTCTCCTCCCAGACGGTCGCCAGATCGCCCGTCGGTTCGCCAAGCAGCAGCGTCTCGCCGGAGCAGAGCATCTGCAGGGCGTGGTGCAGTCCTTCCCGACAGCGCGGAGCCACATCCCAGCCCAGCATACCGATCAGAAATCCCGCCTCGCGCTTGCGATTAAGGTTTGCCAGGGCGCAGGCGGTCACATAGAGCGTTTCGGCGTCCTCATGCTCGTTTACCAGCACATCGTAGAGGGTGGGAGCCGCCTCCTGCTGCCCCAGCATCCCCAGAACGCGGATATACGTTGCCCGTTCACAGCGCAGATCAAGCCGGTCGCGGGTCTCAGCGTAGAGAAGGCGATCCTCCTCTGTCGGCTTCTCCTCTTCGATCACCCGGCAGAGCGCGTAGAGGGGCAGCGGTCGCTTCTCGCAGCGTTCCAGCATCCGGGCGCGCTGTGCGGAATAGCTCTCCAGCGGGACAGACTTCAGACGGGCATTGAACGCCATTTCCAACAGGGTCAGCACGGCGCGGTTCAGGGGATTTTCGGTCAGGAAAGGTTGGGAGCGAAGCAGGCTCCTGATACAGGCATCGGGCGTCTCTTCCCAGCCCGCAAAGAGAGGATCGTCCGCATAGGCGTAGTCCAGCAGCGTTTCGCGGGACACCTCCGCCGAAGCATTCGCCCTGTCGCCAGAGCCGGATTTCAGGATTCCCGCATAGTCGCCCCGCTCTGAACGCCGCAGCGTCGCGAAGGCGTTCGCCTCATACAGACGCCAGAATTCACTCGCCGATAACTGCATATCCTTCACCCATCGCATCCGGATTTCGGATGCGATTTCCAATAAACAGAGGCGCGAACTCTCGCGCCTCTCAGGAAACTGTAAACCGATCTCTTGCCTACGCCGGTCGCCACTCGTTGGCATCTATCTCCGGGAAGCAGACCTGCGCGGTTCCGGGTTCGATGTCGTCCACGCGCGCGCGTCCGTCGGCATCCAGCCGCCCCTCCTGAATCGTGCCGTCGGGCAGCTTGATACGATAGCGCTCTCCCGGCATCGGATTGCCCTGATCGTCCTTTAGCGTGATTTCGATCCAGGTCTTCTTCTTCTTCGATTCCTGATCCTGGCTGGACTGCGTTTTCGCTGTTGTCTCGGCGGGCGTCGGAAGCGAGCGCTGCTTTTTGGGCTTGGTGCTCATCTTCTTCTCTTCATATTTCTGCACCTGAAGAGGCATCGCCGGCATCGGCACGCAGTTAATCATGACATTGGGCGCGCCGTCAATGTTCACATTGCCGCCCGACGCCTTCACCTGCACCATCTGCCCTTCCAGATGCAGCTTCATGCCCGCTTTGACGGTGATATCGCCGCTGCACTCGATGTCTATGCGCGGCGGTCCCGCGCCCTTTTGAATATGAATGCGGTCCGCATCCGATTCGCCCGGCGTGATGTAGACCGTTGAATTGGAACCGCTCATTTTGCTCTCAAAGAATATCTTGTCCTTGCACCGGATTCGCACCACCTCATCCGATCCGTCGGTCGTCAGGGTCACCTCATTACCGGAGGGCGTTCGCCAGCGTTTGGTATTTTTCGCGTTGAACATCGGATTGACCGACTTCTCGCGCACCGTCCCGATCACCACCGCATCGGAGTCCCAGTCGCCCAGAAAATGAACCAGCACCCGCTCCCCGACCTCCGGCAGCGAGTAGAAGCCGTTATACTCTCCCGCCTTGCCCTGACTGGGGCTTTTCCCGCCGCCATAGGGCGTCAGCGTGGGAATCCAGCATCGGTCGCTGGAGGACTGCGGATCGAGCGGCTCCCACTCGAACTTCACCTGAATGCGCCCCGATTGTTCCGGGTCGTTTTCGTTTTCGGTAACGTGCGCCCAGAGCGTGCGGGTAGGCCATTTCGGAACGCGGCGATACGGGGTGTAGGGCAGGGTATAGGGCTGAAGCTCAAACTCCTGCGAGACCGTCACTTCCTGCGGATGCCCGACGATGCGTACCCGGCGGATCAGGCAGTCCTGATTATCGAACTTCACCACCTGTCCAGAATCGTAGGGCAGTACCGCACTCTCCAGCAGCAGACGATAGTGGGCGGTATCCACCTGCGAATTGACCTTGCTGACCCGTTCGCGTATGTCTTTGGCGTCGGGAATGGGGAAATAGTCGGCGGCTTTCGTTTTCAACTGCCCGTTAAACTGTCCCACCTGCCCGCGCGCCGTGCTGGTGGGGCCGCTGCCTCCGCTCTCGCGGTGCGGCAACGCCGCTAGTAGTCCGGTGAAGGTCACCTCCGACCACCCGTAGGTGATGCCGGGGAACTCGCCGTTGGAGTCCGCTCCGCGCGCCCCGAGCTTTACGTGTCCCGTCTTATCGTCAATGGACATCGGCAAGCCCCAGGCATGCAGCATTCGTCCCAGGTACTCAAAATCGGTTTCGCCGTACTGCACGCTCAGATCGAGATCAATCTGAAGATCACTGGCTTTCTCGATCTCCATCAACGGCTCGGTCGCCGTCACCTTCTGACAGATATCATGCAGCTTGCACGCCTGGAAGGCGCGATAGCGCGGGATCAGATCGGTGCGCTGACTGAAGGAGACGCACTCCAGTACCAGCAGAGACCCCTGCGGATCGCGCGTACCGGAGACCTGCTCCACATAGCCGTGAAAACACTTAACGGTCTCGGTAAGATTGGACTCTTTCCACTCAACGTCAACGGTGCTGTTGAGCAGCTTCGCAGCGATATTGGCGGTCTGTCGGTCGCCATATCGCTTCTGCTCATCCCAGCGGAGCGTAATGCGGGCGCGCGAGTGCTCATAGACGCGCCGATCTATTACGACCTCGGTCACCAGTTGCAGCCTGGAGAGTTCCGACATTCCGGCGACGACGATTTTGAACATAGCAGCAGCCTTCTAGAAAAAAGCTAACGGTGAGCGGGCATATCCCGCGCAATCATCCACCCGACAGCAGGGAGCCGCGACTGGCATCAGGCAGACTCGGCGCTTCCTTTGGTCACTTCGAGAATGAGCGCCTTCTTGTAGTCCGTCTTGCCCAGATGTTGACCGCGAAGCACCAGTTCCACATAGTTGCCCTGATCGGTGTCGCTGCCGACTCCGTAGGGAAACTCCACCTCTTCATAGCGATGCACGTAGCAGTTCTTCATGGCCCATTTCAGCTTTGTTCCGGCAGAGCGATCCTGAAGCTCCAGTTCCACCGTCTTATAGCGGTCTGCTCCGGGAGGAGCCAGCGCCCACTTCGCGATCATATCCTCATGCTCCAGCGGCAGCGTGACGATGAACTGAAGGAGAGGGGTTCCCCGCAGTCTTCCCCGCGAGTCCTCGCTGAGAATCTCTACGCGCGCGCTGTGCACGCGATTGATGACCGTACCGCCAATCTTCAGGTTAGGCATGGTCTCCCTCTTTAAACAGGCTTCCACTCATTGGCATCTACGTTGGGGAAACTGACGCGGCAGGAGCCGGGCTTAATGCCGTCCACACGCGCAACTCCGTCCGCATCCAGCTTTCCACGGCGCTTGGTGCCGTCCGGCAGTTCCAGGATATACTCTTCATTGGGAACGGGATTACCCTTATTATCCTTCAGGACAATCTCGATCCAGGTCTTTGGCTCTTCATCCTTTTTCTGCTGCTGGACGGGCTGCTCCGCCTGCTGCTGTGGCGCAGCCTGCTGTTGCGGAGCCTGCGGAAGGGGAGCCTGCGCCGCCTCTCCCGCCGCCGGTTCAGGCGACCCGGCGGCGACTTCAAGAATCGCGCCGAGTTTGTAGTCCTCCATGCCGGTGCTCACCCCGCGAACCACCAGTTCAACAAAGTTGCCCTGAGAATCGCCATAGCCGGAATCCGGCGGGAACTCGACCGCATGATAGCTATAGACAAATCCCTGCTTGATCGTCCAGGTATGTTTGATTTCGCCGGAACGTCCCAGGGTTTGCAGCTCCACCTTCTTATAGCGATCCGGTCCGAAGGGAGCCATCGCCCAGTTGGCGATCACATCGCTATGATCGAGCGGCAGCAGGAGGATAAACTGCATTCGGGGGACGCTGCACGGCTCCAGCGCATCTTCGCCGTGTTCGATCACCACCCGCGCCCCGTGAACGCGCTTGATTTCGTCTGAGCCGATTTTGAGTTTAGGCATCTGTCTCTATCCAAAAAAACTTGAAACGGCTCTTTGCTCGCTACGAGCAGATGCACGACTCCTTCGCCGGAAAGACAACGTTCAGACACAGGAGGTGCCAGTGAATGCTCTAATGTTGGCTGCGGGAACCATTCCCGCCAGGGAACGGCTCCCGCAGCCAGACGCCTGCCGTTACAGGCGGATATCATCCGAGCGTTACACGAATGGGATCGGATTACTCGGTTCCCGGCTCCGGCTCGCCCGGGACCAATTTCAGGATGTTCTGTCCATCGTAGTCCAGGTTGTTGTGCAGAAGGGTTCCGCGCACAACGATCTCATAGTAGGTTCCCTGATCGGTTTCGCTGCCGGACTGGGGCGGGAACTCCACCTCCCGGAAGCTGTGCACATAGGCTTTGTGCAGTGTCCAGGTGTGGTTGGTCTTACGGGAGCGGTCGAGGGTCTGAAGCTCGACGGTCTTCCAGCGCTTGGGTCCATGCGGGGACAGCGCCCACTCACCGATCATCACGTCGTTGTCGGTCGGGATCTGAATCACAAACTGCATGATCGGGATCTGCATCGCTTCGCGCGCATCGCCGTGGGTGATCTGCACTTCCGCACTCAACACACGATTGAATTTCTTGCCTTGAACGGTCAGATGAGGCATCTTTTTCTCCTTCTCCTTACTGCCGCTTTCCGGAGCGGCTGGCTCTGTGAGAACGGGCTTTCCATTCGCGCAATTGCGCGCGGCGATCTGCCCAGAATGTCTTCCTACCAGAAGTTACCGGATGGCGCGCCGTAAATTACGGGCAGTCCGGTAACTTTCCGGAAGGTTATTTTTGCTAGAACTTAAACTCCAGCGCTCCGCTCATACCGGTCTCGAATCCGAGCGCCACCTTGAAGGTGTTGCCCATGGTGCGCTGCACCAGGAACTCCTCTTTCTCTCGCAGCTTGCTGGGGAAGGAGTTGACAAATGCATCCGGCTTATGCCATCCCGTCCACTGACGGATGTGGTTCAGCACCTCCATGATCTCCGCCTCCGCCGCCACGGGGTCCATCGGCAGTTCGGGACTGAACGCCAGCGCATATGCCGCCTTCACCATGCGGTTAAGGTAGACCAGTTGCCGGAACTCATAGAGGTTGCGGTAGGACTGGCTGCCGTCGCTCAGCGGAACCCGGCGCATGGTGCGCGGAACCGACAGATAGGGAGACATGCCGGATACATGCGTAAAGACCAGGAACGGCATCTCCGGATTCAGCAGGTCGCCGACAATGCCGTCATTGAGGAAGTGGTCGGTCGGAAGGTTGGTCTCGCCCAGATAGCCGTACTTGGCAAGATTGATCCCGACGCCCGGCAGGTCCATGCGGACCATGCTGGGGTCTTTCTTCAGCTTCATCATCTTGCGGCGCAGGTAGTCCGGCACATCGTTTGCCATCAAGCGTCCCGCCGCAATGAAGCAGGCGCGCACGTTGAGTTCCGGCACGTCCACGCCGACCTCCAGCGTGCCGTCCGCCGTCTTGCCGGTGATCAGCTTTCCGTCCGGCGGCATAATCACAAAGTCCGGCAGACACAGGATCGCGCAGTCCGCAAAGTCCTTATCTACCACCTGCGGTATGGCATAGGCATCGGACAGATTCAGCATATCGTCGCGCTTGGTGCGCCCGGCGCGAACCCGCTCCTCCGGCGAGAAGAGCACCTGGAAGCCGTAGTCCTGCCCCCACTCCATCATGCCCATCATCTCATCAATGAAGGTGACCCGTCCGTAGGTCTCCTCATCATCTCCCGTCGGCTCGCCGATATCGAAGATGTCCGAATCGTCGAGGCGCACCGCCTTCTTCTGCTTCTTGGGACGCTTCTTCTTGAACTCCGCCACGTTCGGCACGATCACGAAGGAGATGGCATCGCGGAACTGGTTATTCGCCTGCGCATTGGCGATCTCGAAGAACTTCTTCAGCTCCTCCTGCCGGGTCAGGAACAGATCGGGCAGATCGGCGTTGGCGATGATGAGTTCCGGCATCATCTCTTCCGACAGGCGGACATCCGACGGGAACTCATTGAACAGAAGGTAGATCCCCATGATCGTCTCGAACAGAGGCGTGACGGTCTTAAGGAAGTCCTCAATCGCGTTGCTGTAGACGCCCAGGAACATATCGTGGAAGTACTCGACATCCTTTATGTCCGGGCTGAGCAGCGCCAGTTCTTTGGGATTGTTAAGAACGGTCGCGACCATATTCCCCATCAGCGGGGCGATGGCTCCTCCATCAATTACCTTGTCCATGAACTTGGCAAGCACGATGGGGAATCGCTTCTCCTGCGGGATGGTCGCCAGGTCTTTGCCCGCCTGCTTGTGGGACTCTTCGCGGATTTTGTCCAGCGCGTTCTCGACCGTGCGAACCGCCAGCGCGGTCTCGGTGGTCTTCTCCGCTTTCGCCAGTTCGGTGCTGTCGCCGCCTTCCGCGCCGCCTTCCAGCGCCTTCGCCTCTGCCGATCCCGCTTCGAGAGCCGCCGGACCGGCGGCTCCGGCAAGCTGCGGAAGCTGCTGCGGTCTCGCTACCAGCGCGCGCTTGGTGCCGAACTCGATCTGATAGACGTTGGTATCTACCGGACCGCCTCCAGGCGAGAGCTTCTTCATCTCTTTGGCGGTCTGCTCCAGCCCATAGACGACGGTCGGAAGCACGCGAATCTGATCTTCCAGCGCGCCCTGAAACTCGGTAGCGGCTCCGTTATAGGCTTCCAGCGCGCGGCGATGGTCAGACGACCCCTTTTTGCGCTTGGCTTCCAGCGCCAGCTTCTCATACTTCACCTGAACGTCTTCCGCCAGTTTGCGCATCAGCGCGCGCTGTGCGCGCGGACGAAACGCAAACAGGGAAGCATCCACGTCCACGCGGAAGGTCGCAATGTCCTGGCGCACGCGCTTGCGGATCAACTCGGTCAGGCACTTGATGTAGGGATGATCGGCGGTGATACTCACCTTCTTCCAACCCGGCCCTCCGGTCAGCGCGAACTCCAACTGCGGGGGAGGCGGCGGAACGGCTCCCTCGGTCGCCTCGACTTCGACGCCGCCCTCTGCAGTCTCTTCGCCCTCGGCTTCGCCGCCGGCATCGTAGGTGTCCTCATCGCCGGTCTCTTCGACCTGCGGCGGACGAACCCGATAGTAGAATCCCGGCTGAAATTTGTCCAGAAACGCGCTGAATGAAGTTACGGTCAGCTTCTCCCTCACCTCATCCAGGAATGCTCCCTCCTGCGCATCCATTACTCTGGCGAGCATATCCGCCAGAGAAGGAGTCATCTCTTGATCCTCTTCCGGATCGTCCGGATTGAGGACGGAGTCAAGGTTGACCTTCGAGAAGAGGATTGCTCGATTGGTCTTGCCCAGCATCCGCTTATTGGCTTCAGTGAGCTTCTCCTTGATTGCTTCAGCGGCTTGGCCCATTCGTTTCTCCTTTTACAGTCTATACTGCAGACCAGTGACCCAGATAACGTGCGAATCGGTTCCGACATTCTCAGGCAGGCATCTGCCTGAGATTCAGGCAGGCATCTGCCTGTCAAGGACTACTTCCTGAAAGGATCGAGAACCGATGGTAGTGCCTTTTGCAAAGCCTGTTCAGCGCAGCCCCAGTATGAACCGGAGCAGGATAAAACCGATCAACAGACCGGCGACAGCGCCCACCACATATAGAATGCGGGGCAGCCACGAAGTGCGGGGACGAAGCGAAAGATTGGCGTGCGGGGGAAACTGATCCGGCCGATCCTCCCAGGCGGGCCAGAGTCCATAATCCGCCAGAGAGCGCGTTCGCTGGAGCCGCCGACCGCCGTTATCGCACATATCGAGGCAGCAGGGACGCTCCTCGCGACTGGCGATCTTCTGAATGACCAGATCAATTTTGGCTTCCGCGTTGAGATAGGTGTATTCAATGCCTCCCTGGACCAGCGCCGCCGGTCCGATCCGGTACCAGTCTCGCCGCAGAACCAGGGAGATCTCCGGATTGCCGGTCGCTCCGCTGCTGGCGCGGGAGAGAGCATCCGCGATCGGCTGCGTGCGCCGCATCATCCTCTCTTCACACCAGAAGTGCCGGGAGGCCGGGAGATTCGCCAGAATGCTCCCCGCCTGAACGACCGCAGGATGATTGACGCACTCCTGATACAACTCTTCAAAGGTATGGTGCGTTCCGTGGTTACGAATCCAGAAGGAGCCGATTCGCGGCTCTTCCGGTATGCTGATCTTCACATCAACTGTCTGCACACCGCCGGCTTGCCGGTCCATAGACGTCACGCGCGGTCTCCTTCGTTAGCGAGTAGAATACGGCGGCTTGCGCGTATGGGAACGCGAGCCGCCGCCAGGGTTCTAGGAGACCCCGACCAGACCCGCCAACTCCCGACCGCGCTTGCGCGCCTGCGCCCTGACCGGGATCATCCCGGAATCGCACCCGGAGGAGTGACAACCGGCGCATCCGACCGCGGATGTCCGGCATCCTGTCGCGATCTCCGTCGGGCGGGACTCCTCGATGAGCGCCATCAGACAGGGCAGATTCTCAATAAAAGCGCGCTTTTCCGGCTGCACCTTGTCCACATGCGCCAGAAGACCGGGTATGGCGCGGAACATCCGGTTCAGCAGGGTCTCGACGCGCGAATAGACCTGCCGGGGGCTTGCCGGTCTATCGGGTTGACCTCCCAGCACGTCCACAATCTCCACAGCCGAACGCCCTTCGTAGATGTAGAGCCGAAGAAGCTCGCGATCTGTCGGCCGTTGGGTGTCCAGCCACTTCTGCACCGCAACCTGCGCCTGTTCCAGCCACCAGCGCTGTTCCACCGTCAGCCCCTCGGCAGCCGGTTCGCGTTCCTCCACCTCGTCGCCATTATCGGAGACGAAGGCGCTGACGACCGGGTAGGTCATCAATCGTTGCCGCTGGAGCATCTCGATATAGGCGTCCCAGTCGCTCTCCGCCAGAAGCGTGTGCAGCGCCTCCACGCGCTCGCGGGTGACCGCCATCGTCACGCGCAGAGCCACGGAGATATCTTCCAGACTCTTTCCGCGACAGACCATCCGGTACAACTCGCGCTCTTCCGGGGCGGCATTCCGCAGGCACTCCGGAATGCGCGGACGCGGAACCCGAATATGCAGGTGCGCTTCGCCCGAACACATATGTCCGGTACGCGCAAAATCTATCCGGCGATGCGTATCCCCGGCTAGATCACGCAGGGAGCGGATACACCACTCCGTCAAACTGGTCTCGCCGTTGTAACGGCGCAGGATTGCGGGCAGATGCTTTCTGGCTATGTGCAGGTAGCACGCAATCACGCAGTCGCAGTCGTCGGCAAGCAGACGCCGACGGATAGAGCCTTTCTGGCGCAAAATGCCGCAGGTGCCGCGCGCGCAGGAAGGAGCGCACCAGGATACGCCTACCCAGAGGATCGTGTCGGTGACGCGATCCAGAAGCATCTCCCACAGGGCTTGGTTTCCGGACTCGATATCGAGGGCGCAAGATTTGTCATCGGTGAATTTTATCATGGGTGGGTACTATTGGCAACATACGGGGTATCTGTTCATTCGGCCCCGTTTATACATTCAATAGACCCACATATTGTAACAGTTGTTCGCCTGCGCGCTGTGAACTGCACTACAGTCGCGTTGTGACATTTGTCACAACGCCTTGATTTTCCTCCCATATACACCGGGGAAACGGCTTGACCGCGCTCCGATACCGCTCCGCAACATACCATTATACGACCAATGGGCGGCGTTTTCCTTCTTTTGCCGTGAAATGATCCCTCGCCCCAGATGTCCTCAGTTCCTCGGTTGGTAGACCAGGTTCAGGTTGGCGGGATCGCCAGCGACCTGTTTGAGTTCCTGCGCCTGATAGGGCTTGTCCGGCAGGTTCGCCTGCTTCTCTTTCGCTCTGTTTACCAACTGCTGAAGGCGCGCGCTGGCATCGGCGATGACGTTGCCCAGAGTCAGTGGACGCTGTCCTTTCCTCAGTTCATCAATACTGGTCAGCAGCGAGTAGGTGAAGAAACCGTGATTGATCCCCAGCGAATACTCCTTGTTGGCGACATCACTCAAATCCTCGTTCGACTGCTGACCCGGCAAACAGGAAGCCACCTGCTGAAAGACCGTCTTGTCCACTGCCGTTGAGAGTTCGGCTCTCCCGAAACCCGCCTCCACACTCCGACAGGCGTCGAACAGACCGATCACCACCGGCAGCGAGTCTTTCCCGCCTCCCTCGCCTTCCCGCATCCGAACACCCGCCATCGTCAGCAGAGTCTCCTGAGTCCAGTAGATAGCCTGTATCTCTCCGCCGTCCGACGCGATGAACCAGTCCTGAGCGACACGACCTTCCTTCCCTTTCCCATTCTTGCCATGTCCGGCGAAGAAGAGGATGGCATGACGCGCCTTGCGCTGCTTGATCAGCTTCTGGAAACGACTGAACGCCTGCTCCAGCGTGGGATTGTCTGCAGACCTCCCTCCCAACGCCTGCTCCTCCAGTGTCTCCGACAGAGCATTCGTCACCAGCTTCGGTGAAACGGAGGTGATGCGTCCCTGCTCATCCGATTCCGCTTTGTACTCGCTGGAAAGGAAGAGGATGTTCTTGGGATCGTAGCCCAGATCGAGCAGCTTCTGACGAAACGCCCGCGCATCGTCCGCAGGATGTCGCAGAAGCTTCTGACCCGACTCCAGCGAATAGTAGTCTATCCCGACCACGAACGCCACCCCCAGACCCACCACCCGGAAGGAGTACTCCCCGGAGGATGGACGGCAGTCCTCCCGCCGTTCGGTATCCCACACCTGCGCCACCACTCGATAGGCTCCTGGACGCAGCGCGCCTTTCGGAATGGTCAGCTTCCCTTCCGCGCTGCTGAGGGTCTGAACCTGTTCCGCAAGAACCTCTTTGCCGCTCTTATCCAGCACCTTCCAGGCGATACCCCGCGCTTTGGGAGCGTTGAACGAGAGCGATATCTCCGATCCGTTCGTACCCGTCGCATCGTCAATGACGGCCGATGTCTCCACCGACGGCGGATTGAAACGCGCCTCCGAGTCTTTGACAAGGGTCTGTACATTGACCGTCTTCTCAATCCGCAGCGGCATTCCCGGAATGTCGGAGACCTCCGCCACCAGCTTCAGAGCCTGTCCCGGCATCGGCTTGCGCTCCAGGTTGAACCGCACGCCGCGACGATTGCCCGTTAACTCCTCCGCTCCGACGCTCATCTCCGCGCTGTCCACCACGCGAACCTTCTCGCCCCAGGTGTAGACGACAATCTCGGCATTAACCAGCGCGCCCGTAGTCGGATCGCGAAACAGGGTGTCCTGCTGCTGCTGTTTGTTGTAGAAGATCTGTATCTCCGGCTGAAGCGCATCTACCAGCGCGCTCATCAGGCGATCCAGATCGGCGGTATCCGCCTGTTGTCCGGTCATCTCCGCCAACCGCTGCTTATCTTCGCGCGCCCGTTGAATACTCTCGTAGGTTCGCTGAACGGTCTCCTTCTGGCGATTCATGCTGCGAACCTGCGCCAGATTCGCGCCGGCTGCCTGAAGGCTTTCATCCGCCAGTTGCCGCATCCGGCGCGCCGCATAGGGCTGAAGCCACATCGAATCGCCGCTTAGCTTTACCGCGCGCGGGTTCTCCAGCGCAGCAAAGTCCGACTGAAGCCGATCAGGAAGCTGCCCGGCGGCGGAGAAGGTTCCGGCGTCGCTCAGGTTCACCGTCGCGCTGGCGGGGCGCAGGGGGGTGTTATTCTCCGAGACAGCCACCTCCACCTGCAAGCTCTCTATATTGGGCGCGGCGACCAGCAGCAGTTGGATTCGCGCGGTGTCTCCCGACTGGCTGACCAGACGGCTGAGCGCTCCGGCGGGAACGGGAATCGCCTGTGAATCGCGCAGAGTGATCCCGCTGATGACACGTTTGATCGTCGCGGTAGAGGTCAATCCCGTCACCTCAAACTGCACCCAGGCAAGGCGCGTTTGCGGCGAGAAAGCCGTCTTCACCCCACGAATTCGCACGGCGACATTCTTTCCGGCATTCACGATACGCTGCGTGAGGTCTGCCTCTCTGCCGACGGCGCGAGCCAGTGCGCGAGTCGCCTCCAGCCGCTCGACATCCTCTTTCGGATCGTTGGGAACCGTCTCAAACCGCAGCACATACTCGAACATCTCCCGCAGCGTCTTTTCTGCCTCCTCCCGCCGCGACGGGTCGCCGTCCTGCGCCTGAATATACGGTTCGATTGCCTGACGGATGTTTCCCTGCGCCAGAGTCTCCAGTCCGATAATGCCGCCGACCTGTCCCCGCAGTTTCGGATCGTCCGCCGAAATAGTCTCCGGTCTTTCCGGCAGGCGCACGGTGACGGAACCGGAATCGCGTCCCTGACTGTTACGCGCCGTGACCGTTACGGCGCTGCGTCCGTTGGCGAGGATCGGCACGAGATACACATTTCGGTCGCGCTGACCTGCCGCGCGAATGATCTCCGGCTTGACCGGGTAACGGATGCCGTCCACCAGCATCTGCTGGATTGCGGCATAGTCCGCTACTTCCACGCGTACCACCGACACCTGATCGTTCAGCTTCAGGATCGCGCCTGTGACGATGGGACGGGTTTCCGAGCGGACGGTCAACACCTTTTCGCCCACATCACGATCCCGACGGCGCACGCTGATACGAATCGGGGTCTCGCGGTTGGGGTCTACCAGAAACTTCGGAACGGTGAAGAGCGCATCTCCGGCTTCCTGCGCCTCCTGCCGGAAAATGGGATCGCCCGCCGCGCCCGGCTGCTGGACGATCACAACGTCCTCTTTCCGCAGGCGGCGCACGCGAAACTGGAGACCCTCCACCTCGCGATCGGCAATCATGGGAGGATCATCGCCCTCGACAATCGCCGCCGCCAGGTTCTCAAACCGGAAGGTCTTCTCCGGATACTTGATCTCGAACTTTCCGTCCACCGGGTCTTCGCCCAGCATCACAAGCTCGACATCGCGCTCCTCCCCCTGATTGAGAGTAAAGGAGAAGTTGAACGCGCCGGTCACCTCATCCTGTTGCGCCAGCACCTCCTTTGATTTCACATCGCGCGCCGCCACCGTGACCGGAATCAGCCCCTCAATCGCTCCCGTCACCCGCTTTTCCGAGACATCCGCTTTCCACAGGTCCGGCTCCTGAATCGGCTTGAATCGCGGCGGCGTTCGGAAGAGCTTGATCTGCTCCTCGGTCTCCAGACGGATGCGCGCAATCTCTCGCCCTCGCAGAACCTCGATGGCTTTCAGATCAACAAACTGCCTCGCCTCCTCGTTCTGAGATCGCTCATTGTCCTGCTGGCGTATCCGCGCCCATTCCAGAAGCAGGTCTCGCGCCGATTGACTGTCCACCACATCGCGATTCTGTCGCAGGAGCAGTCCGCTGGCAATCACCATACGGCGTATGAGAGGGGTTTCGTAGATGCGGCTGAGAATGGCGCGGCGGCTGCGTCCGCTGCCGGTCTGCGCGGTGAGCGCGCCGGAGACCGCCAGCGCGTCGAAGGTTTTACGATAGTAGAGTATCTGACGGTCGCGACTGGTGGTCAGCCGCGCCGCCACCCAGTAGCAGTATCCCACCGCCAGACGCGGGTAGTAGGTGAAGATGATCGGGTTGCTGCCAGGATCGCCGGGGGGACGAATGACGCCTTCCCAGTTCTCCGCCTGAAATTTCAGATTAGCTTCAATCGCCTGCGCGATCTTCACAAACCGATCCGCCTTATCTTCCCCATCGGGAAGCTGCCGGGCTGCCTCCATGCGGCGCAAAAAGGAGTTCCACTCATCCGCCGCAGGACGCCCGATCAGTTTCTGATCGCCTCCCTGCGCCTGCGCCGTAATGCAAGATGTCAGCAGAAGAAAAGAGAAAACTGCCGGGAAGAGCCACGCGCCCCAGCGGCTCGTCCGCTTGCGCCAACGGCGCGTCAACCGGGATACTTTACGGATCATTGCGCCACACCTCGTTTTGACGGATCGCTTACGCAATCGTAAAGCGGTACAACCCCCTCTCGAAGCGAGAGGGGGTTGAGGTTATCGTCTACAAGCATTATACGACAGAATCAACGGGAATTCCGGGACTAAAATCGAACGATCCCGGTCAGAGTCCACTGAAAATCGCCGGTTCCGGTTAATATCTCAATCGCCGGTTCCAGACTGGTAATCAAGTTGACGCCGTCCTTTCGCTGAAGGGCGAATCCCAGCGACACAACGTTATCGTAGTTGGTGTAGTTCTTGGCGGCGTTGGCATTCGTTCGGAATCCCAGCCGCACCGCATTCATCGAAGCCACCCCCGGAATGGTGAACAGGGGACGCTCCGGCACGAACTCGAATCCCAGATGGAAATTGGAGATGGCTTTGCGCTCATCGGTCTGACCGGGACGGTTGGCGGAGGAGAAGAACTGCCCCTCCGTGCTGACGATCAGCAGGTTGCGCTGGATCGGGAAGTTGTAAGCAAGACCGACGCTGAGACGATCCGGAACCTCGTTGCCGAATCCGCGCCCGATGTCTGACAGTCCTCCAATCGTCGCGCCAGAACGATAGCAGATTCCCAGATACCAGGGGGCGTCCTCCTGCTTTAGCCTCGGTCGGTAGGTAAAGCCGATCAGGTAGCCGTCCGCTTCTCCCTTCTCCCGCTCCCGCGACTCGGTTCGGATCGGGCTGCCCTGATCCGGGATGGTTTCATTTACGGTCACCCGGCTCTGACTGTGGTTCAGGCGATAGTAGCCCAGCCCCAGCCCGACGGTTGCGCCGCCCAGCGCCTTCGGATTGCCCTGAATCCCGTAGCTGACCGTGATATACTCGTTCCGAATAACGTTGTTGAAGAGACCGTTCTGAACGGCGCGTCCCAGCGCAGTGGGGCTGTTTCCGCCGCCCGTATCGTTGATGCTGGTCAGAAGCTCGTAGTTAAAGTAGCCGCCCAGCGTATAGCTGAATCCGATCGTTCCCCAGTTGCGGCTTACCTTGCGCTCCGGATCGTCCGGCGTAGGCGAGGAACGCACCTGCACCAGCGGATAGACGAAGCTGACAAAGGACAACTGCGGATCGGCGACAGAGGTCTTTGCAGGAACGCCCAGATTCGTCTGATTGGCGCGGCTGTGCACCACCGAGCGATAGTCCAGCATAAACTGACGCTTCTGAATGACCGAAAGGCGAGCGGGATTCCAGAAGGTGGCGCTGGCATCATCCGCAATAGCGGAGTAGGCGTTGCCCATCGCCACCGCGCGTGAGCCGACTCCGAGCGTGTTCAGGAAATCCGGTCCCAGCCGTTCGCGTAGAGGCTGCGCAGAGGAGGACGCCGCGATCCCTGCCAGAAGCAGAGCCGCCGCGCAACTGCGCAAATATGTTTTCAAACCCATCGGTGCTCGTTCTCCTTTTCAAACGGTGTTACGGCGGAAGCCGACAGGAGACACTGCAAGCCTCCTGTCGGCTCTCTCCGCTTAGTTGAGACCCACCCGGAAGCGGCGCGTGCGCCCGACTCCCTGCGGACTGGCTTTGTTGCCGACAACATCCCGCACGTTGTCAACTGATAGCTCAAACGTCTGCCCGAAGGCATAGTTCGACGTGATCGGGATCTGCCAGACGATGCGGTAGCGGTCTGCCGTAACGTTGGACACGGTCGCTAAACCGGCTCCATTGGCGTCGTTGACATTGGTATTGCCCAGCGCCTGCGATAGACTGTAGGTGAAGTTTGCGCCGCCTCCCACCTGTCCAACTCGCAGCTTCACGTCGTAGATATCGCTCAGAGTCTCCGTCCGCGGCACGAAGAGCGGTGAGTGAACGTCTCTCTGCTGCAAGCCCTGTCCCACCTGCGGATTGGTCGCCTCATAGATCACGGTCAGTATCGCGCCCTGCGGCAGAACATAGGGATTGCCGTTCGGGTTAACCGGAGCCTGCAGGGTGAAGTTCGGCTCTACACTGTCAAGGACGATGCGCAGACGCCCGGCCACCGTTATCTGGTTCGAGTTATTGGCGATCAATAGCAGGCTGTGCAGCGGATTGGCATCGCCATCAATCGCGCGATCGAACTGGAAGGTCGGTCCGGCGACATTGGTGCGCAGGTCCAGAATGCCCCGACTGTCGTCGCTCAGTCGCAAGCGTGTGCCGTCGAAGTTCTGGATGATGCCCCGGATCTGGAAGCTGGAGCCGCCCACGTAGATGTTGGAGCCGCCTGTATTGGTCGAGGAGACGACGCCCGGAATCAGGATTCCGTTGATGTCGAACGCAGGCGAGGTCAGCAGGCGAATCCCTACAATCGGCGTGTTCGTGTCGTTGACCGTCACGACGACCGAGTTGGTCGGTTCCACATTGGTGGGGCGGTCGCTGCTGGTATTGCCTGCCAGGTCAGTGGCCGTGATACGAACAAGGATGCGCGTGCCGACCGGCAGTCCCTCCGTATCGAGCACTGTCCGGACAACCGTTCCGCTTCCGGTGCGCGTGCCTGCATCCAGGCGGCTATTCAGAGAGCCTCCGTTGGTCAGGTCCGACGCCTCCACCGCCCAGGTGCCGGGATTCAGGTCTTCAATCGCGCCGACGATGCGAACCGTTCCCGCCACGAAGTCCCCGTTACGCGGCGTGGAGACAATCGCCACGGGACGGATATTGTCCACCACCACGCGGAAGAGGTTGCGCGAGGGACTGTTCACATCGGGGTTCTCTTGATTCGGGTTACCGGCCCGGTCTTTCAGCATCAGTCGGAAGGTATGTAGTCCCTCGCGGTTTGCCGTATTGTATGGAATGGAGATGCTGGAGACGGGCGTTCCGCTGGAGGTAAGCGTGACGCCGTTATCAATCAGCACATAGGCGCAGGGTTCGCTGAAGGTCGCGGTGATCGTGCGCGATCCCTTGACGAAGTTGCCGCCTACCCGTCCGTCAATGTCGAAGTTGCTGACTGTCGGGGCGGTGTTGTCCACCGTCACATTGACCGACGAGTCGGCGCTGTTCTCCGCCTGATCGGTGACGCGCAGGACAATCGAACCGGCGGCGTTGACGCCCGCCGTATTCCACTCGAAGTAGACATCGGCTGTCGTCCCTTCTGCGCCAGGAATTGCCGTATTATTGAAGAGAAGCTGCCAGCGCTTGATGTTGATCTCGGTGATGCTGCCGGAGATCTTCACGCGCTCGCCGACTCCCTTCCCTCCAATGAACTCGCCGCTGCGCGGAGTGTTGATCCTCGACACCGGCGCAACGTTGTCTACGGTGATGCTGAAGACATTGCGATTGGCATTGGCTTCGTTGGGAACCTCGACATTGACATTGCCTGCCCGGTCGCGCACCACCAGCCGGAAGGTATGCTTGCCCTCTTTTCCGGCGGTGTTATAGGTGGCGTTCAGCGCATTGACCGGCGTTCCGCTGGATGTGACGCTCTGTCCGTTATCGAACAGGACGAAGGTGCATGCTTCGCTGAAGTTCGCCGAAATCGTCCGGGAGCCTTTGACGAAGCTGCCGTTGAGTTTGCCGTCAATATCCAGATTGGAGATGGTCGGCGGCGTGTTGTCGGTAGTGACGGAGAGCGAGGTCTCGTTGGTATTCCCGGCGAGATCGGTTGCGCGGAGAACCAGCGGGCCGTTATTGACATTCAGCCCGGTCGTATTCCAGGAGAAGTCCACCTCGGCGGTGCTGCCCGTCGTCAGAGTCGCGCCGTTATAGAGCAGCGTCCATCCCTGCAGGTTGGCCTCGCGGACGTTGCCGGCGACCCGGATGGTTCCGCTGACAAACTCGTTGGACTTCGGCGTGATGATCGTAGGTATCGGGCGGTCATTATCTATGATGACCGTAAAGGAGCCTTCGACCGGGTTGTTGTTGGGATCGGTGGCGATCACGCGGAAGGTATGCAGTCCGGCGGTTCGTCCCGTGGTGCTGTAGGGAATGTCAATTCCATTCTGCAACGAGGCGGATTCGGTAAACGGATCGCTGTTATCGAGGATGCGCCAGTTCACCGGTTCGCTGAACTGCGCGGTAATGCGGCGCGCTCCGCTCACAAAGTTGCCGTTGGTCTGACCGTCCATCGTGAAGGGAGTCGTAATGGTCGGGGCAGTCTTATCCACCACGAAATTGGAGTTTCCGGAGACCGTCCTGTTGCCTGCATTGTCAATGACGGTCACCGTGTAGTTGTAGGCTCCCTCCGGATAGGAGGCGCTGGCATAGTTGAAATCCAGCGACCAGGATATCTGGCTGAAGGGATTATCTCCATAGACCAGATGCGCCGGTCGGATTTCGATCTCCGTATTACCCGGTTTGGAGATGGCGACCTCCACCCGCGCAATGCCGCTCGCGGCGGTTCCCCGATCACGGGCGGTTCCGCTCAGTTGCGCGACATTGCGTACCGGGTAGGAGGCGGCGCCGACGGTTAGCTCCGGCGCGGTCATATCTACCAGAACGCTGCGCGTATAGACGGCAGAGACGCCGAGAGCCGTCTGGAAATAGCGCACCCGCAATGTCCGCACCCCGTCCGTCAGGTTGCTCATGGTAAACGAAGCGGGGATGCCGGAGGTGACTTTCGGGTTGTCGTTGGGATTGGCGGCGGGGTCGTCGCTCTGCACCCGCTCCAGCGTAAAATTCGCCTGCTGCGTCGCCGATCCCGACTCGGACATCTCGGCGCGGATGACGTTCTGCCCGGCGGCGGTCGTCACGGCGCGCAGCCCGATCGCCAGAGAGACCGATCCTCCCGGAGCCGCTCCAGAGGCTCTGCCGACATAGATGTTGGAGATGACCGAACTGGGAAGCACCGACAGCGTTCCTCCGGGGCTGCCTCCCTCGACCACCACGCTTCGCGGAGCGATGAACGCTCCCTCTTTCCCGCCGGAAAAGACGCGGATACGGACGCCGTAGGTTCCGTCCGCTAACCCTGCGACGTTCCACAGATACTCCCACGCTCCGCCGTTGATGGTGGCGGGGGCATTATTCACCACCACATTGAACGGCGCGCTGGCGCGCTGAATGGTAACGGTCACGGAATCGGCTTTATGACAGGTTCCGTTGATCAGATAGACGGCAGGCTGAATGATCTTGCTGATACGATCATCTGGCTGCGGGTTCAGGATGGTCCCCTGTGTCTGAGACCACGCAGGACCCACCACGCAGAACACCGCCAGAATGCCCGCCATCACGCGGAGAAGGCTGGGCGTGATATACCGACGCACAACCCTCACAGTGACGTTTGGTAGCATGGCATGTCCTTTCTACATACGAGAAAGTGAAAAGTATGTTGACAGGCAATACGGGAGCATCATGAGAGCGGCAGGTTGATGCAGGCTAAAAACTATCCCAAGTTGGCATATTCTCTGCATATTAACCACACTCCTTCTTTGTCGCCAATGGATTACCGGGATTACAGTGTTTTTTTAGCGCACATCTCATCCAGAGTCGCGCCAGAGGAATATTGTGGAGCGAATGAGGAATATTAGCTGAACATAAATACCATATCGCCCCTCAGCAGGGAGGTCTGTCAGTCCATGTCAGGCTGTTAAAAGCGGGGAAGGACGCTCGAAGGCGCGTCAGCAGGAGTTTGCGGAGGCGCAGGAAAGGCAGTCCGGAATCGACTGAAGCCGTCTAACGCCCGCGCATCAGTTCCGTGATGGTCACAAAACGATAGCCCTGCGCCCGATAGCGGGCGACCAGATATGGAAGCGCTTCGATGGTCTCTCCGATTCCCGTATGCGCCAGTAAAATGCCTCCGCGCTGATCGCCCGCCGTCAGCCGTCGGACAATCACTTCCGGCGCGGGGCGCAGATAGTCGGAGGAGTTGGCGGTCCACATAACCGCCGTGTTGCGAAGCTGCCAGGATGCGGCATAGACGCGGTCGTTCACCCTGCCGCCGGGAGGTCGGAAAAAGGCGGGCATATAACCGACGGAGCGATAGACAGCCTCCGAGCCTCCCTGAACCTCCCGTATCGCTGCCTGTGGGGAGAGTTCTGTCAGATCCTGGTGGTTGTAGGTGTGATTGGCGATCTGATGCCCCTCCAGCAGAATGCGCGCCGTCAGTTCGGGATACGCATCCACCTGCCTGCCGACCAGAAAGAAGGTGGCGCGAACATTGAGCTTTCGCAGCGTCTCCAGCAGGCGCGGCGTCCATTCAGGTTTGGGACCGTCATCAAAGGTCAGGGCAACCACCTTCTGCGCAGGGTTTCCCCGCCAGAGCGCCTGCGCATAGAGTCCCTTCTCCGCCGTCTCTTCCGCTCTCGCCAGTTCCTCCAGCCGTTTACGATCCGCAGCAGAGAGATTAAGTACGGCGCGTTTTCGCGCCGCCGCGCCGGTGGGGATGGGGATCGGCGCAAGACGCTGCGGAACCGGCTGTTGTCCTCGACTGATGGTGGAGGTCGGTTGCGCGTGGCGCGTACAGGTTGTCTCCGACAGCAGGAGTATCGCCGTCAACGCAAAGAGAGGTCGCTTCCAGGAGAAATGCCGCATGGGATGGATCAGGCGGTGCATGGGAAGGATCAGGCGGTTGGAACCGGATTCCGGCTCTTCAGCGCGGAGGCGATAGCCTGACTGATCGAGCCGATATTGCGCGTATTCATAGCCGCCACGCAGATACGCCCGCTCTCGACAATATAGAGACTGTGTTCTGCGCGAAGATGGCGCACCACCTCCACGGACAGCCCCGAATAGGAGAACATGCCGCTCTGTCGGGCAATAAAGCCAAAGTCCTGCTCGACACCCGCCTCTTTGAGCGCCTGCACGAAGAGCGAACGCATCGCGTGAATGCGTTCGCGCATCTCTCGAAGTTCCTCCTCCCACTCGACTCGCATCTGCGGGTCGGAGAGAACCAGCGCGACGATCTGCGCGCCATGAGATGGAGGACTGGAGTAGTTGGTGCGGATCACGCGCTTTACCTGACTCAGGACACGCTTCGATTCCTCGGCGTGCGAGGTCAGCAGGGTCAGCCCGCCGACCCGCTCGCGATAGAGCGAGAAGGTTTTGGAGAAGGAGTTGGCAATCAGGCACGGAATGCCCGCATTGGCAAAAGCGCGCACCCCGCAGGCGTCTTCCTCCAGCCCCTCTCCGAATCCCTGATAGGCAAAATCAATAAAGGGGATCAAGTCGGTAGATCGGAACAGGTTCACCAGCGCGTTCCACTGATCCCGGTTCAGGTCTACGCCCGTCGGATTGTGGCAGGAGCCATGCAGAAGCACGATGCTGTGCGAGGGCAGCCTCTGCAGCATCTCGACCATCCTTTCGAAGTCTACGGAGTGCGTCCGCTCATCGTAGTAGGGATAGGAGTGCACCTGAAAACCGGCTGCCTCGAACAGGGCGCGGTGGTTCTCCCAACTCGGGCTGCTGATATATATCCCGGAACCGGGAAAGAATCGCTTCAGGAAGTCCGCCCCGATCTTCAACGCGCCGGTTCCCCCCAGCGCCTGCACCGTCACGGCGCGCCCTTCCGCCAGCATCGGAGAATCGCTTCCCAGCAGAAGCGTCTGTATCTGGCGATTGTAGGCGGCGACGCCGTCAATCGGCAGATAGCTTTTGGAGTCCTCTCGCGCTCTCCAAATCTCCTCCGCCTTCTGCACCACCCTCAGGACAGGAACCTTGCCGTTCTCATTCTGATAGACTCCGACGCCCAGGTTCACCTTGTTCGGGTTGGGATCGGCGTTGAAGGCTTCGGTCAGCCCCAGGATCGGGTCCGGCGGAGCCAGCGCAATCGGTGCAAAAGGAGAGCCGGTCATAGGGTTATTCCTCCAGACGGGAAATCGGGATTCGAGCAGAAGGGGAGACAGGCAAGAGTTTCCATCCGCTTGGATGGTTATTATACCACTGTCCGTCAAGACGCGGGGAGTTAAACCAACCGCCCGCGCAGCGCCTGAAGCTGCTGCAGATAGGCGCGCTCGCGCTCAGCGGCTTTGTAGTCCGCCTTCTGCGTACCGTGCTCAATCCGCCATCGGTGAAACGCCAGTTCGCTGGCGATCTGATAGTAGAGGGTCTGCGTGCGCCATCTTCCGAACCCGCCACGCATCAGCGCCTGAAACGAATTTTGCAGGCGGCTGAGCACCCCGCTGATCTGAAGCACATCCGTCGGAGTCAGCAGACCGCTCTGCACCTCCGGTTGAAGGTGCTGCCGGAGAATGGCTCCCTCCTGCTTGAGCGAGTAGGCGACCACGCCCAGCACGATCAGGAACGCCGGAACCATGAAGAGGATATAGACAGCGATATAGAGCAGCCCGTGAATAGAGGCGGAGAGGTTCCACATACCGTGCAGGAACATCGCCATACCCAGCCCGATGACGGGAGCCAGAAACCGGATTGCCGGGTTTTTTGTCTGCCGCGACCAGCCCAGTCCGATACCGGTCATGCTGGTGAACAGCGGGTGGGCGAACGGACCGACGATGCCTCGCATAATAAAGGTGATGGTCAGGGCGACGGCTCCGCCCTCTCCCGCAATGGCGCGACCGTAGTAGAGGAAGTTTTCCACCATCGCAAAGCCAAGCGCGACCATGGTGGCATAGACAATGCCGTCCACAATGCCGTCAAACTCATCTTTACGGGCAAAGTAGAAGATGAAGAGGATGAGAGCTTTAGAGCCTTCCTCAAAGATGGGAGCCGAGATAACCGCGCCGAGAACGGAGCCGAGTTCCGGTCCGAACAGGGAGGCGGCAATCGTGGCGTTGATGGTGTTGAACAGGAGGGAGACGAAGACCGACACGCTTCCTCCCCAGAAGAACGCAATCGCCAGCATCCAGGGCGGCTCCGCTTCGATACGATCCAGCCAGAGAGCCAGCATAATGTAGATCGGCACGGGCAGCAGCGCAACGATCATGCCGACGATCAGACCGAGAAGCCCCGTCTCGCTGCCGATAATCGCCAGCACCAGCAGCAACAGAAACATCCCCGCCATCAACGCGCAGCCGCCTCCGACCCACCAGAATGCCTGATTGTAGCCGGAGGGTCGCGCCTGATAGGGAACAGGAGGATAGGCGGAGCCGGGCGGCGATCCAGAGGGAGAAGGAGGATAACCGCCGGGCGGATTCTGGTTTGCGGGCGGCGTGCCCTGCGAGGGCGGCGTGCCCTGCGAGGGCGAGTTGTTGGATGGATCGGTCACGGGCATACCTCAACGGGTGAAGCGATGGGTGAATACATCCTCAATGTAATGTATGGTGAAGGCGAGCGCGGGCGGAAATCGTCCGCGCTCGCGCCGACTTATCGTCCTCTTCCGCCCATAGGAGCGCCGGCCCCGCCGAGAGCCGATCCCAGCCCATCCAGCGCAATTTTCCACTTGCCGTTAACATTCTTCAACTTTGCGGAAGAGGTCTGCGTCTGCTCGCCGCTCTGCCTGCCCGACATCGCCGCCATCTGAGACGACATCTCATAAGTGACCGTTAACTCTACGGTGGCGGTATCGCCTTCGCGAGTCACCTTGCCCACCTTGAACTGCTTTACAGTGATCATATTGCCGACAAGCTGCATCGCCTGCGTGAACTGGCTCTCATTCAACTGCCCCTTCATACTATCCGGAACGTCGAGCATCGCATAGACGCCCTTCCAGTCCTTCCTCTGGAAAGCCATCATAAACTGCTCCACCGCAGCCGCCGGCGCGCGCTGCTGCTGGTAGAACCAGAAGCCCGCCGCGCCGCCCACGAGCAGCAGCGCCAGCACCACCATGATGGCGACAGCGACTCCTCCGGATTTCTTCGGCGGAGCCTCCGAATAGGCGCCTCCCGGATAGCCTGCCCGGGCAGGCGGAACCGGGCCGGGTCCGGGACGCATGGTCGCCGGACCGGATGGCATCGGCGGCACGGTACCCGCTCCGGGAGGAGGAGGCGCGCCTGTAACCGGCGGCACGACAGGGCGAAGCGGAGGAACCGGCGCGCCAGCGCCGGAAGGCGTCCTTGCGCCGGAAGGCATTCCCATGGGCGATGCGGGACGCGGTCCCTGCGGGGTCGGCGGAGGAACCTCGACGACCTCGCCGGTCAGCGAGACCCGCACCTGTCCCCCGAGACCGGGCTGCGGCGGAGCGCCATAAGGATTCGCGCCTGGAGGAGTGTTGTCAATGCCCGGAATGCCGACGTTCGCCTCCTGAATCTCCTCTTCTGAAAACGGCTTCTGTTCGGTCGTCGCGCCTGCTGCCGGGGTCATCGGCGCTTTGCATATCTGACAGGTATCTCGTCCATCCGGCACGCCGGACCCGCATCGTAAACACTGTTGCATCGTATATAAACCTTTCTGAGCGATCAGCGCCGCGAAACCGCCTTCAACGACTCCAGTTTCGACTCCTCCAGCACAACCTTCCAACCGTCAGCTTCGCGCCGCAAAACGTACCGGTCTTTATACTCTTCGGTTCCCGCCTGAAGGAGCGACTCTTCGCCTGTTTTACGAACCACAATGCGCACCTCCCCCTCCCAGCGGTCCGGCGCGGACTTAAGGGTAACGATGTCGGTTCGCGCGACGCGCGCCGCCAGTCCATGCGCCAGAGGAAACTCCTTGTCATACGCCTGCTCGGTGGGATAGAACCGTTTTCGGGTGCTTTCCGCCAGCATCCGGTACTGCGTCTCATTGTTGCCGGAGTTCACCGATCCTAAAAAACGCCCCATCGCGTACTCCGGCGATCGCATATTGATAAAGAAGTACCAGTAACCGGCTCCCAACAGAGCCGCGCCGAGAAGGATGAAGATGAGCGATTCGGAGATCAACGTGCCGATCCCTCTGCCCTCTTTCATACGCGGACGACCTACCATTCGAGCCATCGTACCCCTCCTCCTCTTCGTCGGCAAAGCTGCCCGGCAGGTAACTTGCAGGCGAAGAGATAACTATGCTAATATTAGACGCACAGCGGCTTCTTCCTGCCGCCATTCTTGATCCCGGGGACGCCTCCATGTCCACGATCCCATTCGCCGACCGTCAACCGGTTGTCCTGGATACCGATATCGGAACAGACATTGACGACGCCTACGCCCTGCTTCTGGCGGCGGTCTCGCCGGAGCTGCAACTGCTGGCCGTTCTCACAGTAAACCACAACGTGACGCTGCGCGCAAGGATCGCCCGCAAACTCCTGAACCTTCTGGGTCTTCCCCACATTCCGGTCATTCGCGGAATCGGTCCCTCCCTGACCCCGGGCGAGACTCGCGGCTGGGGCGGACATGAAGGTAAAGGCATCTCTCTGGATGATCTCTCCGACTCCGATCTCGGGGAAGACGCTCCCGGCTGGCTTGCCCATGCCGCGCAGAACGCCTTCGACCGGGGAGAGCCGCTGACCCTGATCACCATCGGCGCGCTGACCAACGTCGCCGTCGCGCTGGAGCGAGACCCGGCGCGCATGTCAAAGATCGGGCGCATTGTCGCGATGGCTTCTAACTTCGAAGGCTATGGCGAGGAAAATGCGCGCGGCGAACATAATGTCGCCTGCGATCCCGTCGCGATGGAGCGGGTGCTTCAGTCCGGTATTCCCCTGACCCTCGTCGGATTGAACGTAACCAACCAGACCGTCATGCGCCGCGCACAGGTAGATGAGATCGCCGCGCAGAAAAGTCTACTGGCGGAATCCCTGACCGGAATGCACTACGAATGGTTTCGTTTCATTCAGCGAGATTATTCGCCGATGCATGACGGTCTCGCGGTCGCCTTCGCCTTTCGTCCCGATCTATTGGAGACCGTTCCCGTCGTTGCCCGGATAGACCATCCGGCAAAGGAGCCGGGAACCATCGTCTACAACCCGCCCCTGCCCGATCAGGTTACCTGTTGCCGTATTGCAACCGCAGTCAACGCGGATGCCTATCATATTCTACTAAGCGAACGAACAATTCAGGCTCTATCCGCTGCTACAAACCGCAGATCATCAGAAAAATGAACCGGCGGAGCGACGGAGGAGCAAAGGAGAAACGCACCCATGTATGTCGGCATTTTAACGGCTCCATTTCATGGAGAACCGCTGGAGCATGTCGCCGCATTCGCCGCTGAATACGGTTTTGGCGGTCTGGAGGTGGTCGCCGGTCCCGGCAGCAGTCATGTCAACCTGGATAACTTCACCCCGGAGGATGCCAGCCGTGTCCGCGATCTGATGGAGCGGCGCGCCCTCACGATCACTTCGCTGGCAGCCTACACGAACAATACCCATCCCGATCCGGACACGCGCAGGGCGAACAACGATGTTGTCCACCGGGCGATTGACGCGGCGGTGCTGCTGAACGTGGATGTCGTCTGCACGCTGGCGGGGCATCCCGTTCCCGGCAAAAGCAAGATGCAGACCATCGAGGAGGAGTGCACGCAGGTCTTTCCGCCGCTGCTGGAATATGCCGAGCGAAAGGGCGTGAAGATCGCTCTGGAGAACTGGTACGCGACCAATATCCAGCACCTGGGGCACTGGGACAGGCTGTTTCAGCTGGTGCCGCATGAGAACTTCGGCTTGAACTTCGATCCCTCACACCTGCTGTGGCAGGATATTGACTATATCAACGCGGTACACTACTTCGCGGATCGCATCTTCCACACCCACGCCAAAGATACCGAGGTGAAAGAGCATCGGAAAAGCTGGGTCGGTAATCAGGATGGCGGCGGATGGTGGCGCTACGTGATCCCCGGTATGGGCGCGGTGCGCTGGGGCGAGTATCTCTCCGCGCTCCGCTCCAACGGCTACAACGGCGTCCTCTCCATCGAGCATGAGGACGGCGCGGTGGGACGCGAAGAGGGCTTCCTGATGGGCAAGAAGTATCTGGAGCAGTACTTCATTCCCGGCGTTGTCTGATATCCGATGTATTTCTGACAGGGCAGGCGCAATGCCTGCCCTGTTATAACGTTATGACCTTCCCGGCTTCCGCCATTAGCCCGACAATCTCCGCCATGGTGCCGATCTCTCCGACCGCTGTCTTCTCCACAAGTCCATAGTGATCCAGACAGGTGCGGCAGGCGACCAGACGCACGCCCAGCCCCTGTATCAGCCGCAGCGCCGGAATCAGAGGCGAGTCGCCGCAGACAGCCTTCACCCCTTCGGTGTAGAAACAGATTGCCTGAAAGCTCTCTACCTGCGACTCGCAGGCGTGCAGAAAACGCTCCAGCATCTCCACCCCGAACGCCTCATCTGCCGGCGCCACTGCACCCATGCCATTGCGGGCAACCAGCAGGACGATTTTGCCCTCCATGAGAACACTCCTCTCCTGTCAGAATGCGATCATCGCATCTGGTTTATTAATAAAATCTTAACACTCGCTTAACCACCCTTTAACATCAAGCTGTATATACTATTTCATGATTTTGTATACCGAATACAAAAACCGCTATGAAAGGAGTACCCGATGCGACGACAGGGATTTACACTGATCGAGCTTCTTGTCGTAATCGCTATTATCGCCATTCTTGCGGCGATCCTCTTCCCGGTCTTTGCTCAGGCGAGAGAGAGCGCGCGACAGACGACCTGTCTTGCCAATCTCAAGCAGATCGGCCTGGCCGGCATGATGTACCTTCAGGACTACGATGAGACCTTCGTTCAGGTCGGAGGAACCATTGAGCAGCCCTGGCCCAGTCCGGATACCCGCCCGGATCAGATGCAGCGGCTGACCTCCAACGGCTTGAAGCCTGTTAACGGATGGTCGCTCAACCTGCTTCCGTACATCAAGAACCGCGAAATCTTCCAGTGCCCCTCGATGGATAAGACCTTTGCCGGCGGCAATGAGTGCGCCCCGTTTAACGGTCAACGTATGACCAACCACTACGCCTACAACTACTGGCTGGGCGCGGACGACACCTATCCCTTCGGCGACTACTATCAGCTTCCCGACGGAACCATCTTCGACCGGCCGATCAGCCAGGCGGCGGTGGATCAGCCCGCAAACACGATTATGCACTTCCACTCCGGCTCCGTTCCGCCCTACGGCTTTAGCTGGGGCTGCGTCTATGTGACCATCGAACTGCCCGACTTTTACAACAAAATTCGCCCCCGCATCCGCCATAAGGACGGTGACAACATGGCTTTCGCGGATGGACACGCCAAGTGGTTCCAGATGAAGGAACAGGACTCCGGCGGACAGCGGCGCAACATTCAGATCTGGGCGTCGCGCGGGATGTGGATGTATCCTTACTATCCGGGCCGAACCGGCGGACTCCGGGTCTTCTAAAGCGGTCCGGTTTACATACGGGGCGGGGGCTTTCTCCGCCCCGCCCTCTTTTTTACACCATCGCTCCTCAGAGTCCTGTCTTCACGGAAGATCCTTCTCGCGTCACACGATTGGGAAGGAGGCTTGCTGCGCCGCGTGGAACAGAGAGAGACTATTTCGATCCTGTTTCCGCCCGCAGACGCGCACCGCTCTTTTCCTTCTGTTCAGGAGACCGTCATGAAAACCTTCCTGCTGCTTGTGAGTCTCAGCGTTCTGACTCTTCTTCCCGTCAATCGAAAGCCCGTGCAGGTCGGGCAGATTCCGGATGGAGGCTATCTTGTCCCGACACAGCAGACGATACGTCCTGCCGGTGTCGCGGTCTCGTTCCTCGGACGCCCGGTAGACCTGATTCTCTCCCCCGACGGCAAAACCGTCTATGTCAAGGACAATCGCGGACTGGTCGTCATTGACGCAGAGACATGGAAAATTCGACAGGAGCTTAAGTACCCGGAGGGCGGCAGTTCGATGCACGGGCTGGCGGTCTCCCGCGATGGCATGCGCCTGTATGCGACCACTGCGCAGGACATGCTCTGGGAGGCAAAAGCGGAGACGGGTGGCGCGCTGGCATGGGGACGGAAGATAGCGCTGCCGGGCCCTGGAGGGAGAGGGGCGTCGCACGCCTGCGGGATAGCCTTTTCGCCGGATGAGAGCCGCCTCTATGTCTGCCTTTCCATCAAGAACAGTCTGGGCGTGGTGGATCTATCTGAAGGCAGGCTGGTCCGCGAGATACCCGTCGGCGTGGCTCCGTTCGATGTGGTTTTGAGCCGCGATGGGAAGACCGCCTACGTCTCTAACTGGGGAGGACGCCGCCCCAAAGCAGGCGAGCGCACGGCAAAATCTGCCGAAACCGATACGCTCGTAGATGAGCGGGGCGTTGCGTCCAGCGGAAGCGTCTCCTTCATTCAACTGGAGACCGGCACAGAGGAGGCGCAGATCGAGACAGGACTCCACCCCTCCGATCTGATCCTTAACGCAGACGGGTCGCGGCTCTATGTTGCCAACGCCAACACGGATACCGTGAGCGTAATTGACACGCATGCGGCGCGGCAGACAGAGGTGATCCGAGTTCGTCCCGACGCCTCCCTGCCGTTTGGAAGTATGCCCAACGCGCTAGCTCTCAGCGCGGATGAGAAGACGCTCTTCGCGGCGGTCGGCGGGAACAATGCGGTGGCGATGATCTCCCTTCGTGACGGGGGCAGCGTGGTGCAAGGATTTATTCCCGCCGGATGGTATCCGGGCGCGGTCGCGACAGATGGGAAGCGGCTCTATGTTGCCAATATCAAAGGCGTGGGTTCGCGCACAAAAGACCCGCAGAGGCGCGGCTGGCAGGTCTACTGGTACACCGGCACGGTAAACCGCGTCGAAATCCCCTCCCCGGAGACCCTCCGCCGTTATACCGCGCAGGTGCGCGCCGATGGGCGCGTGCCGCAGATGCTTCGCGCCTGGGAGAAACGGCGCAGCGGCAGAAAGCCGGTTCCGATCCCGGAACGCGCCGGAGAGCCTTCGGTCTTTGAGCACGTCGTCTATATCATCAAAGAGAACCGCACCTACGATCAGGTTTTTGGCGACCTGCCGCAGGGCAACGGCGACCCGCAGCTGTGTATCTTCGGGCGCGAGGTGACGCCCAATCATCACGCGCTGGCAGAACAGTTCGTCCTGCTGGACAACTACTACTGCAACGGCGTGCTGTCGGCGGACGGGCACTCCTGGGCGACTGAAGGAAACGTCACCGACCATCTGGAGAAGTCTTTCGGAGGCTTCACCCGCAGCTACACTTTCGGCGATGATCCCCTCACCTACTCCTCCAGCGGCTTCATCTGGGATAACGCGCTGGCAGCCGGTCTCTCCTTCCGCAACTACGGCGAGATGGACTATGCCGAACCGATTCCCGCCAACGCGACCTTCAAAGATATCTATACCGACTTTGTGCAGAAGACCGGAAAGATACGATTCTCGCAGAAGATCGGTATCGAGAACCTGAACCGCTATAGCTGCCCGGACTATCCCGGCTGGAATATGCGAATCCCGGATGTCCTGCGCGCCGACCGATTCTTAAAGGAGCTGGCGGAGTACGAGAAGAACGGCAATCTCCCCCACTTTATCATCCTCTATCTGCCGCAGGATCACGCCTCCGGGACGACGCCGGGAATGCCCACGCCGCGCGCGCATGTCGCCGATAACGATCTTGCGCTGGGGCGCGTGGTGGAAGCCCTCTCGAAGAGCCGATTCTGGCCCAGAACCTGCATCTTCGTGAATGAGGACGACCCGCAGGACGGATTTGACCATGTGGACGGGCATCGCTCGCTCTGTCTGGTAATCAGCCCCTACACCCGACGAAAAGCGGTTGTCAGTGAGTTCTACAATCAGACCTCCGTGCTGCACACCATGCAGCGCATCCTCGGTCTACGCGCCATGAATCAGATGGACGGCGCGGCAAGCCTGATGACCGCCTGCTTCACCGACAAGCCCGACTTCACCCCCTACACCTGCCTGCCCAACCGCGTTCCGCTGGACGAGTTAAACCCGCCCCTCTCCTCGTTGCGCGGCAAACAGCGTTACTGGGCGCAGAAGAGTCAGGAGATTCCCTGGCACATCGTGGACGGCGCGCAGGAAGATACACTCAACCGCATTCTGTGGCACGCCGTTCGGGGCGTGGACGCCCCCTATCCGTCGCAGTATGCGGGAGCGCATGGACAGGGACTGAAGGCGCTGCGGCTAAAACTGAGTCCCCTACAGACAGAGGACTGATATCCTCACAATAGGGCTGTCTCTCCTCTCCTCGATCCTGCGCGCCGACGCGCGTCGGCGCGCAGGTCTCGCTTAACAGCAATTTAATTCGCATTTAATCTAAACTTAACCAACTGCCTATATAATCTGCATCAGGACTCTGTGTTACGGGCTGATTGCGTAGCTCAGAACCGGCAGTGCCTGGAAGAGATGAACAGGTTCTCATAGACACTTCCATATCCATTGCACGCCACTCCTCAACCTACATTTACCAACGGAGAGACACATGAAACATGCGAAAGGCGCCTCCCATCGCGCATTTACGCTCATCGAACTTCTTGTCGTTATAGCGATTATCGCCATTCTAGCGGCGATACTTTTCCCCGTCTTCTCGCAGGCGCGGGAAAAAGCTCGCCAGACCGGTTGTCTGTCCAACGCCAAGCAGATCGGCACCGCCATTCAGATGTACACACAAGACTACGACGAGATGATCGTGCGCAATGCCTACGCTGATCCCCCCCGCGTAGCAGAGGGACCTCACTTCGTAGACTGTTCGACGCCTCGCTGGATGGACGTTATCCAGCCCTATGTCAAGAACATTCAGCTGTTCAACTGTCCTAGCGATCCCTTCTCTAATATCACCGGAATCCTGGTGACCGGGCAGTCGCACACGCTGGCAGGCAACAAGCGCTACGTCTTCCAACCCTACTCGCCGGACGGCATGCAGGTCTTCCGTGAAGCAGACTGTGGAGACGCATTCGGACAGACGAACGTCGGCCGACGATTCGGCAGCTACGCCATCAACAATATGTACTATGCGGCGGGCGATCCCTTTACGCCTCCCAACAACATGCCTCTGGCTGCTATCGCCTTGCCGGCAGACACCGTTCTGATCGCCGAGACGCAGGGATACGGACAGAGCGCCGACTTCTACCGCCGCGACCCGCTAGACCCGCAACCGACCACGCCCAACGAGACCTTCCCCTTCCCGGCTCTGTTGAATCGACGCAACAATGGAGCTATTCTGGGACGACACATGAAACTGAGCAATGTAGTCTGGTGTGACGGTCATGCCAAAGCAATGCGCCTGGAGAGTCTGGGTGAGATCCACGCGGTGGCAGGCTACACAAACGTCATGCATCGCTTCACCATTGAAGAAGACTAGACTCCTCTTTTTCCTGATCAGCAGCGCCCGTCGTCAAGGGCGCTTTCTTTTTGACTCCCGTGATTCTGTGCAACGATCGTCAGACAGTATCGGGCGTGATTGACAATACAACGGCAGGGAAGTATACTTTTCCACAGGCAATTATCACAGTATACGGGTATCATAGTAACCTGGCAGCTTTTCCGAATATGCCAGGAGGGAGGGCGCGCTTCTTTGGAAAAGATAATCATCTACGGCGGCAAACCGCTGTCGGGCCGAGTCCGCACGAGCGGCAGCAAGAACGCCACGCTGGCGATCATGGCGGGAGCCGTTCTTGCGGAGGGAAAAGTTACCCTGCACAATGTGCCGCGCATCGGTGACACGCTGACTATGGTCGAACTACTCAACGGACTGGGCGCAGCGACGCACTTCTCGGATAGAAATACCGTCATCATAGACTCAACCCATATTCACTGTCTGGAGGCTCCGTATGAACTGGTTCGAAAGATGCGAGCCTCCTTTTGCGTACTCGGTCCGCTTCTGGCGCGTTTCGGTTATGCGCGTGTGCCGGTTCCCGGCGGATGCGACATCGGAACCCGCCCGGTAAACTTCCATATTGACGGATTGAAGCGTCTGGGCGCAAATATCCATGTCGAGCATGGTGTCTATTCCGCGGAGTCGCGTCATCTTCGCGGCGCCAATATCTATCTGGACTTTCAGAGCGCGGGAGCCACCCAGCACCTGATGACCGCCGCCTGCCTGGTTCCCGGCACGACCATCATCGAAAACTGCGCCACCGAGCCGGAGATTGTGGATCTGGCCAACTTTCTGAAAACCCTCGGCGCACAGATTGAAGGGGCGGGAACCGGCTCCATCACCATTCACGGCGTAGATCGGTTGAACGGCGGGGAGTACAGCATTATCCCGGATCGGCTGGAGGCGGGAACCTACGCCATCGCCGCTGCCATGACCGGCGGCGATATTCTGATCGAAAACGCCGTCGGCGAGCACCTGCGCCCGGTCATCAGCAAACTCGGCGAGGCGGGCGTGGAGGTGACCGAAGGCGCGGAGGGAATGCGCGTGCGGCGCGTCGGACGCCTGCAGCCGGTAGACATCAAGACCATGCCACACCCCGGCTTCCCCACCGATCTTCAGCAGCCTTTCGGCGCGCTGCTTACCACGGCGGACGGAACCTCGGTCATCACGGAGACGGTCTACGAGAGCCGTTTCCGCTATGTCAATGAGATGAACCGTATGGGAGCCGACATCCGGGTAGAGGGACGCACCGCCGTGATTACGGGCGTGGAGCGTCTGACCGGCGCGCCCGTAACCGCGACCGACCTGCGCGCCGGCGCGGCTCTGATCTGCGCCGGAATGGCGGCGGAAGGCAGTACCGAGGTGTCGGGAATCGAGCATATTGATCGCGGCTACGAAAATATCGTCCATCGGCTGCAGGGACTGGGAGCGCAGATCGAGCGCAGCGCGCCGGAAGAGTAGTGAGGCGTTTGATGTTCAGCTTAACCCCGGAACTGGGGATTGACCTCGGTACGGCGAATATTCTGGTCTATATGCGCGGCAAGGGGATCGTCTTGCGAGAGCCATCCGTAGTCGCGATGTCCACTTCCACCAAGAAGGTGCTGGCGGTCGGCGAAGAGGCGCGGATGATGATCGGGCGAACCCCCGGCAATATCGTCGCCATCCGCCCGATGTCCGAAGGCGTCATTGCTGACTACACCACCACCCAGCGTATGCTCGAACACCTGATCAACAAGGTGATCGGGCGTAAGCGCATCTTCAAGCCCCGTGTTCTGGTTTGCGTCCCCTCTGGCGTTACGAGCGTGGAGCGTCGCGCCGTGCTTCAGGCAGCGCGGGAGGCGGGCGCGGGAGAAGCCTACACCATTGAGGAGCCGATGGCGGCTGCCATCGGCGCGGGCTTGCCGATCTCCAATCCCGGCGGGAACATGGTGGTGGATATCGGCGGCGGAACCACCGATATCGCCGTGATTTCGCTGGAGGGAATCTGTATATCCCGCAGCCTGCGGGTCGGCGGCAATAAGATGGACGAGGTGATTATGCGCCATATCAAGAGCGCGCATAACCTGATGATCGGTGACCGCACCGCCGAAGAGATCAAGATCAAGATCGGCTCCGCCTATCCTTTGGACGAAGAGATGACGATGGATGTGCGCGGGCGCGATCTGGTCGCCGGACTGCCCCGCACAGTGCAGGTCACCTCGGTCGAGATACGCGAGGCGCTGGCGGAACCGGTGACGCAGATCGTGGAGCGCGTCAAGGCGGTGCTGGAGCAGACTCCTCCCGAACTCTCCGCCGACATTATCGAGCGCGGCGTCTGGCTTACGGGAGGCGGCGCGCTGCTGCGCGGTCTGGATAAGCTCCTCTCCGTCGCCACCGATATTCCCGTGCATGTCGCGGAAGACCCGCTCTCCTGTGTCGCCATCGGGACGGGGCGCGCCCTGGAAGAGTTTCCCGCCATCCGACAGAGCGAGGCGCGACAGATCGTCTCGGGCAGTTAACACGGCATCAAGCAAAGCAGGGTTCAGGAAAGGATTTTTCATGCGGTTTGCGACCACTTTTGCCCTGATGGGAACGGGGCTTTTCTTCTGCCTGTCGGCGAACGCGCAGACCTTGCGCGATGTTCCGAACAGTCACTGGGCGCGCCCGGCGGTCACAGAGGTGGTGCGCCTGAAGATCATGGAGGCTCCAGGAGGCCGTTTCGACGGAACTCGCCCGGTGACGCGCCGGGAACTGATCGTCACTCTGGAGCGGATGGCGAAGTCGCTGGAAGCCGGACAGTGGAAGAAGACCGGCGCGCCCCGCGTCAACGAGAAGATCAAGGCGAAAAGCTGGCGAGATCGTCCGGTGACCCGGTATGAACTGGCGGCGGTCATCTACCGGCTCGCGCTGTATTCAGCGCCGGGACTTCCGAAGGCAACCGGCAAGGTCTACAATACCTCTGAAGCGATGCCGTCCCCGGTCACGTTGACAGGCGTGCCGCGCAGCGATCCCTCTTTTGCCTCGCTGGACTTTCTGGCGAAGAACCGTATGATCTGGCCCGGCTCGCCCCTGCTCAAACCGGGATCGCAGCCGGTCACCGGCGCGCAGACCTCTCTGGCGTTGTCGCAGATGATAAGCGGCTTGAATGCCCGCCTGACCGATGAGCCGCAGAATCGCGAGGAGATCGGTCCGCCCCCGCGACACCGCTAACCGGTAAGGAACCCCCATGAACCGACAGAAGCGAGTGAACTACGCGCTGCCTCTGATCGCGCTGTCTATTCTCTGCCAAGCCGCCGTCGCGCAGCAGATCATCGCCGCGCCGAATCAGCCGCAGGGCGTCTATCGAGCAGGCGAGCCTATAGCCTGGAACATCGAAGTCCGGGGCGAGGGCGCGACGCAGGCGACCGAAGCGCGTTATATTCTGAAGCGCAACGGCTACAGAGTTCTCAGAGAGGGCGTCCTGCCGCTGAAAGAGGGTAAAGGCGTTTTCGAGACGACCCTGACGGAGCCGGGAACACTCCTGCTGGAGTTGAAGGCGAAACTGCCCGCCGGAGAGATTGGCGGCGCGGGCGGAGCCGTCGTCCGACCGGAGGCGATTACCCCCTCCCTGCCTCGCCCGAAAGATTTCGACGGCTTCTGGAAAGAGAAGATCGCCGAACTTCAGAAGACGCCGCTGAACGCGCAGTTGGAGCCTGCCGACAGCGGCAAAGAGGGAGTCGAGTACTATAAAATCCAAATGGACAATATTCGCGGCTCCCATATCTACGGGCAGTTGGCGAAGCCGAGAGGCGGCACGAAACTGCCCGCGCTCCTCATCGTCCAGTGGGCGGGCGTCTATCCGCTCTCCAAAGACTGGGCGGTCGGGCGAGCGCAGGCGGGATGGCTGACGCTTAACATCATGGCGCACGACCTGCCGTTCGATCAGCCGGCGAAGTTCTACCGCGAGGCGGCGGAGGGCAGACTTCGCAACTATCCCGCCATTGGCAACGAGGACCGCGAAACCAGTTATTTCCTCCGCATGTATCTGTCCTGCTATCGCGCTGCCGACTATCTGACGAAACGGCCCGACTGGGATGGACGCATCCTCGTTGTAACGGGAGGCAGTCAGGGAGGCTTACAGTCGGTCGTCACCGCCGCGCTCTTTCCGCGCATCACGGCGGTCGTCGCCAACGTTCCGGCAGGGTGCGACCTGACCGGTCCGGCGGCGGAACGCGCCCCGGGCTGGCCCATGTGGTGGTGGCAGACGCAGGGGAAAGACCCGGAAAAGGTGCGGCAGACAGCCTGCTATTTCGATGTGGTGAACTTCGCGTCGCGGGTGAACTGCCCAACGCTCATCGGACTGGGCTTGATTGATACGGTCTGCCCGCCGTCGGGCATCTTCGCCATGACCAATCAACTGAAGGGGCGCAAAGAGCTGGTCATCATGCCGCTCGCCGACCACTCGCGCCCGCATGATGCGTTCCAGGCGCGTCAGGAGCAGTGGTTCGCCTCCCTTGCCAGAAGCGGGAGCATACCTGTTCGATAGAACCGGCGTTTCGGTTTTTCAGGAGCCGATCATGGATCCATCCTGTCTGCAGTATCTTCTCACCGACGAAGAGAGGCGTCAGTTTCAAGAGGAGGGGTTCCTCATCCGGGCAGATGCTCTGTCGCCGGAGCATGTCTCGGCGCTGACGGAGGCGACGGATCGAATCTATCAGCGCGAACGGGAGAAGGGATTTGAGGCGAACAGGGCGCTCTTCTTTCCCAACTTCATCCCGGAAGACGACCTCTTTCTGAACCTCGTGGACTATGAGCGCATCCTGCCCGGAGTCTGGGAGATTCTCGGCTGGAACATCTATCTCTATCACGCTCACCTGATCGTCACGCCCCCGTCCGGGCAGCCGGAAGACAATCGCACCTTCGGCTGGCATCAAGACAGCGGGCGGGTCAATGTCGAGATCGAGTGCCATCCGCGACCGCGCCTGTCGCTCAAGGTCGCCTACTTTCTTTCGGACGCCTCGCAGCCGGGACGGGGCAACTTCTGGATCATCCCCGGCAGCCATCTTTGGGACACCCTGGAGCGTCCGGCCGACGGGATCGGACAGCCGGAGGGCGCGATACCGGTCTGCGCGCGTCCGGGAACGGCGGTGCTGTTTGACCGCCGCCTGTGGCACACCGCCAGCCCGAACTGGTCTTCCATCACCCGCAAAGTGCTGTTCTACGGGTACGGCTACCGCTGGATTCGCACCAAAGACGATATGACCGTCAGCCACCTGTGGGAACGCTCCTCCCCCATTCGCCGCCAGCTTCTCGGCTGGGGCGTCAACTGCAACGGTCACTACACCCCGACCGACGCCGACGTGCCTCTGCGCGTCTGGCTCCGCGAACACGCCCCCGAACTGGCGGGGTAATCTCTCCATCGTTCTGGTAAAATGATCTGTAACGACCCGTAGCGATGAATACAGCGTTCAATGCCTCGATGTAAAGCCCATAATCACGAGACTCTGCTGCGCTGCGGCAAGTGCGAACAGCCGATCTGTCCCGACTGCACCGTCATGGGACCGGTTGGGGCGCGCTGCCATGAGTGCGCTTCGCTCTACTCCTCGCACCTGTTTCAGATCGATTCCGGCAAGCTGATGACGGCGCTGGGGATCGGGCTTCTGGTCGCGCTTGCGGGCGGCTATCTGGTGGCGCTCGCCTCCTCCGCCGGAGGCTTCCTTCAGTTCTGGATGGCGGTGGCGATGGGCGCGGCGGTCGGCGAGACCGTTCGGCGTCTCTCCGGGCGCAAGCGGGGATACAAAATGGAGATCGCAGCGGGGCTGTGCGCCGCTCTGGGCGTGGCGGGAGGGCTGGCGCTCTGGCTGGCTCTGCACCGCGTTCCGCTGCTGCTCATGCCCTCCCCTCTCTTCTTTCATCTTCTCTCGATGGCGGTCGCCGTCTTCTGCGCCGTCAGCCGAATCCGCTACCTCTAAACCTGCCGGACACAGAAGAAATCGGCGCGCCCGGTCTGAATTGCCGCCGTCTTGTGATACAATGCATAGATAACTCATCAGGCGGAGGAATGCCAGTGACCCTGATCAATACCTACGCAGAAGCGATCACCCTGAATCAGATCGAGCAGTTTCAGCAGGAGTTTGAAGAGGACCCGCGCAACCGCATGGCGCTCAACGCCGTAACGAAAACCCCTGTGCGTAATATCGCCATGAACCGGCGCGCCGTCACCCGCCATAATCACACCTTCTCGCACATGGTCAAAGCCGGCGCATCTACAAGCCAGAACAGCAGCGGGAGATGCTGGATGTTCGCCGGACTGAACACGTTCCGCATGGCTGCCGCGCAGCAGATGAACCTGGAGGACTTCGAGCTATCGCAGAACTATCTGATGTTCTGGGACAAGCTGGAGAAGTCCAACTACATCCTGGAGAGCATTCTCAAGACGCTGGAGGAGCCGACCGACAGCCGCCTGATCTGCTGGCTGGTGCAGGACCCTATTCAGGACGGCGGACAGTGGGATATGTTCGTGAACCTGATAAAAAAATACGGCGCGATCCCCAAAGAGGCGATGCCGGAGTCGGAGAGCAGCGGCAGCAGCGGCGCGATGAACCACAACATCACCACCAAACTGCGCGAGTATGCGGCGCGCCTGCGGCGGATGTACCGCGAGGGCGTTCCGGTCAACGATCTCAAGAGCCTGAAGATGGAGATGCTTAATGAGGTCTACCGGATGCTGGCAATTCATCTGGGCGAGCCGCCCCGCGAGTTTCTCTGGCAGTGGCGAGATAAGGATAAGGAGTTCCATCGCGACGGCGTCATCACGCCGCAGAAGTTCTTTGAGCGGCACGTGCCGGTAGACCTCGACTCGCTGGTCTGTCTGATTCACTGTCCGCAGGCGACCAAGTCCTACAACACCCTCTACACCATTGAATATCTGGGGAACGTGGTCGAGGGGCAGATCATTCGCTACCTGAATGTCGAACTGGACGTGATGAAGCGGGCGGCAGTCCGCATGATTCAGGACGGAAAGTCGGTCTGGTTCGGCTGCGACGTGGGCAAGATGTTCGACCGCGACCTGGGATTGATGGATATGGAGCTTTTTGACTACTCCTCCATCTACGGAACCGGGTTCGGCATGACCAAAGCGGAGCGTCTGGACTACGGGCAGAGCCAGATGAACCATGCGATGGTCTTCACCGGCGTAGACCTGGACTCCGAAGGACATCCGCGCAAGTGGCGCGTGGAGAACAGTTGGGGCGACAAGGGCGGCGATAAGGGCTTTATGGTGATGACCGACGCCTGGTTCGACGAGTATAACTATGAGGTCGTCGTCGAGAAGCAGTACCTTTCGTCGGAGCTTCTGGCGGTTCTGGAGACGGAGCCGGTCGGACTGCCGCCCTGGGACCCGATGGGCGCGCTGGCGCGCTCCCGATGAACGCTCTCTGAGGAACAGACACGACGATGCCCGGCGATCCTCTTCATAATGTGCTGATCGGGCTGGCGGCGGCGTGCGCCGCGCTCTTTCTGGCGACGCTCTACTATAAGCGGAAAGTGGACGCGCTGCGGGAGCGGCTGGAGGCGGAGGAGTCGCGCCAACGAAGCCTCTCCACCATCTACGGACGCATCTCCGAACAGTGGTTCCCGCTGATGGACCGCTATCCCTACGACTCCCAGTCGTTTCGGTTTCTGGGAACGCCCGTAGACGGCGTGCAGTTTGAAGAGGATCGCATCATCTTCTGCGAGTTCAAAACCAATCAGTCGGAACTCTCTCCCGTGCAGAGGCGGATCAAGCAGCTGATCGAGGCGAAGCGTGTCTACTGGGAGGAGTTCAACTTCCGCGCAGACTGACCGCCGCTGCTCTGGAATCGCTCCATGCTTATCATCGGCTTGATGTCCGGCACTTCGGCGGACGGCATTGACGCCGCGCTGACGGAGATCATCGGCGAAGGGCGACAGACTCGAATCGCGCTCCGGCATTTCCTCTGCCTGTCGCACTCTCCCTCCATGCGCGACGCCATTCTGCGCCTGTGCGATCCGCGTACCGCCACCGTTCCCGATCTCTGCGTCCTCCATTTCGCGCTGGGAGAGAGATTTGCGGAGGCGGCGCAGGCGGTGGCGGATGCCGCCGGCATCTCGCTGGCGCAGGTGGATGCCATCGCCTCGCACGGTCAGACCGTCTGGCATCAGCCCTCCCCTCTCGCCATTGCCGATACCGCCGCGAGAGGCACGCTTCAGATCGGCAGCCCCGCCGTCATTGCAGCGCGTACCGGCTGTACGGTCATCTCCGATTTTCGTTCGGCGGATATGGCTTTCGGAGGTCAGGGCGCGCCGCTGGTTCCCTATGCGGACTGGCTGCTCTTCGCCAGCGACGCCGAAAACCGCGCCGTGCAAAATATCGGAGGAATCGCCAATGTCACCTTTCTACCGAAAAACGCCACTCTGGAATCGGTGATCGCGTTTGACACCGGTCCGGGAAATATGCTGATAGACGGACTGGCGCGCGCGCTTTCTGGAGGCGCGAGACAGTATGATGAAGGCGGAGCACTGGCGGCGCAGGGATTGACGCAGGAGACGCTGCTAAGGCGGCTGATGGACGCATGTCGCGACTACCTCGATGCGCCGATCCCCAAAACGACGGGACGCGAGCGGTTCGGGGAGCCGTTTCTGGCGCAGCTTCTATCGCAGATTCGCGCCGAACGGATATCCGATGCGGATGCGCTGGCGACCGTCACCGCCTTCACCGCCGAAACCATCGCCCATGCTTACCGGGTCTGGCTTACTCCGCAGGGCGGCGTTCAATCCGTAATCGTGGGAGGAGGAGGCGTTCACAACGCGACCCTGATGCGGATGCTGCAGGAGCGGCTTGCCCCGGCACGCCTGACGACTCATGCGGAGTTCGGAATTTCGGATGATGCCAAGGAGGCGGTCGCTTTCGCGCTTCTGGGGTATGAGACTCTGCGGGGACAGCCCGCCAACGTCCCGAAAGCGACCGGCGCGACTCGTCCGGCAATCCTGGGGAGCATCACGTCGAAGCCAGTCTGAGAAGAGCAGTTTCAGGGCTGATAGCGGTCGTAGAAGAGAGTGTCGTAGAGCATTTTGCCGAACCAGAGGACGGCAAAGACCCCGACCAACCCGTTCTTCAGACGCAGGGGGATAGCTTCGGTCGGGCTGGGCAGCAATGCCAGCGTCCATGCCGTCAGGATCAACAGACAGACTTTATACAGAAAAGATCGTACCATCTGACTTCTATGCTATCACCGGCGCACAGAGACAGGACATCCTCTCTCTGTGAAGGATGTAAGGATGTGAGGAGCGCGGGCAGGACTGCGACTGCCTGCGCTCCGGTTCTATAGATCGAGTCTCTTCTTAAAATACGCGACAGTGCGCTCCAATCCCTCCGAAAGCGGCACTTTTGCCTCCCAGCCCAGCAACGTCTTTGCGCGGGTAATATCCGGCTTGCGCTGTTTGGGGTCGTCGGAGGTCGGGAGCGGTACGAAGACGATCTCGCTCTTGCTGTGGGTGACTCGTTTAATCTCCTGCGCGAATTCGAGCATCGTGCGCTCATCGGGATTACCGATATTGATCGGACCCGTGTGTTCGGACATCATCAGCCGCCAGAATCCCTCGATCAGATCGCTGACATAGCAAAATGAGCGCGTCTGTTTGCCGTCGCCATAGACCGTGATCGGCTCGCCGCGCAATGCCTGCCCGATAAAGTTGGGAACGACGCGCCCATCGTCCAGACGCATCCGCTCGCCATAGGTGTTGAAGATTCGCACGATCCGCACCGGAATGCCGTGATAACGATGATATGCCATCGTCATCGCCTCGGCGAACCGCTTCGCCTCATCATAGACGCCGCGTATGCCGACCGGATTGACATTTCCCAGATAGTCTTCCGTCTGAGGATGCACCAGAGGATCGCCGTAGACCTCCGATGTGGAGGCCAGGAAGAACCGCGCGCGCTTCGCCCGCGCCAGTCCCAGCGCCTTATGGGTTCCCAGCGCGTTGACCTTCAGGATCTGAATGGGCTTGGTTGGAAAGTCCACCGGACTGGCGGGTGACGCCAGATGGAAGATATAGTCCACCGGACCGTCCAGAAAGATATATTCCGTCACGTCGTACTTCAGGAACCGAAAGCGCGGGTTGCCCATCAGGTGGGCGATATTATCGGTGCTTCCGGTGATGAGGTTGTCGAGAACGACCACCTCCATCCCCTCCGCCAGCAGTCGGTCGCACAGATGCGACCCCAGAAATCCGGCTCCTCCCGTCACCACCGCACGCGGCATATTGTACTCCTTGGGATTTTGAATTCGCTGATCATACATCGGTTGTTACGGCGTCTGTCCTCTCTTTTCCGGTCGAATCCATCCGCTGCAACAACAGCGCCGGGTACATTATCGGCACAGACACCCGAAACTCCATACGCGGTAACCTCTGGCTAACGCTTGCTGGCAGCCTCGTTCAGATAGCGCAGGGCAACCCGACAGAAAAGCTCGACGCCGACCGGCAGGGCGCGATCCTCGAAATTGAAGGCCGGCGTGTGGATGGGAGCCGTCTCCCCCAGTCCCAGCCGAAACATCGCGCCGGGAGCATAGTCCAGATAGACGGCGAAATCCTCCGCTCCCATCGAAGAGTGCGGAATCGTGAGGACATTCTCCTCGCCGAGTATCTCCCTTCCCACCTCGGCGATCAGATGATTGATTCCCGGATCGTTCATTACCGGCGGCGTTCCCTCATGATAGGCAAACTCGCAGGTAGCGCGCGCTGCCGCGCAGATTCCTTCGACGACCCGGCGAATCCGATCCGGCATGCTTCGGCGCGTCTCGTTGGAGAGCGTGCGAACGGTTCCCGCCAGATGCGCGGTTGTGGGAATGATATTGTAGGCGGTTCCCGCATGAAACTGCCCGACCGTGACGACCACCGAATCGTTGGGATCGGTCTCCCGGCTGACGAGCGTCTGAAGCGACATCACCACCTGCGCGCCGACCACGATGGGGTCCACCGAATGGTGCGGATAGGCAGCGTGCGCGCCCTGCCCCCGAATTTGAATGTCAAAGGTATCGGCGGAAGCCATCATCGCGCCGCTGCGCACGCCGATCTGTCCCAGACCGATCTGGGGCCAGCCATGCAGGGCGATTACGGCGTCTACCCCATCCATGACTCCCTCTTCGCACATGCGATGCGCTCCGCCGACAACCTCCTCCGCAGGCTGGAAGATAAACCGCACATTCCCCGCCATCTCTTCGCGCAGCGCCGCCAGCGTCTTCGCCGTCCCCAGTAGTATAGTCGTATGTCCGTCATGTCCGCAGGCGTGCATCACGCCCGGATTGCGCGAACAGTAGGGGTGATCGCTCTGCTCCTGAATCGGCAGCGCGTCCATATCGGCGCGAATGGCAAGCGTTCTGCCCGGTCGCGCTCCCTGCAGAGTCGCCACGACTCCGTGTCCGCCCACTCCGGTCTGCACCGTCAGCCCCAGTTGACTCAGCCTCTCCGCAACCAGCGCGGCGGTCTTCTCCTCATGAAAACTCAATTCAGGATTCTGATGGAGATGACGCCGCGTCTCGATCATCTCCGGCTCGATCTCCTGAATGGCTGCGCGTAAAGTGTCGGGCATGACCGCCTCCTGCATCTCGATTTGATTAAACTCTACCCCAAGTTACGGTTTACCGCATCCCATTTCATTCATTACCGGCTGAATCTCTTTTCGCCACTTGCTGATAACTGTACGGATAACCATGCGCCCCTATCGCGCCGTCAGCATTTTCGAGTAGAATCTGTGCAAAGAAGCCGATAACGCGAGGAAAATTATGCGCTATGTGATCGGGGTGGACGGCGGACAGACCAGCACGACCGCCGTTCTGGCGGACGAGCGCGGAAGACTGCGGGGCGTCGGTTACGGCGGACCGGCAAACCATATTCATGAGCCGGGGGGGATTGCGCGCGTTCAGCAGTCGCTCTCCGATGCCATCGCCGGGGCGCGCGCCGCCGCCGGACTACCGGATGCGCCTCTTGCCTGCGCCTACCTGGGGATGACCGGCACTTCGTCGCAGTTGGAGGAGGTTTGCCGTCCGGCGGTTCCGGCGGAGAAGATGACGCTGGGACACGACAGCCTGATCGCCCTCTACTCGATCACCTTCGGCGGTCCCGGCGTGGCGGTGATCGGCGGCACGGGATCGGTGGGATTCGGACGCAATTCGCAGGGCAGAACGGCGAAAGTCGGCGGCTGGGGCTACCTGATGGGAGACGAGGGCAGCGGTTACTGGATCGCCCTGCGGGCGCTCTGCGCCGCGACACGCGCCGCCGATGGACGCGCCCCGCAAACCAACATCACACGACGCCTTCTGGAGCCGTTAAACCTCTCCTCGCTTTCGCAACTGCATCGGTTTCTCTATTCGGGCAGCCTCTCCCGACCGGATATAGCGTCGCTCTCTCTCAGCGTGAGTCAGGCGGCGGAAGAGGGCGACAGGACCGCCCGGCGAATTCTGCGCGACGCCGGGAGAGAACTCGGACAGCTTGCCTGCGGGGTGATTCGCGCGTTAAAGATGCGCGCGGAGCCGGCGGAGGTCGGGATGGTGGGCGGGGTTTTCCGGGCAGGCGCGTGGGTGCGCGTGCCGTTCGCGCAGACTGTCCTGCGCCACGCGCCGCAGGCGCAGATACTTCTCCCGCGTATCCCGGCGGCGGCGGCAGCCTGTCTGCTTGCGCTGGAGGAGATCGGCGTCGCCGTCCATGAGGCGGTGATATCGCAGGTGCGCGATTCTCTCCCTCAAATCGGAACCATCAAGGAGTAAGAGATGTCTGCATGGATCGAAACGCTGCGTGGCGGGCTGGTGGTCTCCTGTCAGGCGGCTCCCGGCAGCCCGCTGGACTCCCCGGAGATACTGGCGGCGATGGCGCGCTGTGCGGAGCTATCGGGCGCGGTCGGCATCCGCGCCAACTATGCCCGGAATATCCGCGCCATCGCGCAGGCTGTCCGACTGCCCATCATCGGGATCAAGAAACGCGAGGTTCCCGGCTATGAGGTCTATATTACACCGGAGTATAAGGACGCATTGGAGGCGGCACAGGCGGGAGCGCAGATCATCGCGCTGGACGCTACCCCTCGTCCCCGCCCCGGTTCAGACAATTTCGCCGCCCTGACGCGACGCATTCACTCGGAGTTGGATCGGCGGGTGATGGCGGACATCTCCACCTACGAGGAGGGCATCGCCGCGGCGGAAGCGGGAGCGGACATCATCGCTACCACCCTGAGCGGCTATACCACAGAGACCGCCACCAGCAAGGCGCGCGGTCCCGATCTGGAGCTTGTCGCCCGTCTCAGCGATGCCCTGAAGCCGCTGCCGGTCATCTGCGAGGGGCGAATCCATACCCCGCAACAGGCGCGGGATGCGCTGGAGGCAGGCGCGTTCGCCGTGGTGGTGGGAACCGCCATCACCGCCACTGACTGGATCGCGGCGCAGTTCGCCCGGGCGCTGTCCCGATAATCCAAGCCTCTTCCCTCTTCCAAAATGGGACTTTCGGCTCATGCGCACAGAAGACCCATGCGCTAAAATGGGGTTACCGTGATACGCGGAAGGAAAAGGAGAGAGACATGATTCCTGACGTGACGAATTCCTACCGTAAACCGTACCTGCCCCGTTACATTGCGCGCGCGGTGGCGCTTCTCTGGGGGGCGTGGTGGACCTTCTTCGGAATCGCCTCCACCATTGATAGTTCGACTCCGCAGCAGATTTTGACTGCATCCGCCATTATCATCCCGCTCTTTATGGGCAGCGTTTTGATTCCCTGGAAGTGGGAGAAACCGGGCGGCGCGCTGCTGATGCTGGAGGGGTTCGCCATCTTTATCGCCTATGCGCGGATATCCTCCCGTCCCGTGCTGCCATCCACTGCCGTCTTCGTCCTGGGCTTGATGGCGCTGCCACTGCTGCTGTGCGGTTTAACGTTCCTGCTCAGTCCTCCGCAGGAGTAGCCGGACTGGAAGACGGGCGCTCCTCCATCCTCCAGCGATTTTCGGAAGAGCGGCGTCGGCGACCGGGGGCAATCAGTCCCATCGCCTCCGCCAGATCGGTGGGTTTTGTTCCGACAACGCGCACCTCGCGCCCGGTCTCCCGGCGGATGTCCTCAACGGTAAAGTCGTCCAGAAAAAGGCGATCATCGCGCAGACAGATGGAGGGCAGGTAGAGCGTCTCGCGTACCGGGAAGTCCGCCAGTTGCTCCAGAAGATCGGTCGCGGTGATCAGTCCGGCGATATTGATGCTGCCGCCGAAGAAGCGATTTTTCACCACGCAGACATTCACCTCCACGCCCTCGATTCGGTTCCATTGAGCCGCCAGTTCCTGCACGATCTGCGCCGGAAGCTCGGCGGTGACCAGCGTGGCGGAGATGGGAGTCGGCGCGCAAGCAGGCAGCCTTCGCGCCAGTTTCGCGGCATCATCCAGAAAGAGCCGAACCGTGCCGATCCCGTCCTCCAGTTGCGGAAACTCTTCGTAGTGCGCGGTTCCCGGCATCGGTTTTTCCGCCAGAAAGTACCACTCATCCGACAGCCAGGCGAAGCGCGTGCCCATCTCCTTTCGGAACCGCCGCGCCTGCCGGTCTATCGTAAGGATCATCTCCGCGGCATAATCGCGGCTGGCGGTCGTCAGCTTCGGCAGACGTTCCCGAAACTTCGTCAGTCCGACCGGAACAATCGCTGCCGATAGAACTCCGCAGCGTTTGCCGGAGAGAGTCGGGTGCAGATGCGCCAGCGCGGTAAGCGTCTCCTGCAGTCTCTCGCCATCGTTCAGCCCCGGACAGAGAACGATCTGCGCGTGAACGTCAATGCGGCTGTCCGCCAGTTCGCAAAGCTGCGGGAGAATGGGAGCGGGTTCGGGACGCCCCAGCAGACGGGCGCGCAGTTCGGGATCGGTCGCATGCACGGAGACATAGAGCGGGGAGAGCTTCTGCTCCTTGATTCGCTCCCACTCCTGCGGGGTCAGGTTGGTCAGCGTCACGTAGTTGCCGTGCATGAACGACAGGCGGAAATCGTCGTCCATCAGATAGAGCGTCTTGCGCATCCGCTTCGGCATCTGGTGAATAAAGCAGAAGACACACCTGTTGTTGCAGGTGTGTATCTTGTCGCCGAGGTCGTGCAGGAAGGTTAAGCCCGGAGTCTCTCCCTCCGGCACGCGCACCGCCGCTACATACCGCTTCCCGTCGCGTTCCAGCACGATCTTCAGGCGGCTCTCTGCGGAGTGGAACTGATAGTCCAGAATGTCCAGGATCGGCTTGCCGTTGATCTCGCGCAGCAGATCCCCGACGGCGATTCCGGCGCGCGCCGCCGCGCTCCCCGACTCCACCGCCATCACCGTTAACGCTCCCGGCGGGTTTTTCACAAGTAGTTCGGACATAACGGGTAATTATAGCACGCGCAGGCGGGCATCGCAGGGATGCCCGCCTGCGCACCACCGACTTTCGCCTTCTCTCAGCCTTCCCAGCGCTGCATCCATGGACCGGAGACACGGGTGGAGAACTCCTCCTTCGGAGTCTCCAGCATCGCGTCGGCGATGCGGTTCTGCTTGCCCCAGTTTTCCCAGTCGGGACGATAGTCGGGATCACGGGCGGTTCGCATCAGAATGCAGTCCTTGATCCCCTCGAACCCGGACGGCTCCTCCGGTCGCTGCCAGCGCAGGTCAATACTCCACCGCACCCGATCCGAACGGTTCTCCGTGCTGCGGTGCGGGATCAACTGATTGATCAGCAGCACCGAGCCGCGCTTCATCTCGCAGGTGACCCGCTCCCCCTCCGGAAGCTCCTCCTCCGGGATGTAGAGGTACCAGGAATCCTTATGCCCCCGTGTGTTCTCCAGACGATGGCGAAAGACCTGTCCAGAGCGATGACCGCCGCGAATCACCTCCAGCGTTCCATTCACGGCATTGGCGTCCACCAGCGGAATCCAGGCGGTCGGCTGCAGAGTGGCGTGGCACCCTTCAGCAAGATAGGCGGTATCCTGATGCCAGGGAACGGTCACCAGCGGGTTATGCGGGGTCTTGGAGCGCAGATTCCAGACCGGATGCCCGGCAACCTCCGGTCCAAGGATCTGCGCGATGATGTCCAGCAGGCGCGGAGTTTCCCACAGATGCGCCAGCGCCGGTCCCAGGATTCCCCCGATGTGGATCAGCACTGCCGCGCCCGGATACTCCTTCTCCAGCAGGGTCAGCCTGTTCTCAAAATCTGCTCCCTCATGACGGTTCTGTATCTTACCGGCGGCATAGAGGCGCTGCGCCAGTCCCTCGACCAGACCGCTGATCTCGGATATGACAGGCTCCAGTTCCTTCGGGCGAAAGAAGTCCGGCAGAATCAAAAAGCCATCGTGCATATACTGCTCAAGCTGCCCTTCTGAGAGCGGCATCCTCTTCTCCTTCGTTCGGGTTGTTGGTGGGTCATTGCGCATTCATCGGCGGAACTCCTGCCGAGACGGACACTCCTTCCATCTCCTATGGCGCAAGATGCACGATTCGCGTGTTCCAGTTCAATGTCTGCAAACGCGCCGATACCGGCGGCGCGTCGGCAAGTATCTGCCCGAACGACCAGCGTTCGCCCCCCGGCAGGTTCGGGTTGGTCTTTGGCGGCTTCCATCCGTACCAGGTAAGGGCGGGCGCGCCGACATGGCTCTCCCTGCCCGCGCTCCACTGCACCGTTGCGGCGAGAACCGCGTCTCCTTCGGGACGCTCGCGCTCCAGACCGATCTGCCAGTCGGTTGCCGTCTTCTCGCCGGGAATGAGCGGCACAAAGCGGAGCGTCCGGCTGACGCGCAAGTACGCCATACAGTGCGCCGCGATTCCGCTGTTGGAATGGACATTCGCGCTGACCGGCAGGATTTTCGCCAGATTCGCGGGCGATTCGTTGAGGATCAGGGAGCGCAGACGCACGATAGAGGGCAGTATATGCGGGTCGTCCAGGGTGTTCCGGCGCATCGTCGTGAAGACGCCGGAGGCAAGCAATCCGTCGAGTTCGGCGCGGTTCAACGCCTGAAGGTGATCCCGGTGAAATCGCGCCACGTCCGGGTCGCCAAAGCGCACCCAACGATTCGTGTACTGCCGCTCGCCGGTCACGGCCGGATAGGTCGGTCCATCAATCTGCCAGCCGGCGATGTCGCCCCAGAGATTGGTCAGGTAGACGTTCGGGGGCATCTTCTCCCGGCTGAACAGCGGCTGATTTCGCACAAAGTAGGCGGCTCCGTTCTGCATGACGGCGTGGTGCGCCAACTCGCGGGTGAAGATATAGGCGGCGTAGGCGAAGGTATCCCGGTCGCCGACGAACCACGCCAGTCGCGCCATCGCCAGCGCGGGAGCCGCCTTATCGCCCATCTCGGCGATGGCGTCGCGTCCAAATCCCCGCCAGGTAGACTCGCGGGGCGTGATGAAGAGCTTCTTGACCATATCCCACCGCTCCTTGATCAGCGCATAGTCGCCGGTATAGCGGGCGTAGGTCCACAGGGTCAGGATCACGTTCGTCGAAAACTTGCCTGCGTCGTCATACCCGCCCCACGCGCCAATTCCCGGACCAAACAGCAGCAGTTTCCCGCGGAAAGGCTGGTAGCGGCGGGGCTGCAGAATCCAGTCGGCGAAGTAGCGGCGCAGGCGGGGCTTCGCCTTCTCGCGCAGATCGGCGGGCAGATAGGGCAGCGCGCGGCAATAGTACTGCGCGCTGACAACCGCCCAGCAGGTGTTTCCGTTCTCGCCGTCCTGCTCCTGCGGCGGCTTTGCGAAGGTCGGCGGGTCGCCGAAATCCTGATGAAACAGACCATCGGGACTGCTGAAACTCTCGGTCATAGCGCGCACCAGCCGCCGATGCGCCTCCGCGACAACGGGCTGGGAGAGATCGGGCGCAGGCTCCTGCTCCGTCTCGACAATGTAGCGCAGCACAGGGAAGGAGACCGTGTAGCGATCCGCGTTCAGAACGCCTATATACGGACCGAAGGCGGTGACGACCTGCGGATCATGGAGCGGCGCGGAGAAGGTCATCGGCATCAGGCTGCCCTGCTTCGCCAGCGCGAGCGTCGGAGAGACAGGCGCGAGTTTGAGTGGAGGCGTTCGCCAGTCATCCGCGATTCTCCGCCAGGTGAAGACGTTTTCGATGATTAACGCGCCCCTGTCCGGGTCGAGACGAAATCGCTCCCGGCAGGCGAGCGGGTAGTGTCGCAGAACGCGCGCCCAGAATCGGCAGCGTCGAACGACTCCGGCAGACGTCAGACTCCAGCCTTGCGTCTCCGGCTTCGCCAGTCCGTACAGGGGCATCAGGGCGATGTCGCCCAGCGGCTCCCTCGCCTCCACGCGCAGACCGTTCTCGTCCAGCGTCAGCGCGGTCGGATTTCGCTGCCAGACAATCAGCCAGGGCGAATCCCATGCCTCCCAGCCCTTCGCGTCCCGGAACCAGACCAGAGACCAGCCTTCTCCCAGCAGTCCCGCCGGACTACTCCAGCGTTTCGCGCCTCTCAGCCGGTCAAAGGAGGCGATCCTCTCGCGGAGAGGCAGCAAGATATGCGTGGGCGCGCCAAGCCCCCACGCCTCCGTGTTGGCAAAGAGCGACAGCCGCCGTTCGGTGGTTGTAACCAGCACAGCGGGCGAGAGTTCCGTCGTGGTGATTCGCATCTCCGCACACATCGTGGCGGGCAATAGCATCAGCGCGAAGAGCAGCGTTGCGAGTGAAGAGATCTTCATGGACGCTCCTTCCATGAAATAGCGCGTCTCCAAGGAATACGCGCTATTTCGGCGCAGGCTTTGCGGCGGGAGCCGCCGGTTTGAACGTGATCTCCAGGTTGCCGGAGACATGGACCGCCGCCGGAGAAGCCGCTCGATTCACAACCGCCTTCCCGGCAGCCGCCTCGATGGTATTGCCCTGCGCCAGCGCGGAAGCGACGCCGTTCCCGATAAGTATGCCCTCCGAGGTTGACTGAAGATGACAGCCCATCAGCGTGGCGCGTCCTCCCGTCAGTCGAACGGCAGGAACGTTAAACCCTTCCATAACGCGCAGCAGGCTGCAGCCGTTGATAACCGTCTGATCGGCGCGGCGCACCTCCACCACCGACGCGCCGTTGGATTTGAGTTCCGCGCCGGTCACCCGCACGCGCGCCTGCTCTCCGTCCACGATCAGGCTCTGATGGTGGTTCCAGAAGGTTCCGCCGCTGACGCTGACGGTATTCTCGCCGCGCACCTCGATCCCGACGCTGCAAAAATCGGTCGAGCAGCCGGTCAACACGCCCCAGGTTCCTCCCTTGATCTTGCAGCCCGGTATCTCATCGCGCAGCAGAAAGCCGATATTCATCGCGAAGGCGAAGCAGTCGGTCATCCGAATCAGATCGTTCTTGCCAAGATCAAATCCGATGCCCTTCTCCAGCCCTCGCGCCACCGGTCCGGCGTTCCAGACCTCCACATTCGTCACCGTCGGCACATCCCATGTACCGGTGACGCGCACCCCGACATTGCGCGGCGAGACGATAAAGATATCGGCGATATTGAGCCGCCCGATGTTATTCTCGCCGTCCGCCAGAATGCCGTCCCAGGGATACATCAGCTTCAACTGAGAAAGATAGGCTCCGATGCTGGTTACCAGCACTGCCGGAGGACCCGACTCCGGCTCTTTTGCCCATTCGTAGCGGATGCAGATTCCCTTGAGGCTTGCGCCTGCCTTCATGACGATGCAGGGCGCGTCGCGCTGCTGCGGGATCAGCACCGGCAGCGCGTCCGTATCGGCACACCACGCACCCGGGTCCGGTCCGGTCATCCCGACATTCTCCAGGATCAGCGGCTTGTCGAGACGATAGACTCCCCTCGGAACCAGCACCGTCTGCTTTTTTGCCAACGCCTGCCGTAATGCTTCCTCGAAGGCGGGAGTATCGTTTGCCTTCCCGTCCCCTTTTGCTCCCAGCGCCCGCACATTGACCGACTCGCTCCCATCCATCGCCTGCCTCGCTTCGGCCGCCGGCCTGATCAATGCCGTCACGCACAACGCACATAGGAGGCGCAAGATACTCAGTCTGTGAACCTGCATGATCACCTCCACATCTCTGCGACCGCCTCGACGATTCCGGCGATCGCGCTCTCCTCCGATTTTCGCGCCGGATGCCGTTGCATCCTGCCGAAAATCGCCCTGTCCCACACTCAAGCCCCGACCAGATTTCTCTAGCCGGGGCTTTACGGGATCCTATTCATATCATGAAAGACGGAAACCGACCATTTATCCCAGCGCTTGAAGTATCCGGGAGAAGAACGCGGACTCATCATCCACAGTCAGGCGCGCCGTCAGCGCGTAGAAAAGCAGCGGACGACCGAGCGGAGGCAGTTTGACGGCATCCTTCTCCGAGACCAGAATCGCCTCGGCGCGCTGTTCGCAGGCTTCCTCGATCATGGCGTTCAGTTCACCCATCGTCGGCGCGTGATGATCGGGAAAGCGCGCGCGATGAACCAGCAGCCCCCCCAGCCGCTCAATCTGCTCCTCGAAACCGGCGGGATTGCCCAGCGCGCAGAACGAGGCGACCCGACGCCCGCTCAGCCAGGCGGGAGGCTGATCGCCAGAGCGATCCAGCGCCCGGAGAGCGCGAACTGTGTACTGCGCCGTGAAGAGAGGTTTGCGCCCTGTCCACTGTCTGATCTTCGCCTTCAGCCGCTCCACGCGCTCCGGTTCGGTCTTGTCAGCATTGGTAATCACCACGCACCCGGCGCGGCGAAGATGCGAGGGAGGCTCCCGCAGCAGTCCGCGCGGAAAAGTCCAGCCGTTGTCAAACGGACGCAGCGCATCTATCAGCACGATCTCCAGGTCGCGATGAAGCTGATAAAACTGCATCCCGTCATCCAGAACGATCACCTGCGGCTGAAACTGCGCGCAGGCGAGCGCGCCGCTCTTGCGGCGATCCTTGCCGACCACCACCGGAATGCCGGGCAGCATCTTCGCCAGCAGATGCGCCTCATCGCCAGCCGCCGCCGCATCCAGTTCCACTCGCTTCGGCGTCGAAACCACCGCCACGCCATGCTCATTGGCTCCGCGATAGCCCCGGCTCAGAACGCAGACCTGAAGACCCCGCTCCTGTAGAAATTCGCAGATATACTGCGTCATCGGCGTCTTGCCGGTTCCGCCGACCGTCAGGTTTCCGATGCTGATGACCGGACAGGGAAGCTTTGCCTGCCGTCGCAGTCCCTTCTGATAGGGCAGCAGATAGAGCTTCAGCCCTCCTGCATAGATCCACGCCAGTCCGGAAAGCGCACCCCGCAGCAGAGACGCGCTCACTCCCTGCCGCTCTCCGCGAATAATGGAGAGAAGATAGGCTTCTCGCTGTGCCTGCTGGTTCTCGGTGTCCATTTTCCTCGCCTATCCGTTCACCGGGGCGGTTGTTTTCATCTGTTCAGAGATCGCCTCCGCATATCGCGCCGAAGCTCCTCGATTTCGCTGCACCAGTTCCACCGCGCGCTCCGCAATTTCGCTCCGTCTCTCTCTTTCCTGCAGAAGCGCCTGCATACGCGCCGCCAGCTCGTCGGCATCGGCGACCGTAAAGCCGACCCCGGCGCTCTCCGCCTGCGCCACAATATCCCGGAAGTTGGTCATATACCGTCCGTAGAACGCTGGCTTGCCCTGCGCGAACGCCTGCAGCGGGTTCTGACCTCCGCCAGGAGGCAGCAGGCTGTTTCCCAGATAGGCGACATCCGCCACCGCATAGACGTTTCCAAGTTCACCGAAGGTATCCAGAATGATCTGCGAGACGTACCCGGAGGCGTTTGCCATCTCTGTACGACGAACGGGCTTCAGACCAGCGTTGCGCATCATCTCGGCGACCTCTTCGGCGCGTTCAACATGGCGCGGCGCATGAATCAGCGCCAGATCGGGAACGGTCTCGCGCAGCTTCAGATAGACCGCGATCAGAAACGCCTCCTCCAGCGCGATTCGCGTGCTGCCGATCACCCAGACCGGCGCCTTCGGGGACAGCTTCAGGTCTTTTCGGAGTGCGGCTACCTGCGACTCGCTCAGCCGATCCGTCGCCTGATCGAACTTCGTGTTTCCGAACGCCTCCACCCGTGGCGGCTCCGCCCCGATCTGACGCAGACGCTCCGCATCCTGTGGGGTCTGCGCCAGAAGCCGATCAAACAGGTTCAGCGTCCAGCCGAAAATCACGCGAAAACGCCGGTATCTGCCGAAACTGCGATCCGAGATTCTCCCGTTGATCAGCAGCAGCTTCGCGCCGGAGCGGCGCGCATGGAAGAGAAGGTTGGGCCACAGTTCTGTCTCCAGCACCGCCAGCGCATCGGGCTGCAACAGGCGCAGGACGCGGCGCACCGCCCGGGGGGTGTCGAACGGCGCATAGAAAACGAAGGTAATCCACTCGCCGACCAGCTTTTCGGCGACCTCATACCCGCCCGGCGTTATCACGCTGACAACGATCTCATGATCGGGATGGAGGGCGCGGTAGGCGCGGATCACCGGGGTTGCCGCCATCACCTCTCCGACGGAGGCGGCATGAATCCACAGGCGCGGCGCAGAACGGCGCGCCATTGCCTCCGGCAGCCTTCCCCATCGCTGTCCCCATCCTGCCCGCGACTTGCCGCGCAGCAGCCGGACGCAGAGTAAAACCAGCAGAACGGGCGAGCAGAGAATCAGAAGCAGATTGTACAGATAGTAGATTGCCAGTGCGGTCTCTCAGGTCGTTACGGGATGGTCGGCAGGGTCAATCGGTATAATGATACCCCGTTTGCCTCGTAAAGCTTCTGACCAGAGCGCGCCGACAGCGCCGACAGCGCGCGCGTCTCACGCGCCTCTCTTCCGGAGCAGACATAGCTCTTCGCGCACCATGCCTCCATCGGGCGAAATACCAGATGCGTCACGCCAAGACGCCGCAGGTCCTGCGTCAATCGCTCCGGCGTATCGTAGTGAATGGAGTCCTGCAGCCAGTAGTTAGAGCGCAGCGCCATCTGGCGATAGTAGGCGTTGCTCTCCTCCCAGGTCCCTACTAGAATCCGGGCATCGGACGGCAGGTTTTCATTGGCGAACTGCACCACCGGATAGTCCGGCAAAACAGCCCGAAGATATGCCTCACGCGAGATTCGCCCGACCGCCACCGAGAGCGCGGTGCCGAAATGCGGCTCGTAGCGACGCTCCGCGCGAACCGCCAGCAGCACCGAAAGCGCGCACAGCGCATAGATTCCGGCTCGCTCCCTGCCCTGAAAAAGAGAGCGGGCAAGACTGATCACCGCCACCGGATAGGCTGCCAGCAGAAAGCGCAGATTATAACCGCTCCCGGCCAGCACCAGCGTCACAAAGATCGCCGCATAGCGCGCCGGGATTGCATAAGGAGAGCGGCGCGTCGCCCGAAATGTCGCCAGACAGAGGAGCAGCCCGAAGACGAACATCAGCGCTCGCGCCAGGATCAGATTTGTATGGGTCGGAGGCAGTCCTGGAATGGTGCTGAGCAGCAGAAAGTAGTGTTGAATGCGGGACCACCCCTGCGCCGTCCACTCGCGCCCGCCAAACAGGCCGAAGAACAGGGGATAGAAGGGGTTCCCGGTGACCAGCGCGGTACGCACAAACCAGGGGACGGTAACGCACACGGCGATCATAAAAAATAGAAAGGCGCGGCGGACGCGATGGCGGATCAGGCTCTCTTCCCCGGCAACCGGCGTCAGCAGCAGAACCGTCGTCAGCGCAAGAATGACCATCACGCCTGTCAGCTTGGCGCAGGCAGCCAGCCCCGCAAAGAGAGCCGAAAGAGACAGCCAGTGATCCTGCTGCGCCGGAGATCCCGCCTCTGTGGACTCGGTGCGGCTGCGAATCATCGCCAGAACCGCCAGCATTGCGAAGGCTGCCAGCCCGACATCCACATGCGCCTGCGACATCTGATCGAACAGTTCCGTATAAAGCGGCAGCAGCGCCAGCGTCGCTCCCGCCGCCAGACCTCCATAGAGACGGCGCGCCAGCAGCCATGCGGAGCCGCAGAGGATCAACCCGAACAGGAACTGTACCAATCCTACCGGCGCTTCGGGATGCGCCGCCAGCAGCAGCGCAAACAGCGACTCCACTCCCTGGGGCCAGTTGGTATAGGTCAGCGTCGGAAGATAGTAGAAACGCCCGGCTTCTAGAAAACGAACAGACGCCGAGAGATGATAGGAGAGTCCGTCAACATCGGTGATCGGACAGAGGGCGCGAAAGAAGACCAGCAGAACCAGAATCCCGAAAACGCCGAATATCCCCCGTTCCCAGCCGGCTAATCGGCGGCGTCTCTTCCAAACGCTCCGAATGCCTCGCAGAACGGCGCAGATGTCCGGCAGAAGCGCGACCGCCAGCAGCAGAACGGCTCCCCGCATGACGGACGGTTTACCGATCCCCGTCGAAAAGAGGAGAAAGGGGAGAAACGACAATACTCCCATCCCCAGCCCGCAGGCAAAGAGACCGCGCTCCTCTCGATCCGGCATATCCACGCGCAGCCAGCGAAGCGCCCTGCGTCCCAGCGCAAGCGAGAGCAGAAACAGCGAGCCAAGCAGAGTCGCCCCCAGCGCCAGCGGAGCAAAGGAGGTCTCATCGGAGATCGGCAAGCGGGTTACTCCGTGGGGTATTCTGCCGGGTATGTGAAACCGAGCATCTCTTCGGCGCGTTTTTCCACCGTGTTCAGGATCCGCTCCAACTGCGCGGCGACCTGCTCCTTTCCCTTCTCATCCAGATCGGCGGGCACATAAAATGGATCACCGATCACCAGCGCGGCGCGAGAGAAGGGCATAGGAATCATATAGGAGTCCCAACTGCGAAGCAGCTTGCGGGGACGCGCACTCACCCCGATCGGCAGGATCGGGCAGCCGGATCGCTGCGCCAGAAAGATGGTTCCCGGCTGTACTCGATGGGTTGGGCCGCGCGGACCGTCCGGCGTAAATGCCAGCGAAGCGCCCTCTTTGATCATGCGCGCCAGTTGCAGCGCAGCGCGCGCGCCCCCGCGTCCTGTTGAGCCGCGAATCGTGTGGAAGCCAAAACGGTGAAAGATGGCGTTCTGAACCTCGCCATCCCGCGATAGGGAGATCAACGCCCAGATGCCGCGATGACGAAAGATGTTGACCGGAACCAGTGAACGACCATGCCAGAGGACGAGGATGACTCCCTCCCGACTGTCAATCAGCCGATCCATCGTCTCCTTGTTCACGCTCTGCACTCGCAGGGTCATCCCGATCAGGCGCGCCACGGCCCAGATCACCCATCCCAGGATTTTTACGCGGCGATCCGGTTTCCGCTCCTGCTCTTTTTCCATATCTCACAGACCGACCGGGGCAATCAATCGCTACTCCTGAAGCTCTGCGCGGAACTGCCGCTCATATAGCTGCGAGTAGAGACCGCCTGCGCCCAGAAGCTCCGCATGAGTCCCCGATTCCACGATGCGTCCCTTATCCATCACCAGAATGCGATTGGCGCCAAGGATCGTGGAGAGGCGATGCGCGATCACCAGCGTGGTGCGTCCCTTCATCAACTGATCGAGCGCTTCCTGCACCAGCGCCTCCGAGGAGGCGTCCAGCGAGGAGGTCGCTTCGTCCAGAATCAGGATGCGTGGATTCATCAGAATGGCACGCGCGATGGCGATTCGCTGCCGCTCCCCGCCGGAGAGCCGGACGCCTCGCTCTCCCACCACCGTATCGAACTTATCGGGCATCCCTTCGATAAAGTAGGCGTTGGCGGAGTAGGCGGCATTCTTAATCTGTTCGTCCGTGGCGTCGCGATTGCCGTAGGCGATATTGTCGCGCAGCGTTCCGGCAAAGAGCCAGGTCTCCTGCGGCACAATGCCGATCTGTCTTCGCAGCGAGTGCAGCGTCACATCCCGAATATCCACATCATCAATCAGAATTCGTCCGGACCTCACGTCATAAAAGCGCGGAATCAGATCCACCAGCGTGCTTTTCCCCGCGCCGCTCACCCCGACCAGCGCGATCACCTCGCCCGGTTTCGCCTCGAAACTGATCTCGTTGAGCACCTCCTCGCCCTCGTTATAGGCGAACGAGACGCTTTCGAAGACGATGCGCCCCTCAATAGGCGGCATCGGGCCGGCGTCAGGCTTCTCCTGAACATCGCTCTTCTGGTCCAGCACCTCGGAGAAGATGCGGCTGGCGGCGGAGAGCGCCTGCTGGCGGGTATTGTTGATACCGCCGATATCGCTGACGGCGCGCGCCACCTGCTGCAGCAGCAGCACGAACATCGCCAGCGCGCCGGTCGTCGTCATGTTGCTGATCGGGGGCAATCCCTTGCTGATTAACTTGGCGTTATACGCCACCTCGTTGCCGCCCAGGAAGAGAACCAGCGCGATCCCGAACGCGCCGATAAACTCGATGATCGGACGAAGCTGCGCGCTCTTTTTTACCCCTTTGATAACCGTGAGGAAGGTGCGCTCATTCTCTTCGCTGAAGCGGCGAATCTCATGCGTCTCGGTGGCGAACGACTTGATGATCCGCACACCCGCCACCGTCTCCTCGATGATGGTGGTGATGTCGGCGAGTTTCACCTGCACCAGATCGGAGATGCGCCGGATTCGCTTGCCTATTTTGGAGATAACCAGTCCCATCAACGGCACGCAGATGATCGCCGCCAGAGTCAGCCGCCAGCTTATATAGAAGAGCAGCGAGAAGCTGGCAAGGATTGTCAGAGGCGCGGAGATCACATCCCGGATCGTCATGGTGGCGTTCTGGATCACCGGGACATCGTTGGTCAGCGTGGACATGATCGCGCCGGTTCGCCGACGGTTGAAGAAGGAGAGCGAGAGCGTGTGCAGGTGGGCGAAGATGTCGTCGCGCAGGCGCGTGGTGACTCGCTGCGCCACCAGCGAGAGAAAGTATGCCTGTCCGTAGGTGACCAGCCCTTTGACGACAAAGACGACCACCACCACCATGCAGATAAAGTTCAGGCGTCCGACTTCTCCCCGCTCCATCGCGTTGATGGTCAGCTTCACGGCCCAGGTCAGCAGGGTGGTGATGCCGCTGACGGCGGCAGCGCACAGCAGCCCCGCCACAATCGTCATGCGATGCGGGCGCAGGTAGGCGAGAAGACGCCGCTGGGTCTGCGCCTCCTGTTCGCGTGTCGGTCTATCGGGGAGTTGGCTCATCTCTTGACAGATCCTGTTACCGTATCATTTCACAGATCATCTCGGCGACGCGACGCGAGGCGCCCGGCGCGCCGAGTGCCTCGCGGACCCTCCCCAGCGCCTGCCGGACGCGGGCGCGCGCCTCCATGTCGGTCAGAAAGGTTAGCGTGTGCTGCGCCAGCGTTTCGGGATGGGCATCATGCTGTATAAACTCCGGCACAATACGCTCTCCGGCGATGATATTGGGCATTCCGATATGCGCAGGACGCACCCGGCGCAGCTTTGCCTCCATCTCCATCAGGCGCGAACCGCGATAGAGAATCACCATCGGCGCACTGAGGATCGCCGCCTCCAGAGTCGCCGTTCCGGAGCAGACCAGCAGCGCATCCGAATGCGCCATCACATCGTAAGTCATCGAATCCGCCAGCACAATCGCAGGCATCGCGAAGGGATCGGCGCCATGCGTAAGCAATCCTCGCCACTCTTTGTAGACATCTGCCGGAAGCGTCACTCCCTCCGGCGTCACCAGCAGCGGATCGGCGCGACGGGCGGCTTTCTCGCGATCTTTCGGATGCTCGCGGAGCGCGGCGGCGCGCTCGGCGGCTTTTTGCGCCCGTCGCGCCTGCTCCTGCAGCCGTTGAAGCTGATCCTCGACAATCTGACGCGCCACCGGAGATGCCAGCCCGACCACAAACTGCACGCCCGGCACGCGCCCGGAGAGCCGCTGCGCCGCGCCCAGCATCGCCGGGAAGTTATACGTCACCTCAAAGCGGCGGCTGCCTGGCAGCAGCCCCACTATCGGATGTTCGGCGTCCATCCCGAACCGGTCGGCAAACTGCTCGCGGGTCAGGGTCGGGCGAACGATCTCCAGCAGCGGATGCCCTACAAACGCGACATTCGCCCCGACCTGTTGCAGACGCTCCGCCGACCAGGGAAACGGCGTGGCGATCCGATCTGTGATCCGCGCAAGCTCCCCCCGGACTCTGCCGGTTCTCCGCCAGGAGCCGGGGGGGAAGTAGTAGAGTACCGGCACTCCCCGCGCCTTGCACCAGTGCGCCACTTTCACATTGAACGCGCCGAAGTCAATCAGAACGACCGCCTTCGGCTGACGTAGTTGCAACTGCCGGAGAATCTGCGGATAGGCGCGAAAGCGCAGCATCGGATAGGCCTTCAGCGCCTCCACCACGCCGATCGCGCTCCACTGCGCGCTGTCATAGAGCAGTTCGACGCCCGCCCTTTCCATATGGCGGCTGCCGATGCCCCAGAGCTTAATCTCCGGTCGGAGTAGCTGCAGAGCGCCTGCCAGCGCGCCGCCGACCAGATCGCCCGACATCTCACCGGAGAGTATGGCAATATTTGAATGCACTTTCGTCTCCGGGCGTTGGTCAGGATCCGACGGATCGCGCTGTCCGGAGTTTCGCGCGCCCTGACCAACGGTGTAGTGCTACCCGCGCGGCAGATCGTTGCCGCGCCCGCCGAAACCTCCCTGCGTTCCGCGAATAAAGTTCAGCAGGTAGTCCAGTTCCTCGCTTGGTTCCAGTTCCTCTTCGATCCGCTCCATCGCCTGCGAGTAGTTGAGGTTGGAACGATAGAGCAGCTTATATGCCATGCGAAGCGTGGCGCGAATATTCGGCGGCACTCCGTAACGACGCAAGCCGATCTTATTCAGGTCCAGAACGCGCCCCGGGATGCCGTCCGCCAGCATGAAGGGGGGAATATCCTGATTGATCTTACTCAACGCGCCGACTATCGCCAGCTTCCCCACCCGGCAGAACTGATGAATGCCGCTCATGCCGCCCAGCACCACATGGTCTTCCAGCGTTACATGACCGGCCAGCCCGACGTAGCCGGAGATGGTGTTGCCGTTGCCGACCTCGCAGTTATGCCCCACATGGGCATACGCCATAAACATATTGTCGCTGCCGATGCGGGTCGAGACGCCTTCGCCGACGGCTCGGTGCAGGGTCACGCACTCGCGAATGATATTGTTGTCGCCCACCGTCAGATAGCTGCGTTCGCCCTTATACTTATGATCCTGCGGAGGCCCTCCCAGAGCCGCGCCGGGCCAGATGGAGCAGTTTTTGCCGATCCGCGTTCCCGGTTCGATGACGACGTGTGAGACCAGCCGGGTTCCTTCGCCGATATGCACATCTTCCCCGATCAGACTGAACGGACCGACAGAGACATTATCCGCAAGATAGGCGTCGGGATGAATGATAGCGGTGGGATGAATATTCCTCGACATCGGTTACTCCTTCTTTGAGAAGCTGTTTCGCTCAATCAGTCCGAATGTCATTTCACATGTAGCAACAATCTCTTCATTGACCCGCCCTATCATCTTCACCTTCCCGAAGGAGCGTCGGAAGAATAGCACCTCGACCTCGGTGATCAGGGTGTCCCCCGGCACGACTGGCTTGCGAAAGCGCGCATTCTCAATGCCACCGATCACCGGAACTCTGGTCTCGTAGGAGGGCAGCGACAGCATCAGCACGCCGCCGACCTGCGCCATCGCCTCCAGAATAAGCACCCCCGGCATCATCGCCTGACCGGGAAAGTGTCCGTTGAAAAACTCCTCATTGATGGTGACGTTTTTCAACCCGACCGCCCGCTTACCGGGTTCGATCTCCAGAATACGATCTACCAACAGCATGGGATACCGATGCGGCAAGTAAGAGCGTATCTGTTCAATATCGAACATAAAGTATCTCCTTTATGGCATAGTCCGATTCCAGCCCGGCATACCCATCAAGCGGCTCGAAGCGGTCAGAAGGCGGCTGCAAGGCGGCTTTTTCAGGCGCTTGTCGCAGGCTTACTCCCCGTTAACGCGCTGCGCCTCCCGTCGCAACAACGCCGCGAAGGCGACATTGGCGCGGTGACCGGGGCGAATCGCGGTGATGGAAGCGCAAAGACGGCATCCCGCCAGAGAGAGGTCGCCCCAGAGGTCCAGCGCTTTATGACGCAGACACTCATCGGGAACGCGCAGAGGAAGGGAGAAGCGATCCTCATAGATAATGAGCGCGTTTTCGAGGCTGCCTCCCTGCGCCAGTCCCGCATCAAGAAGCGCCTGCACTTCGGCGATGAAGCCGAAGGTGCGCGCCGGGGCGATCTCGGCAGCATAACGCGCCGGATCGTCCTCGAACGTATCCGCCTGTGTGCCGAGAAGCGGATGGTCGAAATCGGTCACGCAGGTGAGCGTGAAGCGATCCGACGGGGTTGCCACCAGCCAGGTATCGCCCTCGCGCAGCGCGACCGGCTTTGAAATAGTCAGAGGGCATCCCGTTTCGTTCTGCAGCGCGATACCGACCGACTGTATCGCCTCCACCCAGGGAAGGGCGCTGCCATCCAGAATCGGCAGTTCCGGTCCCTCGACCTCGATCCAGGCATTATCCACCCGCAGCCCCCGCAGCGCCGACAGCAGATGCTCCACCGTGTCAACGCGGACTTCTGCCGTTCCCAGCGAGGTGCAGCGGCGCGCGCTGACGACGCAGGCGGCGCTTGCCGGAAAGGTCGCGCCGCCTGCATGAAACATGATCCCGGTATGCGGATCGGCAGGGTGAAGCGTCACCTGCGCCGACGCGCCGGTATGGATGCCCACGCCGCTCATGCGCACCGATCCGCCGAGTGTGGTCTGCTGATAGAGGAGAGCCTCGCGCAAAGGGTCTTCGGAGGAAGCGGGACGGGTCAACTCACTCCTCAATCTCTATGTCCAGCTTCTGCGCCAGAGTCTGAACCATCTTCTCCAGCCGGGCGTTGCGCTGTGTCAGATCCCGGTTCGCTCTCTCCAGTTCACGAAGCCGCTTCCGATAGTCCGGCAGGTTGGAGAGCGCCGCGTCCATCTTCAGACGCTCGCGATGCGGACGCGCCGGATAGCCAGAGTAGACCGCTCCGGCGGGAACGTCGCCGAAGACACCCCCCTGCGCCAGCACGACCGCCCCCGCCCCGATCACCGTATGATCTTTCACGCCCGCCTGCCCCGCCAGCATCGCGCCGCGCTCCAGTTGACAGCTTCCCGCAATGCCTGCCTGCGACACAATGATGCAGTCTTCGCCGATCTTGCAGTTGTGCGCGATCTGAACGAGGTTATCTATCTTGGTACGCGCCCCGATTACGGTCACGCCGGTCTTGGCGCGATCTATGCAGCAGTTTGCGCCGATCTCCACATCATCGCCGATCTCCACCATGCCGATCTGCGGAATCTTATAGCTGCGATCCCCGATTCGCATATAGCCGAAGCCGTCCGCGCCGACCACCGTTCCGCTGTGGATAATCACGCGATCCCCCAGCGCACACCCCTGATAGAGAGTGACATGGGGATGAAGAATGCAGCGCTCGCCGATCCGACAGTCCTCTCCGACGAAGGCTCCGGCAAGCAGCGCGGTGTGGTCGCCGATCCGTACATGATCGCCGACAACCGCATGCGGACCGATGCTGACGCCCTCGCCCAGATGCACTCCCTTGCCGACCACCGCCGTCGGATGGACTCCAACAGGCGCATTCAGGCGCGGGGCAAACATCTCCAGAATCTTCGCGAAGGCGTAACGGGGATTATTGACCTTGATGAGCGGCTTATCAGGGGTGGTGGCATCGAGAAAGGCGACTATGGCGGAGGCGTCGGATTTTTCAGCCTGGGAGAGATAGCGGGAGTTCTCCGCGAAAACGATATCGCCGCGCTGGGCGTCTTCGATACTGGAGACGCCTATGATGCGCGCTTCCAGATCGCCTTCTACCGAGCCCCCCACGCACTCCGCCAGTTCCCGGACGGTCATAAAAGGAGGATGCCTGCCTATCAGGCTGTTCGAGTTCACTCTGGTCGTTATCATACGCTTGCGCTTTCGTCTGAAATCATCTATTTCAGTCTACCCTCTGCGAGACCTCTCTGACTCGCTTTTTCCTCCATTTCCTGGAAGTCACGGGAGATGACAGGGATTGTGACAGAAAACGTTATGGATTCCAGGTCCCCTGAAGCATCTGCGCGACCATTTCCGTCCGGTCGGCGGCTCCCGGAGAGGTGGGCGGAACCAGATCCCAGTGGTTCTCGACGGCGAGGCGCTCCACATGATAACGTATATCTTCTTCGATCGCTTTTAGAAGGCGGACACGCTGTCCTCGAATCACCGCCAGAGTCCTTCCGGACTCGAGCAATGCGGGCGCAGGCAGGCTTCCGACGGACTGCGCTGGAGAGGGCAGACGTTCCGCCGACACCAGGGGGCGCGAAGGCGCGGACGGGATCGCCATCGGCAGGCGCGCCTCCAGGTTCTCTCTCAAGGAATTTCGATAAGAGGTCAGAGTCTCCTGCGTCTCCCGCTCCAGACGGGCGCGAATCGCCTGAAGACGGCGATCCAGATCCGCCTCGCGCTGTTCACGATAGTCGCGCAGCCTCTGGGCAAAGGCATTTTCCGCCTGCTGAATCTCCGCCTGATAGCGGCTCTGCAGCTCCTTCAAATGCGCTTCTGTCGCAGCCAGGCTGCGCTCCACCTCTCGAATCGCCGTCAGTCCCACCACAAGGGTCTGACTTCGATATGCGAGCGCCTTTAACATCAAGTCGCGGATCATCGGATCATAGATGCCGCGAATCCGCGCCTTCTCATTCCAGCGTTCCTGAAGCAGCGTCTCGCGCTGCCGCCCCATTTCGGTTTCGATCTCCTGCACGGCGGTACGCGACTCGCGCCGATAGATACGCTCATTGCGGGACCGAATGACCTCGCGCAGCGCATCCAGCCGTTGAAGCGCGGGCTGAAGCGCCACCTGCTCGGAGGAGTCGGCTCCAGGCAGGCGCGTCTCCGGCACAGGAAGGGCAGGAGGCAGGATCGTCGGAGAGAGCGCAACGCGATCCGTCGAGGATTGCGATGCAGGACGCTCGATCCGGGCAGCCAGAATATCCAACCTCTCCACATCCCGCCATGCCGGATGCGTATGATAGAGTGCAACCATCCGCACGGAGACCGGGGACGAAGCGGGCGTCTGAATCCGCCGACAGCCTGCCCCGCTCAGACAGAACAACAGACAGGCTGTCCCCAGGAAAGCTGCCCGCCATCCCGAACTACTTTTTATTGAGTTCGCCCAACACTGGCTGCGTAATATCCACGCCTGCATACAGGGCAACCTCGCTGTTGAAGACGATGGCGACCCCGCGCTGCTCCGCCACTTTGGCGATGGCGGCGCGTATATCTTTCATCAGCGTTTCGGACTTCGCCACGCCGTACTCGCGGATTTTGCCTTCCAGTTCATCCTTCAACGCCGCATACTTCTGCTGAGTGCGAACGAGAGCCGCCTCCAACTCCTGAAGCCGCTTCTTTTCTGCGTCGGTCAAATCCTTCTTCTGCCGCAGCGATTGAAGCTCCTCAGAGAGTTTTCCGCCTTTGGTCTCGAAGTCCGTGATCTTCTTCTTATCGTCCGCGGTCTGCGCCGTGCTATCCTTCTCCCGGAGAGTGTCCAGTTGAACGTGCTCCTCTTCCGGCAGGCAGGGCATCTCTGCGCGGCGGGTCAGGCGTCCCTGAAAACGCGCCTGCATATTGGCAAGGTCGGTCTCCACCGCCCGTTTCGCTTTGTATTCATTGGATATCTTCTGAAAATCCACCGTCGCGAAAACGGTGCCCGTCTTCTTATCCTGCCCGGATGCGCTTACGGCAAAGACGATACACAACACAATGGAGGCTATCACCAACCCGCGCCACCATGTTAACGACTGCGACATAGAATGCTCCTCTCTGGTCTTCAACCAGGCTTGATTATAGCACGCCGCTCCCTTTCAGAACAACCTGCCCGGTGTGCGAGAAGGATCGGACTACCGTGAGTCCGGGCGCTCCGTCAGGCGCAAAAACCGCCCGGCTACCCGTCCGCGAAACGCTCCGACCAACCGCCTAGAATACGTGTCCAATACTGAAGTGTGTGCGCGAGCCTTCGCGCCCGAAACCCTGATCAATCCGAATCGGTCCGATGGGCGTCACCACCCGCAGCCCCAGTCCCACTCCATAAGAGGGGCTGAAGTTGGAGTGCTGATTGAAACCGGAGAACCGCACGCCCTCGTAGGGACCGCCCCAGGCATCCCCGAAGTCGGCGAAGACCACGCCGGTCAGCGCATTCGCCAGCGGGGTTCGGAACTCCATAGACCCCAACACCATATTCTTGCCCCAGAACCGGTCTTCCGCATAGCCGCGCAGCGTCTCCGCCCCCCCCACAAAGTACTGCTCGGAGAAAGGCAGCGTTCCGGTCGAGGTTCCTATCAGCATACGCAGCGCGAAGATATTGCGCCGATCTTTCGGGCTTTTGCGCCGTCCCTGCGGGCTAAAGTAGCGGCGAACATCCACCTGAAGCTTCTGATAGTTGACGTTGCCGAAAACGCCCGTCGGCGTCTGACCGCCCGCCGTGCCGACAGGCGAGAGGTCCGCAAATCCGAAGTCCGCGCTGTAGATTTCAAAACCGCCCCAGGCGGGTTCGATATCCACGTCGCGGGTGTTGTGGGTGGCGCGCAGGCTGAAAGAGGTCAGGGGACCGTTCTGCAGCACCGCCGCGTCCTCCACATTCAGGCTGAGCGCAGGAACCTTGACATTATCGTGTCGGATTCCGACGAAGCCGCGCCAGTTGGTCGAAAGCGGACGCCCCAGCGTAATCGAGCCGCCGGTATGGGTCTCAAAGTAGTCGGTGGAGGTTCCGACAGTGGTTCCGGATCCGCTCTCGATGCCCTGCCCGAAGCGGTAGACGGTCTTGTCATAAAGGCTGAGGGAGATGGAGGTATTGTTTCGATCCAGCCAGGGTTCGGTGAAGTTCACCTCAAAACTGTTACGGTTGGCTAACCCTCCGGTCTCCCATAGCAGCCCTGCTTCCAGCCCGCGCCCCAGAAAGTTCGAATCGCCGATCTCAGCGCGTCCCACCAGCTTCCGGCGGTTGCTGTAGCCCACGCCGACCGCCACCGTTCCAGTGCGTTTCTCCTGAACATTCAGGATGACATCCACCTTGCCCGGCTCCGGGAAGCTGAAGCTGATATCCACGTTCTCGAAATGGTTGGTGTTATAGATACGGGTGATGTCCTGCTCAAGCTGCCGCTGGCTGAAATAGGAGTTGGCTTTCAGGCGCATCTCGCGCAGAACCACGCGCTCCTGCGTCTTTTTCAGCCCGGTTACGCGGATGCGATTGACGGTGGCGACAACGACGGGAATGGTCAGGATGCCGTTGCTGATGCCGATATCGCTGGAGACGAACGCCTGATAGCCTTTGCTCGAATAGTGCTTCTGGATGCGGTCAATATCGCTCTGCAGCACGCTCATATTCAGGACGACGCCCTCTTTGGTTCTCAAAAGCTCCCGAATCTCCGAGACGGGCAGCGGACCGGTTCCGGAGAGGGTGATTCCGCTGACCAGATCGTTCTCGTCTACCTCAATTGTGACTCTGGCTTCCTCTCCCTGAACTTCGGCGGTGATCCGCACAGCATCTTCCGGATTCTCCGGGCGGCGCGCGCCATAGTTGCCGGTCAGTAAAAGGTTTTGCCGCGCTTGATCGAGAGCCGTCTTGGTTAAGGGATCGCCGATCTTCAAGCCCGAGACCGCTATAATGGATTCGCTATTGAGCACTTTGTTGCCGACCACCGTAATGGCGGAAATTTTGGGCGTCGGCTCCTGCCCGTAAGCCGACAACGACAGTCCGAACGCAAAGACCAGCGCCGTCAGCAGGCAAACATACCAGCGATATGCACGATTCATCGAACGTTTTCACCCCTTTTTGAACAGGACGCCGGGCGCAGGGCAGAACCCTCGAAGGCGATCCTGAGGTCATCCCTCTCGATAGTACGGTTCCAGTTTACGGCGCAGCATGGCGCGGGCGCGAGAGAGGCGCGTCTTCACATTATCCAGTGACAGCCGGGTAATGTCCGCAATTTCGTTGTAGGAGAGTCCCTGAACCTCGCGAAGAATCATCACCTCGCGATACTCCTGCGGCAGCGATTCGACCGCCGCCAGGATCTTCTGCCGCATCTCCTTCTCTTCCAGCACCGTCTGCGGCGCGTGGCTTAGATCGGGAACTTCACGCCGGGCTGGGTTGTCTTCATCCTCCCAGGGGTGCGGCTGATCCAGCGACTCGATCTGCATCGAGCGGACGCGACCACGCTGACGCAGGCGGTTTCGGCAGTGGTTGATGGCTATCTGATACAGCCACGTGTAGACCTTGGAATCGCCCCGGAAACGATCAAACCCCTTATAGGCGCTGATAAACGTCTCCTGGGTCAGGTCCGCAGCCTCTTCATAGTCGCCAAGAAAGCGATAGATGACATTAAATATCTTTTTTTCGTAGGCGGCGACCAGAGCGTCAAAGGTCAGGAATCTTTCCGTGTTGTCCGGCGGCGGCTCCCCCATCAGCCGGTCCTTGTCGCATGTTCCTCGCCGTCAGTTGCCGGCACCCGGTCGCGCTCCCAGCCCTCTGCGCCGTCCGCAAATCGCCAACTTTCAGCGTTAATAGTTACTCCTAGTACCTGAAGACTCCTTCCAGCAGAAATCCGTTCGTACTTTGGTTATCCGTCGTCCAGGAAAATTGGAGGCGACGATTTAACTGAAGACTCAGCTTCATCTCCCAGAGAGTCGGTTCCAGGCGATAGGTGAATCCGGTACCTCCCAGCCGCCGCCAGTAGCTTATCTTGAGAGGTCCAATCAGTTGACTTGCCAGCCGCAGCGTGAACGAATCCAGGCGATTGTAGTCTACCGCCAGTTCCTGCAGTCCCAGCGCCTGCGCGATCTGCGAACGCTCCAGCAGTTCGGGGAAGATGGTCGCCGACAACAGATCGCTGAACTGATCGCGCAGGAGATTGCCGACTTGATTGCTGGAAAACTGCTTCTCAATCGCCTCCTTGCCGCCCAGCAGCCCCAGGATTCGCATCTGCAGCCCGCCGTTGCTCAACGCCAGATCCGGCGGATCGGATTTAAAAGTCAGCGTCAGCCCGCGCTCTCCGCCAACGATACCCTGTGTCTCCTCCAGTCCCGGAATTGCCACAGGCGCGTCCGCCGTCAGGGGACCGCGCACCTGCACCGTGATAGTATACCTTCTACGCTCCTGGTTCACCGATACGGCGGTCAGGCGCGTGATGGCGTTCAGGTCTACCAGCACACTCACCTGCGGATCTGACAGCAGGTCTGAGAAGATCGGGACGCCCGCCAGCGGATTGTAGCGAATGGTTAACCTGCCGCCGGACTGAATGGCGAAACGCCGGGTGGGGAACCGCAGCGCGCCGCCGTCAATGGTCAGATTGCCCAGCACGGAGGGCTGCGCCAGCGTGCCGCGCAGCCGAATGGGTTCCGCCGCCTGTCCGGCGATAACCGCTCCTGGCGAACGGACATCCGCCACCAGATAGGGATTGCTGATGCGTACCTTATCCTCCACATAGAAATCTATGTGGAAAGAGGGATTGAATGCAGGCGTCCGTCGCGTCGTCGTGGCCTCTTCCAGCGCTGCCGGAAGCCGGAAGTCGGTGCGACGCAGGCGCATCTCGCCGGAGATTCGCGGCGACAGCAGCGTCCCCTCCATCGTCAGCCTCAATCCCGACTTGCCGGGTTCCCGCGCAGACAGTTCGCCGACAGCCCGTCCCGTATTGAAAACCGGCAGAGGCGCTTCGGCAAAGAGAATCTGTTTCGCCTCCAGAGTCAGCGGCTTCTGCACGCGCGCCTGATCGTGCAGCGCAAGCTCCCCGGAGAGCGAGAGCGGGCTTCGCGCCACCGCCGTCTGCTTACTCAGATCAAAAACATCCACGCTGGCGGAGAACGGCTTCCCCTCGGGGTTGGGCGCGACGCTCAACGTATTGCCATCGAACTTCAGATATGCGTCCACATCGGTCAGGGCCGTCTTCATGTTTGCGTAGCGAAGCCGCTTCCCCTGAAGCCATATCCAGCCAGTAACATCGGGATGGGTCTGCTGCTCCCGCGCTGTCTGCTGCGGCTTGATAAGCTGTTTCCACGTTCCCGAAAACTTCACATAGCCCTGCAGGCTGGCGTCCAGTTCGGCGTTCAGCCGGGGCAGCACCGCGTTCAAAAACCGCAGGTTCTGGCGCGGGACGCTCGCCTCCAACTGCACCGGCGCATCTTCGGGAAGATAGGGAGCCTGCCAGGAGAAGCCCGCGCTGCCCTTCAGTCGCGCAAAATAGCGTCTGCGTCCCGATTCGTTCGATTCATCCAGCGGTTCCGTCTCCGCTGTCTGTCTGCTGGAGCTTCGCGACAAAGCTGCTGCTCGCGAACTCTCCGTCTCGCCCGGCTGCTCTCCGGCGTTCGCCGTCTCCTCCGGCATTGCGCCTGCCGGAAGAGCCTCACGAGGTTCGGTCAGCGAGACGACCATCTCCGTGATCTCTGCTCTCCCCTCCGACAGCGTCGCCTTGTCCACCCGCAGGGCGTAGGTCGGCAGGAAACGCCCCTCCAGACGCTTTCCCTTCGGGTCCTGCCACTGAATTCCACGGATCAGCAGCGAGGCGATCACTTCCGGCGCGGAGGGCGCGCCCTGCGCGTCTACAGTGATCTTCTCAATCGTTCCGGCGGTCATCCCCTGCAGCGGCTCACTTTCCGGGAACCACTCCTGAAGCACATTCACCGGCATATTATTCAGTTCCAGTGTTCCGCGCAGCGACTGCCCGAGGACCAGCTTTCCGCTTGCCGTCACCCGGGCATCCTCTCCCTGCAGGATGGTATCCTCTTTCAGTTCGACTTCACTCTTAGTGAACTCCACTGTTCCCCGAAACCGCTTGATCGCTCGCCGGGCGATCTGCATCTCCGGGCTGTTCCAGGAGACCGTTGCGCGAGGATCGCGCACGCTGCCGTCTACCTTTACCGACGCCTCCAGCACGCCGTTGAGCGGATCGAAGATAGGGTTCAGCCACTCCGCCGCCACCGAGTCGCGATGATTCAGAACGTAGGGACTCTTGCTCAGAATGCTGTGAATCTGCTCAAACCGCAGACCGCGTCCTTTTCCTTCCAGCGCAACTGTCTCCTTATCCCAGTCGTACTCCAGCCGATTCAGAGCCACTCCGTTCTCTACAGACCCCAGCAGAACCGGAGGCAAGCCCCCGGATGCGGGACGGGTCAGAAGTCGCGTGCCGTCCAGTATAAAGACCGCGCTCAAATCGCCAAGAGATTCGCCGTTGAGGGTCAGACCCGAGTCGGTAGAGGCGACAAGGGTTCCCTGAAGCCCGGAAGGCTTCCCATTATCAATCGTTCCGGTGATATCCGCCGATAGTTCGCCGTCACCGCGAATCAGCATATAGTCCGACAGAAACGGATCGAGTATATTCAAGGGAACGCTGCGGGCGCGGGCATGAGCGGTGAAAGAGCCGCCGCGTCGAAGCGAAGCGTTTCCGGTGAGCGTCGCGCCAGAGTATCGCGCCGTCAGGTCCTCCAGATGCAGCGTGCCTCCCGCTTCGAGACCATCGTACCGAAGCTGCGCCGTGAACTCCTCAAAGGTGTAGTCGCCGATACTCGCCTGATCCACCGTCAGTTCGCTGATCGTTACCAGCGGACGCTTCAGGTCGCCCGCCACTTCCAGGGTTCCCTGCGCCGTACCGGTTACCTTCAGGCGATCCAGCGCGCTCTCCTGTCCCTCCTCCACAGGCATATATCGCGCGGCGATCTGCGCAACATCCTTCAGTTCCAGATGATCGAAATTACCGGAGAGCGCAAGGAGCGGGCGGGTTGAGAAGGGGCGGCGCACCACTCCGCGATAAGCCACGCCTGCCGGAAGGCGGAGCAGCTTCCCCTCCTCCAGAATCAGCCGCTCTCGCGTCCCCCAGACCTGCGCCTCCGCATAGTCCAACTGTGTTCGGTCATCCCCGACGCCAAACCCCTGAATCAGCCCGGAGAACTGAGGACTATCCCATCCTCCCGTAATGCGCCCGTCACGCAATGAGAGGATTCCGCGCAGGGCGGACGATGTGTCTGGCTCTGCGGGCGAGTTCTCCAAAGGCAGCTTCTCCAGCGCGACATTGTCCGCCTCCACTCCCAGATCGAGCGCGCGGTTCTTCACATCTATCTCGCCGGTCGCGAGGGCGAACCCCATCTCGCTCTCGACAACCAGCGGCTCCAGCAGCAGGCGGTTCCCTTCTGAACGCAGGCGAACGCGAACCGAGCGCGCCGTGTAGCGGTCGTACTGAAGCCCGTAAATCTGCGCCTCCGCCGTTCCGACCGGCAAGCCGTCCTCCAGACTGCCCGACGCCGACACGTCGGCATTCACCACACCCCGCACCCGTCTGGCGTCTTTCCAGGAAATGGCGGAGAGGTCTCCACCGCGCAGGCGCGCCTCCACGCGGTAGCGCGTCTTTTTGCCGTCCAGCGTGACCTGAGCGCGCCCTGCGATGCGCCCTTTCGCTGCCGTCCCCTGAAAATCGGTAACGATCCGCCGGTCTGCATAGACCGCATTCACCCGGACATTCCGCGCCTCATATTCGCGATAGCGCAGGCGCGGCAGGCTTCCGCTCATCTGCGCCTTCAACCGATCCGGGGTTCCCTGCACAGCCGCCTGCAGCGTTCCTCCCGCCGGAACCTCCACTCCCTGCGGCAGCCTGCCCTGAATCTGAAGGGGACCGGAGGCGCGCAGCGACAGGCGATCCAGCGGGCCACTCACTTCCGCGAACAGGTCTCCCCGTGCCTGTAAGCCGCGCAGATCAGGAAGCCGTTTCTGGAGATCGAGGGCAGTTAAGACACGCTGCAGGGAGACGCCCTTTCCGGTGACCGACGCCTTCAGTGACGGCTTCGCAAAGTCGGTCACCGTTCCTTCCGCCTTCAGGCGGCTGCCCAGAAAATCGGCTTCCAGCGCGCCGAAGACAGCCTGACCGGTCAGTAGAACCTGTCCGGAAACCCGGCGGATAGGTTCTCGCGCGGAGCGTGTCGTCAGAGAGGCGTCTTCGACACGAACATCCGCCTGATAGTCTATGTTTTTCTCTTTGGAACCTGTACCTTTTTCAGGAAAAACCAGCGTCACCTGCCCTGTTGCCCGTCCTGAGAGAATGCGCGTCTCCTGCGGCAGCGGCTTCGGGAGCAAAGAGGACAGGTACGAGAGCGAGGCGTGATTCGCCTCGATTCGCAGGAACAGCCGCCCGGTGTCGGGAGGATAGACTCCCTGTACGACGGCGTTTTGAAGCTGTCCGGAAACACACTGACCGGAGAGCGTCCATCGGCTGCTCCGGTCAATACTCTGTAACAGATGTCCTTTCAGCGCCTCAAAACGCGCCGATACCGGCAGCGGCGGAGGCTGTCCGGAGCGAGGTCGTCGCAGGGCGGCATCTTCATACTCCAGCACGCCCCGAACGATCTCAATGCGACCGGCGGTCGGGCGCGCCACCCGTTGAGGACGCGGCTTCAGAAGGTCCGCAAAGTTCCAGCGCCCTGCAAAGTCGCGGGTAATGCGTACATAGGGGTCTTCTACCCTGACGTGGGCAAAGAGCGGAACGCGGGGGTTCTTCTCCAGCAGAATCGTTCGCAGGTCAAAGTCGAGGATAATGCGTTTGGCGGAAAAGAATGGAGGATGCCCCGGCAGAGTCTTCCTCTCAGCGATCTGCACCTCCTCCACATAGGCGTACTTCCCCTGAAAGGTGACCTTTCCGATCCGCACCTCGCGTCCGAGTTCTCTGGTCGCCTCCGACGCCAGAAGAATCGCAAGATTCTGCTCCGCCATCCGATAGTATCGGCGCACCATCCCAATGCTGAGGGTGGCGAGAATGGCGAGAGGAACCAGAAAGACGAGTGCGGTCAGAGTACGGCGCAGGGTACGCATAAGTATCAACTAACCGGCAGGTCAAAAGCGGAGCGAAACGCTCCTTTTGGAACATCGGCGTTCATCAATCCGTTCGCCGCTTCTTCCATCGCGCGACGACATCATATTCAACCAGCTCTTTCTTTGAATTACGTTTTCGAATAGCGCGACATTCGATATCCGTGAACCCGAGTTCGGTCAGCATTTCAGCATACAGTACTTGCGTAAAAACTGGAATCCCATAGAAGGTAGAATTGCCGACTATGTAGTGCAACACTGCGCCACGCTCAAGTACAGGGATCAAGCCTCGCAGGAAGTTCAGTGACCGCATATCCCACCATCGCTCTATATTGTGGATAGGCGGGGTAGGCGCTGGCGCGATGCTCAGGCACTCGACCAACTCAAGCGCGGACGCGCAGGCTTCTCTCGCTGCAGAGATATGTTCTGCAGAGTAGCGCGCGGTTTTCGCTCGAGCAAGCCACACCAGAAATGGATTAATATCAATCGTGACGCCCTGATGCCCGTGGTAAACTGCGCTTAACACGGTCGTCCCGGTGCCGCAAAAAGGATCCAAAATCCGTTTTGCCTGTCCGTGGCTTACAATCAGCTCCTCAACGATCTTCAGCGAGTATGCCGGAGTAAGGCGCAGCCAGCCGTGCCGTCCTGTCTTTGCATTGAACTTGTAGGTGTAATCCGACCTCTGGCGAAGTCTCTCGCACTCCAGCAAGAAAGACATCAGTCAGCCTCCGGCGCGAGTAATGCTTTCAGCACGGAATCTATCTCAGATCGAAGCGCCGTGCTATTTCGCTGGAAGAAGGCGGCAAGGTCGTAACCAACTACATCACGCATGAAGTCATACGTCGAAATTAGCGGGTTGATTGCGCCATAAATGCCAGTAACGACAACCCACTTTTCTGCCCGATAACGGAGCAGGATGTCGCTGTCAATCTGGGCGGACATAATAACGGCGCATGGGAGATAAGCCTTTGTGTAGGCGGAGGCTGCGTTCGTTATGTCAGCGTTCTGGCGTTTGGAGTCTTTGCTTTTGTATCCCTGTCGAACCTCAAAGATAGTTCCTGTCAAAGTCGAAATGACCTTCGAGTCAACGCCCATGGATTCAGCGGAATCCCGCATCCACGTATGGAAACGAACGCGTTTCGCTCTGTCGGCAATTTTATCGAGTGAAACGCGCCCATCCAGGGTTAGTGTCCGCATCTTCCCGTTCGGAAGCGGAATTGTATAGGACCATGCGACATCGGCATCAGATAGTCCAAGAGATTCTTGGACTATCATTCGAAACAGCTTTTCACCCGATGCCAATCTGTCTATATATGCTGGTCATCCCGCCTGCCGCTTTGTGTGCGGCATACATCATTGGATTATCTAAGCCGAACCAGTTATAGAACGGATCACTACGGTAAAGCGTTTGAAATTGAGCTAACGTCAGCCCATCTCCTTTTGCTCCACGACCAAATTTCGGCTTGTACTTTGCGCACACCCTTACTGGCTCAAGGACAACCTCAAGATATGCGGCATCGTTCTGGTTCAACAAAAAGACTCCCGATGATATCGCCGAGTATTCCCTGAAACCCACATACTCGCCATGTTGTTGCCCCGGCAGAGATTTACGAGACGCCGACGGAAGCCAGTCTGTCGCTCAGAATACGTTTGGAGAACTCCACGGCGTTATAAGAGCTTCGGATGAACGGACCGGAGGCGACGAACAGGAAGCCCATCTCCATGCCGATCCGCTCATATTCGGCGAACGCCTCCGGACGAATATACTCCTGTACCGCCAGATGGCGCATGGTCGGTCGCAGATACTGCCCGATGGTTACGGCATCCACCCCGACACTTCGAAGATCGCGGAGCGTCTGGATCACCTCTTCCTGCGTCTCGCCCAGTCCCAGCATCAGCCCGGACTTGGTGTAGATGGAGGGATCGGCGTTCTTGACGTACTGAAGCAGTTCCAGCGTGCGATGATACCGCGCGCCGACGCGCACCTGCGGGGTCAGCCGCTCCACCGTCTCGATGTTGTGATTGTAGATATCCGGCTTCGCATCGGCGACGATTTTGATGCACCACCGCTTGCCTTTGAAGTCGGGAGTCAGCACCTCGATGATCACATTGGGAATGGCTTCGCGCAGCGCATGAATGGTGGCGGCGAACTGCCCCGCGCCCTCGTCTGCCAGTTCATCACGGGCGACCGAGGTGACCACCACATGCTTGAGCCGCATCTCCTTCGCCGTTTCGGCGACCCGCTTCGGCTCGTTGGGGTCTATCGCTTCCGGTCTGCCGACCTTGATGGCGCAGAAGCCGCAGCTTCGGGTGCAGATATCGCCCAGGATCATAAAGGTCGCGGTCTTTTTTGACCAGCACTCCCCCAGATTCGGGCAGCGCGCGCTCTCGCAGACGGTATGCAGCTTCTGATCGCGCATCATCTGTTCGACCTCGCGCACCGTCTGCGGACTCGGTATCTTTTTACTTAACCAGGGCGGAAGCGTTCTATTCACGTTCAGTCCTTGACCAGAGAGATCACGGTTCAATATACCGCCAACAGGCGCGATGCGTCAAGCAAAAACCCCGGCTTCGCGCGCGATCCCAGATCAGACCGCATACAGAGCCGGGGCGAACGCGCCTGTCAAATAATCCGTTACAACTTCACCGGAGCGCCTGTCTCGGCAGAGCGATTTGCCGCCAGCGAGACCGCCAGCGAACGCGCCGCATCTCGATAGGGAGAACGAATGGCGCTGCCGTCTCCGGTCTGAACCGCCTGAATGAAGACCTTATCCTCCTCGGCATAAGGGTTATTCCCGCCTTTGATGATCTCTTCACGCCCTGCCTGAACCGCGCGGAACTGCCCGCCATCCACCTCCACAACCACCTCCGGCGTCACCACGCGCAGACCGACCGTATAGCCAAACCCTTTGAGCAGACAGGTATTGGAGATCGTCCCGACGGCTCCGCTGGCGAACTTCACCGTCATGGTGCCGACATCCGTCACGGTGCAGTTCTCCACGTCTCCCAGGGCGCGAGTTGACATCGCCGCATAGACTTCGGTGATCTCTCCGCACAGGTCTCGCGCCAGATCAACGATATGGGTTGTCTGCTCCACCATCTGACCGCCGGAGAGGTCTTTACGACGCCACCAGTAGACGCCGGGCATCCCTCCCATCCAGTAGCCAAGAGCCATGCCGATCGTTTTTCCGGCAAGCCGCTCCCGCGCCAGTTGACTGTAGGTCATATAACGCCAGTGATAGCCGACAGAGGTAATCAGGTTCGCTTTTTCTACGGCGGCGGCGATGGACTCTGCTTTCTCCAGCGTATTGGCGATCGGCTTTTCGATAAAGAAGGGAATCCCGCGCTCGATCAATGCCTCCTCCTGTCCCACATGGGCATGGGGAGGGACACAGATATAGACCGCCCCCAGTTTTTCAGAGTCGAGCATCGCCGATACATCGCTGTAGGCGCGTCCGTTGTAGGCGGCGGCATGGCTCTCGGCGCGCTCCCGGTCCACATCACAAAATGCTGCAAGCTGCACCTCCTCCATGTGACGCAGCACCTGCAGATGGGCGTTGGCTATCCCGCCAGCCCCGATAAATCCGACGCGAATAGTCATGGCTTGCCTCACTTTCCTGAACATTTTAAGGTAAACAGTCTGTATGGCGCCCGTCAATCTCTCGCCTGGCATCCGGGGAACACTCGATTAATTCCCCATTCGCTGCGCCGGGCGCAGATTCCTTATCCCTGATACTCCTCCCCGGCTCCATATTCCGCAACGATGGCGGCGATATTCGCCTTCGCCTCCAAAGCGATCTCCTGCGTGGCGGCGACCACCTCCCAGCGCGCCAGCCCGTTCTCGCTCTGCGACACCCGCTGACATACCTGCAGCCAGTCTGCAGACAGTCGCGTATCGGCGTTTATATTGAACGGGATGCCTCGCCGCATCATGGTCGCCTCCAGCGCATACCCGTTGGGCATATGAGTCATCGCCTGTGCTCCCTGCTCCTCAAAGAAAGCCTGTACCGCCTCCAGCGCTCTTGCGCGCTGCGCGTCATCCGGGAACTTATACCCCCACTCGCGCTCACGGCTGCCGCGCGCCTGAATCTCAAACAGAGCCTCGAAGCGCGCCGGTTCCTCCATCCACTCCCGCGCCGCCAGCAGCGCGATATAGAGCGTGTTCTCCGTGCAGTATCGGCTGCCATCCAGCAGAAACGCCTCGTAGAAGTGCGCCGACTCCTCCACCGTCCCGAACATCGCCGGATCATCGAACATCGCGTTCTTGATCTGGGAGTGTCCATTGCGGATTATCCGTACCTCAACCCCGGTTTTCGCCATCTCCATCACCGCCAGCGGATTGGCTTTCAGATCGGCGAAGACGCTCATTCCCGCACCAGAGAAGCGATTTCGTATAACTTTCAGGATTGCAGCATAGACAAAACTGGAGGAGAGATAGGTTCCATCTCCGCGATAGAAGTCTATCCGGTCGCCGTCGCCATCAAAAAAGGTGCCGAACAGATAGTCCCCGGAGGTCAGCGTTTTCAGACCGGAGCGTATGACCGTCTGCTTCACGGGATTGGGGTCTCCGAGCGGAAAGCGACCATCAGCGGCAAAGTGCATCGGAGTCAGATCGGCTCCGGCGCGCTCAAAAGCCAGCATCATCTCGCGTCCTGCCGCGCCGTTCAGATAGTCATGGAAAAGTTTCAAGCCGCGAAGACCGCCCTCCGCGACTCCCGCCAGCTTCATACTGTAGTTGAGATAGTCTTCCGTCGGATCAAAGGCATAGATGCGCCCTGAGGAAGACGCAGGCGGCAGCGAAGCCTCCCTCTCGTATAGCTCCCGTATCTTATCCAGACCGCCTTCCGGTCCGATCTTCTCGGCGATGGGACGCACACCGGGACCCAGTATCTTTTGTCCGGTATCCCCTGCCGGATTATGCGACGCGCCGAACATCACCGCAGCATGCTGCGGGTGACGCATGGCGGCGAAGTAGAACTGCGAGGTGGAGCAGACGCCGGGTATCGTCACCACGGTCAGTCCGGCTCTGGCAAACTCCTCCGCTGCAATCTGAAGATAGTGGGGACCCGATGTCCGCGCATCGTGCGCGATCAAGACCCCGGAGACGCCCAGGCCCTCCCGAAAATAGACTGCCTCCGCCCGTGTCAGGCGAATCGCCAGATCATCGGTCAACTGCTTGGCGGGCGTGCGAATATCGTAAGCGCGAAACATCGAAAGGTTCAGATCAGACATCTATCCCTCTCCTGCTGTTGATCTTTCTGCGGTCAAATCAGCGCAAAACTGATCAGAGTCAGCGCCAGCGCCGCGAAGATCAACAGAAACATATAGCCGCAGAATAACAGTCCCAATTTCACGAACGTCTTAAGAATGCCCTGCCGGTAGACCACGCGCATCGCCTGAAATAGATAGAGGAAGACGATCACCGCATACGCAAGCTGCAGCCAGCCGGGATCGTAGAAGATGAACGGCAGCGAAAAGAGGAAGAGATACGTGTGCAGGTGCAGCGTAAAATAGAGATGCTCGATATAGTATCGGCGCGAACGCAGATAGACCAGCTTCAGCATACCGGCAAACACCGGAACCAGAAAGAAGATCATCGTGGGCAGATGATCGGTGAACTGCTCCAGGAAGCGTTTTGAAGACTCCTGGGGTCCCATTCGGTTTATCTTCTCGACTTTCTTCTCCACCCACCGCTCCAGCCATGTCTGGCTTTTCGGCGGCTTATGCGTGTTTGCCAGAGGAGATGCGGCGGGAGGAGACGCGCCCTGCGTCTGCTCTCCCTGACTCTGGATTCGCACATTGAATCCGGTGTTCGCGGGAGCGGTGGTCTGGACTTTAAGCTCTTCTCTGGCAACCCGCAGCGAGAAGAGAAAGAAGATCGCGCTGGCAAAGAGATAGAGCTTGAAGGGAGCGATATAGCGAACGCGCTTTCCGGCAATATATTCGCTCGTCAGGAAACCGGGCTTTAGAAAAAGCGGAATGAGGGTGCGAAACAGCCGGGAGTCGAACTTCAGAAACTCATCCAGAAGATCCCGGACAAGCAGATTCAGCCCCACCGTATGATCGGTGTTCTCCTGTCCGCAGGCAGGGCAGAAATTCTCTTCGACGAGGCGGCCGCAGTTCAGGCACTGCCCGGATTGTGGAAGCTGATTTGCCAACGCGCCGATTTCCAGAGGCGTCGGCAGGGGATCACGCCGATGCGCCGGTGTAGAATTTGAGTCCAAAACGCCAGAAGAGCGAGGAGAGCGTCACCGCCACGACCGCCACCAGCACCGCGATCAGCACAAATCCCCCGTCCAGCCGACCGGTCAACGCCTGCGCGGGAACCGTGATGATGAAGGCGACCGGGATCGCGTAGGTCAATGTGCCGCGTAGCCATGCCGGATAGATCTCGATGGGATAGCGCCCGGCTTCAAACGCCTGCCAGACCACCTGCTCTATATTATCCAGACGAACGAACCAGAAGGTGAGCGTCACCAGAAACAGCCAGAATGAGTAGACGACAACCAGCCCGGACGCCAGCGTGACCGCGAAACTGAGCGCCTGATACGCCCCGACGGTCAGCGACAGACGGCTGATCGCCCAGGAAGCCAGCCCGACCCCGACCAGCACATTGACGATCCTCCAGATATTGACCGTCCGAAACGACGCCATAAACTGCGAACTGACCGGCTTAAGCAGCACAAAGTCCAGGGTTCCCTCGCGCACCTGCCCCATCACATTACGCATATTCGGGGCGATAAACATCTCGATCAAGCCGTCCATCAGATAGTAGACGGCGATGAGAACGAGCGCCTGCGCGAACGACCAGCCTTTGATATTGGAGGTGTAGGTATAGGCGACCGAGAGCGCGCCGACAGTGGTGAGCAGCCCCAGCAGACTGGCAAGCACCCGCGTAAAGAAGTCCGCGCGGTACTCCATATCGGTCTGCACGCTGGTGCGAAAGAAGACTTGAAAAAGGCGAAGGTAGCGCATGAATGGGTCAGGGTACGACTGCGTTCAGGAACATCGGGACCAGAGATGCGGCAGGGAGTCTGGAAGGAGGAGGGACGAGTCGCCCCTCCTCCTCTTTACTGCCTGTCAGGCGAGAACCTCGCGAACGACATTGCCGTATACGTCTGTCAGCCGGAAGTCGCGCCCGGCGTAGCGATAGGTCAGTTTCGTATGATCGAAGCCAAGCAGGTGCAGAATGGGTGCGTGCAGGTCATGCACATGGACTTTAGCCTGTTCGGCGCGGAACCCGAACTCATCGGTCGCGCCGTGCACATAACCGCCCTTGACGCCTCCCCCGCACAGCCACATCGAAAATCCATGATGGTTATGGTCGCGCCCGTTCTGCTTGCCGGCATTCGCGCCGGGCGTGGGCAGTTCGACAGTGGGCGTGCGCCCGAACTCGCCTCCCCAGATCACCAGCGTATCGTCCAGCATCCCGCGCTCTTTCAGGTCTTTGATAAAGGCGGCAATCGGCTGATCGCACTCGCGGGCAAGCTGGCGGTGCGCCACTTCCAGATCGTCGTGATTGTCCCAGGGCTGTCCGGCTCCGTGATAGAGTTGAATAAATCGCACGCCGCGCTCCAGCAGTCGTCGCGCCATCAGCGTCTGGCGGGCGAAGACGCCCTTTCCGTAGGCGTCGCGCACATGCTGCGGCTCCTTCTCGATATCGAAGGCATCGGTCGCGTCTATCTGCATCCGATAAGCCAGTTCAAACGACTGAATCCGCGCCTCAAGCTGCGCCTCCTGCTGACGCTGCTGCTTGTGCCGCTCATTCAGTTTTGCCAGCAGATCAAGCTGGGCGCGCTGCTCCTCCAGATTGACGTAGTTGTTCTTGATGTGCTGGATTAACTGCTCCAGATTGGTCTTACTGGGATCAATGTAGGTTCCCTGGAAGATTCCAGGCAGAAAAGCGTTCTGCCAGTTCTGCGTGTCCTGAATAGGGTAGCCCCGGGGACACATCACAATAAAGCCGGGTAGATTCTGGTTCTCCGTCCCCAGTCCATAGACCACCCAGGAGCCGAAACTGGGGCGAATCAGGCGCGCATCCCCGCAGTTCATCAACAGCAGCGACGGCTCATGATTGGGCACATCGGCGTGCATGGAGCGGATGACGCAGAGATTATCCGCGTGCTGCGCCAGATTCGGAAACAGGTCGCTGATCTCCAGTCCGCTCTGCCCGTACTTTTGAAACTTATAGGGGGATCGGAAACAGGTTCCGGTGCGTCTTTCGGTGGGCAGATTGGCGTAGGGAAGCGGCTGCCCGTGATGCTTATCCAGCATAGGCTTCGGGTCGAAGGTGTCCACATGGGACGGTCCCCCGTTGGCAAAAAAGAAGACCACCCGCTTCGCTTTCGGCGTGAAGTGCGGCTGCTTCGGGGAGAGAGGATTCAGCGACGCCTGTTTCCCCTTCGGGGCGGTCTGCGCCAGCAACCCGCCGGTTCCCATCAGGCTGACCAGTCCCAGGGCAGCCATGCCGTTACCCATGCGCGCCAGCAGCTCCCTCCGGGTCAGCGCCATATCAACAATACGCGGACGGTGATCGTACTCGGACATCCGGTCTCCCTCTTTTTCAGGTTAGTCTGTTATTGCTCAGGGCGAGCAGGGTTAATAAACAACAGTGTAACATAAAACGCCGTTTTTAGGGGCGCTGTCTGGCTCTTTTTTCGGATAACTCCTCTGTTTCTGTGTCAAAATGGAGAGGATTGTTACAACAAATATTGAGCGGCGTTAAAGAGATAGAGGCAGCCGCGCCGCTGGCAGGCGCAAAACCGTAACCGTAGCGTAAAGCCGCAACAGGGATCATCGGCGCGTATGTCGAAAAGGAGATCGGTCGTCCGGCACAGTCACCGGACGACACACCCACATAAATGAGGTTCGACGTTGAAAATAGGATTGCGGATGCCGGGAACGTCGCGGCAGATGGAGTTTACAGCCTTCTGCCGCTGGTGCAAAGAGAACGGCTTTGACGGCGTGGATGTCGGTCCGGTCACGACAGAGATCAAGCAGGCGGTAGATGCGACTGGGCTGGAGATCGGCACCTCCGATTTAATGACCTTCGGCGGGCTGTTCGGCACCGATGCAGAGGCGGAGAAGGCGCTCGCCGAGAGCAAAGCCGTGATGGATGCGGCGGCAAGCCACGGCGTGACGAAGATGTTCAGCGTGCTGCTGCCCCCCGATCCCACGAAAGGACGCGCCGCTAACTTTGCGCGTCTCAAGGAGACGTTCGGTCCGGTGGTGAAGTACGCCGAGGAGAAGGGCGTTCGGATCGCGATTGAGGGCTGGCCCGGAGGCGGTCCCTACTACGGCGCGCTGGCGGTAACCCCGGAGACGGTGCGGGCGCTGTTCGAGGCGTTTCCCTCGCCCGCGCTCGGTCTCAACTACGACCCCAGTCACCTGATTCGGATCGGCGTGGACTATCTGCGCTTCCTCCGGGAGTTCGGCGCGAAGGTCGTGCATGTTCACGGCAAAGACACGATACTGGATAACGAGGCGCTCTATCTGCACGGCAATCTGGGACCGACGTTCGGTCATGCGAAAGCCTTCGGCGAGGACTGGTGGCGCTACACCATTCCCGGCGAAGGACTGGCGGACTGGGCGAAGATATGCGCCCAACTGGATGCGCTGGGATATGAGGGCTTTATCAGCGTGGAACTGGAGGACTTCCGCTATCACCGCACCTGGGAAGCGGAGACGGAAGGACTGGTACGGGCGCGCAGACATCTGTCGCTCTATCAGTAGCCTTTTCACGCTGTCGCAAGCATGGAGCCGGGCAGATCGCAATGGTCTGCCCGGTTTTTTCCCGCCGCTGTATCCGTCCGTCAGGCAATGATCTCATCACCTGTGAAAAAAAGTACAAATTTTCGTCCAACCCTCTTGACATCTTCCTGATGGTCGGTTTTACTACCTGAGGAGACGCCCCTCTTCACCAGATCCAGCGCAGCAGCGGCATCCAGATCCCGCTGGTGTCTCCTGCGACGATGCATTGTGTGTATCTGGTCTTCGACACGCCGCAGTCTCCGATGGCGATCCCCTGGACGGA
>CAYSDM010000003.1:0-114835 GCA_964429855.1 uncultured Chthonomonadaceae bacterium
CGACATCCTCCATCGCGCCATAAACATTGTTGCGATGGATATGAGCCGTGTGAACCATGTAGACAGCGAAGGGTTTGGCGCACTGCTGTATCTCCAGAAAAAGCTGGTTGAGAATGGCAAGCGTTTAGCTCTGGTTGGATGCCAGGAGAGAGTCCGTGAAGCCCTGCAGTTGACACGGCTGGAAGCGCTCCTTCCCCACTATATCAGCTTCGACAATCTGCCGCAAGCCTGATTGTGTCCTCAATACACATACTAAAATGCAAGCCCGTTCATTCCTCTGAGTTAGAGATGAATGAGTCGGGCTGTTTCCATTCCCGGTATGCTGCGAAGCTGTGTCATCAGTGATTCGCTGATGGGATCATCCACCATCAGCACCATGACGGCGCGCCCTCCCACCTTTTCCCGTCCGAGGTTCATTCCAGCGATATTGATTTTATTATTGCCAAGCAGCGTGCCAACCGCTCCAATAATTCCCGGCGTATCGTTATGCTGGGTCATCAGCATGATGCCTTCGGGTATGACATCTACACGGTAGTTGTCTATATAGACGATCCGCAGGTCATTCACCCCGAAAACCGCGCCACAGATCGTGCTAACACCCGCAGGCGTTCTCACACGCACCGATAAACGGGCGTTGTACTCCACGGGGGCAGCGCTGTGACTCTCGATCACATTGATACCACGCGCAGCAGTCAGAACCGGTGCATTGACCAGATTCACCGGGTCAGAGAGCATAGGCGTCAGGATGCCAGCGAGAACAGATCGAGTGATCGGGTTGGTGGGAAGATCGCCAAAGTCCCCCTGAAAGAGAACCTCCACCTCTTCAATCGGGTGTCCCCGACCATCCAGATCGCGCGCAAGCTGGGTATGCAGGCTGCCTATCTTTTCTCCCAGGGTAAGATAGGGCTGTACCCGAGCAAGCGCTTCCGCTGACAATGCGGGCATATTCACGGCAGCCCTTGCCGGTTTATTGGCAAGCACCTCCGCGATCTGCTCCGCGATATCAAGCGCAACGTTGACCTGCGCCTCCTCTGTGGATGCTCCCAGATGTGGGGTCACGATATTCTCTTGAAGGTGCAGCAGAGGATTATCTCCCGCTGGAGGCTCCTGCGAGAAGACATCCAGCGCCGCTCCGGCAACTTTTCCGGATGTGATCGCCTTCGCAAGCGCATTCTCATCCACAATACCTCCTCGCGCACAGTTCACCAGTCGGACGCCATCTTTCATCTTGGCAAACTGTTCGGTGGAGATCATATTGCGTGTCTTCTCATTCAGCGGGATATGAACGGTGATGAAGTCGCTCTGATGGTAGAGGTCATCCAGACTGACCAGCTTCACGCCAAGATCGCGGGCGCGAGTCTCTGTGGCGAACGGATCGAAAGCAATCACATGCATCTCAAAGGCAAGGGCGCGCCTCGCCACCTCTCCTCCGATCTTGCCCAGTCCGATCACTCCGAGCGTTTTGCCGTAGACCTCCGTCCCCAGGAACTTTTTTCGCTCCCACTTGCCCTCATGCAGGCTGTGATCCGCCTGTGGGATCTTGCGCGCCAGCGCCAGAAGCATCGCAATCGTCAGCTCTGCCGCCGCGATGGTATTGCCTTCCGGCGAGTTCACGACGACGATTCCCCTCTCCGTAGCGGCTTTGACATCAATATTGTCCACGCCGACACCGGCGCGCCCGATCACCTTGAGCTTTCTGGCGGCAGAGATCACCTCTGCGGTCACTTTGGTTTCGCTGCGAACCGCCAGGGCATCATAATCGCCAATGATCTCCAGCAGTTCTTTTCCGGACAGTCCCAGCCGAACATCCACAGTCCCTACTTCGCGTAGCCGGGCGATTCCCGCCTCTGCAATGGGATCAGCAACCAGAATCTTTGGCATCGTACCCTTCCTCATAGATAGGATTGCATTTTGGAAGAAGACAGCGTGTTGTCTTCGCATGAAACGTGTAAGCAGGAATAGCCGGAACCGGCGTAGAAATATTCTACTATGTATCCTTGCTCATTGTAACCCCATCGCGATATACTGTATAAAGATATTGACCTGGAACCTTCCATGCCGCTGCGCCGTCAATGCATTCGGATCACAGGGACATCAGAAGGAGATCAACCACTATGCGAAAAAGCGCCCTGCAAGGTGTAACCATTATTGAAGTGCTTGTCGTGATCGTGATTATCGCGATCCTGGCCGCGATCCTGGTCCCTGTCTTTGGGCGTGTGCGCGAGAACACACGGCAGGCGACCTGTATCTCGAATATGAAGGAGATGTATCGCGCCGCCTCAATGTATAAGACGGATAACGGCGAATTCCCTCTGATGCTACTGGGGCCGGCGGAGCAGGCGGATGGTATGCCCTATCGCATTGGTGATACCAATCCTCCGGTTGCTGCTGCCGCCATGAAACGTGGATTTCTCTATCCCAATTATGTGAAAAGCATAGACGCTTTCCGCTGTCCTAATAATCCCGACCGAGACCCGCAAAAGGTGGTGAGAGCCAGTTATGCGCCCTCCAGCCCCTGGAGCAATATCCTTCAGCAGCAGTTCGGTCGCGACTACCCGACCTTCGGGGGCGGGCTGGTTAGCGGAGGATTTCCCTTCCAGAACCTCCCACAGAACTACGATGGGCTGGCGATCCCCTTCTATGCCATCAACAGCTACGATATCACTGCCTTCCTGCAGCCGGACGGTACACGAAGAGCGACCGATTATCAGATCGTCTACTCACGCGACTGGACGGGAACCAGCGGAAAACAGGATGCCATCAATCAGCTGAAATACCCAAGCCCGCCCAACGACCGAACCATCATCGCCTGGTGTAACTACCATGTGGTGAACGGCGGGTCAGAGGTGTGTACAGTGGTGCTGGCTTCCGGCACCGCGACCAAACAGAACTTCCGGAAGATGGTGCAGAACGGCTGGAACTATGCCAGCGCGCCTTAGGCGAGAGGATTATTGAGAAAAAACCGACGGTATATCCCGTCGGTTTTTTTATGCTGCATTGGTGATTATGGCGGCATCTCTGGAGATAGATTGCGCAATTGGCAACCTGATCATAACCTGAGTCCCGCGATTCAGTTCACTCTGCACCTGTATCTCTCCGTTATGCTGGCGGAGGATGCTTCTGGCTACTGAGAGCCCGAGACCGGTTCCCTCACCCATTTTACGGGTGGTAAAGAAGGGTTCGAAGATATAGGGCATCGCCTCCGGGGAGATTCCATGTCCTGTATCGCTCAGAGACAACATCACCTCGGACTGGTTGCTGGTTTCAAGGGTTATCCGTCCCCCATCCGGCATGGCATGGATGGAGTTGATCAGAAGATGGACCAGAGCCTGACGCAGCAAATAGGGATTGGCCACGATCTCCGGCAGGCTCTCCGTAAGATGCAAGCTTAAAATGATGCCGCGCGCCTCCAGTGTGTGTCGCAGGAGAAACAGCGCTTCATACAGCACTTCGTGGAGGTTTGTCAGCCGTTTCTCGTCTTCGGATTCCTGACAGTAGTTGCGAGCGGTACGAACGATCTCACGGCACTGTTTCGCCGCCTCCTGCATATCTCGCAGACAGGCATCCATACTGGCAAGATAATCGCTGTTATCAACATGCATCTCCGCTTGAAGTTTTCCGCGCAGATAAGCGGAGTACTGTGTAAAGGCGGTCAACGGCAGCAAAAGCTCCTGATGTATGTGATCGGCAATCACTCCGAGGGATGCCATCTTCTCAATCTGAATCATAAACTCCGTCTGAGAGCGAAGCGCATCCCGCGAATCGCGCAGCTCTGAGAGCAGATAGGCATTCTGACGTTTCAGTGTCCGATGCTCTAAAGCCCTTCCGATCTGCCGAGCCAGATCGCCGATATCCTCCAGTGGCGCCCAGATGTGGTTATAGACATTGTTGTTCTTATACAGATTATTTAGCGCAGAGACATCCGGGTTGGAAGTGAGCAGCAGGCATTCGGTATGCGGGGTTGCGCCTGCGAAGTCGCGAACGATCTCAAATCCGGCTTCATGCCGCATATCCAGCGAGATAACAGCCACCGCGCAAACATGGGTCAAAGCCAGCGAAAGAGCCTCCTCATACGTGCAGGCGACACGTATATCAAATCCGGCTGTTTCGAGTGTGCGGCGAACGATACGCAGAAATACTGCGTTGTCATCTACCAGAAGGATGGTCTCTTCAGACATAGACTCTCTCAAAAAATAGTACTTCAATGACCTATCGGCATTATTGGTGAAACAGGGAGATTGGATTAGTGACTCCAGGAGAAACAGTCAAGAAAAAACAGGATGTTTATTGAGAGCATCCTGTTTTTTCACGAAGAAATTACGATCAGTATTTAGGTACGGTGGGGTCTATTTCGTCCGACCATGCCAGCACGCCGCCGGTCAGGTTTTTCAGTCGCGTATATCCCTGCGACTGCAGATACTCCAGCACCGTCATAGACCTTTTTCCGGATCGGCACTGAAGTATTACCTCCTCGTCTCGACTGATCTCATCGAGACGATCCGGGATCTCATTCATGGGTATCAGGCGCGTGTGAGGTATGCGCGCAATATCCCATTCATACGGTTCGCGTACATCAATGACGATGGGTCTTTCACCGCGATCGAACATCGCCTTCAGTTCATGGACGGTGATCTCCAGAGAATTATCTGTTTGCACATTCTCCTCCTGAGGAGACTTAACTCCGCAGAACATCTCGTAGTCAATCAACGCTTTGATGGTGGCATTGGGACCGCAGATCGGACAGTCGGGGTCTTTCCGAAGCTTCAACTCTCGCCAGTTCATCTTCAGAGCGTTAAAGAGAAGCAGCCTCCCGATCAGTGGTTCGCCGATTCCCAGGATTAATTTTACCGCTTCATTTGCCTGAGATACACCGATAATTCCCGGCAATATCCCCAGAACTCCCCCCTCCGCACAGGAAGGAACCAGACCGGGCGGAGGAGGCTCCGGGTAGAGACACCGATAACAGGGTCCCTTTTCTGCCCAGAAGACCGAAAGCTGACCCTCGAAACGGAATATCGAACCGTAGACATTGGGTTTTCCGAGGAGAACGCAGGCGTCGTTAACCAAATAGCGGGTCGGGAAATTGTCCGTTCCATCAATGACGATATCAAAATCCTTAAGGATGTCCAGCGCGTTCTCCGAGGTCAGCCGTGTCTCGAACCCGATGACATTTACAAAGGGGTTTATGCTTTTTAATGTCTCTGTGGCAGAGAGCATCTTGGGGCGTCCGACATCCTCCGTTCCATGTATAATCTGCCGTTGGAGATTGGTAAAGTCCACCACATCGAAATCTACAATCCCGATGGTTCCTGCACCCGCCGCCGCCAGATACATAGTTAATGGCGATCCCAGACCTCCCGCGCCGATACAGAGAACGCGCGCCGCTTTCAGCCGTTTCTGTCCCTCTATACCAACTTCCGGCATAATTAGATGACGACTGTAGCGCAGAATCTCCTCATTCGAGAGCGAAACCTCTTCCGACCGGGTCGGTTCCAGAACGCCGGTTCCTCCCGCAATGGAGGGAACGATGCTCAATTCATCGCCATCCTTCACAGGAGTCTCTTGTCCCTGCAGGTTCCGCATATCCTCCTGTCCAATGTAGACATTGACGAAGGGACGGAGACTTCCCTGATCGTTAAATAGCTGTTTCTTTAATGCCGGATACTCGTCCGTCAGCGCATTGAGCGCTTCGCCAACCGTGAATGCAGCCACCTCGATCTCATCTCTGTTAGCGGTAAACCTCTGTAGAGGAGTGGGTATCAGTAGTTTAACCAACTCTGTATGCCTCCCGTAGAGCATTCAGCCATGAACACTGATGGTACGTCGTCAAGATAGTTTGTACTGATGTCATTCTGAGCGCACCTTGGTTGTCATTCTGAGCGCAGCGGAGAATCTTAAGATGTTTCGCTGCGCACAACATGACAGCCAGGCGATGCAACCGTTCTACCTTGAAGGAGAATTAGGGTGTCTATCATGACAATCATCTTGTAACTATGGTAACCGTTCTTCGATCTCAAAAGCCATCCGATCATCCTTCAGCGTCCAGCAGGTCATCACGCCCGGCACGCCTTTTAATACGGAGATAATAATATAGGAGTACCAGGGCCAAGCCCATTCGCGATCATATTCGCTGGGCTGCGCCGGGTGATCGGGATGCGAGTGATAGAAGCCCAGAATCTGCAATCCGGCGGCGCGCGCCTCACGATCAAGGCGAAACATCGCATCCGGTGATATCAGGTAGCGGCGTTCATGCCCCTCTTCATGCACATTCGGCATCGGTCTCAGGGATGAGACCTGTTTCATCTCCCCCTCTACAGTGCCCAGGAGAACGCCGCAGCACTCATACGGATAGTCCTGACTGGCATGTTCTCGGATGGACTCCAATAGAGCGTCAGATAGCCGGATCGCCATAATCCTCTTCCCAGAACCGATCAGAGAGATAGCGGTCGCCGTTATCGCAGAAGATCGTCACGATGACACCCTCCTCCAGTTCCTCCGCCAGCCGCAGAGCCGCTACCAGATTTGCTGCCGCCGAGATACCCACCAGTATCCCTTCATCGCGGGAGAGACGCTTCACCATCGCGTAAGCGGCTTCCGTCTCCACCTCCACCTCACGATCAGCAAGATGAGGATCATAGATACCTGGCACGATGGCGGATTCCATGTGCTTCATGCCCTCCAGTCCATGAAAGGCGGAATCCGGCTGCATGGAGATCAACTGCACGTGCGGAGCGACTTCGCGCAGAAAGCGTCCCGTCCCCATGAAGGTTCCGCTGGTTCCTAACCCCGCGATAAAATGGGTGATTCTACCGTGTGTCTGCCGCCATATCTCTGGCCCGGTGGACTGATAGTGCGCTTTCCAGTTCGCCGGGTTGTTGTACTGGTCCGGATAGAAATACTTATCGGGTTCCGCCTGATAGAGTTCCCGCGCCCGGATAATCGCTCCATCGGAACTGAGACGGGGGTCTGTCAGCACCAGATTTGCGCCGAAAGCGCGCAGCAGACGCTTACGCTCCTCATTGGCGTTCATGGGAAGACAGAGTGTCACCTCATATCCGCAGGCCGAGCCGATCATTGCATAGGCGATCCCTGTATTGCCGGAGGTGGCATCCAGAATGGTCTTGCCCGGCGTCAACAGCCCCTGCCTCTCCCCCTCCAGAATCATATTCAGCGCGGGACGGTCTTTCACGGAACCGCCGGGGTTGTACCACTCCGCTTTCGCATAGACCTCAACGCAGGGATTCTTCGGAACGATCCTCCTGAGACGCAGTAACGGCGTGTTGCCAATCAGGTCGAGAATATCCAGGTTCTGTACATTCGCCTGTCTGATTGATCGTTGAGTTTCATTTCCCATGACGCTATTCCTGACTTGAATTATAGCATTAATCAGGTTTATCGCTCAAGCATAGGAAATCCGACGGAAAAACGCCCGGGCTTTACTGGCTATTCCGGGCGTCTTTCCGATCCATGCGTATTTAGAAAAGTCTATTCGACTGTCACAGAGACGATCGTATCGCCCTGCCGGAGAGCCATCACAACCTCCAATCCATCTGTTACCTTGCCGAAGACCGCATACCCGAAACCGTCTTTAGCGTTTGCAGCATCCAGATGGGGAGCTGGACCGAGCGTAAAATAGAACTGGCTGGACGCGCTGTTCGGGTCAGCCGTTCGCGCCATTGCCACCGTTCCCGCACTGTCATGCGTGAACTTGGAGGAGGTCTCCAGCTTGATCTTATGTTCAGAACCATGCTGTCCATCTCCAACAGGACATCCGCCCTGAATCACGAAATTCGCGACATAACGATGGAAGGTCAATCCATTATAGAAACCTCTCTCCGTCAGATTGATGAAGTTGCCCGCAGTGATCGGGGCATTCTCTTCATCCAGTTCAAAACGAATGGTCCCTTTGTTCGTCTCCATAACTGCGGTTCGGTTTGACATCTCTATCTCCCTTCCGGCATCATGAGCCGGTTGATGATCGTTGTTCACTGCTAAGACAATTATACGATTAACAGGACTCCTCTTCCTCAATAAGCTCGATCTCGACTTCCGCTGGAAGTGTGGGAACGGGAGGGTCTACCCATAGAAATCGCCTGTGTGGGCTGTACATTCGTATGATCAGGGACTCTCGAAAGGGATTATGGGCACAGAGAGCGCGTACTCCCAGAAGCTCCGCCAACAGAATAGAATCGGCTTTCTTCTGCGGGTTGGCTTTGCCATGCCGACAGCGCATTGTTTCTCGATCATACGCGCTGCATTGATGACAGAGAATACGTCTCTCCTTCATATCTTTGCTTCCATGAGGATGAATAACCGCGTAATTACGCTACATACTATACTCTGAATACAGGGCTTCGACAAGGAAGAGAGAAGCGTCGTCGCGAATCCTGTCTGAAATCCAAACCGGTTTTACTCAGAAATGCCTGCATGGACTGCCAGTGAACTTCATAAACAGCTTCGCCGATACTTTGGCTTTGCCGGTTTTCGTCCAGGTCAGCAGGAGGTGATCGATAAGGTTCTACGCGGAGAGAACGTGCTGGCGGTGATGCCGACAGGCTCCGGCAAGTCGCTATGCTATCAGCTTCCCGCCATGCTGCTGCCCGGCTGCACTCTGGTGATTTCACCCCTGATCGCTCTGATGCAGAATCAGATCGCTGGTCTGCCACATACATTCGCAGGAAAAGCGACCTTTATCAATAGCGCTGTCAACTCCCGTGAAGCGGATAGGCGTTTACAGTCAGCAGCTTCCGGAGAGATAAAACTTCTCTACGTCTCCCCTGAAAGATTGCGCCACCTGCCCTTTCTCTACTTTCTGGCGCGTTCCTCTCTGTCCCGGATCGTCGTGGATGAAGCGCATTGCGTGGATATCTGGGGTTTTGACTTTCGACCGGACTATACCACACTCCATCAGGCGATGCGGATGCTGGGGAACCCGCCTGTCCTTGCGTTGACCGCCACTGCCTCCCGCAAGACCAGAGAGGCCATTCAGACCGCATTTCGCCGTTCTCTGGTTCTACAGCATTATGGAGTCTGTCGCAGCAACCTGCGACTGGAGGTGGAGTCTTTTTCAGACCCGGAGGAGAAAGAAGAGGCGATTATCCGTAGATGCCTGCAGGAGACAGGACGAGGAATCGTCTATACCTCCACACGGCAGCGAGCGGAACAGTTCACGCATCGCCTTCAACATCGTGGCGTAGAACCTGCATTCTACCATGCCGGAATGAGCGCCGAGGAGAGAACGGATGTTCAACGGAGGTTTGAAGAGGGAGTCACGCGGATTCTGACAGCGACCACCGCTTTTGGTCTTGGCGTTGATGTCAGCGATATCCGCTTTATACTGCATTACGATCCTCCCTCCAGCCTGGAGGAGTATGTGCAGGAAGCCGGTCGTGCCGGAAGAGATGGTCTTCTCGCTCGCTGTACGCTCTACTACTCTTCAAACGATGCGCAAATACTGCGCAAACAGGCGAGAACAGGCATCCCTGACACTCATGAGTGCATCAAGGTCCTGGACGCAATACGCTTCTATACGGGAGACGGCGTTAAGATGGTGGCAATGGATGACCTGCGCCGCGATACGGAACTGGAGGCGACAGACATCCGGGTGGCAATGTCCTATCTGGAGCAGGCGGGCTTTCTCAGGCGACATTTCGATGCGCCCCTCTCGATCAGTCTGAAACTTGGATCGCGTCAGGATCAGCCCACAGCCCCGCCACAACTTCTGAAGGTGCTCTCCAGTATGTGTCCATCGAATGGTAGCTGGAACAGTCTCCCTTCGTCGGAGGTGAGTGAAGAGTTGGGAATTCCGGTTGATGCGGTGGAGCCGTTTCTACTTGCCTGCCAGTCGGAGGGCTGGCTTCGATACCGGGGCAGCCTTAGAGAGTTTACGCTGGAAGCGCTTTCGCCAGATCAAGAGGCACATAATAGACTGCAAGAACAGATTCGGAGATACTATCAGGTGAAACAGGTCCGGTTAGAGAGGCTGATAGAGTATCTGAATCATACCAATTGCAGGCATCGCTTTCTGGCTGACTATTTTGAGTGTGAAGGCGCGGCAACCTGCGCCGCCTGTGACAACTGCCGCCCGGATCGCATTGTCAGCCGTCCTTCCTCTCCGTCTCCTTCTCCCGCGATAACGCCATCCACCTCGGAGATTCAACGCAAGATACTACGCGGAATTGCAGGACTGCCCGCTCCGTTGGGAAAATCCGGATTGATCCATCTCCTGCGCGGATCGGCGGAGTGTCCGGCATCCGCTTCCCGCTCCTCCTGTTACGGGTATCTTCGAGGGATGAAGAGTGAGGAGATTCATAAAATAGTAGAGGGAATGCTGTCGGCAGGCTTATTGACGCTGGAACAGGAGAACGGGTTCTCACGACTGAAGATCACACGGCAGGGCATTCAGTTTGCGCGCAGCTCGAATTCGCAGGTGTAGAAAATCAGCTTCCAAAATCGAATGCGTCGTTCTGCCGGACGGTAAACCAGCTGATAAGCGACAACACAGAGAGCATTGCAAGCCAGATCAGAGCGACCTGATCGTTATCACTCACATAGAAGTGACCGAGAATCCAGACAACGCCGATAACCGACCAGACCAGTATGCTGCCGAACGTCATCACCCAGAAGAGCAGCTTGCAGAAGTAGTGCCGCATAAAAATAAAGATGCCCGGCACGCAGACCACCAGACCGGTCCAGAAATAGTCTGCCCAGGTATATCCCATTCGATTCACATCGGTCTTCAGCAGAAACTGGCCGCAGTAGACAGCGGAGAAGCCCAGAATAATCCAGGCTAATCCCAGAATATCAAACCCCCAGGCGCGTGGAAGAGCTGCGATCTCCTTCACAGACCCGGCCGCGACGACCTCCAGCGGCTTTTTGCACTTGCGGCACTCTATCGCCTCCTCATCGTTCTGATGACCACAGTTTTTACAGAACGTTAAGCGAAGAACCTTTTCGTCTGGATTTGCCTCGATCTTAGCGCCGCCTATCTGCGCTGCAAGATTACGATCCGATGTGGCTCCAGAAGTCAGATTGGAAGCGCGCAGGATAGGCGAGGGTTCAGAAAACGGCTCCTCTATCTCTACCCACTCTCCGGTCAATGTTTTTACCATCTTTGGTGAAGGGGGATTATCGTCTGAAGAGAAAGGAGATATGGTAAAGCGTTCTGTTGATGCAGGAAGGTCCGAGACAGGTTCGGTGGACTGCCTGTTATCCTGTTCGAAGTTTATTAACTGTGTGGTGAAGGCAGGCGATACGGGGTCGCCGTCAGAAGTCTCCTCCGTCAGAAGGGGAAAGGCATCAGCAGGAGGCAGATCGCCAAACTGAATCAATGGCGTGCACACAACAGGGGACTCCTTTGTCGCCTCAACTGCCAGTTTCTCATGGCACTGCCAGCAAAGGACATCCCTGGAAAAACACTCCGCCCCACAATGGGGACAGGGTATGCGCACTATCTCCGCCACGCTATGCCTCTTGAGCAACCCGCTCCTGCCTTCATCTCGGTCGTTCCAATTTCTCTTATCTTTCCCTCTTCGAGTTCCGTTTTCGAGATAGAGTTTTCCTTTATCTCATATCAATTCGCAATGACGAATCAGGTTACAGCGTTACAGGTCTGGAGATCAGCCTGGCGAGTCGGTTAACGTACTCTCACAAAAGGTTTCATCTTCGCAAACTTCCTTTCACCGATCCCGGATATATCCATCAACTGATCCGGAGATGTAAACCGACCTATCTCTTTTCGATAGGTGATGATCTTTGCAGCGGTGGAGGGACCAACCCCCGGGAGTCGTTGAAGCTCCTCCAGTGATGCCGAGTTAATATTGACGGTTCCCTGCCCGGGCGATGTTAATTTGCCGGAAGATGAGCCAGATATTCGGGATGAAGCGACTGTTTTTTCCGTTTTATAGTCGTTTCCGGTCTCTCTGGCGCCTCCGGTCGGCTGCTCTTCCTTCGTAGGAACATAAAGCTGTTGTCCATCCTCCAGCTTCGCCGCCAGATTGATCGAATCGGTATTCGCTCTCTCGGTGGCTCCCCCCGCCGCTTTCAAAGCATCATCCGCTCTTGCCGACGGAGAAAAGCGATAGACTCCCGGCTTTCGAACCGCTCCCGCCACATGAACCACCACTTCGGAAAGCGGTTTTTCTGTGGCAGTGACGGGAGGCGGATTGAGATCAGGAGGTTTTTTCGAAGACGGAGCGGAGGAGAGTCTCTCCGTGACGGAAGTGGGCTGCGGACTGCCATGAATGACAATCCCCTCCTGTACCTGCTGCCCCCTTCGTACAAAGAGAACTATCAACCCGATAGCGATAATCGCCAGCAGCATCACCGAAGCTCGATACTGGTTGACGGATCCGAAACGCATAACCTTTATCCAAAACATGAGCGCAGAGTGGTGACGAATAGCATTTTACAGCGTTTCATTCCACTCTGCGCTTGATTTCTCCTTGTTCCTCGCTCAGAACTATCTGTCCGGTAGGCTTCCTCTCTGTTCCGCCCGGCGTGGAAGCATCTCCGGTCGCTGCGCGACGAAGTAGGCGCACAGCGCCATCACGGTCGCGCTCTGGATCAGGTCATCCTTGAGCGCTTTATCATAGGTATCTGACTGTGTATGCCAGCTTAAGAAGTAGTCGGCGGGATCCTGCACCATATAGAAAGCAGGGACGCGGTCTTCATAAAAGGCGTGATGGTCGGTCGAAGCCATAAACCCGTTGTTATAGCGCGTGACGCCAAGCTCTTTCAGCACAGGGAGTTCGTTTTCAAATACCGGCTGCACCTGCGGATTGTTATGCAGCCCTAGCCCCGTCGTCTTGCCCGTACCGGTATCGTTCACAAATACGGCGGAGACCTTCGGCATCTGAGCCTTATTCTGCTTCACATGCTCGCGCGCGCCGTGAAGCCCCTGCTCCTCGCCGCTAAACAGGATGAAACGAATGGTGCGTTTCGGTCTCAAACCGCAGAGCTTGATCAGTCTTGCCGCTTCCAGAACCACCATCGAGCCGGTTCCATTATCTACAGTCCCATTGCCCAGATCCCACGAATCCAGATGCGCTCCGCAGATAACAAGCTCTTCCGGTTTTTCCGTCCCTTTGATCTCGCCTATGGTGTTATAAACCTTGATCGGACCCTTGATGAAGCGATTTTCGATGTTCAACCGCATGGTGACCGGGATATTGCGTTTGACTAGACGATAGAGCATCCCGTAGTGTTCATTGGTCACAACAAGCGTTGGAAGCGGCGCATGAGAACCGTCCTGTCTCCATCCGCCAAACATAAAGAGAAGCATCTGCGGGCGACCGGCGTCTGAGAGCAAAGCCGCCGCTCCTTCTTTCTTCAGGAACTCTTCACGCGCGCGATTCATGCGACGCTGCTCTTCCGTCATCTCCTCATCGTCCTCGGGATGCGGATGCATACTGCCGCCCATCCTCCGATTCCAGGCGTCATTTCCCTGACTGCGAGAAGGATGATGATTCACACGACTTGGAGCGGAGGTCAATAGAATGGCGTTTTTCAGCTTGCCCTTGAACCGATCCAGATCGCTGTTATCCGGCAATGGATCGAAGATCACGACTGGTCCGGTAACGGCTCCGCGAGTGCCGGGCGTCCATGCGACCGAGGCCATCTGAAGATTCATTTCGCGAGGAGTGATCAGCTTTGCCTCCAGCCTGCCCCGCTCCCATCCGACAGGTATCGTCCACTCTTCCAGATGTACATTTTCCAGACCATATTCGCGCATCCTCTCGGCAGCCCAGTCGTTCGCCTGTTTCAAAGCTCTTGAACCGGTTAACCGCGCCCCGATGACATCGCACAGATACTCAAGATTCTCCATCAGTTTTGAGTTCTGTTTTGCGGTTTCGATCAGACGACGATTGTCCTCCTGAATATCAGGGGTCTGCGCCAGCGTCAGGGAAGAGAGGATAACCAGAAGGGTAATAAGACCGGATTGATACCGCAGTTTCCGCATAGAGTAACGGCTCCTTGTGTTGCATTTGTATTTCGGGAAAGATGGATTTCGCAGAGAAGTCAGCGTTGACGAATGGGGTTGAACAGACCTGATTGACCAAAAAATGGGATTGAGCAACGAAAAACCTTAATGCGTCATCCCTCCCCAGGATTTTAGAAATCAGCGCTGCCCGGAGTGCGCGGGAAGGGGATCACATCCCGAATGTTCTTCATCCCGGTCAGATACATCAGCATTCGCTCCAGACCGAGACCGAAACCGGCATGAGGAGCGGATCCGTATTTCCGAAGCTCCAGATACCACCAGTAAGCCTCTTCTGGCAGCCCCTGAGCGCGTATCTTGTTCAACAGAACATCATACCGCTCTTCACGCTGACTTCCTCCAATGATCTCTCCAATCCGGGGAACCAGCACATCCATGGCGCGCACTGTCCTGCCATCGTCGTTGTCCCGCATATAGAAGGCTTTGATCTGTTTCGGGTAGTCGGTCACCACGACGGGACGTTGAAACTTCTCGTCCGTGAGATAGCGTTCGTGTTCGCTCTGTAGATCGGCTCCCCAGTAGACGGGGTATTCCCAGTTTCTGTCTGCGGCTTCCAGGATGGAAACAGCTTCAGTATAGGTGATATGCTCAAAGGGAGCGGCGGCGACATGTTCCAGCGTCTGTAGAACGGTGTCATCTATGCGCTTATTGAAAAATTCCAGATCAGAAGCGCAGCGATCCAGTACATACTGAATGATGTATTTCAGAAACTCCTCTGCCAGTCCACGATTATCGTCGAGATCGCAGAAAGCCATCTCCGGTTCAATCATCCAGAACTCTGCCAGATGACGCAGGGTGTTAGAGTTTTCCGCACGGAATGTAGGACCGAAAGTATAGATATTGCTGAATGCCAGCGCGAAAATCTCCCCTTCCAGTTGTCCGCTGACCGTCAGATACGCCGGTTTTCCGAAGAAATCCTGTCCGAAGTTAATAGCGCCCTCTTCCGTTCGAGGAAGATTCATCAGATCCAGTGTCGTTACGCCGAACATCGCGCCGGCGCCCTCGCAGTCAGAAGCGGTTATGACCGGGGTATGCACATTGAGAAAGCCCCGTTCCTGAAAAAAGGTGTGAATGGCATAGGAGAGGGCATTTCGCACGCGAAAAACGGCACCAAAGGTATTGGAACGTGGGCGCAGGTGCGCCTTTTCGCGCAGAAACTCCATCGTATGTCCCTTCTTTTGAAGGGGATAGGTACCTGGATCAGACTCGCCGAAGACCTTCGCGGAGTTCGCCTTCAGTTCCACCGTCTGCCCGGAGGCAGGCGACTCTACCAGATCGCCAGAGATGGCGACACAGGCTCCCGTGGTGATGGCGGAAAGCGTGTCATCCGGGATAACCCCTGCTTCGATGACTATCTGTAAATCCTGAAAACAGGAGCCGTCATTCAGTTGTACAAAATGGATACCCTTGCTGTCTCGCCGGGTTTTAACCCATCCTCGAGCGACAACACAAGAACCGACTGGACGCTGAAACAGATCACGAATATACTCCCCGCTGCGAATCATGCGTAGGTCCTTACTCCTCTCTGATGTTATCGGGTTGCGCCATATTTTTCCAGGAGTTCGATAATCTTCGTCCGCTGATACTGTCTGGCGGCACGCAAAGCTGTCCATCCTCTGGAAGTGGCGGCATTGGGATCCGCGCCTCGCTCCAGCATCAGCTTTACCAGATTGTAGTATCCAAAATGCGCGGCGCGTATCAATGCGGTCCAGCCGTCGTTGCTCTGCGCTTTTGGATCGGCTCCACGCGATAACAGAAAGCGCACAACGGCTTCATCGCCCTTACGACCGCCTACCGCGAGCATCAGAGGAGTCCATCCCTCACCATTTCTAGCATTTATATCCGCGCCACTCTTAACCAGAATATAGACAGCGTCATAATGACCGTAGTTGCAGGCGCGATGCAGCGCGGTGACGCCCCACCGATTACTGGCCTGAACATGCGCTCCAGCCTGGATGAGCAGACGAACTGACTGCCCCTTATTCATCGGGTTCGATCCTGCGCCCATAATGGCGGTCGTGCCGTCTATATTCGCGGCATTCACATCCGCGCCACGTTGAAGTAATAGCTGAATAATCTCCGGTCTATCACGCCAGGCGGCAACGATCAGAGGAGTATTGCCGTTTGCCGTTCGGGTATCCACAGGCGCGCCTGAATCCAGTAGAAGCCTCACCATCTCCAGAGATACATTCTGATCGGCGACCGCGCGGATCAAAACCGGAATGCCTTCCGGGGTTCGGCTGTTGGGAGATGCGCCTGACTGGAGAAGGCTCTTCACCGTCATCACATCATCCAACATAACTGCCGTCAACAGTGAAGAGTCCCTTCGCTCTCTGCGTGTATTCTGAACGCCAAATGCCACAATGGCAGCGAACGCAATCAGGGGAGTAATCATCAACAGCAGGCTGATGTAGTACTTCCGTTTTCCGGAATCTCCTATAGCGGAAGGATACACGAAACGTTCGCTGTCATCCAGTGACATGGCTTTTATCCAATCACGACATTGACCAGTTTGCCGGGAACAACAATCACATTACGGATCTGTTTGCCGTTTAGCATCTCCTGAACCTTGCTGCTGGCAAGGGCAATCTGCTTCAGCGTCTCATTATCCGAGTTGGCTGGAACCTGAATACGATCACGCAGCTTGCCGTTTACCTGTACAACCAGCGTAATCTCCTCCTGTGCGGCAATGGAGGGATCATAGTCGGGCCAGCTTGCATGATAGGTTGTCCCGGATTTACCCATTCGCTCCCAGATCTCATCGCTCAGATGCGGCGTGAAGGGAGCCAGCATCAGAACAAGGTTCTCCAACGCTTCGGATAGCGCCACTGGATCAGCGGTAAGAGCGCCTTCTCCATCTACCGGTCGGTAGGCGTAGAGATCGTTCACCAGTTCCATCAGCGCGGCGATGGCAGTATTGAAGCGGAAGTTCTCAATATCATCCGCCACCTTTGCATTGGTCTGATGAACCTTGCGGCGAATATTTCGTGTCGAATCGTTGTTCACAAGATTCGGCAGCGCTTCCTGCCAGTCGGAGCGATATTGCGGCAATACGCTCATTATCCAGCGCCAGACGCGATTGACATACCGGAACGAGCCGTAGATTCCATCCTCGCTCCATTGAACCGGGTCTTCAAAAGGGGCGACAAACATCTCATAGACACGCAGGCTGTCTGCGCCGTATCTATCCGCCACCTCATCGGGGACAACCACATTCCCCTTCGATTTAGACATGCGCGTCCATCTGGGAACGACTCCATACTCCGACTCGATTTGACCCTGGATCACCTCACGCTCTTTTGCGCTTGCCCACTCCTTCACCCTCTGCCAGATCGGGTGATCCGAAGTGTAGGGTTCGCGCTCCTTTGGGCTCAGGATGATCCAGTCAATGACCGTCTCATCCTCCTCTTCCGAAGCGATTCCTTCGCCTTCGCGCGGTCTGCGCCCCAGTGTCAGCGCAAGCATATCTCCCTGATGCCGCAGGGTATGAAACGGTTCCGTAAAACCAACCAGACCGGCATCATACATCACTTTCACCCAGAAGCGGGCATAGAGCAGATGCATGACGGAGTGCTCTTTGCCGCCGGTATACAGATCTACGGGCAGCCAGAAGTCAATCTTTTCGCGAGAGGCAAACGACTCCTGGTTGTGGGGGTCGGCAAAGCGCAGGAAATACCAGGAGGAGCAGGCAAAGCCTCCCATCGTATCGGTCTCTCGCTTCGCCGTTCCTCCGCACTGAGGGCAGGTTGTGTGAACGAACTCCGGAATGGTCGCCAATGGGGACTCTCCCGTTCCCGATGGCTGATAGTTGTCTACATCTGGCAGCAGTACAGGCAGTTGATCTTCTGGAACGGCAACGACTCCGCAGGATGAACAGTGAACGATGGGAATAGGCGCGCCCCAGTAGCGTTGTCGGCTGATCAGCCAGTCACGTAGTTTATAGTTTATCCTGCCCTCTCCAACGCCCTGCTCCTCCAGCCACTGAATGACCGATTGCACTGTCTCCTTATTGTTGGGCAACCCTTCAAATGGATAGCCGTCTACACGGGCTTCGGAGCCAGGAGTGAATTTGCGCATGACTCCTTCGTGCGGAAGAGCCTCCGTCATCGCTTCTCCGGACGAAGGTCCGTCTGGTGTGGCGTAGACCAGTTCGATCTTCAGCCCGTATTTACGGGCAAACTCAAAGTCGCGCTGATCGTGCGCGGGAACCGCCATGATCGCTCCGGTACCATATCCCATCAGCACATAGTCCGCAATCCAGATCGGAATCTGCTCGCCATTCACCGGATTGAGGGCATACGCCCCGATGAATACACCGGTTTTGGCTCGCTCCGCATTCTGGCGATCTATTTCGGTGGTCGCTTTCGCCCGTTGAATATAATCCTTCACCTCCGCGCGCTGTTCAGGAGCCGTAAGGGTTTCCACCAGAGGATGCTCCGGAGCCAGCACCATAAATGTCGCGCCCCAGAGCGTATCCGGTCGCGTGGTGAAGACACGGATGACACTCTCCGACCCGATAACCGGAAAGTCCACCTCCGCGCCTTCGCTGCGCCCGATCCACTCCCGCTGCATCTGCTTCGTGCCTTCGGGCCAGTTTATCTGATCCAGATCCCTCAGCAGTCTCTCCGCATACTCGGTAATCTTGAAAAACCACTGCGGCATCAACCGCTTCTCAACCACCGAGTCGCAGCGCCAGCAGCGCCCCTCTTTGACCTCTTCATTCGCCAATCCAGTTTTGCAGACAGGACACCAGTTGATCGGCGCTTCCGAACGATATGCCAGTCCGCGATGAAACAGAAGCAGGAAGAACCACTGGGTCCAGCGATAGTACTCCGGCAGACTGGAGTTGATTTCGCGGTCCCAGTCGTAGGTTGCGCCAATCCGTTTCAGGGTTCGCCGATAGTTGGCGGCGTACTCCGGAACCATCTCGCGAGGGTTTCGCCCTCGTTTGATCGCTTCGTTCTCTGCAGGCTGACCGAACGCATCCCACCCCATCGGATGCAGCACATTGAAACCGCGCATACTTTTGAAACGACAGAAAGCGTCGGTCGGTCCGTAGTTTTTCACATGCCCTACCGACAGACCGGCTCCAGAGGGGTACGGAAACATCTCCAGCACATAGAATTTGGGCTTGTCCGAATCGTCCGGCGCCCGGAAGGTCTTTTCACTCTCCCACCGCGCCTGCCATTTCGCTTCTATCTCGCGAAAGTTGTATCGCTCATCCATTAAAAAATCCTCGTTAGAATCTGGGCATATTATAGTGGCAAGTCTGCCCCGGCGTCAATTTCGATTGCTTAAAAGATACCCCCTGGTCGCGCATAGATCGCTAACACATCGAATGCGAGCGCTATCGCCCAGTGCAGTGCAAAGCAGGGAAGAAACGAACGACAGCGCACTGCCAGCCAACCCATAATCAGCCCTCCCGGAAACGAACTGATCATCTCCAACGGCGGCTTGCCTATGTGCATAATCCCGAATCCCACTGCCTGAAGCACAATGGCAGTCGGGTATCCGAAAGCGCGCGCCAGTCCGAAGGTGAGAAATCCCCGGTAAAAGAACTCCCAGGCGAACATATAGAATCCATAGGATAGTTCGTAGTAAAAAAAATAAGACCAGGACTGCCCGGCTTGTGGCTGGATCGGATAGTAGTTTTGAAACTGCGGAGACCGAGAGGCAATCAGCATCACCGGAACCATCACGAGGAAGAAAAGATAGCCAATGCGAGACGACTTTGCGGTTGGCGGCTGAAACCCAAATTCGGAAACGTTCTCCCGCAGCGCGCCAAAGAGGAGAATGAAGGGAGGAAATAACAGCAGCCCGATATTGACAAGCAGGTACTCCTCCCAGACCCTATAGGCAGGCGCTGACGGGAGAGACCATACGGAATAAGACTGACTGTTATATCGGGTCAGATAGACGATAATCCCCAGCCCGACCGAAAGAGTGGACAGGGTTGCGATCCAGTCTTTGCGAGTTCGCGTCGGTTTTCGCGCATGATCACTCTCTTCGATCTGACTCACGGCTGGCTGCGCCTCCTCAATTTACCGGCAGCTTTCCGAAACCGATCACGTGACGCATTCAGGTTTAGTCGGGTAGATACTCCGTTATCATACAGTGTCTCTCCGGCGACCATCGTCATGACAACATCTCTCGCTCCCGCCGAATAGACCAGCGCGCTGTACGGATCATAGACTGGCATCATACCCGGGGAATCTGCTCGAACAGCGATAATATCCGCCTGTTTCCCCGCTTCAAGACTTCCGATCATCCGATCCAGTCCCAGCGCACGCGCCCCGCCCATTGTGGCCATCTCCACCATCTCTCTGGCTCCCGGCGACTCAATCGAGCGTTTGCGCCCGCGCTGCATCAATACCGCAAAACGCATCTCCTCAAATAGATCCATCGTATTGTTGGACGCCATGCTGTCCGATCCCAGTCCGATTCGCGGGGGGGAGGCAGGATAGCACTGCTGCAGCAGACCGATGGAAGCGACCCCGTTGCCCAGTTTTGCATTGGACTTGGGACAGTATGCCCAGGCAGTTCCGGTCTGTTCAATCAGAGCGCGGTCCGAGGCGGATAGCTGAACGCCATGTACCAGAAGGGTCTTCTCTGAAAGCAATCCGAGAGAGTGGAGATAAGCGATAGATGAGATGCCCGGAGCCTGCCATTTTATGCCTCTCCGCAGGAACATCTCCGCAAAGTGACCGGTTCCATCCCGAATCAACTGCGATTCTGCCAGCGATTCAGCGGCATGAGTGCAGACAGGCAGTCCATTCTCATGAGCGTAGTTCGTAACAGCACGAAATAGATCCGGGCGAACGGTATAGGGTGCGTGAGGAGAGACTCCGACTTTCAGGTGTGAGCCTGCCGCCTGCCACGTCAAGGCGCGTACCTTGTAAGTCAGATCCGCTATGATCTGAGCGGTTGTCTGCTGCTCATCAATACCGAACACCTCTTGATAGATGATCCCGCGCAGTCCCGCTCTCTTCGCGGCAATCATCGAGGCCCCACATGGCGAACAATCTCCGATCGTCGTCACCCCTCCGGCGACCGCCTCCATTGCGCCAAAAGTGGCAGAGGCAACGTAGTCCTCTTCCACCAGAATTTCAGAACAGGCTACCAGTTCTCTTATCCACTGAAAAAACTCACGATCCTCAATCAAGCCTCGCAGGATCGTGATATCTAGATGTGTATGGACGTTCACCAGTCCAGGCATCAGGATTGCCTCGCCGAAGTCCCGCGCATCCGATACGGGTATGCCGTCAATCGGTAAGGGACGCGCCTCAATAATCTTCCCCTCTTCCAGTACGATTTCGCCGTTTTCGATGGGAGGCGAGGAGATGGGAAGAACCCAGTCTGCGCGAATTCGTTGAGGTTCCGGCATGATGCGGTGGTCTCGATCAGAGGGGAGTGAACCAGAGTTGGTCTATCTGTCCGCGACTCAGGTTCTTGACGTGCCCGTCTCCGTGCAGAACATTATATCGCAAATGATTGAAGATATAACCGCCATGCCACTTTCCGGCCGCATCAAATAACACATTCACCTGAGTTGGCTGTTGAAAACTGGCTTCCCCCATTCGTCGAAAGGATATCTCCGTTCGATAGTTATAACTGGTTCCAAACTTATCGTAACTGGACGGACTGGCGTCTAAAGGGGTACCGTTAAAATCCTCTACATCATAGCCAGTATCGGAAGGACAACGAAAGATAGCGCTGGATTTAATATAGGGCTGCAGAGTCTCATGCAGTAGAGGCATAAAGGGAATTAGCGCCTGATAATGCGGAAAAGCATTCCAGATCTGCGGCGTATACTTATCGGTCGGGTCTACGGCGTAAGGGTAAAGTTCATCATGATCCTGTGCATACATACGGATCGCAAGACCGATCTGCCGGAGATTGGAGACGCAGTTTATCTCTCTTGCCTTTCCTCGCGCGGTGGCAAAGACCGGAAACAGCAGCGCTGCCAGCAGGGTGATTATAGCGATAACGACCAGCAGTTCTATCAGGGTAAATGCACGACAGCGAAACATATTTTTCATCTTCACACCGAATGTAGAGATGACTCTTATGATATATGCAATTACGCAGAAAAGTCAAACTGAGGACGATGCGGATGACGACCCACTGGAGGTCTCCAGTTCACCATCGCGCATCTGAAAGACCCTATCCGCCCCTATCAACATTTCGGGATCATGCGTCACCACGATCACCACTCCTCGATCCCGATATGACATGAGAAGATCCATCACGGTATGTCCGTTTTTATGATCTAGCGCAGCGGTCGGTTCATCCGCAAAGATGACCTGAGGATTGTTTATCATCGCTCTAGCTACACAGACTCGCTGACGCTCTCCACCGGAGAGATGATAGGGATATTTATCCTTGAGATGCGCAATATGAAGAGTTTCGAGTAGTTCTCGCGCACGCTCTGAAGAAGCGTTATCGCTTTGTGGAGCCGCCGTCAGCACATTCTCTACTGCAGTTAGATAGTTAAGTAGAAAAGGCTGTTGAAACACGAATCCAAAACTGTCGCGCCGTAACTGGGTAATCTCCCGCTCTTTCATCGGATGATACCGGCGATCCCGAAAGAAGACCTCTCCGGCGGTGGTTCGTTTCAAACCGCTGAGTAGATAGAGCAGCGAGGATTTACCCGAACCGGACGGCCCCATGATTCCGAAGAAACCGCGTTCCGGTATCTCCAGTGTAACATCGCGAACCGCATAGTTGGTTATATCGCCATCCGAATAGGCAAGACTGACATTGCAGGCGCGTATTGCCGAAGACACGGTATCTTCCTCTACTGCCTTCGTTCGATAATACTGACAGGATCAAGATTGCGAAGATGACGCCAGATTGCGAACAGCGCGAAAGCGGAAATAGCAATCGGAAACGGAAACGTGAAGCGATAGGCGTATAGATCGAATGGGTTCAGAATTAACCCTCTCGGCTCCATGATGATCTCTCGAATTCCGACAAGCAGGATGATGGTCAGAAGGGAACCCAGCAACCATCCGATAACGCACAGCAGAGCCGTTTCACCCAGCGCGCGAAAAAGCAGCCCTCTGCGTTGATAGCCAATCGCCGCCAGAGTCGCAAACTCTGGAAGCCGCTGCATAAAGTAGATATTGGAGAGCATTCCGGTAAGAAACGCGATGGAGAAAACGATGATTCCGATAACAACGGACATTATTAGATAGAGGTTCGAAAGAGCATCGCGCGTATCGCGCACCAATTTCGCATAGGTCCAGGTTCTTGCCTCGATATCCGGGATCGCTTTTTCGAGGGATGAATCAAGAACTTGCTGCTGTGCCACATCCCTGGACATCACGATAAATCCCTGCGGAGCAACCGGGAAATTATCCTGTATGAAAGATTCGGAGGTTATCGCCAACCAGACTGGTCCATTGAATGTGCCCACCAGACGCGCAGGAATCGGCGAAAAGCTGTCCTCAATCTCCGGTTTTAGAACGACATCCCCCAGTTTCAGATTCTTATTACGAGCCATCTCCACCGAAAGCGCAACCTCCGGCGCGCCAGAAGTCGGCAATCGCCCTGAAACCATGATCAGTCTGCATCGCTCCATCACGCGCTTCTGTCCCTCCGAAGATAGACCGAAGATGACGGTGGGGAAACGACCGAAAACCGTTTTTACTGTTGTGAATGCCGGTCGAATAGAATAGACCTCTCCTGTCATAGGATTGGAATGAATGGCTTTCTTAGTCGAGTCCGGTACCGTTAGCGTACCTCTGGGAGTCACCACCATGAAGTATTTTTGATAGCCGTACATGGTCATCACAGTCAGGTCAATGCTGGTAATAATCGTGGCGATGCTGGTAACGAGCGCAACCGACACCACGATGACGAAGAGAACTGGGATCGTTCTTCCGGGGTTACGACGGAAATATATCCAGGGCGAGAGCGGATGTTTTATCTGCCTCATTCCTTATCACCGATAACAATCTGAAGGGTATACTCGTATCACCTGTTACAACTCACTCTACGCGAAACCAGGCGCACAATGCGCCGTTCTGGAAGAAAACCCTTATGCAAGCCTCAACTCCAATGGATATTGTAATTTCTGGCGGAATGGTAATTGACGCCATCGAGGACGAACCTTTTCAGGCGGACATTGGAATCGTGGATGATCGAATCGCGGTCATCGGCGATCTTTCCGATGCGCACGCCGGGAGAAAAATTGACGCCTCCGGCTTACATATCGCCCCCGGTTTCGTGGATATTCATACGCATTCCGATATTTCCGTCATGTTTCACCCACAGATGGAGAGCATTATCTCTCAGGGCGTCACCACACAGGTTGTCGGGAACTGCTCGCTCTGTCTGGGACTTGCGACCGATGACGATGTGTTTGCGTTTGAAAAACGATGGCTGGGTGTGCACGGCGCAAAAATATCCTGGGAGACGCTGGCGGAACATCTGCGTCATGTCGAGGAGAATGGTGTCGCGACCAACTATATCATGCTTGCCGGGCAGGGGACGCTTCGCAAGCGCGTCATCGGAATCGAGAATCGGGCAGCCACTGCGGATGAGATGGAAAAGATGAAGTCCCTGTTGGCTTCCGCGCTGGAATCGGGAGCCTGGGGCATCTCTACCGGGCTGGAGTATACTCCTTCCGGCTATGCCAATGTGGAAGAACTGGCGGAACTGAGTCGCGTTGCGGGCAAATACGGAGGCTTTTATGCAACGCATCTTCGCAATGAGGGCGACCTGCTTCTGGAGGCGGTCGCGGAGGCGATTGAGGTTGGAGAGAGGGCAGGCGTTCCGGTTCAGTTGTCCCATCACAAAGCGGAAGGCGAACGAAACTGGGGGAAAGTTCAGGAGACGCTTCAGATGGTGGAGGCTGCCAGAGCGCGCGGCGTGGATGTGCAGTTGGATCAGTATCCGTATACTGCTTTTCAGACCAGCATGAGCGTTCAGTTCCTGCCCGCCTGGGCAAATGCAGGCGATAATGACACGGTGCTTCGAAGATTAATTGATCCTGAACAGCGACACTTGATTCTGTCGGATATCCGAACCAATCACGCCGATTGGGATGATCTCGGTCCCAACTCTCCCTGGAACCGGGTCGAGATTGGCGTGTGTCGGTCGAACCGATCCCTTCAGGGGCGCAGTATCGGCGATCTGGCGAGAGAAGCCTCCGTTAACCCGGTGGAGATGGTTCTGGATATCATCCTGCAGGAGCGCAACTTCATCAGCGCCATCAACTTTGCCATTTGCGAAGACGATGTCCTGTTCGTCATGCGCCATCCCCTGACAATGATCGGATCCGATGCGGTTGGCACTTCGCCGCGCGGCAGACTGGGTGAAGACCGTGTGCATCCGCGAAGTTATGGAACGTTTCCCCGCGTACTCGGACGATATGTTCGCGAGATGAACGCGCTGGCGGAGGTAACCGCCATCAAGAAGATGACCATCCTCCCTGCGGATCGCCTCGGACTATCAGATCGGGGTCGGCTTGTACCCGGTTGTTACGCTGATATTGTTGTCTATGATCCGAACAGCGTCGCAGACAATGCCACCTTCGCCGATCCGCACCGGTTCTCGTCCGGAATTGAGCGCGTACTGATCAACGGAAGGCTGGTCTGGGATCGCGGAGAGCCGACAGGTTCCTTGCCGGGGAAGGTGCTTCGTCGAACCTGACAGCCGAGAAAAACTACTCTCTACGATGATTCTCCACAACGGAAGAGTCAGGCGTTGTCTCATCCCTCTTTTTCTTCCTGAAATTACTCTCTGTACCGTTCAAGAGGCGTCGAATATTTGCGCGATGATTAAAAATTCCCAGAGTACAGATCGCTGAAGCAAACAGCAGGCGCACGATATCCCCCGGATGGAAAATCAGGGTCAATATCACCAGAGAGATGCAGGCAAGAATGGAACCAAGCGATACATAACCACTCGCCAGGAGCGCTACTCCCCAGACAATCCACCCGCCTGCCCCAACCTTCCAAGATACTCCGAACAACACGCCCAGACCAGTCGCCACGCCCTTGCCCCCTTTGAATCCCAGAAAGGGGGAGAAGGTATGTCCCAGGATCGCCATCAGTCCTGCAAGCACCTGCCACAGAACCGAGAGATGAAGCAGTTGGGCAGCCACCGGAGGAATAAGCCCCTTTAAAACGTCCAGGATGAAAACGACGATCCCGGCTTTTTTTCCGACAACGCGATAGACATTCGTCGCGCCGATATTGCCGCTGCCATGCTGACGTACATCAATACCTGCCCACCATTTCGCAATGAGCAGCCCAACCGGGATCGCTCCAAGTAGATAACTGCCTGTCAGAATCAGCATCGGTGTCATCATAACTCTCCGTAAAAGAGTCTGGCGACAATGGCTCGGGTTTCGCTCATTCGTTCCGTGAAGCGTCGCTGAAAGAGCGACTCCGCGCTCTCTTCCGGCATATCCGCTGCTCCAAAACCGATTGCCAGCGCGCGCAGTCGGCGCGGATCGGAAGGCAGCACATCATTCGCCAGACCGCCCAGCAAAGTCAAACGGTTGCGAATGGAAGTCCAGAAGGAGTATGTCTCCACGAGCCGGGCCGCGTCAGGCTTTGGAATAGCGCCGGCCTCACTGAGCGAATAGAGCGCTTCCACTGTTTCCGTTGTTCGCGTCTGCGGATAGGCGGCACCTGTCTGAAGTTGACAGAGTTGTGTGGCAAACTCGATATCGCTCATGCCGCCATGCCCCAGCTTAACATCCGTCAATCGCTCTTCCCACTTTAATCGCTCCTTCTCGATGCGCCGTTTCATCGCGACAATCTCATCTCTCTCCTCTACCGAGAGCGGTTCTGCGTATAGGATCCGGTGTATACCACGCAGATACAGTTTTGCTGTCTCGGAACACCCGGCTACATAACGCGCTTTAATCAATACCTGTCTCTCCCAGACTAGGGACTGCCTGGAATAGTATTTTAAATACTCCGAGACGGTTCTTGCAAGAGCGCCGAACCGCCCTTCCGGACGTAGTCGGGCATCTAACTCTACGGGCGCGTTGCGCGTTCTCAACTCCTGTGATGCGGTTAACAGGAATTCCGCAAGCGCGTTGACAGCAGAATACCGCTCCTGCGCGGTTTCATTCTCTTCAGAGTCTCCATAAACGATCAGAATATCCCAATCTGATCCATATCCAGTCTCTCTCCCTCCCAGCTTTCCCAATCCGATAATTGCCACGCTCTCCAGCGCAGAGCGCGCCGCCTCCGACAAACTATCTTCCATCCTGCTCTGTTTTGCGTAGTTCAGAATGGCGTAAATGGCAGCATCCGCGAGCGCGCTCAATTCATGGACGGTCATGAGAGGTGTGGCGATTCCCCAGATATCTCTCGCTCCAATTCGAAGCCTCTCTCGCTGAATATAGAGCGCCAGCGAATCCCAGAAGCTCTTCTCTGAACTCACCGATTTCAGGCGGATTTTCAACTCCGCAATCGCTTGCTCCCGTGATTTTGTCGCTGGCTCCATCGCCTCTTCGCTCACCAGCAGATCCAGCCATTCGGGATGACGCGATAGAGACTGCATCAAGGGCAGACTGCCCGCCGCTAACCGGCAGAGCCGTTCCAGCAGCTCCTCATTTTCCGTAAGCGCAAGGTATACCTGGGAGTGGTTCGGAGAGGAGTGTATGAAATGCTCCATCCCGATCAGAGCGCTGTCAGGATCGCCGGTGATCCGGCAGGCTTCGATCAGATGTCCTCCAAAAGAACGAAACTGCTCGCGCGCTTCCGGATCCTCCAGACCGTAGTCTCCGCCATAGGCGTAGTGTTTAAGGAACTGATAGGCGCGAATCGAATCTTGAAACCCTGAAGAGGATAAACGATTGAGAATGATCTCTCTGGCTTCCGGGGTCTCCACATTCATAAGCAGCGAACGCCAGTTATCCGCTTCCGCTCCAGACTTATCAAGGCGTGCTCCATAGAAGAGCGATTCAAAATGGGATCGTACACGATGGGTACGCCGACGATAGTCGAGATCGAATCTCTCTCGATCCCGATACCCCATTCGTCTGGCAAGCAGTCTGCGCTCCTCCGGATCGGTAGGAATCGCCTGCGTCTGACGATCATAGAGAATCTGCAGGCGATGCTCGACGTTGCGGAGGAAGATATAGTCTTCCGTAAGCTCACTCGCCTCCTGCGTGGTGAGAACGCCTGCCTGCCGAAGTCGAGAGAGCGCGTCCAGCGTGTTGGGCGTTCGCAGCAGTGGAAAACGACCGCCAAGCTCCAGTTGCAGAATCTGTGCAATAAATTCGATGTCGCGTATACCGCCAAAACCGATTTTCACATCGGTCAGCGTTCTGTTCTCCAGTTCCGCCTTCTTCTCGATGCGCTCCTTATTGATTCGAATAGCCTTTACAAAGTCAGTTGTGACGCTGCGAGGATAGACGTAGCCGGAAACGAGTTTCTGAAACGCTTCGCCCAGGCGCGCATCCCCTGCAATCGGACGCGCTTTCAAGAGCGACTGCCTCTCCCAGGGTTCCGCCCAATTCTCGTAATAGGAACGATAGGAGGAGAGCGTTCGCGCCAGAGGACCAAACCGACCTTCGGGTCTCAGTCGCATATCCACCCGAAACAGATGTCCGTTTTGCATATTACGAGAGAGAGAGTTAACGATAAATTCGGAGAGTTTCAGCGCGAAGGTCATGGCGCGTTTAGAGCGCTCTGAACTGCTTCCGGATTCACTCTCCTCCATGTCTCCACACACAAACATCAGATCAATATCGCTGGAGTAGTTTAACTCGCTTCCGCCAAGCTTTCCCATTCCGATCACGCAAAAAGGAAACGCGGCATCCTCTCCATACTTTTGTCTCAGAACCCCTACCCCGATCTCGTAACACTTCTGAACGCAGGTGTCAGCCAGGTCGGAGAATTCGCGCGCGGTCTGGGGCATATCCGATAGTCCAAGGATATCGCGCGCGCCGATGCGCAGCAGTTCGCGCTGCTTGAAACGGCGCATCGCTTCCAGTTTCAGATCGGGGTTTGAGATAAAATCCACAAAGCGGGAGAGATTTCGGTAGAGTGTCGCTGCCTGACGAACATCCTGTTCGCTTCCTCGTAAATTCGGATCGGCGATGATTTCAAAGTACTCTGGATTTCGGATCAGAATGTCGGCGAAATACTGACTGACACCGCAGATGGTAAGCAGTATTTTCAGAGCGGCGGGATGTCGAAGCAGAAACTGAAACTGGGTATAGCGACTGGTGACGGCGCGTGACCAGCGCTCAAAGTTGTTCAGCGCGCGGTCCGGATCGGGGCTTCCCGCCAGGGCGAGGAGCAATGAGGGAAGAAGCTGCTCTAGGATGTCATCCGTGACCCCCTGACCTGCCAGAGAAAAAAGAAGCCTCTGTGCCCGCGTCGGGTCAGCAAACCCCAACGCGGTCAGTTCTTCCGATGTGACCGAATCCAGGGTTCGCGGTTCGTCCATCTCAAGCCGCGCTCTTTTCCGTATTCTCCGCTTTACGGGCACGGATTACAATAGGAGTTCCTTCCAGAGGAAAGGACTTACGAATCTGATTCTCCAGGTATCGCTGATAGGTGAAGTGCATTAACGCCGGTTCATTCACAAAGAGCAGAACCGTCGGAGGCTGCACGCGGGGCATAGTAGCATAGTAGACCTTGAACTGCCTTCCCCGCTCCATTCTCGGACGCAGCTCCACTGCATCTCGTAACAGACGATTGAGAAGTCCGGTAGGTATCCGGTGGGCATGATTGGCGGCGGCGGTCAGGGAGGTATCCATGACGGAAGAAATGGCATAACGATGCTCCGCTGAACAGAAGACCAGCGGGGCATACTCCAGGAACGGAACCTGTCTGCGAAAATCGGTGGTGAAGGATTCCATCAGCGTGCGATCCGGCTTTTTGCCCTCAAGGATTCCCGGATCAACCAGATCCCACTTATTGACCGCAATGACACAGGCGCGTCCCGCTTCATGTGCAAATCCAGCAACGCGCTTATCGCCATCGGTTAAGCCTTCCTGCCCATCTATCACCACCACTCCCACATGACATCGTTCAATCGCGGTTTTGGCGCGTAGAACCGTGTAGTATTCCACGCTTCCCTGTATCTTCCCGGAACGACGAATACCGGCGGTATCAATCAGCAAAATCTTCTGCCCGTCACGCTCCACACGGGTGTCAATGGCGTCCCGCGTGGTTCCGGGAATAGGGCTGACGATCACGCGATCCTCGCCCAGAACGGCATTGGTCAGCGAAGACTTGCCGACATTCGGGCGACCGATAATCGCCAGACGCACCGTTTCATCGTCTTCATCCAGTTCGGTGGCTTGCGGCAGCACCGCGACGAGATCATCCAGTAGTTCGCCGAAACCTATTCCATGAATTGAGGAGACTGTGTAGACCTGTCCCAGTCCCAGTCCATAGAACTCAATCGCCTCCTGCATCTGACGTGTATTGTCTGCCTTGTTCACCACCAGAAAGACCGGGGTTTTCGACCCTCGCAGCGCATCCGCCAGATCATAATCGGCAGGCATAATGCCATCGCTTGCATCGCAGACAAAGAGGATTGCATCCGCCTCCTCCATCGCGATCTGTGCCTGCTGTCGTACCTGTACCGTTAAAGGATCATCTTCATTCAGCACAATTCCCCCGGTATCTATCAGTGTAAACTCGCGATTCTGCCATTCCACCGGGGCATAGAGACGGTCACGGGTGATGCCGGGAGTATCTTCCACGATGGCGATCCGCTTCCCAACCAGCCGATTAAACAGAGTGGATTTGCCGACATTCGGTCGTCCCACAACGGCAACTAACGGCATAGCCATATATCACCCTCCCTTCTCAAAACTACCTTGAGGATAACACAGAATCGACAGCAGGTCAACCGAGTGAACTGCTCGCTCTTTCGCATTTTACCTTCATTTCGCCTGCGGGCAGCTAGCTCGGAACGGCGCAATCCTTTTGACAAACCATATCTTTTAAGATATAATCGTGTGTTCTCATGAAGAGTTAAATTGCCGTAGAAGGAGGTAACCGGAGCATGTCGGGACACTCAAAATGGCATAATATTCGCCTTCGCAAAGGGAAAATGGATGCGGAGCGCGGAGCGAAATTTACGAAATTATCTCGCGAAATCATTATCGCGGCGAAGCAGGGAGGCGGAAACCCGGATAATAACAACCGGCTGAGACTCGCCATTCAGAAAGCCCGCGAGAACTCAATGCCCCAGGATAAGATCAAAAGCGCGATCCAGAGAGGAACGGGAGAAGGAGAAGGGGCGAACTTCGAGGAGATCACTTACGAAGGATACGGACCGAATGGCGTGGCGGTTCTGGTAGAGTGCGCGACAGATAACCGAAACCGAACGGTCGCCGATATCCGAAGTATTTTCAGCAAACACGGCGGCAGGCTCGGGGAGAGCGGTTCCGTCTCCTGGATGTTTAATGCTCCGCAGGGCATGATCACTCTGGAACGCGCTGTCATAGATGAAGACACATTGATCGCTATTGCGCTGGAAGCCGGCGCGGAGGACGTGAAGACTCAGGAGGATACATACGAGATATTCACCAACCCGGGCGATCTGGCGAAAGTCCAGGAGTCGCTGCAGCAGGCTGGTATCTCCACCCTCTCTGCCGAAGTGGTCATGATCCCCAACAATACCGTGAAGATTGAAGGGAAAGAGGCGCAGCAGCTTCTAAAGATGCTCGATCTGCTGGAAGATCATGACGACGTGCAGCAGGTTCATGCAAACTTTGACATCCCGGAAGATGTGCTGGAATCCGCGGCGCGTTAGCGGTCTACTTCGACTTAAACCACGTCTATCCATATACACGTGAGTGAATTTTCCATCGTTGCTGACACTCTTCGCTCGGAGGCGAAGTTAATGATGGCTCTGCTCCGGTTGCTCGGCGCGCGCTTGGCGATGACGGCTATTCTGGTGATCGTATCTACCTCCATTGCGCGCGCCAGCATGACGCTGGATGTTCACACCGGATTTGAAAACTCCTACCGATCAAACTCCTGGACTCCGCTGTTTGTTCGGGTTGGGGGAACCAGTCGCGCTTCCGAAGCAAGCCTTCAGGTTGTCGTTAAAACAAACGATTTCCGTAATATCTATTCACAACCTCTCCGTCTGCCGGACGGACCTATTAATGAGCAGCGGGTCTTCTATTTCCAGCATACAACCACTGGAGGTATACCGGAAGTCTCTGTCCAGCTAATTGTAAACGGGCGAGTCACGGTAGAAAAAAAGGTCGCAGGCGCGATTCCTCTCGATGAGACGCAACTGATTATTCTGGCGCTTACGCTGGATCAATCGGGTCTTAACCTGCTAAACAGCGTGGACCTGGGTTTCAGACATCCTTCCCCTCCCTCCGTTAATCCTTACTCCTCCAGTCCAGTCGTCAATCCTCCCCCCGGCGGCACTTCTTCATCCGGTCAGAAGTTCACAAAGGTGCTCTATCCTCGCGCTAATTTGCTGCCAGACTCACCGGCGGGATACGATTCAGTGGATGTCATCCTGATAGGCGATCTCCCGCTGGATGTCCTGACGGAAGACCAGTGGAACGCTATCGTGCAGTGGACGCAGAAGGGAGGCATTCTGGTTGTATCCGGCGGTTCGGACATCAACCGGTACCGCAGTAATGCGCTGAAGGAACTGCTCCCTATCGTACCGACAGAAGTGAGACAGGCAAAAGCGCTTACAGGGCTTGGCTTGCGATACTTCGTGAATGCCCCGCGTATTAACTCAATTCCGGTGATCGCTGGAACATTGAAACCGAATGCCGCCATACTCTGCCGTCAAGATAACATTCCACTGCTCTCGATCAAACATGAGGGGCTGGGAATTGTCATCTTGTCAGCGTTTGATATTACCTCGCCGGAGATTCGCGCCTGGCCCGGGCAAACCGCAATGTGGAGAGACTTTCTCTCACTGGGTCAGAGCCATCCGCGTATCATTGATTCCGTCCGATTATCTCTTAGCGCCATTGGCAGATACAACCGTTACTATCGCTACCGGGACGACTATGCAGGCGCCAATCAACTGCTGGATGCGCTGGCAGGAGTGCAGTCTACCCAGGCTCCCAGCTTCCTGTTTATTGGAGGGTTCCTGCTTGCCTATATCATCTGTCTAGTTCCGGTGAACTATTTTCTGCTGCAGATGCGCGATAGAAAAGAACTTGCATGGGTTACTGCGCCGGTTATTATCCTGCTCTTCTCTATCGGCGCATATGCCATCGGCTATTCTATGAAAGGCGGTCAGCTTCATCTGAACCATTGCACAATCATCGAAGGCGCTGCCAACGAGGATTCCTTTTCCACTTATACCGTCAGTTCGATCTTCTCGCCCCGACAGGCATCTTACAATCTCTTCATTCCCGATAAATCGGCGCTGGTGACGGAAGTGTCGCACCGGTTAGACCGCATCCAGCAAGCCAGCAACGATTTCATCATTGAGCGAAGCGGTAATACCTCTGTGCGTAACGCCCGCATCAATATGTGGGACACAAGAACATTTGACTTTCTCAGCAGCGCAAAGCTGAACGGCACTATCGCCGCTTCGATCTCGCCCGTAGACAGCAAGACACTTCGGGTGCGCGTCACCAATAACACCCCTTACACTTTGGAAGACTGCTCCATCTCGATTTTAAGCGCAATAAAGCCTATCGGTCGTATGGCTCCGGGTGAGACCAGAGCGGAGAACATCCCCGCCTTTCCATCCGGAAACTTTTCAGGATTGATCGTCAATACCGGATCATCGAGTCCGGAAGAGGTCGAGAAAATACAACAGGCGATGGGATCGCTTATCGGATCACAGAGGGCAAACGTACAGACGGCAAATGTCGGACCTACGCCGCAGCCTGACAACGCGATCTACTTTACCGGCTGGTTCAATGCCCCCGTGACGGAACTGAAGATAGAAAAGGAGAGTCCGCGCACTCTCTCTATCAATCTTCTGATCGTTCATCTGACAGAAACGCCACGGGCGCGTCCAGCGATGCCCACGAATACTCCGCCGCCTCCGACCACCGCTCAACCCTCTCCCTTTAAAGCGCCTCCTCCGGGCGTCGCCAATGCGGATTACTTCAACCGGCTGGCATATAACTATGCCAACTCCGGTCAGCTTGATCTTGCGCTGAACGCCGCGAAGCGCGCCTATCAACTCGCTCCCAATGACGGTAATATCCTGGATACTCTGGGAGAGATGTATCAGAGAAAGAGAGACTTTTTGCAGGCGGAGAGATATTTGAAACAGGCTCTTGATCGGCAGCCCGGCAGTGGTCAGACTGAAACGCACGCCAAATACGGGGAGGTGTTAGTGGAGTTGGGACGAATGGAGGAAGCCATCCCTCATCTGGAAAAGGCGGCAGCTGATTCATCTGCGCCTGTCTGGGCAGGAAGAGCGCAGAAAGCCCTTGAGAAGCTGGGTCACTCTCCGTAGCATTCGGATTACCTGGCATGTTTGACAATCCCGTATTCATCAAGGAGCTCAAGGCAAAGTATCGGGCGCGGCAGTCGAACCTGGTTCTAATGACGATGGGCGCTCTCATCCTGTTACTCATCTTCTGGTTCTACTTTGAAGCCCTGCGTTATCTGCTGATCAACTCCCGGACTACCGGAAAAGAGGGATGGACATGGGCGGTAATCATTCAGACGCTGATCCTGTGGATCGTCGGACCATCTCTAGCATCCAACGCCATTTCGCAAGAGAAGGAGCAGCAGACCTGGGAGATGCTTACCTTCACGCTCCTTAAGCCGCGAGAGATCGTGATTGGGAAATTAGCGGCGCGATCGCTTCCTCTGTTACTATTGTTTCTCGCCTTTTTTCCTTTTATGGTGTTCTGCATCTCTTTTGGAGATATTCCTCTCTATTGGTTGCCGAAAACCTATCTTGTATTCGGAATCTGCAGCCTGTTCATACTTACGCTCAGCCTGTTCATGTCCTGGGCAGTGAGGAAAACCGCCACTGCCATCGCGCTCTCGTATCTGGTGGTCGCCTATCTTGTCATCGGGACAGCCCTGATAGAATCGGTTATTGCCGGTTCTCTGGGTAACGACTTTGATTCTCCCAATTTCTGGCTGAATCCCATGCGAATCACCGTAGCGCTGCTGGGAGCTTTTGAATATAAAAATGAGTTCACCGTTCTTCTCTTCAGTCAAACCGTCTTCATCGTCTCCACAGCCGTCATGCTATACATCATGTTTCGGGGTTGGGAACGACAGATGCGAAAGTGAGAAAGGAAATAAATATGCGAAAGATCACATCACTTAGAAAAGATGCTGATGAGTTATCAGAAGTAGCCTGAAACCGACGCCGGGAGTTAGAAGGAGAGCGCGTTCATGCCGCCCATGATACGAATCCAGAACCTTCGAAAAGAGTACAAGGATCTGGTAGCCGTGAGGAATCTGAGTCTGGAACTGGAACCGGGAGATATTTTCGGCTTTATCGGTCCGAATGGAGCCGGCAAGACCACCACGATTAAGATGCTCGCCACTCTTCTAACTCCCACGCATGGTACTGCGTTCATTGACGGGGTAGACGTGGTGCGTTATCCGGAGGCAGTGCGCTCCATCGTCGGTTATATGCCGGACTTTTTCGGGGTCTACGATGATATCAAGGTCTGGGAATACCTCGATTTCTTTGCGGCGGCCTATCGGATTCCGCGCGCAAAACGCGCACAGATCATTGATGATGTTTTGACGCTGACCGATCTTAATGTGAAGAAGGAGGCGTATGTCGAATCGCTGTCGCGGGGCATGAAGCAGCGGCTCTGCCTGGCAAAGACGCTGGTGCATGATCCGAAGGTTCTCCTGTTGGATGAGCCTGCCTCCGGACTCGATCCCCGCGCGCGTATAGAGATCAAGGAGCTTCTGAAAGAGCTTCGATCTATGGGAAAGACGATTATTGTCTCCTCGCATATCCTGCCGGAACTGGCGGACTTCTGCAATAAGATCGGTATCATCGAGAAGGGAGAATTGATCATTGCGGGCGATGTCAATGACATCATCCTTCAGGTGAGTGGACACCACACGCTCGAAGTGCGAATTCTGGACGATAACACGCCGGAGCCATCACAACTGAACATCGAGTCGCTGGCGGCACAGCCCCCGCAGGAAGGTGGGGTCGCGGTAAAATCCTCGGCGGAACTGGAGCGCGCGATGGCAATCCTGAAAGCGCAGCCTGGCGTGGATGAGGTCAAACAGGGCGATGGGATGCTCCTGGTCCACTATGTCGGCGAACCCAATCAGGAGTGGCAGATACTGAAAGCGCTCATACAGAACGATGTCAAAGTCCTCTTCTTCGGCACACAGGAGACCGATCTGGAAGATATCTTTATGCGCGTCACCAAAGGCATCGTCTCCTAAATGCGTACACCACGCCTTTCTGTAACCACCATGCTCCGATTACCAGTCCTGAGATTTGAAAACCCGGTGCTTATGAAAGAGATGCGCGTCAGAATGCGCGGCTCGCGAGCCTACTGGATTCTCTCAGGATATCTGACCTTCCTCTCGATGATCCTGTTCTTCAACTACCTCAACTGGTGGAACGAAGCCGTCTCCTCCGGCGGTTTTTCCGGCAGCGCTCGCATGGGACAGGTTTTTTTTCAGTGGATTTCGACCACACAGGCTTTTCTGGTAGTTTTTATCACTCCCGCGATCACCTCCGGCGCTATCACCATCGAAAAGGAGCAGCGCACGCTGGAGATGCTGGAGATGACCCGGCTTTCTCGCGGTAGCATCATACTGGGTAAAATTCTATCTGCGGTGGGGTTTGTCGCGCTCCTGATCGTCTCTTCACTGCCTTTGACCTCGATCTGTTTCTTTCTGGGCGGCATTTCTCCGGAGCAGGTTCTCTTCACCTACCTGTTGATGTTGTGCGGATGCCTCATAACCGCCTCGATCGGCATCGTCTGGTCAGCGATCTCCCGAACAAGTTCTCTCTCTATCGTTGCTACTTATGCCACGCTCTTAGTTCCTCTGCCGGTGTTAGCTATCCTGATTGCGATCCTGCAGGAGACGCGGATTACCGTTGTCAGCGACTGGATGTGGATCATTCTGGGAATGTACGGGGTCTCCACACCGGGGGGGGAGTCTACGACGGAGCGTGACTTTCTTCAGATGTGGAACGCCAGCCACTTCTATGGAATGATTGTGCCGGACTGGCTGGTTCTGGTTATCGTCTATGGTCTCACCTCCCTGCTTCTGTGTCTGGTTGCAACCGCCTACCTCGAGCTATATCCAGAAAAGAAAGCGCCGAAACTCCGCCTGGTTACTCTGTCGCTTCTGATAGTCCACTGTTTTTTTCTTTACGGCGCGCGTTTCTCGATCTATGGCAGTCTCTCTTCTTATGACCTCTCGATGTATGCGGCTTCCTCTCCCCTGCCCGCGCTCCTGATCTATCCAATGCTGTTCATCCTGATGTTGATCCCTCTCTTCGGTTCAGGTATCGTCTCGCGCGAATCCCTGAACAGCCCCGGACGATATCTGCTGCAGGGATGGATGCCTGTCGGTTGGAGAAACGGTACGCTGGCATCCGGGCTTCCATTTCTTCTGATCCTGTTCCTACTATCGCTATTGATGTATGGAGCCAGTTTTCTGCTGATAGGACAGCCCGGAGCGCTGATCACGGGTGCACCGAATATTCCGGGGAAGCCTCCGGGAGTCATGCCATCGCTTCCCCATCTTGTGATCCTTCGCGAAATCAGCATCACGATGACTTCCGCGATCATCGGAATCTTTTCGGTCTCTTTCCTCCTCTCTCTCATCATCCGCAACAGATGGGCTGTCATGGTGATTATGTATGTAATGCTCATTGCTCTGGCGATATTTCCCGCCTTCAGTTATGCGAACTCCACATCCACCTTTGGTTTTGCAGCAAGCACTGAACTATTTGTAAATCTCTTCTACCTTAATCCGCTGGCATCCATGGCAGAGTCTATTCTTAGCATCACTCCACCTGATTATAAGAGGTATCTCCTGTTTGGAAGCTATCCCTCCTGGCTGGTTACAACCGTCTGTTATCTTTTTATTACAGGATTTGCTATCATACTATCTGTCGTTGTCGTAATATTGAGGAGAAATTCTGAAAAACCTGTGACAGACGCGCCGGAAACCCTCAAGATGGAGATGATATGACACCGGATATATCGCTTGAATACAGGCTAAACTCTGCCTGTCGACGAGTGCGAGGGCTGATTTCGCTTCAATGGATGGCGAAAACGCTTTTCTGGACGACGCTCGCCTGTGTGATCTGGCTGCTCCTGTCGCGCCTGGCATGGGTAGCGGAGCCAACAGTCAACGCCATCGTCGGTCTGTTGACAACTGCCGGACTGATCGGGTTGATCGTCGGAGTGACGCGGAAAATCTCGCCGATGGACATTGCGCGTCTTACCGATACCCGCTCAGACCTGAAAGAGAGACTATCTACGGCGGTTGAACTCCATCAGCGAGGAAAAGACAGTCCGATTGCGCGCGCGCAGATAGCAGACGCCGGGGAGCATATTCAGGGGCTGAATTTTCGCCGCGTCTTCCCGTTCCGCGTCACCCATGAAATGATCGGTTTTCTGATACTGACAGTAATGCTGTTTGGCGTCTTCTTCCTGCCCACCATGCCTCTCTTCTGGTCGAAAGAGCGGAAACAAGAGATGGAAGAGGTTAAGAAGCAGGGCGTGGCCCTGGAGAAGCTCGCTCGGGAACAGGAGAAAAAAGCCTCTGATCAGAATCTTTCCGAATCCCGTAAAGCCGCGCAGGAGATGAAGAAGCTGGCGGAAGCGATGCGAAAGGGCGAGGTGGACAAAAAACAGGCGATGGTACAGATGCAGAAGCTGACTCGAAAAATGGAGGAGCAGCAGAAGCGTCTGGCATCCGCCAACGCCCCGGAGAAAAAGACGCTCGAACAGGCGGCTCAGGAAGCGAAGCAGGCTCTTGATCAGCGACAGAAACAGATCGAAGAGGCGATGAAGGCGAAATCCGCTCAGGAAAAAGCCAGCCAGAAAAAGCCTCCCTCGCAGAACTCCAACCAGCCGCAGCAGAATCAGAAAGCCCAAAACAGCCAGGGAGAGAAACAGAAGCCTTCGGAATCTATGCAGAAGTCTCAGCAGGCGATGAACGAGTTCACGCAGGCCATGGAAAAGCAAGATGCCAGATCTCAGAACGAAGCTCTGCAGAAGCTTGCGGAACAGTTGCAAAAGGGGCAGATGAGCCGGCAGGAGATGAAGCAGCTTCAGCAGCAGATTCAGGATATGGCAGACGCCCTGAAAGGAACCAGTCAGGATCAGGTTTCCAGGCAGCTTCAGGAGATTGCCAGTCAGATGCAGCAGCAGAAGCTCGATCCTCAGTCTATGAAGAAGCTCGCAGAGGCGATGAAGAAGGCAGGACAGACCTGTCAGAGTTGTCAGCAGGGATCCATGGACGCCAAACAGCTTCAGGAGTTGGCGAAAGCGCTGCGGGACGGAAAACTGCAGCTTGCCCGGGGAGAACGAATGGTCCCCGCAAAGCAGCCCGGACTGAGCAAAGGACAGAACCCGCAGGGAATGCCGGGGAAAGGATACAGCCCGTTCGGTCATGTCAATAATCCTTCACCGGACATGCGGACAGGAAAAGTAGCCAACAACCCGCCCAACACTAAAATAAAAGGGCAGCGCAGGAAACCGAGCAGCGATCCAACCATCACCTATCGCGGCGATCCAGAGCGGGGCGTGAAGTCTGGAACCCCCTACTATCAGGTCTACACCCAGCAGCGAAGCGCATCGGAAAACCCGGTGAACCGAGAAAACATTCCGGCGGCTTATCGCAAACAGGTCAAAGACTATTTCGAGAGCATCAAGCCATAAAAATACATTTCACCGGGAGTCTGGATGGAAAGCAAGGAGATCGAACAGCAGGCAGTCGCATTCAAAGAGAGTTTTCTGCGCGTCAAAACAGAGGTTCAGAAGGTAATTGTCGGTCAGGAAGAGATCATACAGGGCGTATTGACCTGCGTGCTCTCCGGCGGTCACGCTCTGCTCGAAGGCGTTCCGGGACTGGGCAAGACGCTGCTGGTTCGCACACTGGCACAAGCGAACGACCTGAAGTTCTCACGCATTCAGTTTACGCCTGACCTGATGCCCGCCGACATTTCGGGAACGAATATTCTTGTCGAATCCGCCAGCGGAGCGAAAGAGTTTCGCTTTCAACCGGGCCCCGTCTTTGCGAACATTGTGCTCGCGGATGAGATCAACCGCGCCACACCGAAAACGCAGTCTGCCATGCTGGAAGCCATGCAGGAACACGCGGTAACCGTTGCTGGAGTCCGTCATAAGCTGGAGCAGCCCTTCTTCGTCCTTGCTACACAGAACCCGATAGAGATGGAGGGAACCTATCCGCTTCCGGAGGCGCAGCTTGATCGCTTTATGTTCAAGTTACTGGTTAAATCCCCCACTTTCGAGGAGTTGTCCGCCATCGTAGACCGTACCACCGGGATCGAAACCGACCCGGTGACCCCTGTCATTGACGGGAAAACCATTATCGCCATGCGACATCTTGCGCGACAGGTTGAGATAAGCACCGATGTTCGCGAGTTTGCCATCCGGCTGGTTCTTGGCACCCATCCGGAAAGCGAAATCGCGCCCGAACAGGTGCGTAAGTTTGTGCGGTTCGGTTCCAGTCCGCGAGGGGCGCAGGCGGTTGTTCTCACCTCAAAAGTGCGCGCGCTCGTCCAGGAACGTGTAAATGTCGCCTATGAGGATCTGATCGCGGTCGCGAAACCGGCGCTGCGTCATCGAATCCTGCTCAACTTTGAGGGAGAGGCGGAAGGAATCTCCACCGATTCGCTGGTTGACAGCATCATTGCACGGGTGCGCGAAGATTCAAAGGTCAAACTCAATGTATAACCGTCCTTTGTAGAATATCCTATGCTTCTTCCCTACACCAGTGACAGACCTCCCAAAAACACGCCTGTTCTCGTTCCGATCCTGATTCTCGCCAACTTTTTCGTGTTCGGAATAACCGCAGTGATGATCTGGCATAGAGGACCGGAAACTCCGGTCCTCTGGTATGCCAATCTGAGCCTGGTTCCCAACTCCCTGCTTTTCTACTCGCCGGTCACCTACGCATTCCTTCACGAAAGCGCGGTTCATCTCTCCGTCAATATGCTGTTTCTGTATGTCTTCGGGAGCAGCCTGGAAGATGTCTTCGGGAAAGCGCGATTTCTGGGTCTCTATATCGGATCCGCTATACTGACAGGAATGCTGCAGGTCGGAATGGTCTTTGTGATCCCTGGAGCCGATAGAGGAATGCCCATTCTGGGAGCGTCCGGAGCGATCTCCTCTCTGGTTGGCATCTTTGCCGTGCGCTTCTATCGTTCGCGCATTCGCTTCATCGGTCTTCCCTTTCGCATTCCGGCGGTCGCGCTGCTGGCAATGGTTCTGATAGGAGAGATGGTCTTCCTTTTGTGGGAATTAGCGCGCCGTGTAACGGCAGACGGATTGACGGATGGTGCGCAGTCCACCGCGCACTGGGCGCATATTGGCGGCTTCATTCTGGGGATGATCTTCGCGCAGATGACCCGTCAGGTGCGAGCAGGTCAGCGTGAATATCTCGCCGCCGATGCACAGAAGGAGATGGAACAGGGTTCCCCTCTCTCTGCCGCCCGTCGCTGGCAGGCGATCCTGCGCGATCACCCAGATAACATGGAGGCGGAAGCGGAGATCGGGAAGGCATGGGCGCTGGCGGGTGATAAGGATCAGAGCATTCTGCACTACAAAAAGGCGATACAGGGCTACTTCCAACAGGGCAATAAACGTGATGCGGTCATACGTTATCGTGAGATGTCAGAACTGTATCGCGAGATAAAACTGGAAGCGCCGCTCCTTTTCGCGGTCGCCAGCGCGATGGAGGAGCAGGGAGACGCGCAGTCTGCTCTGTCCACCTTCGAGAAGATAACGACCTCTTATCCGCAATCCCATGAGGCGGAAATGGCAGCATTGCGAACGGGAGTTATTCAGTTAAAGCGTCTGAATGATCCTGAACAGGCTGCGCGTCAGTTTGAAATCTTTCTGAAGCGGTTCCCTGAATCGGATTTTCGCAAGTTTGCCGAGACTATGCTTCAAGAAGCCCGAGGCAAGAGCTAGGATATTCTATCGGGTGTTGCAAGAGCAAAGTTTCCTACTTCTGCCATCGAAACCTGAATTCGCCTTACCAGCAAACTCCACAAGGTACAATATTGGTAATGCTGTTCTCTAGCGTCGGAGCCAGCCGCGACAACCTGAATACCACCATCACACCTGTACATGTGGATAGGAGATATATCTATGTCCAGATTAGAGTCCTATAAAGAGGCGAAGCTGCCCATTCCTGCGCGCATGTTGAAATGGAACTTCTACGGAGAGGGTTTAGACAGCCTGCATGTCGAAGAGGTCGAAGTCCCCAAACATGGACCCGATGAGCTTTTAATCCGACAGGACGCCTGCGGTCTCTGTTTCTCCGATACGAAAGTCATCGCGCTGGGCGCGAATCACCCGCGCATGGTGGGGAGAAACCTTCAAACCGATCCGGTGACGCTGGGGCATGAGGTCTCCTGCACGGTAGTGAGTGTCGGCGAAAATCTGAAAGAGCGCTTTCGTGTGGGCGAACGTTTCATTATTCAGGCGGATGTCTTCTATAAAGGCGTCTCCATGGCATACGGGTATGCAATCTCCGGCGGGCTGGCGGAGTACAGCGTCATTCCCATTGAGATGATTGACGGAGACGAGGGCTGTTACCTGCTTCCCATCCGTCGGGAAGACGGCTATGTGGAAACAGCGCTGGTGGAACCCTGGGCATGTGTCGTTGCCGCTTACAATCAGGCGCATCGTGAAGGGATCAAACCCGGCGGGCATATGCTGGTTCTCGCCGGTGAGGGAGCGGAAGAAACGGACTGGACAGACGCCCTACCAGTAGACAGTTCCCCGAAAATTCATATTATAAGCGTGAACGACCGTGTGATCGAGAAGATAGCCAGTCTTCTCTCGAATGCAGGCAGCCTCACCGTGTATTCAGAGGTGGAGGACTGGAGCGCGTTGAAGTCCGATGTCACCGGCGGCGCAGGGTTCGACGATATTCTGGCGCTGGGAGATATCAGCCCGGAGATAGTTGAAAAAGCGGCAACCACGCTGGCAAATCACGGCATCGTGAATATGGTTGGCAGCGGAAGTTTTCCCCGAAAGCTCTCTCTGGACATCGGACGAGTTCACTACAACTGGCACTACTATCTCGGCACATCCTCTAACCGCATCACTGAATCATATCGAGAAACTCGAAACGCCGATCTGGTAGAAGGCGGGCTTGCATGGTTCATCGGAGCCGGAGGACCGATGGGTCAGATGCATGTACAACGCGCTGTTCTGCACCCTCATCCACCGCGTCTGATCCTAGCGACCGATATTGACGCCGAACGGCTTCAAAGCGTGGTGGATCGCCTGGGGAATGCGGCGCAAGAGCGCGAGATCCAGCTCATCACCCTGAATCCGAAAGAGATGTCTCCCGATGCCTTTAACGATGAACTGAACAGGCTAAGCGAGAGGCGTGGATTCGATGATATTGTCTCGCTGGTTCCGGTGTCTGCGCTTATCGAACATGCAGCGGACTATCTCGCGGATGGCGGCTGGTTAAATGTTTTCGCGGGAGTGGCGAGAGGAACGATGGCATCTCTGGATGTCAACGCAATCAAATCGAAACGGGTGAGATATATCGGCAGCAGCGGCTCCTCCATCGCCGACATGCTGCAGACGCTTGAGAAGGTTGAGTCAGATGAACTCTCCACGAACGCATCGCTGGCTGCCATCGGCGGGATGCGTGCGGCTAGAGAGGGCATCGCGGCCGTAAAAGATGGACGATTCCCCGGCAAGACTCTGATATTCCCGCTCATTCCCGACCTTCCGCTGACTCCTCTCTCGGAATTGAAGAACGTCTACCCAACGGTGGCGGAGAAGCTTAAAGACGGGCGATTCTGGACGCAGGAGGCGGAAGAGGAGCTGCTTCGTCTTACGGTTTGCGCAGATTAGTATCTTGAGAAGACGGAAGTCGCGAATTTATAACGGAACTTGACGACTCATTGAGGAGTGACATGAAACTACACGAATACCAGGGCAAAGAGCTTCTTGAAAAATACGGGGTACAGATTCCGGGAAATGCCGGGATCGCTGAGACTCCGGAGCAGGCGCGGGATGCAGTCGCAAAGCTGGGCGGGAAAGGCGTCCTGAAGGCGCAGGCGCATACCGGAGGTCGCGGAAAAGCAGGAGGCATCAAGGTCGCAAATAGTCCGGAAGAGGCTTATTCGCTTGCCTCTCAGATGATCGGAATGCTGCTGAAGACTCATCAGGTTCCGCAGGGGCTTCGCGTGGAGAAGCTGCTGATCGAAGAGCCGATCACCATCGCAAAAGAGTTCTATATCGGGGTCGTGCCGGATCGCGCCACGCAGAGAAATGTCCTGATCGTCAGCGCAATGGGTGGCATGGATATCGAGGCGGTGGCGGAGGAGCATCCGGAGGCGATTGCCAGGCTGCCGGTAGACCCGTTGACCGGCGTTCGCGACTACCAACTGCGCCAGATCTGCTATGAGGCGAACCTGCCGGATAGTCTGATCAATCAGGCGGCGGCGTTTCTGCGAAAACTCTACACCGCTTATATGGAGGCGGACGCATCTCTGGCGGAGATCAATCCGCTGGCGGTCACCGAAGATGGCAGGCTGCTGGCTGCGGATGCCAAGTTCAGCATTGATGATAACGCCCTCTTCCGACATCCTGAATTCTCCGTCTTTAAAGAAGAGAGCGAGGAAGATCCGATTGAAGCGGAGGCGCATCGTCGCGGACTGGCCTATGTGCGACTGGGAGGAGACATCGGCGTAATCGGGAACGGAGCCGGGCTGGTGATGGCGACCATTGATGAGGTCGCCCGCGCCGGCGGCAAAGCTGCCAACTTCCTGGACATCGGAGGCGGCGCAAAAGCGGAAGTCGTCCATAATGCGCTGGAACTGGTCCTATCCGACCCGAACGTCAAAGGCGTAATGTTCAACATCTTCGGCGGGATCACACGCGGGGATGAGGTGGCGAAAGGGATCATCGAAGGGACCAGAACTCTGGATATCAAGGTTCCGATGGTGGTGCGCCTGGCAGGAACCAATGCGGCGGAAGGCGCAGCCCTGCTGGAAAAGACCAACCTGATCCCGGCGGAAACGATGGCGGAAGCTGCGGAAAAGATCGTCGCCCTGACCCGATAACAGGATACTGATTTTAAAAACCTCCAGCCGTCTGCCCCGATGCGGCGGGAGGTCATATCGCCGATACAACCCATTTCTGTCCGTAAACATTTACCGACAATCCTCGACGATCTGGTTAGTGAGTGAAAGAAATGGACTATCAGATAACCCCTTCTGAAGACAGGCTGTACATCGTTATTACCGTCCAGGGCGAAATCAACCGTCAGATTGCGATGCATATCAATCAAAAAGCGCATGAGATGGGGAAAGAGACCGGGGTTAACCGCTACTTAATGGATTTGAGAGAGTCACGCAATTCCGACAGCGTTGTTGACCAGTATGAGTTTGCCTATCGCGATATGCAGAGCACGGTCGAGATTGACCGGTATGCCCGGGTTGCGCTTCTGGTTGCCCCGGAAGATCACTCGCATGATTTTATCGTGACCGTCTGTGTCAACTCCGGTTTGAATGTCGCTCTGTTCACCGATATGCAGCAGGCAATCCATTTTCTGAAAGCATGACAACAGCCTTTCAGCTATCCTGCCTCCGTTTACACGGAATCCACGGTGTAAACGGAGGTTTTTTTTGAAAAGAATCGCGAACCCTCTTGACTCTCCCGTTACGGGAGGCTGTAGGTTATGTATGAAAGCTTTCAAACAAGCCCGTCGCGCGGAGGGATAGATGTTTCGGATCGGAGAGTTCTCAAAGATTGGTCGGGTAACGGTCAAGACGTTGCGCTGGTACGACGAGATGGGATTGCTTCGTCCGTCGTATGTCGAAGAAAACAGCGGATACCGTTTCTACACGCTGGATCAGTTGCCACGCCTCTACCGAATCCTGGCTCTGAAAGATCTTGGCTTTTCGCTGGATAGCATTTCGGACATGCTGAAAGATTCGATCAGCACCGAACAGATGCGCGGAATGCTGCGCCTTCGTCAGGCCGAGCTTCAGCAGCGAGTAGCAGAGGACAGGGAACGTCTGACGCGAGTAGAAGCCCGACTTCGACAAATTGAACTGGAGGGTTCAATGTCTGCCTATGAAGTTGTACTGAAGCGTGTGGAGAGTCAAAACGTCGCCTCCATTCGCGACACGGTGTTAACTTATCGTCATGTTGGCGGTCTTTTCGAGGAGCTGTTCACCTATCTGGGATCGAAACATAGACAACCTGACGGTCCCACCTTCACGATTTATTACGACGGGGAGTATCGGGAAAGGGATGTGGATGCGGAGGCAGTTGCCCCCATTGCGGGGAACCTTGATGGTAACGAACGTGTCCGGGTATATGAACTTCCGGGGTTGGAGATTGCCGCCTCCGTGATTCATCACGGCGCGTTCAACACTATCTCTGAAGCCTATCACGCAGTGATGACCTGGATACAGGACAACGGATACCGGATCATCGGGCCGGAGCGGGAAATATACCTGGTCTGCGGTCCCGCGCAGGACGATCCGTCCTATGTCACCGAGATTCAGTTCCCCGTTGCGAAGCGGTAACAGGTAGGTATTCGTTACCCGGGAAAAGCGACCGAACTGAATTATGATGGATGTTGGGTCTCACCTTTGCAGCGATAGACTTAAGTCTATCGCTGCAAAGCGTTAATAACTATTTATGACTCTACCTCGATGCCAATTCTTCTACATTGTCGTGCCAGATAGAGATATTCTACTACTGAAGCAAACGTCATCGCCCCCATCGCCACCCACATGCCGGGCAGTCGAAACAGCATCCCACCCATCAGCAGCGCGCTCTGTGACAGCAGACTTATCCCCATACCTCGGTAGACCAGTTTCGTCCGCCCCTCGTAGACCAGAAGACCACGCGCCCACGATCCTAGCGCGGTAAAAAACGGCAGTATTATGCCTCCCAGTATACCGATATGCACCGCCCCGGCGATCTTTGCAGGAGCCTCGATGACACGAAAGAGGTAGAGATCGAGTAGAGGCGAACAGACGAAGAGCAACGTGAAGAGAGAAGAGGCTGCTCCCAACAGCCATGTGAAGCGCAGCAGCGCGGGTCTGGCGGAGGGCTGTCGCGCCAGCGACACGGTGATCTCCTGTAATGCCAGCCCTCCACCGCGAATCACCAGAAGTACCATATAGGCGACAGGCCAGGCTGCCAGCGTCACCGTCGGATTCTCCAGACGCGCCAGCGCGGCCGAAGTCAAGGGCTGTGCCAGAAGGGTCAGAAGCGTGGTTGCGGCAAGCGGTAGATGAAAACGATAGATATCTCTCTGAGTCAGCGGAGGTGCAGAATTGTCCGTTTTCGGCAGTATCTCCTTACTCAGCAGAGGGCGCGAAAAAAGTGTGGTGACAATCGCTTCAGAGACCACTGCCGCCATGATTGCGATGGCGGCTACCTGCACGCCGGGAACCGTTCCCTGCTTAACCAGTATCACCGCAGTAATTACGGCAGCCGCCAGTCGAACAGCGGTTCCACAGGAGACCAGTCGGGTCTGCCCGTGACGGACGAGAATCCCCTGATAGAATCGTCTCCAGGCGATAGCCGCCGTCCAGAACAGCATAATCTGAAGCGCAGGACGCGCCGCCTCCACAATCGGAGCGGGCTGTCCCATCATCTGTACGGAGATAATCTCAAACAGAGGTGTAAAGGCGATCAGCGCACAGAATGCTGTACAGCCGTAGCAGAGGCGCAGCATAAAGGTTTTCAAAGCACAATAGCTGTCAGCGTCGCGAACCAGAGCGATAGAGGTCGCCAGCAGCATAATGACCGGGCTTTCGATGATGAGAGAGATCGCCATCGTCAGCCCCCAGGCAGCCAGATGCAGCGGGGCTTCAGGCAGTCTGCCTATCGCTCCATGAAAAGCCGGTCCCTCAAGCATCATTAACTCGAAGCTGATGGCAAGAGGCAGCCAGAGATGAAAGATCGTCCGAACAGAAGCTTTACCTGTTGCAGCGGAAGGCGATCCATCCGTTTTCGTTTCGGAACTCTTCCCGAAATTCGTCAAAGAACCGGTCCCAGCGCCCAGGGTGCAAACTCCTGATCCCCCAGCCCCTGTCGTTCGCTCTTCGTCTTCTTTCCCGATGCCGTCTCGATTAACGCCTCAAAAATAGCGAGTCCTACATCTTCTACCGAAACGCCGTTGAGGATCACGCCTGCATCCATATCCATATCCTCTTCCATGCGCTCATACAGAGGCGTATTCGTGGCGATCTTGAGCACCGGAGTCGGCTTGAATCCCAGACAGGAGCCTCTTCCCGTCGTGAAAACGATCAGGTTACATCCCCCCGCCACCAGTCCGGTAACCGAAACCGGATCGTGTCCGGGCGTGTCCATGAAGCAGAAACCGCGATGACGTATCCGTTCGGCATAATCATAGACGGCAACCAGTGGAGAGGTTCCCCCTTTTGTCACGGCTCCAAGCGACTTTTCAAAGATGGTCGTCAGCCCTCCGGCTTTATTTCCAGGCGCAGGATTGTTATCTATCGTCGCGCCATGCAGCGCGGTGTACTCCTCCCACCAGCGCATCAGAGCGATCAGTTTCTCGCCTACCTCTCTCGAAACGGCGCGCCGTGTCAACAAGTGCTCTGCGCCATAGGTCTCCGAGGTCTCCGCCAGCAGCCATGCCGCTCCATGCCGAACCATCTCGTCCCCGGTGACGCCCAGCGCAGGATTGGCGGTGATGCCGGAGTTACCGTCGGAACCGCCGCAATTGGTTCCGATGATCAGTTCTCGAATCGGTTGGGCGGAGCGTCGCGCCTCGTTCGCCTGACGCAGCAGCTTCAACGTCTGCTCAATCCCCGCCTCCACCGTCTTCCGAACGCCTCCCGTCTCCTGAATGGTGAGAATAGGCGGCGGGGCGGGACGACTCGTCATCAGGCTCTGCGGCGAGATCAGTTTCTGATCGGAGACCAGCATCATTGCCTGGTTCACCTCACAGCCAAGACCGATCAGAAGCGAACCGGCGACATTGGGATGATCCGCCATGCCTGCCAAACATCTCTGTAGTGCGCGGTGTTCCGTTCCGTTCAATGCCATTCCGCACCCGGTCTTGTGTGAAACCGCCACAATGCCGTCCACATGAGGGAAATCGCGGAGCGCTTCTCCACGCAAACGCTCCGCGATGATATGCGCAGTGTCCGCCGAACAGTTCACGGTTGATACCAGCGTCACATAGTTGCGTGTCCCGACTCTGCCATCCGGTCGTGCATAACCCTGAAATACGCGCTCGACATCTGGCGGTGACGGCATTCGCAGGTCTGTGCCGAACTCGTAGTCGAGGTTCAAGGAACCATTATGCAGGTTATGCGAGTGTATCCAGTCGCCGGGAGCAATAGTTTCGGTCGCATACCCGATGATCTGCCCGTATTTGTGAACCGGTTGCCCCTCCTTCACCACATTTAGGGCGACTTTATGTCCGGCAGGCGTATCGGCGGACAGGCGAATTGAGCTATTTCCGTATGTTAATTCGGTCTCCGCAGGGAGAGCCGACTTCAGAACGGCAACATCATCCCCTTCGCGCAGCAGGATTGCCCTGTCGGTCAGTTCATATGAGTGCATGCTTTCTCAACTCCCTTCCTACCAGGCATAGTCTTCGGGCGCAGTTTTGTGTCCGGGGAAAATGGCATCCAGACGCTTCAGAAATTCTTCTGATAGCGAAATCTCCAGAGCGCGCAGCGAGCCATCCAACTGCTCCATCGTGCGCGGTCCGATGATCGGCGCGGTCACAACCCGATTATGCAGCAGCCAGGACAGCGCCACATTTGCAGGTTCCTCGCCCATCTCCGCGCAGAGAGCTTCCCAGGCTTCCAGCTTCTCGCGCTGCTGCTCCACCGCGCGCTGTATATGCTCTGCCGCGCGCCTGCCCGACTCGATCTTTTTCAGAACACCTCCCAGCAGACCGCCTCCGAGCGGACTCCATGGAATGACCCCCAGTCCATAGAACTCACAGGCGGGAATGACCTCCAATTCTATCCTGCGTGCATTGAGATTATAGAGGCTCTGCTCGGAGACCAGACCGAGGAAGTTTCGCGCTTTTGCCGTTTCATTTGCCCGCGCGATATGCCAGCCGGCAAAATTTGAACTGCCAACATACAGAACTTTGCCCTGCTGAACCAGCAGCTCCATCGCCTGCCATATCTCCTCCCAGGGAGCGTCTCGCCAGATATGATGCATCTGATACAGGTCAATATAGTCGGTCTGGAGTCGCCTCAGGCTCGCTTCGCAGGCGCGCCGGATATGCAGCGCGGAGAGCCGGGCCTCATTAGGCCAATCCCCCATATCGCCATAGACTTTTGTCGCAATCACGGTCTTTTCACGCCGCTTTCCACCCTGTGAAAACCAACGACCGATGATCTGCTCCGTGACTCCCTCGCCCTTCTTCCATCCATAGACATCGGCGGTATCGAAGAAGTTTATCCCCAGTTCCAGAGCACGATCCATGATCTGGCAGCTGTCCTCTTCGGTCGTCAACGGTCCAAAGTTCATGGTTCCCAGACAGAGCCGGCTAACGCTCAGCCCCGTTCTGCCCAATCGTGTGTGTAGCATCCTCCTCTCCTCCTTAACAACGATATTTGAAGATACTCTTTCCCTATCAGTTTACTCGGTAAAGCAAAAGAACACGCCGTAAAGAACGTGTTCTTTCACCTATGACGATCATTCCAGGCAGCATTGTGAGGACTAAACGTAGTGCGGAATGACCACCGCGCCGGTCCGGGAGGACTTCTCCGCCGCCTCCAGAATGGCGATAATCCTGCGAGCCTGCTCAGGCTTCACATCCAGAGGCTCATTCATCAGAAGATGGGCCGCGATATCGTTATAGTACGCCTGCCAGTTGCTCTGCTTGTAGGGAACCTTGATTGAGGCGACATAGCCTTCATGCGCCACATTCACCGTCAGCGAGCCGTTACCCTCATCCAGAATGCCGCCTTTCGTACCCAGAATGCGCCAGCGAGGTCGCCCAACGGCGGCAATGCTGCTGATCTGAAGATCGGCAACACATCCGTTCTCAAATCGAATCACCGCCTGCGTATGATCCTCATTGGTTGCATCCATCCACACGCGCTTCTGGAAAAATCCGTTCACTCCCGCCACCTGAGAGGGAACCAGATTGAGGATCCAGTCTAGAAAATGCGCTCCCCAGTCGTACATCGCACCGCCAGAAATTTTTTTGTCGGCGCGCCACCAGGTTCCGGGATGCCCGTATCCGCCTCCCCCCGCCTCGATATGGAAGACCTCTCCGATTAGCCCTTTCTGGATCACCTCGCGTATTGCCATGAAATCGCCGTCATGACGACGATTGTGAAAGACCGAGAGCATAACTTTATTCTTCTGCGCGGCTGCGATCATGGCATCCGCTTCTGCAACGGTGATACACATTGGCTTCTCGACAATCACATGCTTCCCGGCTTCCGCGCACTGTATCACTGCCTCCGCATGGAGATTGTGCGGAAGGATTACCACGCAAAGGTCTACCTCCTTATCCATCAACAACGCCTTCACATCGGTATAGGTACGGATGCCAGGGAAATCCGCTCTGGCGGCTTCCATGCGTGTCGGGTCAATATCACAGGCAGCCACCGTCTGAATTCCTGCGTTGTTCATCCAGTGGGCGTGCGCTTTGCCCATGTTAAACGCTCCGCCATATCCGATAACCGCGCCATGTAACTTTTTCTCAGTATCTGCCATTGCTTAAGTAAGCTCCTGTCTGAGTTTGGAATCAAGCCTGTCGTTGGCGTAATTCCACGCTTTTGGGGGCGACTCCTTCTGAGGGAGAATACGCTGAATAGTTTATATTCGTCTACTATCATCGTCCTTGCCCTTCCGAAAGGGGATATGCTATAATGGTGAATCGCGGCGGATAGACCGCCCATGACTCTTGGGAGGATACATACAGTCGTGATTGACACCAGCGATTTTCGTAATGGACTTTCCGTCATCCAGGATAACGACATCTACACCATCATCGAATTCCAGCATGTAAAGCCGGGAAAAGGCGGCGCGTTTGTACGCACCAAACTGAAGAACGTTCGTACCGGCGCTGTATTGGATAAGACTTTTCGTGCTGGGGAGAAGATGGAGCAGGCGAGACTGGAGCGACGTCCGATGCAGTATCTCTACAGCCTGGATGATGAGTACTATCTGATGGACAACTCTACCTTCGAACAGATCACCGTTTCGAAGGCGCAGTTCGGCGATGCCGTAAAGTACCTGAAAGATGGTATGGAAGTTACCGTGATTGACCATAACGGAACGATCATCGGCGCAGAAGTGCCCTATTTCGTGGAACTGGAAGTGATCGAGACAGAGCCGGATATGCGCGGAGATACGGCCTCTGGCGGTTCAAAACCGGCGAAACTGGAGACGGGAGCCGTCATACAGGTGCCTTTCTTTGTGAATGTTGGAACACGAGTGAAAGTAGATACCCGCACAGACTCCTATCTGGAACGCGTGAAGTAATCTGAAGGCGGGGATTCTCCGCCACTGGAGAACCAAACCGTGCCAATCACATATAATCCAAGAGTTAATTCCGGCGAACGCGCTTACCAGACCCTGATGGACTGGGTACGCAAGGCGATGCAGCTTTCGGTCGTCGCGACCGTTGCGTTGGGCGCATATGTTCTCTACGGGTTTATGTTTGGCGAAGTGGGAAACTGGAGTTCGCTGACTCCGGATAATCGAGCGCGGCTGCTGAACAACATCACCGGAGCGATATTCTGGTTCAATATCTCCTTCAGCGTCATGATGCTGACGATCTGCATTCTCTACTATGACGAGGAGACTCTGGGCTATGTGTTGATTGCGGCAGGAGTTTTCTGTTATTACGGCGTTCCGTTCATGTTCAGCATGATGTCTCTCGGTACACTGGAAGAGTGGAACCGCACGCGCAACCTTCCAGCCCTTGCCGCCTATAACGAGATCATGATGCTGGGGCTGATCCTGGCTATTCCGGGTGGAATTCTGACTATTCGTGATATTATTCTGCGGCTTGCCGACGGATCACGACGAAAGCGCGAAGAGTTTACTGCCCTGCAGTATGGAGGCAGTGTCAAAGAGGAAAAAGAGGTCAGTCCGGCTCTCATCGGGGTTTTCGCAAAGTGCTGGCAGATGTCCTACTGCCGGGAGGCAATTCGCAAACGCTGCCCCATTTTCCATGCGCGCACCAGATGCTGGAAGCAGCGAGTCGGCTGTATGTGCGAAGAGAATGTCATCCGTAAAGCAATGGACTCACTCATCAATAAAGAGGATATGGACCTCATCAAGAAGGAGGAACCGGTTAATGCATCCGTCGGCGGATTGCCTCCTCAGAAGACCGAGGAGATGCCTCGACGCGAGATTGTGCGGGATATTGCGCCAAAGGACGTGAAAATACCGCATAATCCAAACCTGACCTCCGCGCAGAAGAAGGAACGCTGTCGTAACTGTGTAATCTATAATGAGCACCAGAGATTGAAATACCAGTTTCTGTCGCCGCTCGTTATTATCATCATTCCGCTTGTCTGTTTTATCTATTTTGAGCAGATTCAGACGGGACTGAACTCCCTGCTTTCGGGAGCGGATCGTATTATGGCGAATCTGTCTCTCGGAGCCAATCCCGCCAGCCTATCGCTGACCTCGAGTGTCAGTTCTGCCGCGCAATATATCATTCTCGCCTGTTTGATGGTCATTGCTCTCACCTGGACGCTGCGGTTCCTGGAATACGTGGTTTTTAAGCTGAAGATTTAACGCACTCTAACGGCGCAAAAAGCAGGTTATCAATGGGAATGGATGAGATAGAACAACTGGTGCGCCTGGTGGCAGGAGCGAGGGTTTCGGAACTGACGGTACAGAAGGATGGACGACGTATTACGATACGCAAATCCGTCGTTTTGTCCTCACAGAGACCTCGCAATGATCAAGAGGCATCCACATCAGCCTCGTTCGATCAGACTGCCTCTGAATTGGAAGAGATCAATCTCAATACCTTCCAGGAGATAACTGCGCCGATGGTCGGAATCTTTCGGCAGGCTCGAACCCCGATTCGCGAGGGAGACTCGATCCGCGAAGGTCAGGTTGTGGGCATGATCGAATCGATGAAACTGATGAACGATATTCGCTCCGAACTGGTCGGCGTCGTGCAGGAAGTCCTGGCGGAGGATGGAATGCCGGTGGAATACGGGCAGCCTCTCTTTAGACTGACTTCGGGAGGTTAAAATGGAAACAGGAAACGAGACTGGTCGGATTAAAGGCTTTTCACTGGTTGAAATGCTCATCGTCCTGGTTATCATTCTCATTCTGGCAGCCATCATTCTCCCCAACTATATCGGGGGAGGAAAACGCGCAGACGGAACAACGGTAAAGGCGCCGATCACTGTCGCAAAAGACTCGGTCTGCCAGCAGAATATCCGACAGGTGCGACAGGCAATCCAGGCATTTATCGCCGCAGATCCTGAAGGGAAACTACCGCAAAGCCTCTCAGATATACGCGAGGTAGCTCCCATAAGCCGTTGCGAGGTCGGTAAAGAGCCGTATGTCTATGATCCGCAAACCGGACAGGTTCGTTGTCAGCATTCCGGGCACGGAAGCTATTGACCCACGTGACCGTCGATCTGTCCGTCACACCTTCTCTCATACTCTCAGAATCACAACCTGCCCTTTCAGATAACATTCTATGTTCAAGAAAATACTGATCGCTAATCGCGGTGAAATCGCGGTGCGGATCATTCGCGCCTGCCAGGAACTCAGGATCAAAACGGTTGCAGTCTACTCGACCGCCGATGCAGACTCCCTGCATGTTCAGCTTGCAGATGAATCGGTCTGTATCGGACCTCCTCCCAATAAAGACAGCTATCTCCACGCCCCCAATATCATCTCTGCCGCGCAGATCACGGGAGCGGAAGCGATCCATCCCGGCTACGGATACCTCAGCGAACAGGCGAGTTTTGCGGAAGCCTGTGAAGCCTGTCATCTCACCTTCATCGGTCCTCCTCCCGGCGTTATTGAACAGATGGGAGACAAAGCGCGCGCCCGTCAGATCGCTCGACAGGCGCGAGTACCCATCATTCCTGGCAATGAGGGCACGGTCAGCAATGAGCAGGAGGCCCAGCGCATCGCTCAGAAGATCGGCTATCCGCTCCTGATCAAAGCTGTTGCAGGCGGTGGAGGGACGGGAATTCGTAAGGTACTCGATCCCGATGAACTGCCGCGCGCCCTGCAGATGGCACGTTCTGAAGCGGAAGCTGCCTTCGGTAATCCCGAAGTCTATATGGAAAAGTTCATCGAACAACCTCGCCACATCGAAGCGCAGGTGCTGGCAGATTCTCATGGTCAGGTGATCCATCTTGGACTGCGTGACTGCTCCGTGCAGAATATTCGACATAAAAAACTGGTGGAGGAAGCGCTCGCCAGCGAAATACCGATCGGTCTTCAGAATAAGATTGCGGAAGCGGCTGTGAGACTGGCGCGTAGTGTCGGGTATCGAAATGCTGGCACCATCGAATTTCTTGCAGATAAGAGCGGTGACTTCTACTTTCTGGAGATGAATACGCGCCTCCAGGTTGAGCATCCTGTTACGGAAATGGTGACCGGTCTGGATATTGTTCGGGAGCAGATCAGGATCGCTTCTGGAGACCGCATCTCCGTCAATCAGAAGCAGGTCACATTTCGAGGACACTCCATCGAGTGCCGAATAACGGCGGAAGACCCGAAACGCAACTATGCTCCCTCTGCTGGACGCATTACACATGTGCATTTTCCTGGCGGTCATGGCGTTCGTGTGGACAGCCAGATATATCCAGGATATGAAGTTCCCCCCTACTACGACCCCATGCTGGCAAAGCTGATCGTCTGGGCATATGATCGCCCTCGTGCCATCGCCCGTATGCTGCGATGCCTGAACGAGATGCAGATCGAGGGCATTCCCACAAATATCGAGTTGCAAAAACGAATCATCATGCACCCGGTCTATCGCAAAGGCGATTTCAGCACCGACTTGATTTCGCAGATGATGATCGAGGCGAACGGTTCCTGATGGAATAGTCTTTTTATGCGCTGCTACCGGAAACCTCACGACATGCTGATTCTTGCTCTGCTGATTGCGTCCTTTCTTCCTGGCTTGCAGAGTCATGTCAGTGGACAAACGGCTGCAACAGAACCGTCTGGGGAGACGAATCGCCTTTCCGTGTCCGTAGATCAAACGGGCGGTCTTCAGATTACTTACGACGGGGTTCCGGTTATTCGCGGAAGCCTGCTTCAGATTTTCGCCATAAACTCCCGTGACAGTTTCAGTTCAGGAAGAGGCGGAAGAGTTCTCCCCTTCTCTGAATCCGGAACCAATCAGCATGTGATTGTCTATGATCATCCGCACAGCATTTTTCAGGGCAGGGTCGCCTGCAAAGTGACTGACAAAGACTCCGTTACACTGACGATGGATGGTCTATGGAAACAACCGGAAGCAGCGCGATTTGAGTGGGCGGCCGGTCGGCTCTGGAGTCAGGGTTTAGAAGACGCAGAATGGATCGCAGAGGAGTCTTCTGGCAGCGTCAAACAGGGAAAGTTGGCTCCAAATCCGACCTCCGACGACTGGCGGAGCGCGATACTGGCACAGGGGTTTCGCACGTTCCAGTTTCGTGGTCGCGCCTATCATCTGACGATATCTGCCGGCAACGACAGCCCCGATATTCTCGTGTTCGACGGACGACGAAGCCGCGCAAATTGGGCACAGGGAGGGCGCTATCTCTGGCTGGGCTTTGTGGACTCTCCCGTTCCTTCACATATGCCTTTCAAGCGATCCTTAACTCTGAAGTTCACCCCCATCCCTTTTGCAGCAGGCGAGACGGTTCAGTACACGACTCCGCTGGTTCCATTGCCGAAGCACCCCCCTCGCGACACAAAGCCGCCTGTGATCATTCCCGCTCCCAAACAGGCCGCCTTCTCCAGAGTTCACTTTACACTCACCCCTCAGACGAAGGTATATTGTCAACTGCCGAATGACAGACGCATTCAGAGAGCGGTCACACAGTTTCGTTCAGATTTCGGCAATCTTCCCCGCGCTACAGGAAAATGGACAGGAAAAGGGATATTGATTGCCGTTCCTTCCGGGGCAACCCGAACCGATCATTGGCTTACTGCCAGGGCGCTGTCTGTCTACCATGATGATAAACCGGGCTGGCGGGAACTCTATCAAATACGGGTCACGCGGAACTACATCGTGGTTCTCGGTCGAACGGCTGCAGGCGCTTTCTACGGTTTACAGACGCTCCGACAGTTGGCGAAACGCACGAATACAGGGATCGAGTTTCATGGAGCGGAGATCCTTGACTGGCCATCGCTGACTTTTCGCGGAGCGCACCTATTTGTCGGCAATCGGGCGCGTCCCTATCACCAGAAACTTATCTCGCGAATCTTCTCCCGCTATAAACTCAACCATCTTGTTTTACAGTGTGAATACGTTCGCTGGGATACCGACCCGTCTATCGCGGTAGACTTCTCGATGTCGAAAAAGGATCTGATAGCGGATGTTGAGTATGCCAGAACGCATTTCATGGAGGTTTCTCCGCTCATCAACTCTCTGGGTCATGCCGAGTGGATGTTCAAGAACGGTCGCAACCTCGATCTGGCGGAAGACCCTGTGACACCTTACGCGGTTCGAGTCAGAAAGCCAGAGACGCACGCCTTCCTCCGTTCGATAATAGATGAAGCGCTGGAGATTTTCAAGCCGAACTGGTTTCATATAGGACATGACGAAGTGAGCCTGTTCGGACGTTACCCTTTTCGCCCGGAGAGTATCTCCGCCGGCTCCACGCTGCAGGAAGCGGAGACCAACCTGTTTCTGGAAAACGTGCACAGGCTGCACTCCCATCTTCAGGGGCGTAGCGTCAAAACGATGCTATGGGGAGATATGCTTCTGAATCGCTCAGAGTCTTCCGACATGGCGGCAAACGCGCCCACGCCGGAGATCGCCCGTCAAAGGCGGGAAGGACTTCCTTTCGATGTGGTAATTGCAGATTGGCACTACTCGCCGGAGCCGAAAGAGAGGTATAAAAGCCTGCAGGTATTCCAATCACACGGGTTTCCGGTGATTGCTACAACCTGGTATAACCCGGAGAATATCTACCACTTTGCGCGCGCTGCGATTGAGCAGAAAGCGCTTGGACTCCTCCAATCCACCTGGGCGGGATATAACAGTCACGAAGGCGTATTGAAAACGGAGATGCGGCAATTCGTTGCTTTTATTCTGGCGGCGGAGTATGCCTGGAGCGGCAATCCCCTTCCTCCCGACCGACTTCCCTATCGCGCTGAGCAGATATTCAAAGAGCTGTGGCGCGACCCAATCCTAATTGCTGGTCAGACACGGTACTGGTCGGTAGACCTTCAGAAGGTTTCGAGGAATCTGCCACTGTCTGCGTTCAATCTTCCGACAGGGATGCAGTGGTTCGGAGCAATCCCGTTTATTATTGCCGGTCGGTCAAACCAGCCGAAAGGGATTACGCTGTCAGGACGGCTGCTTTCCACTGACCCTAAGCGCGTCCCGAAGTCCATTTCCCTGTCCATCGGCAAGAGAGCAAAATGGCTGTTCTTCCTGCACGCCAGCGCCTATCCCTCCACAAATCGAGAAACCGGGAGCTATACGATCCTCTATTCCGACGGTCGTCGAAAAACCGTTCCGTTGATCTATGGCGATCATATCCGCGCCTTGTTTGATCCGGGAGAAGTCATCTCCGCCGACAATTCATGGATCGGAAAGTGCCGGGAGGGACAATCCGCCGCCATACAGACCCTTCGCTGGAAGAATCCGTTCCCCTCTGTACCCATTCGCGCCATCGAATTTCATTCTTCCGACTCCGTCGCCTCCCCCATCCTGCTGGCAATAACCGGGTACGAATGATATCTTCTCGTTGATAGATTTGACCGACAGGCAGATTCACAGTAAAATAGAAGGCTGCCTGTCCCAACAGATTACCCTTCAGGAGTAGCCAGACGATGAAATACGCCGCGCCCCCCTATATGAATGACCTGCTGCCGGTTCCCCCCGCGAATGAAGCGTGGAGACATACGGCGCGCTGGCGCGCGGTGGAGAGCATTTTTCGCAAAGTCTGCTTTCACTATGGCTATCGCGAGATACGCACACCGGTCATGGAGAGTACGGAGCTATTTCAGCGGGCAGTCGGCGAGGGCACCGATATTGTCAGCAAGGAGATGTTTACCTTCACGGATCGCGGAGACCGCAGTATGACACTGCGCCCGGAGGGCACGGCTCCGGTCATTCGAGCCTATCTGGAAAACAAACTATATGCGGATAGCCCTCTGCAAAAACTGTACTATATCACCCATGTCTATCGCTATGAGCGAGGACAGAAGGGACGATACCGAGAACATCAACAGACCGGAGTGGAGGCAATCGGTTCACAGGATCCAGCGGTAGACGCTGAGGTGATAACGCTGGCAATGGAGTTCTATCGTCGTCTTGGGATCAATGAAACGGAACTGCTCCTCAACTCCGTGGGATGTCCTGTTTGTAGACCGCGCTATCGCGATGCCCTGCGGGAGTATGCGCGTCCCCTGTTGCATGCGATGAGCAGGGATAACCAGAGACGCTTCGAGGTTAATCCGTTGAGAATGCTGGATAGTAAGGATAAAGCGGATATTACCGCGATGGAAGGAGCGCCAGAACTCACGGATTACCTCTGCGAAGAGTGCAAAAGCCATTTCTCCCTGCTTCAGAACTATCTCCGCGCGCTGGATGTTCGTTATACGCTGGATTCCCGTCTGGTGCGCGGATTTGACTACTACACCAAGACCGCCTTTGAGATCATCTGCCCCGCGCTGGGAGCGCAGAACGCTATCGGTGGAGGTGGGCGATATGATGGACTGGTAGAGGAGTGCGGAGGAGACCCAACTCCCGGCATCGGCTTTGGGATCGGAACGGAACGCTGCCTGATTGCGCTGGAAGAACTCGATATTTCGCTTCCGATTGAGGATGAATCGCCGCTGGTCTTTATTGTCCCTTTAGGCGCGGAGGCGAAGATATATGCGGTTCGGCTTCTGCACGCGCTGCGTCGCGCCGAAATTACGTCAGAGATTGGTTACGATAATAAAAGCCTGAAAGCGCAGATGCGACAGGCGAATCGTCTGGGAGCGCGATATGTGATCATGATGGGAGACGATGAGCTGAAACAGGAGACCGCGCTCATCAAGGATTTTCAGAATGGCGGAGCGCAGGAAACCGTCAAACTATCCGAAGTAACAGGATGGCTTTCCGGAAAGGCAGATCATCGTGCGTAAGCCTGACCGACGAATCTCGTTTCACAAAAAGACAGAAGAGACTCCCGCGAAGAAAGTAGAGGCATTTCGCGTTCTGGTGGTTGCGCATCGTCCTCGGTATCGCTCACGAATCGAGCGGGCCGTGGAACATCCCGGCTGGGAAACACGCAGTCTGCTGAACCGAGAAGACCCTATCGGAATGATCCAGCAGAAGCCGCCGCATCTGCTCATCATCTCGGTTGACCCGGAGGAGAATAAGAATATCGGCTATCTTCGCGCATCCCAACCGTTTCGCGAAAAAGTGAAGATCATCACGGTTTTCGAGACAACGGAGCAGGCGGAAGAGATGGCGCGGATGTGCGACATCGGCTTTGCGCCTCCCTGGAGAACGGCTGATATCGCGCAGGCGGCAGAACAGATATATACACTGTATCAGGCGCAGCAAGCATCGGAAGAATGATAAAGGAGCGGATAATATTGGAACCCTGGCAGAGAACGAACGACTGCGGCTCGCTAAGAACGAAACACATTGGACAGACGATTACCCTGAACGGGTGGGCAAACAGCGTTCGCGATCATGGCGATCTGGTCTTTATTGATCTGCGCGACCGAACCGGACTGGTTCAGTTACGCGCCGACGCCGCGCGTTCAGGCGATCTGGTGCATGATGCCGCCGCCGTTAAGCCGGAGTATGTACTGTCGGTAACGGGCATAGTACGGCATCGCGCGCCGGGTATGCAGAATCCAAAACTGGACACGGGCGAGATCGAGGTAGACCTGTTGAGCCTGGAGGTTCTGAACACCTGCAAGCAGCCGTTACCCTTTCCGTTAAGCGATGAGACGCAAATGTCTCAGGTCAATGAGGAGCTTCGGATCAAATACAGGTATCTGGACCTTCGGCGCGCCCGTATGTACCAGATGTTAAAGCTGCGTCATGAAGCGGTGACAATGATTCGCGAATATCTGAACCAGCGCGGTTTTCTGGAGATAGAGACTCCCATCTTCACCAAATCCACGCCGGAAGGCGCGCGCGACTATCTGGTTCCCTATCGTCTGGAGCCAGGGCTTTTCTACGCGCTGCCTCAATCTCCACAGCAGTACAAGCAGCTTCTGATGGTAGCCGGAGTGGAGCGATATTATCAGATTGCGCGTTGTTTTCGGGATGAGGCGCAGCGCGCCGACCGACAGCCGGAGTTCACACAGCTAGACCTGGAGATGTCCTTTGTAACGCAGGAAGAGATACTCCAGTTGATTGAGGGGATGACGACGGAAATTGTGGAACGGCTTTCTGCGAAAACGCTTGGCAGCAAGCCCTTTACTCGACTTACCTACGATGAGGCGATGAGACGTTTCGGTTCCGATAAGCCAGACCTTCGCTACGGACTGGAACTGACGGATGTCGGAGAGGCGGTGCGTGATTCGGAATTCAGCGTCTTCCGTCATGCGCTGGAAACCGGCGGTCAGGTAAAGGCTGTCCGTTACCCAAACGGAACCGCTCTTTCCCGCCGCGAAATTGATGAACTGACGACTTTCGCGCGTGAATTCGGCGCGAAGGGACTGGCTTATCTGCAGGTGGATAGCGCAGAAAACGTCGAAGTCCGCGGCTCTATTGCAAAATACTTTACGCCGGAAACCCTGAAGCGGATCATTCAAACGACGCTAACGCAGAGCGGAGACCTGCTGCTCTTTGCTGCAGACCAACCGAAGATCGTCGCCAATGTTCTGGGACGCTTACGAGTGGAGATAGCGCGACGTCTGAATCTGGCAGACCCCGGAGTTCTTCACTTCTGCTGGATAACAGACTTTCCGCTCTTTCAGTGGGATGAGGAGAACGGAAGGTGGGATGCAGAACACCATCCCTTCACCATGCCCCATCATGAGGATATCCCGCTGCTGGACACCGATCCGGGAGCGGTTCGCGCCCTCTGCTATGACCTGGTCTGTAACGGCATGGAGTGGGCTTCCGGCTCGATTCGAATTCATCGTCGGGACATTCAGGCGAAGGTCTTTGATCTGATGAATATCTCTGAGGAGAGGCAGCAGCAGCGTTTCGGACATATGCTCAATGCTTTCGAATACGGCGCCCCGCCGCATGGCGGGATCGCTCCCGGCATTGACCGTCTCATCATGTTCATGACCGATAATGACAATATCCGCGAAGTGATGGCGTTCCCGAAACTCGGAGGAGGCAGCGACCCGATGATGGGCGCGCCATCTCCGGTAGATCAATCGCAGCTTGATGAGTTAAGCCTGAAGGTGATTTACCGGGAGAAACCTGAAAAATAGAAAAATCGCCCTCACTTCCGTCAGAAGTGGGGGCGTACTTTCCGTCACGGATACATGGATCGAGAACCTTCCAGACGATCATGAAGGTTTGACAGTTCGTTCCAGAGCGCAGACGGAACCCGGCTTCCGATCTTTTTGAAGAACTCCTCGATATCGGGAAGCTCCTCTTGCCACTCCTCCGGGTTGACATGCAGCAGGTAGTTCATCACCTCCGGGTTGATGTCCAGTCCCTCCAGATGCAGAGAGTGTACCGTCGGTACAAAGCCAATAGGAGTCTCTTTCGCCTCTGCCCGACGCTTGATTCGTCCAAGCATCCAGATCAGGGCGCGTACATTTTCTCCGAATCCGGGCCACAGGAAATTGCCATCCGCATCTTGCCGGAACCAGTTCACATGAAAAATCTGGGGAGGATGAGGTATGCGTCGCCCCATCTCCAGCCAGTGCTCCCAGTAGTCCGCCATGTGGTAACCGCAGAACGGCAGCATCGCCATCGGATCATGCCGAAGAACGCCCGCCTTCCCCATAGCCGCATTGGTGGTTCTTGACGCCATCGCAGCCCCCAGAAATGTCCCATGCTGCCAGTTGAACGCCTCGAAGAGAAGCGGAACCGTCCGAATGCGTCGTCCGCCGAAGATAATGCCGGAGATGGGAACACCTTTTGCATCCTGCCAGTGTGGAGACATGGAGGGGCAGTTCGTCGCCGGGGCAGTGAAACGGGAATTAGGATGCGCCGCCGTCTCCTCTCCGCTCCAGGGACGCCGTCCCTTCCAGTCAGTCAGCGATGGATAGGGGGGATCATCATGCCCTTCCCACCAGGGCAGACCATCGTCTGATACAGCGACATTGGTATAGAGCGAGTTGGATTTTGCCGACAGGAGCGCATTCGGGTTCGTCTTCATGCTGGTTCCGGGAACTACGCCGAAGAATCCGGCTTCCGGGTTGATCGCCCAGAGCCTTCCATCCTCCCCGACATACATCCAGGCAATGTCATCTCCGATGGTGCGGACGCGATATCCCTCATGCTCCAGCGGACTGACGAGCATAGCCAGATTGGTCTTCCCGCATGCGCTGGGGAAGGCGGCGGCAAAATAGACCTTCTCCCCATAGGGGTCTTCCAGTTCCAGAATGAGCATATGTTCCGCCATCCAGCCCTCATCCCGCGCCATCACGCTTGCGATCCGCAACGCAAAACACTTCTTACCAAGCAGCGCATTTCCGCCATAACCGGAACCAAAGCTCCAGATGAGGCGCTCTTCCGGAAAGTGAAGGATGTATCGCCGATTCGGGTCAAGCTGCCCGACCGAATGCAGTCCGGGAATGAAGGAGCCATCGCTACCCATCTGCTCCAGCGCGACCTTTCCCATGCGAGTCATTATGCGCATATTCGCGACCACGTAGGGGCTGTCCGTGATCTGTACGCCGACCTTACTGAGCGGTGAACCGGGAGGTCCCATGATATATGGCAGGACATACATTGTTCTGCCCTTCATGGATCCCCGAAAAAGCTCGCCAGCGCGCATTTTCGCTTCATGCGGTTCCATCCAGTTATTGGTGGGACCGGCGTCATCTCGTTTTTCGGAGCAGATAAAGGTCAGGTGCTCTACACGCGCCACATCGTTGGGATTGCTGCGATGCAGATAACAGCCAGGGTAGCTCTTCTGATTCAGGGCGAACAGGGTTTTATCATCAAGCATCTGTTCTATCAGATGCTGGTTCTCTTCTTCTGAACCGTCACACAGGTGGATACTGTCAGGATGAGTGATCGCCGCGCACTCCTCTACCCAATGATTTAGTTGTGCATTCATGAAGTCCGCTCCTTATCCCCATCAAAACCAGACCTATCGCCTGAAACCATCCAAGATTATCGGCATTCATTGTAGCACTTCTCTGACCTGCATACTACACGCCTCAGTCTCTTGGCTGGTACGAACGTTGCGGGAGGTGTCCGCATAAGGCTATAATGATTCATACCAATGGGATACTGATCGCCGCAGGAATGCGCCAGGATCAACATGCAGAAGACACTCTCCGAGAGAATAGAGCAGGCAATACGGGAGTCATGGTCACCGCATGACCCGGACATCCAGATAATCATCGCTGCCCGTGAGGATGGCAAACTGGATATTACGGTGATCTCGTCGCTTTTTGAAGGAAGAGATAGTTTTGAGCGAGAGTCCGATTTCTGGCCCGTCCTTCGATCCTTCTCCCCTTCCGATCTGGTTCATCTCACCTACTGCCTGCTGTTGACGCCTGCGGAAGCAAATGCGTTCTATCCCGGAAGAGGACATGATTGAAAGCGATTGTTAAAACGGAAGCTGGACCGGGGGCAGCCATTCAAAACGTTCCCGAGCCTCAGATACAGAAGCCCGATCAGATAAAAGTCAAGGTACAGACCACCTCCATCTGCGGGACGGACTATCATATCTACTCCTGGGATGCCTGGTCGGAAGGCAGAGTGAAACCGCCGCGCATCATGGGACACGAGTTTGCGGGTATCGTCACGGAAGTCGGGGAGGAGGTAACTCAGTTCAAACCCGGCGACTATGTCTCCGGCGAATCGCACTGGGTCTGCGGTCACTGTCTCCAGTGCCGTAACGGTCAGAAACATGTCTGCGAAAATACGCGAATCCTGGGGGTTGATGTAGATGGCTGCTTCGCGGAATATGTGGTGGTTCCCGATGCCAGCGCCTGGAAAAATGAACCGGGACTTCCGCCAGAGATCGCCTGTATCCAGGACCCGCTGGGAAACGCGGTTCATGCCACTCTCTCCGGAGAGATCATCGGCAGATCGGTCGCCGTGCTGGGGTGCGGACCGATCGGGATTTTCGCGGTTGCCGTCGCGAAAGCCTGCGGCGCCTCTTATGTGCTTGCGACAGACACCCGTCCCTATCGGCTTGAGTTAGCCCGCACGCTGGGCGCAGACGAAGTCTTTAATGTGATGACCGGAGATACCGAGGCGTTTTTCCAACATAAGACCGATGGCAGCGGAGTGGATGTGGTGCTGGAGATGTCCGGCGCGCCTATCGCCATCACGCAGGCAATGCGTATTGCCAGACCGGGCGGCAGGATCTCGTTGATGGGAATCCCTATCCGAAAAATAGAACTGGACATCGCCGAAATGATCTTCAAGGGGCTGGAGATACGGTGCGTTGTGGGAAGAAAGCTCTATGAGACCTGGGACACCATGAGCGGCCTGCTCCATTCCGGGAAACTGAACGTAGCCCCCGCGATCACGCATCAACTATCGTTTGATGATTACGATCATGGCATGTCGCTTATGCGCGACGGAACCTGCGGGAAAGTGGTTTTTCACCTGTAAGGGCAGAGGAATCCAATCCTGCCTCAGGAGACAACATCGTGAACAGCACACTGCAAAACTGGCTGCAAGAACAGATCGCTGCGCTTCAAGAGCAGAACCTCTACCGACCTCTTGTTGAGCTTCAGACCGCGCAGGGAGGACGGATCACGGTCAACGGCAGACAGGTTATCAATCTCTCTTCCAACAACTATCTTGGACTTGCCAATCACCCGATTCTCAAAGAGGCGGCATCCCGGGCGGTGGAACAGTGGGGAGCGGGAGCGGGAGCCGTTCGCACCATCATCGGAACCATGAGCCTGCATGAGCAGCTAGAGCGCAGATTGGCGGAGTTCAAGCACGTAGAAGCCTCCATCGTGTTTCAGTCTGGATTCACGGCGAACGCCGGCACGATCCCCACCATCACGACAAAAGAGGATGTTATCATCTCCGATGAGTTGAATCACGCCAGCATCATTGACGGCTGCCGGTTAACGGGTCTGCCCTCTGAACAACGACCGGTCTATCGTCATAAGGATATGAATTCCCTGGAAGAGGTGCTGCAAAAAAGCCAGAACTATCGTAAACGGTTGATAATCACTGATGGCGTATTCAGCATGGATGGCGACATTGCGCCTTTGCCGGAGATCATTGCGCTTGCGGAGCGGTACGATGCCGCCGTCATGGTGGATGACGCGCACGGTTCCGGCGTACTCGGCGGTGGGCGTGGAACCGCGTTTCATTTCAACGTGCATCAGAGGATAGACATTCAGCTTGGCACTCTGTCAAAAGCGGTGGGGGTCATGGGGGGATATATCGCCGGAAGCATGGCATTGAGAGACTGGCTGACTCAGAGGGCACGCCCGTTCCTCTTCAGTACGGCTCATCCCCCGGCAGTCGTCGCCGCCTGTATCGCCGCGCTGGATCTGATGGAGAGCGATCCCTCTTTGACGCAACGCCTCTGGGAGAACACCTGGTTCTGGCAGGAGGGCTTGCGCAATCTGGGATTTAATCTCGGACCGACGGAGACCCCCATCACCCCGATCATGGTCGGCGATGAGAAAAAGACACAGGAATTGCAGCGTGGTCTATTTGATGAAGGGGTGCTTGCGCTGGCGGTCGTTTTCCCCACCGTGGCACGGGGAAAAGCGCGTGTTCGCACCATGCCAAACGCCTCTCATGAGAAGTCTGATCTGGAGGAGGCATTGTCTGCGGTCGAGAAGGTAGGAAAGCGTCTGAGGTTGATCGGATAAGAAACCGATATCTCTCTTCTTCGTAGTGTGTGATGATACACCTCATCTCTCTACGAACAGGCAAAAAAGATGACCGACTGGCTTGAAAAATACCGCGAGTATGAGATAGAGATACAATACCTGACCGATAACGCTATGTACTCCGACAGGGGTTTCCTTACCGACTTCAGCAGTCAGTGGGTAGAGATCACCAAAAATCGCTCGAAGCGAAATCAGGAGATACTGGTCGTTCCTGTCTACGCCATTCGAATCATTAAGATACTGTCTCCCCCGGAGAATCAGGCAAATCACCTGCTGCGCCCCGCCACTCCGCCGACGAATCAGGGACAAGGTTTCAGGAGATCCGATCATGTCTAACTGGCTGGAACGATTCCGTCACTGCGAGGTGGAGATACTCTACCTGACGGATAACAATGTCTATAAAGATCGCGGAAAGATGCGAGACTTTGACTCGCAGTGGATCGAACTGGAGACATCGGGCAAACGCGAAACGTTTTTGGTCCCGATCTCCGCGATTCGCCTCATGAAAGTTCTCAGCCCTCCAGACAAGGTAGAGAACCTGCTTCTGCGTCCCGTAGACGCCCCTCCCGCGCAATCTATCGAATCGGAGGAGCCTTGATTCTCCTAACGATGCCATCGTCATACGGAGAAGGAACTTCCTTTATTTCGCCGCCGTATAGAACTGAGCCTGTAACGTTGACAGTTCTTCACGATTTAGAGTATAACGGGACATGTTCTGAGTTAGCCGAAAGCAAAAACCTGCTCACCCTTGACATGCCTGTATACTTTTAACCGGGGAGCGGATGATAACACGGGAACTATATAGCACAAGATTGGTTAACAGAACAGAGGTTACACAGAGATGAGCAAGGCGGTTGACATCAGCGGTGCAGATTTTGACGAGAAAGTTTTAAAATCGCCGGTTCCGGTACTGGTGGACTTCTGGGGTTATGCCTGTCCTGGATGCGATCTGGTCGCCCCGCATGTGGACGCGGTGGCGGAACAGTTTGAAGGACGCGCCAGCGTCTATAAAGTGAATACCAGCGAAGAGATGGACCTGGCTGTGGAATACGGTATTTTTTCGATCCCGGCGTTGCTCTTTTTCAAAGAGGGCGAGGTGGTTGATCAGCTTCTGGGAGCCGTGCCGCAGGCGCAGCTTGCGTCGAAGCTGCAGAGCTTGATTGACTGATCACTGTTCGATATCCATTTGGAGGTTTAACGCGCATGAGCAAAGCTGCCGCCGTTTCCGGCGCTACATTTGATACAGAGGTTCTTCAGTCCAGCGTTCCCGTTCTGGTGGATTTCTGGGCTCCCTGGTGTCCTCCCTGCCGCGCCATCGCTCCCTCACTGGACGCGATTGCGGAGCAGTATTCCGGCAAAGCGAAAGTTATGAAGGTGAATACGGACGAAGAGTACGATCTCACCATGAAATACGGAATCAGCAATATTCCCGCCCTGCTCTACTTCAAAGACGGCGAATTGAAGGATCAGATCATCGGCGCTGCGCCTCAGCGCGCTATCGCGGAAAAGCTGGATAAATTAATAGGTTGATGCGCGTTCTTCTGTGTCTGATGACAGGAGATCGTGATGCAGGCGTTAATCTTAGCGCATGGAGAGAGGCCCTCACGCAGTTTGATCGAGCATCTGCGTAAGTCAGCCTCTCTTTTTCTTGCAGCGGACGGAGCTGCAAACTATCTTGCGGAACTGGGCATCGCTCCCGATGTCATTCTGGGGGACTTCGATTCGCTCCAGTTACAGGCGAGGCGCGTCTTCACGGATTGCCCCTTTCTGCATAACTCGGATCAGAATACAAGCGATCTGGAGAAGGCAGTGACCTATGCGCTGGAACAGGGAGCGTCCGAAATCGCTCTTATCGGTGTACAGGGCGGACGCATTGACCACAGTCTGACTGCGATAAGCGTGCTTCTGAAATATGCATCGCTTACTCATATCTCAATTCAAGATGAAAACGCGATAACCTACTCTGTACATCATGAACTGGAAATACCCGGTAATGTCGGGGAGACTCTCTCTCTGATCGCTTTCACTCCCGTAGAAGAGGTCTATCTGGAGGGTGTACAGTGGCCTCTGAAGGGAGAAGATCTCTACCCCGGTTCCCGGGGAGTCAGCAACATTATTCTAAATCCTCCTGTTCGCGTTCGGAAACGGAATGGAGTTCTCCTCCTATCACATCTCCGACGTTTTTCGCATGAGGGGTAGTATGTCATCGGACAGAGGCGCATATCTGAGTTTTGATCGCGTGGCGGATTTGTACGAAGCTACGCGCTTTATTCCGCCGAACATTCTGGAAGATACCGCCAGGCTGCTCCAGGAGGACGCCCGCCTGCAACCTGATGAGCTTTTTCTGGATGCCGGCGTCGGAACAGGGCGGTTTGCGCGTTATCTGCACAGGAGAGGCGTTTCGGTCGTCGGGGCGGACATCTCATCCACGATGCTCAAACAGGCTCAGGATCACGAACCTGCGCTGCGACTGGTCTGCGCAGACCTCCGCTCCCTGCCGTTTTCCTCTCAGCGCTTCGCCTGCGCCCTGATGGTGCATGTACTGCATTTGATTCAGGACTGGCAGCAGGTTGTATCCGAAATACGCCGCGTTCTGCTGCCAGAGGGATGGCTCTATCTGGGCATGGAGAGTCCCAAACGATTCCCGACCACCGAACTCTACTACCAGCTTGCGAACGAGCGTGCACTGACTCGTCCCAATCTAGGCGCAAGATCGTTTGACGACATACTGACCTTTCTGATGAGTCTGGGAGCGCAAATAGAGACGCTGGAAACGGATCATATCCGCTGGCATCAGTCCCTTCGCACCACCGATCTACTTGACTCTCTGCGATGCAATCCCTTCTCTCATCTCTGGCATGTTTCGGAGCAGGATCATCAGGATCTGATGTTGGAACTGGAAGGACGGGTCAAACTATATCCCGACTGGAAAACTCGTTCCGAAACCACCCCCATGCATCTCTCGCTCTGGCGCGTCCGATGGTCAGCATATCAGGAGAAATAGAAATGCCTCCTACCCAATCCTGTCGCATCGGCGTCCTCGGAGCCGGTTGGTTTGCCTCCCGGCGACATATTCCGGAGATTGTGAAACACCCTGACCTACAGCTTGCTGCGCTCTGTCGTCGAGATGAAACACAGCTTCAAAGAATACGGGATCACTTTGCGCCTGAAACGCCTCTATACACGGACTGGAAACAGATGATTGCGGAGGCGAATCTGGATATTCTTCTGATCGCGACTCCCCATTCGCTCCATTATGAACAGGCGAAAACCGCGCTGGAGAATCGAATTCATGTCCTGCTTGAAAAGCCTATGACCATCCATGCAGAGGAGGCTCTTTCCCTGTGCAGATTGGCGGAGAGGCAGGGAAAGCTGCTGAGCGTCGCGCTAAATCCCCCCTTCTGGGCGCACTGTCATAAGATCAGAGAGTATATCGCGCGTGGCGAATTGGGACAACTGGAGGCGGTGAGTATGTTCTGGACGGGGAACGCCGAATTTGTGTTTGGCGAAGCGCCAAAACCGTCAGACCTGCCCGGTATCGTTCCGCCAACGATGTATCGCGCCGACCCGGAGCTATGTGGCGGCGGATACTTCATTGACGGCGGCTCGCACCTGATATCGGAGATACTTTTCGTCAGCGGGCAGAGAGCCGTTTCCGTCAGTTGTCAGATGGATGAGACGCCTTCGGATCGAAGAGCCGTTCTGACCCTGAGACTGGAGGATGGAGCGCTGGTATCCGTTACCTGCGTGGGAGACAGCAAGAGCGGGAGCAGGCGGGTCAGTAATATCTTCGCTGGATCGCAGGGAACGATACGTGTGGAAGGGTTCGACTTTACTACGATGATCGAGAGAGGTTCAGACATGGTAGAAACATTCCGCGAGCGCGATCTTCCCCCGGTTCCCGGTCCAGTCACCAATTTCGCCGATGCGCTTATAGGTCGCGCCTCGCTCTTCTCTACTGCCGATCACGGAGCGCAGGTGGTTGCCGTCATCGAGGCAGCCTACCAATCCGCATCCACCGGACAGACTATTCGCCTGTAGTCTTTCCCTACTCCACAGCCGGTTCCAGAACCGTCAATTCACAGGAATCGGCACACATAGATGCGCGACAACCTAACGGTATCGTCAGAGGACTGGCTACATGCCCGAAAGGGAAGCCTGTGATAGCAGGCTTCCCCAGCGGTTCAAAGTGATCTCTCCAGACATCCTGCAGGCGAATGGCGGGAGGAGTCTCCTCCTCTTTATCCCAGTCTGTCGCTGTCCCAATGACGAATCCTGCCGCCTGTTGAAGCAGACCGGATCGGCGAAGTTGAACCAGCATTCGGTCAATTCGATAGGCAGATTCCCCGATGTCTTCTATCAGCACAATCCGATCTCGAAAATCGGGCATCTCCGGCGTCCCTATCGCCGCGCATAGAAGCGTAAGATTTCCGCCTGCAAGCCTCCCCTCTGCCTTTCCTCCGACCAGAGTTCGGATATCCGATCCACGGCAGTCATAGGTTCCAGGAGGTTCCGGTTTCTCCAGGATTCTCCAGAAACACTCTCTGGCGGTATCCGATAGCGCTTCTCCCAGCGTCGTTACCATCAGACCGTGCAGAGTGATCTGTTCGGCATACCGCTCCATTGCCAGATGGAGCGATGTAATATCGCTGTATCCCACAAAGTTTTTCGGGTTGCGCCTCACGATTTCCCAGTCTACATGCTCCAGAATCCGGCACGCCCCATACCCTCCTCGCGCACAGAAGACCGCATCAACATCCTTACGTTCGAACATCGTCGTGAACTCATGGGCGCGTCCTCTGTCCGTCCCGGCAAGAAAACCATGCCGATTATACAGCATATCTCCCGTCACAACCCGATAACCGCGTTCCCGGACAGCCTCTATGCCTTGCTGAAGACGAATATCTCGAACCGCGCTGGAAGGGGCTATGATGCCGACGGTCATTCCGGGCTGCAGACGGTTCGGGAAGCGAAAGCTCCCACGGTCGCTGCTCATCGCCACTCCGCCAGACGCCTGCCATTTCTGCCGTCAGCATCGAATACCGAGAGCACGGTCCCGGCAGACTCGTTGTGCAGTACCGCCAGTCTCCCACCACTCTGCGAGAAGACCGGTTGGAAGAGACGTGAACGCTGACCGGCGGGCTGCCCTTTTCGAATCGCCCTGGGATCGGAGCCGTCCAGCCCGATGCTGTAACAGACCTGAGTCATCTTTCCGGGAGGAGATTCGAAGGTGCAGACAAGCGCAAGTCGGTTACTTCGCGGCGCAAAAACGACCTGATCCACGGAGATCGGCCCCTGCGCCGGTTTCGGGTTTATCGTCGGAATCACTGCCGGAAAGTCCAGTTTTGTCGGCGCAGAGTTGGAGGAGATATCAGCGACATACAGGCTTGCCACGATGTAACGGGAGTTTTTACTGTGACGCGCCCAGATGACCTTCACGCCATCCTTCCATAGTCCCAGTCCTATCACATCGTCGGAAGTAGTCAGCCGCCGGATCTCCCCGAAGATATAGAGGAAAAGATTCCGGTTGGGACCGTTTCTTCCAATAAATGCGACATTATCAGTTCCCTGAATCCAGACCATACTGTTTCCGATTACCTCTTCCACCGGGATCATCTTTGCGTCTGCCTGTCCACCGATGGTATTGACCAGCACGATCTGCAAGCCGATACCTTCCAGCCTGCGAATGCCTGCAAAACGATTACCATCTTCTCTCCACGCAAAAGGAGGCTCCAGTCCACCGGCGATGGTTCTTGACCTTCCGGTGCGTGTATCATATAGAACAGCCCGCGATGTGCCGTTCGTTCGATCCGGTACAGAGAAAACAATGTGATCTCCGGTTGGCGACCAGAGCGCTCCTCTCCCTCCCTCTCCTCCAGGAACAGGGCGCGAGGAGGCGTCGTTGATGCTGCAGAGCGTTATCCCGCTCCTGCCCTCAAAGACAATCTGGCTGCCGTCCGGCGAAAAATCCAGCGCTTGCGCCATACAGACCGGCATCGCCCACAACAGCGCAATGAATATCCAGCATCTTCTGCTCATACTCTCTCTCCTGCGAGTGAATATCAGAAACAGGGCTTGAGAATCTATTTCACCGGAAAGCCCGCCATCGCCAGACGATCCTTTATCGCCTGCTCATTCGTCTGAGACTCATCAAACGCAACATCCACACGCTTCTGCTCAACATCCACCCCAACCTCCGTGACACCCGGCAGTTTACCGAGTGATCGCTTAATCGAGTTGGCGCAGCCATCGCAGTGGATATCCTCTGAAAAATAGCTTTGCTTCACCATCTTCTCCCTCCTCTATCGAACGCTTCATCGTTGACGCATTTTTCTTCCATCTGTTATACTAACAAATGAATGGTACCTGCTCGCAAGGATTTGCGCTCCTGTCAATCGCCACGAAAGTTTATCGAAACCATTACATACTCGATATGCTTCAGGCTTCAGGTGAGGTTTCCGATAATCATTGAGAGCATCCGGTATTTCATTCGTCGTTCAGGAGATATTATGACAGTCTACATATGTGGTTCGAACGCAACAGTCGGGAAAAGAGCCGTTAATCTTTTCCTCACCGGTCTGATTGCGGTCTTCCTTGCCTCCCTGACCGGCTGCAATCAAGATAAGAAAGCAACCGGAGCAGAGAATACTCCTTCTGTAAACAGCGCAGAAAATCGTCCTGCTCCGGGGGCGACATTGCCTGAACAGCCTGCTACCACCGATCCCAATGTTGCTGTTGAAAGAATGGTTGCCGCTTATAAAGCTCTGAACTCCCTTCAGGTTTCGATGGAAGCGGATATTTTCATTCAGGTTGGAAAAACCAATCAGGTCATGCACCAGATTACCACTCTGAAATACGTTAACCAGCCCCCGCAAGCGGTAATGAAGGTGAAAGACACCGGTTCAGGGACAACCGAGTTCCATTCCGACGGCAGTTCTGTCGTTGTCTATTCCGGGCTGCGCAATAAGTTCCGTCGTTACAACCGGGGCGGTTCTCTGGCAGATATCAGCAGAGCGGTAGATGAGAAAGGACCTCAGATTTTCTCACCATTTGTATTCCTGCAGAGCGACAGGCTTCCTGCCGGAATTACCGGTTTGACCATGAAACCCAGGGAGACCCTCAACGGCAAGCCTGTCATCGTGGTATCGGGAAAGTTCACCGAAAGGTTTCTGGCGGATTTCGGGAAGAGAATACTACTGGCACGCGGAATGACTCCGGTTGCAGGCAAGTTTTCTCTGTGGTTGGATGCCAGCAACTATATGCTCCTTCAGCATAGCACCGAGATGGCCTGGAGGGGACGCATCCTGACTTCCGACGGTAAAATTCCCATTGAAAACCCGCGCATCGTGTTATTCGAGAAGACGACCGATATCATCATGAACCCCACATTTGCGGTAGATTTCGCCCGATTCATTCCCCCGAAAGGGGCTCGGGAAGAGTTTGTGGAAAGGCTCGATCAGTGAGATCCTCGCTCCCTCTGACTGCCCTGTTTCTTGTCCTGGGAACACTCCTTTCCTGCCCGGCGCTGTCTCAAGACGCTGGCGCCATCCTTAAGCGCATGTATACCACCTATAGCAGTCTGAACTCCTACCGCCAGACCGCCAGCACCACTGTGACCCAGACGATAGATAAGCAGCGCGCAACATTCGGACTCGCCACCGAACTGCGTTATCAGAAACCTGATCGCGCCTTCATCTCCATCACCTCCACCTCATCAGGAACGCTGGTTGCGCTGACAGATGGCAGAGAGAGAATGCTGTATCGCAGCGTCACGCGGATGTATCGAAAATCCCCGCCAGCCGCAAACTTAAAAGAGTTTGTCACGGGACTACGTTCCGCAGGCATCGGGAGCGAGTTCGATCCGCTCTATTTTCTCCAGTCCCCCGCTCCCCTTCAGGGATTGAGCGGGATCGCCTATCAGGGGAAGACTCGAGTCAACGACGGCGACTGCCACATCATCCGCGCTAATTTTCGGTCGAATGTGGTAGCGAGCGGCTCTACTGGTGTCGTTACCTTTTATGTAGATCAGAAACAGTTTCTGCTTCGTCGTGTCACGCTGCTTTTTTCCAATGTAACCGTGACGGCTCCGGTGAGAGTGCGAAAAAACGGCAGAGACTCCCTTGAGCGAAGAAAATTCAAGGCGAACATCAACTATTCGACAATCATTCAGAAGTTTGAAGCAAATCCGCCTCTCGATAACACGGCATTCACCTATCCGTTGCCGAAAGACGCCTTTGAGCAGAAACCGTAACTACGGAGAGATCTGGTCGTAGATACCGGCAGGAGCGCGATAGACTTCAACCCCGTTTTTCTCGAACAACTTTTCCCAGGACGCCGAGGACTCCTTGAGTCGTCGGCGTTCATTTTCTCTCCATCCCATTCGAGTTTCGAAACTGATCGCGCTGTCCCGGTAGACCTCGCGATTGAGGATGAGATAACCGATCCTCTCACGCCGCAACGATTCTTGAAACGCTTCGCGGCTGTCAAAAACGACCTGCCTTTGAAAAACTTCGCTGCTCCAGTAGACGGTACGTTGGAGGAAGAACGTGCGATTATCGGGACCGTACAGAATTCTGGCATCCGGTGGAAGCGTTCGGTTAACCCATTCGAACGCTTCTCGATTGTTGACATAGTAGTTGATGAAATCCGACTTCGAGCTATTCCCAAGAATAACGGGAGCGCTTTCCCGAATCTGCCGGAATCCATTCGGCAGATAGAGAACGGCGAGTAGTGCCGCTAAACCGTAACCATAGACCGGATAGCAATGCAGGAATCTGAATATCGCATATGCGCTCCCTTGTAAACGACGATCCCATTCCATCAACCACCATCCTGCAATGATAGCCGCGAAGGGAGTCGCAGGGAGAAGAAAGCGCGGGTTGTCGCTTAAAGATACCTGTATCATGGCGAAGATTCCGGTTCCCAGCAGTATCCCGCGCGTCCATCGTCTTCCTGGTAAGAGCAATCCCGCCAGAAGCAGCGCGGACAGTTTCACTAGATGACGCAGTACAAAAGCATGTCGTTCCGCAATCGTCTCTCCGGGCAGGTCGAATGTTCGGAAATAGGCGGTGAGAACACGACCTGCTTCAGCGCTCCAGTAGCTCCCGCCAAACAATGAGTAAACAAAAGGATAGATCGGGTTACCGGCGTAGTACCATGACCGAATATACCACGGAAGGGTGCAAACTACCGCCAGCGCAAGAAAGGTGAAACTACTCTTCATGCGGTGGGGTATCTGAAAACCCTGTGCCGTTGCCAGAAGGAAGATCGCCGCAGCCAGAAACAGGAGCGCGAGCAGACCATTTAACTTAATGCAGCAGGCGAATCCCGCCATGACACCCGCCAGAATGAACCATCGTCGTTTATCTTCATAATTATCAGTCTGTTTCCAACCTGCAATTGCGATTGCAGAAAGCGTGAGAAACAGGGTCAGGGGCATCTCTATGGAGGTGGTGTTGATGCTTGGAACGCCTGCGCGCAAGACCACAATTCCCGCAGCGACCAGCCCCACGCCGGATGAGGCTAACTTTTTTCCCAGCCCATACGAGGCTCCCATGGTCAACAGACTGTAGAGCGCCATGAGCGGTTTTGCGCTCTCCGCACCGTCGAATGGAAACAGCAGAAGATAATGCATCTGTACGCCCATGGGCCATTGCGTATGTAGATGCGTTGGCAGATACTCCATCCTTCCCTGTTCCAGCCAGCGTTTCGGTGCGCCGACATGATACGCCAGCCCGTCATAGTCCACCATCGGAGTCAGGCAGGAGGAGGATGCGCTGAGCAGGAAGAGTAAACCAACACAGGCGATCAGATAAGCCCAGAGTGGAGCTTTCGATTCAACTCGCGCTTGTATCTTCGGCGGATTTCTCTCTCTCTCCCTTACCTTCTGTCTACTGATATGAAACAAGACGACTGCATATCGGAGCGCAAGCGAAATCGCCAGAATGGTGAGAGCTGCTTTGACGCCGGAAGAGGTCAGGATACGAAACATGCTAAGGAGAAACGGAAAATAGGACAGAAGCCAGAGACCGATTCCGACGGAAAATAACGCATATTCAAGAGAATCTAACATGGGGAAGCGATATCGTTTCAGCAGCCATGCGCCAACGCCCCCGGCAAGCAGCGCCAGTCCCAACACATAGAAGAGGGAGGTGAGTGCGTCGCCGAAGGCGTGCAGCATAATTGAGACTCTACCTCCAGAAACGATATCTGAGCAGGGTCCAGATCGCCATGACGCCATCAGTCCAGCGTATCTTTTTCCCTTCCGCAATAGATCGCGCCTGATAGTGGATCGGGACTTCCACGATCTGAAACCCGCGACGTAGCGCTTTCGCGGTAACCTCCGGGCAGAACTCGAATCGCTGGCAGGTGAGAGGAAGGCTTCGCAAAGTCTCGGTTCGGAAAAGCTTATAGCAGGTCGCTTCGTCGGTGATCGGGGAGCCGTACAGAATATTCACCATACGCGCCAGCAGCCAGTTGATGATCCGGTTGGGCAGACGCATAGGCGGACGCTGTTTCAGAAAGCGTGTGCCGTAGACAATGCTGGACTTCCCCTCAAGAATAGGCTTGAGAAGTGACGGGTAGTCTGCCGGGTCATATTCCAGATCGGCATCCTGAATGATGACATAGTCCCCGCGTATATGCGGGATGCCTGCGCGTATCGCCGCGCCTTTTCCCTGATTGCTCTCCTGGTAGATGACGCGAACCTGCGGATACTGGCCCTCTATTTCGTTCTTGAGGAGATCGCGCGTGCCATCGGTGGAGGCGTCATCAACGATTAATACCTCCTTCTCAACCGGTACGGCCAGCACTCTATGCAGCGTCTCTTTGAGAGTGGCGACCTCGTTGTAAGCCGGAATGAGTACCGTCAAAATACCGTTTATCGCAGGTTTTACAGCCTCGTCAGGCTTTCTGGAATCGGGAGATGCCGATTCAGCGTTCGGGTTCATGTGATTTTGGATCGGCTCTCTTAAATCGCTTATGGAGCGGAGAGATCGGAGAGCGCATAGAGTCTATCATCCTGCACCTGAATAACTAACTGCCCGCGCTTTTCCGCCAGCAGTCGGACATACAGTATTCGATTGGGTAGTTGTACGCCGGGTAAAACGGTTGGAAAGTACATCGGAGTTAGCACCAGATGGGTAATGCGCTCGCGACGTAAATCCTCAAGAAATGCATCCCAGCTATCCGTTCTGAAGAAGCTGTCCGTCATATAGTAACAGGGAGAGTCGCAGTAGAAATAAGGCACAATCCCGGCTGCCAGAACGCGAGAACCTGCCGGAATCTTCCCCCGCGTTTCAAACCACATACGCGCAACAGGGATTTTAGACATCACATACTCTTCTCGCGAAGTCTTCCCGGTAATAACCGAGAGGGATGGAGCGATCTGGCCCCTGTGACCAAAGACAAACAGAACGGAGAAGAGCGCAATACCCCCGACTGCCGCCCAGGGGATAAACGAATATCGCTTCAAATATGGCAAAAGGGCATAGACCGTCAGAACCCAGAATATAGCTATGATCGGCGTAAAGAACCGCAAATAGAGTCCGGTATTCCAGAGCGTGATCAACACCAGCGCGCCAGTGATCCCTACTATTGTCCGCGGTTCGCGCTCTTTAATACGCCAGATCAGCAGTCCGGTGATTATCGCAGACAATCCCATCGCGATCCATCGAATGAGCTTACGCTCCTCCAGCGTAAGCGCGGAAAGCCTGCCGGTTCCCCAGTTATAGTATTTGAAGAAGTCGCTGAACTCCTGCGCGGCAACCTGCCCCCAGTCCCTCGTCGGGAAGATGCCGGAGAGCAGCGGATATACCGGGTTTCCCGTTTGCAGCCAGGCGCGTATCAGCCAGGGAGTCACCGGAAGAAGCGCAAGCGCAAGAAACAGCGCTCCACCTCCGACCGCCTCTCCCCAACTTCTCTTTTCATGACGTAACTGCGAGACGGCAGCCACTGAAAAGATCAGTCCGACAAATGAACCGGTCAGTTTGAAAGAGGCGGCAAATCCGGCGCAGAGCGCGCAGCAGATCATCCAGCTTCGGGAATGGGTACGGCACCAGATCAGCCATGATAGAAACGCCGCGCAAACCTGAAGCGTTATCCCTAAATCAACATACGACGTTGTAAACTGTTCCAGCGTCCCAAGTGTCCCCGCAATTCCCAGCATAAAGAGAGAAGCAGCCAGGAATCCGACACTTTCGTCCTGTAAACGTCTTCCCAGAGCAATTATAGTCAGGAAACAGAGGAGTCCCGCGCCAAAGTGAAACAGTTTTGCCGCCGTATCGCTCCAGACCGCCAGTCCGAGCAGATAGAGCATCTGGAAGCCCATCGGGGAGTTGGTATAGGTGAAGGTTGGAAGGTAGGTAATCCTTCCTTCCTGAAGCCAACGTTTGGGGGCGGTTAGATGATAGCCGATTCCGTCTGCGTCGGTTGGCGGGCAGAGCGCGATGATAAACGCAATAAGCAGAGGAAAAAGAAGCGCGAAGAACCCGGCTTGAATCCAGCCTGGTGTAGGAGACTTCAGTCTTCGTAATAGTCCGCGACAAAATCCGACAGCGACTCGGAACATATCATAGCCGAAAAGTGTCAGCAGAGCGATCAGGCTGATCCAGACCGATTTCGGTGAGAGCAAGCCCGCCATCCCCAGCGCGTAGCCGACATACTGCAGGAGTCCCAGACCAATAGCGACAGACAGAACGCCTTTTTCCAGCGCAGGTGTGTCCGACAGAGGCGCTTTCAGAATCTTCAGAGCGCGACAGCCAATCGCGCACGCAAGCCAGAACATCACCAGAATAAAGGGAGGATCAAACAGCAGAGGAATCGAACTGACGGGAACATGATAAGCCACCGGTCTATCTACTCCTTATGGAAAGGGAGAAATGCTATTTACCGCAGATGATATTCTTGCCGGTAGGCTTCAGGAAGAACCATTGCTATCCGTTGCGGAACGAAGCGCCTCTTCCAGTGCGCGTTGTTGAAATGTGAGCGTAAGATCTCCGCGTGTGCGCTCCAGAACAGCGCGGAAGGCATCCGTTGTACGGCGCAGATTACCGGTGATCGCGTCCGGGAAATCGAAGGTAATAAGCTCGTAGTAGATATCATCCATGACTTCCAGAACCCGGTCTGCTCCGGCGATCTCTCCGGCACGCAGACGATCCAGTACATAACGACGACATTCGCTTCCCGCTTCCGCCATACCGTTCAGATAGGCTGCCGCCTCCACTCCCAGACGCTCCGGAGAGGGAAGCGGTTCATCGCGAACAATGGCGTAGACCGCCTCTGCCTCGACATACTCCTTCTGGGCGTCGTGCACATATCCCGCGAAAAGTAGTTCGGGATGAGGTATCAGAATGGTTTTGATATTTTCGGTGTTGCGCCGCGCTTCCTGCAACAGCCGTGAAGACTCCTCAAACTGCTGCCTGTGTACTGCGCGTATTGCCAGCGCAGAGGTTCGGATCACCTCACGACACTGACGCAGCACCTGTTCTCTGGCGGAGTTGCGCGATTCAAGAACGATCCGTAAGCGGCTTGCAATGCTCTCCAGCGTCTCTATGCGATTCTCTGGCTTCACATCATTCCTATCTGCTTCAGACTGACCCACTTTCCATCTCCAAGGATGAGATGATCCAACACATCCACACCGAGTATCTCCCCTGCCTTCACCAGTCGGAGCGTAATCTGTTGATCCTCCTGACTGGGTGTGGGATCGCCGCTCGGATGATTATGCGCCAGAATGATACTGGCGGCGCTGGCGGCAATGGCGTCCTTGAACACTTCTCGCGGATGCACAATGCTGCTATCCAGACTGCCGACAGAGACCGAATTCACGCTCATCACGCGGTTTTTGGTATCCAGCAGAAGTGACTTTACATGCTCCTTCTTTTCGCCGGAAAGTTCCGGCATCAGAAGGTCAGCGACATCTTCCGGGGAGTGAATGATCGGTTTAGGTTCTGATACTCGCGCCGCCAGCCGGCGACCGAGTTCCACACAGGCGGCAATCTGCATCGCCTTTGTCGGTCCCACACCTTTCACGCGAGCAAGCTCTTTGAGGGAAGCCTTTGCCACCCCGCGTAGACCGTGAAACCTCTGCAGGAGATGCTCCGCCATCTCCTGTGCAGAGCGGTCTTCCGTTCCGGTCCGCAACGCAATGGCAAGCAGTTCCGTAGACGAGAGCGCCTGCGCACCGTATCGTATCAGTCTCTCGCGCGGTCTCTCATCAATGGAAGGAACCGCTTCCTCAATCAGATAGTGCTGGCTTGCTGTTGTCTCCCCCATAGCTGTCTGTCACTATAACATATCTCATCTCAACCGTCAACGCAGGCTTCGCGACTATAGCCCTATCATCTCGTAGATAATCGGTTTTGATCTCGGAGTCTCCGAAGAGATGACAAACGCCGCGCGGAGTTGCTCTGCAAGAATATTTTCGTTCTCCTCCGAGCGAAGATGCAGATCGGCAAGGACATCGCCTCTGGCAACCGGATCGCCCGTCTTCTTTCTCAGAACCGCGCCTGTCGCTGGATCAATCGGGTCTCCTTTCCTGACGCGACCGGCTCCCACCTGCATACAGAGCATGCCTATCGCTCTCGCGTCTATCGCCTCAATATATCCATCCTCCTGCGCTCTGATACGCCGTACTGTCGGGGCTTGCGGAAGTATGGACGGGTTATGGATAATATCGGGATTACCTCCCTGCGCGGCTATAATCTGCGATAACTTTTCAGCAGCCGAACCATTCAACAACAGATTTTCAGCCTGCGTAAAGCCGTCCAATTCATCCGAAGCGATTCCCGCCATGATCAGGGCGCGACCCGCAAGCAGGAGGCAAAGCTCCCTGAAACGATTATCCACCATACCTCGGCCTGTCAATACCGCGCACGCCTCCATCACCTCCAGCGCATTCCCGACCGAATAGCCCAGAGGCTCATCCATTGCAGAGAGGGCGGCAATTGTCTGTATGCCCGCCCCTTTCCCGATCTCGACCAGCGTATGCGCCAGTTCTCTGCCGCGTGCAATATCCGGCATAAACGCGCCCTGTCCCACCTTAACATCGAGCAGTATGCCGTTTGCACCTATTGCCAGCTTTTTTGACATGATGCTGGCAGCGATCAGTGGAATGCTCTCCACTGTCGCGGTCACATCCCGCAAACCATACAGTATCTTATCCGCAGGCACCAGTTTCGGCGACTGCCCGACCAGCGCCGCTCCGATTTCGGCGGTCTGTTTTTTCGCCTGTTCAATATCAAGATTGGTTTGAAAACCGGGGATAGACTCCAGTTTATCTACGGTTCCTCCGGTATGCCCCAGTCCACGACCTGACATCTTTAAAATGGGGATTCCGGCGGAAGCAAGAAGCGGTACCAGTACCAGAGTTGTTTTATCTCCCACGCCTCCCGTGCTGTGCTTATCCAGTTTGTAACCGGAGATATCCTGCAGATCCATCTTCTCGCCTGAATCGCGCATTGCGAGAGTCAGTGCGATAGTCTCCGCAGAGGTTAGTCCTTTCAAATAGGCAGCCATCAGCCAGGCTGTCGTCTGATAGTCCGGCATCTGTCCGGACACAATGGAGCGGATCAGAAAACCGATCTCCTCTGATGAATGCTCTCTTCCGTCTCTCTTTTTCGCGATGAGATCGTAGTTATTCATGGCTGCCCAGCACGGCAGAGAGGAAACTCTCGCCATTTTCCCCCGGTGTAAGACCGAATACCTCGCGGATGGTTGCGGAGATATCGCTGAAACTGGCGCGTTCCCCCAGACTTCTCCCTTCTCTAGTAAGCGGGCTGTATGCCAGCAGAAAGGCATACTCCCGGTTATGGTCCGTGGAGGGAGTAGTCGGATCGTTACCGTGATCGTTGGTGAGAATGAGCAAATCGGAGTCTTGAAGCCATTCCATGATCTGCGGGAGCGCAGCATCGAATGTCTGCAGCGCATCGGCGAACCCCTTCGGTTCATTTCGGTGCCCGAAGAGCATATCGAAATCTTCCAGGTTGGCAAAGATCAGGGAGCTCTGGTTGGACTGCGCGGCATGAATCAGCGCGGCGATATGATCTGCATTGTTGGAGGTCTCGTCCCAGGTTGTGATGCCGCGTCCATTGAAAAACTCCCGTATCTTCCCGATGGAGTGCACCGAATGTCCTGCCGTCTGGAGAGAGTCCAGCGTTGTAGGGGGAGGATCGAGCGGAAAGTCTCGCCGTCTTTCCGTCCGCCGATAGGCTCCCGCATGTCCCTCAAAAGGTCTGGCGATCACCCTGCCAACCCCATGACGCCCTGTCAACATCTTTCGAGCGATTCTGCACATCTCATAGAGACGATCAACCGGGATAATTCCCTCATGTGCGGCGATCTGAAACACACTGTCCGCAGAAGTATAGATGATTGGATACCCCGTCATCTCATGCTCCAGCCCCAGTGTATAGATGATCTCGGTTCCGGAGGCAGGAATATTACCCAGCGTCTTTGTTTTGATCGCAACCTCGAAGTCATGGATGATTTCCGGGGGAAATCCTTTCGGGTAAAGCGGAAACGGATACTCCATCACCGCTCCCATCATCTCCCAGTGTCCGGTAACCGAATCCTTTCCCGGAGACCTCTCCCGCATCTTTCCATAACAGGCTTGCGGTGCATCGGAGGGAGGTACGCCTTCAATCTCGACAATGTTCCCTATTCCGAGACGTTGCAGCGTCGGCAGGTGCAGTCCTCCCACCGCCTTCGCCGTATGTGAGAGCGTATTGCTGCCTACATCTCCATACTCCGCCGCATCCGGCAGTTCGCCCACCCCTACCCCGTCGAGTACGACCAGAAAAACTCGCTTGATACCCATGCGAATCACCTCATGCCCGAGGATGTGTAGCGCGATAGATTTGTTTCAAACGCGAAGTGTCCACATGCGTGTATATCTGTGTGGTGGAGAGACGCGCATGACCCAGCATCTCCTGAATCACCCGTAGATCTGCGCCTCCGCTCAGAAGATGCGTGGCAAAAGAGTGCCGCAGGGTGTGCGGCGTCACCCGCTGTGAGATTCCGGCGCGTCTGGCATACATCCTTACCAATCGCCAGACCGTTTGACGGGTCAGAACTCCATATGATCTCCCGGAGAAGAGGTGAGCGGAACGATCCAGATGATCACCGCGACGGCTGCGCTCTGCAAGATACGCGGCGATCCACCTGCAGGCGGATGCCCCCAGTGGAACCAGACGCTCCTTATCTCCTTTGCCCAGGCAGCGCAGCAGTCTCTTCTCCAGATCAATATCTCCGACCCTCAGAGATACCAGTTCTGATACTCGCAAGCCGCACGCATAGAGCAGTTCAAGAAGGACTCGGTCACGAGTATCCTGTCTGCCTGGCGTCAACAGAAGCCGCTTCACGCGAGGAATGGAGAGCGGTTCGGGAAGACGCCGCGGCGTCTTGCGGCTCTCAAGAAGCTCCGTGAAATCGTTCGTGATGATCTCTTCCGAGCAGAGAAACCGGGCATACATCTTCAGCGCAGAGAGCTTCCGCGCAATGCTGGCATCGGAGAGTCTGCTCTCTTTCAGGTTCCTGATAAACCGGGAAACGATCTCTCCTGTTACCTGATTCAGTCGAACAGCGTTCCTTTCAAGATACTCTGTAAACTGATTCAGATCACGGCGATATGCCTGCACGGTGTTGAGGCTGAGTCCTCGCTCCGTAATCAGATGGTTCGTGAAGCGATGGAGCGGTTCCTGCGGGTTATTCATGGAGTTCTCCGCGCATAGAGGGAGATACGCGGATAGACATAGAGCCAGTCATTCGGCACATAGTTCGGTTTCCGGATCGGTAGTCCGAAGATTCGCAGGCGGTTCTCAAAAATGATGGATGTATAGGATGACTGGAGCGTTGCGAAGAACGGCTGTGCCGGCTTCCACGCCAGACGCATCGCATCCTGGCTTTCTATGTCGGACAGGATCACATAATCGGGTAGATTGGGGCTGAAAACATGCATATCCCACTCCGTTCCTTCTGACGGAAGGCGGACGGAAAAGGCGGACTGCTGAAGCGCGCTCTGTCTTCTGACCATCGGTCCCGGAGCGGTCATTCCAGGCGAGAGAGGCGGCGTGTAGTACCAGGGTGTAGTCGCAAAGGCGATAATTTTTCCGGGCGGCACGTTGTTGCGAAGAAATTTCAACGCCTGATCGCGCGGATCGGGAGAAGCCATCAACTGACTCATCCCGATGGAAATACCCAGAGTCAATACCAGAACAATTGATCCAATGGAGGTGAATACGCGCCCGACCGCTGGATGATCATGCCAGGGTTCTGTCAGCAGACGAGCGGTTAATATTGCGAGCACCGGCAGCATTGGAATGATATACCGCAGGAACTTAACCTGTGCGCAGCCGATCACCAGATAGTAAGGAAGTAGAAAAGCCAGCAGAAACCAGTCCTGTCGGGTACGTCGAACAAACGCAAAACCGATAGAGACGAGGGAGAGAATCAGAAGAGGGATTCCAAGACCGAAACGGAGTGAGTAGAGCAGATGATATACCCACCCATTTCCGGTATCAATAAAGAGCAGACCCATCCCTTCGCCAGATTTGGAGAACTCGTAACGCACATCCTCCACGAATTTCGACCACTCAATGACCATCCCCGGACAGCCAATCAGAAAGCCGAATATCCCGCCAACGATCACGCTGGCGGTTTCCAGACGGGAAACGCCTTTCGCGAGTTTGCGACGCAATAACAGCGCGGTGAGAGGAGCCAGAAAGACCAGCCCGACATTGTACTTTGTCGCCGTTGCCAGCCCGCAGAACAGTCCTGCCAGCAGTGGCGAAATGAGCGGTATATACATTGAACGAAGAGTGGACATTTGCTCTCGATCCGGTCTATCCAACTCCGACTGCGATCTATGTACAAGATCAATATGACTCCCTTGCGTTAATAGTGTCGCGCCCCACAGGAGAGCAAGCGCAACGAAAAAAGTGGCGGGGACATCCACCGTCGCAAAACGACTGTGAACCGTTGTTGCCGGAATGATGGCATAGATTCCGCCGGCGAGAAGACCGGTGTTTCTACCGAATAGACGATATCCCAGCGCATAGACCACCCAGATAGTTAAAGCGCCAAGCAGAACAGTCAGGAGGCGACCCACCAGTATCAGCGCGCCGATTGTGGCGGAAGGAGGAGTGTTTGTAAAGAAGGAGGAGCTTTCGGGAACCTGCACAATCCCGTAGGCGCGATTGACCGAAGCGGCAATCTGCCAGAGATAGAAGTATAATCCGCCGTAGTTATAGAAGCCAATGTCCAGATGAGGGCGTAGCTCACCCTCTTTCAGAACGCCGCTGACCAGATTGACGCCCTCATCTGGATGATAGGAGAAGAGGCGATCCTGATCGGGCAGTCCCCAGGTAATTCCCCACAACCGCAGCGCCAGCCCAAGCGCAACCAGGCTCAGAGCCGGCGCAATGCGCCTGATACGCGCAGATGGGGACTCCGCATCACCTTTCGACTGCTTCGATCTATCGCCCGACAAAGGAGGCTCCACACTCTCTCTCCAGAGCGCTGCGAAGTGTCGCGAGAGCGTCACTCACCTCCTCTTCCGTGAGGGTTCTTTCCGGCGCATGGAAAGTAAAGGAGAGTGTCAACGATTTCATCCCTTCCGGAATCCCGGCTCCGGTATAGAGATCAATCAACGCTATGCGCTGCAGAATGGGGATGTTCGTCTCCGCAATCGCCTGGCGGATGCTCTCATACGGCAGCGATTGATCCACCCTGGGAGCGAGATCGCGCACAACTGAAGGCGTATCCGACCAGGGCTTAAAGCGTCGGATCCTCCGGGCTGCCTCCTGCAGCGGTTCGAACATCAACTCGAAAACGTTGATGCGCTCACGCGCCGTCAGTTCTTTTCTCAGGTTCGGATGCAGTTCGCCAATAAAGCCAACAACCTTCCCATCGAGCAAAATATTGGCGGAGCGACCAGGATGCAGGCGCGGATCCTCCCTGCGCTGCAACTCTATTTCTGGGGTAGCGAGCGATTGGAAAAGCCGGTCTATTAATCCGCGAACCGTGTAGAAATCCGCCGGTGACTGCCCGGACGATTTCTGCCAGAAGCCCTGTGACAGCGGGCCCGCCAGTACGCCGCCAATGGCTGTCGTCTCTTCGTATCCTTCTCGAATCAGATGAAACACCCTGCCCACTTCGAAAAAGGCAAGCGGCGATAAGCCGCGTCTGGCGTTATAATCCAGTGTTTCTATCAGACCGGGCAGCAGCGAACGTCGCAGCCCCGAAAGCTCTGCGGAGAGCGCGCTTCGAATTGATATCCGGCTGTCCTGGCGAGTCGAATCTTCATAGACGCTCGGACGTATCAAGCTGTGAGTAACGACCTCTTGCAGTCCGGCGCCTATGAAGATATCGCGCACCTGCTCTGCAAAATGGTTCCAGGTAGTATCTTTCCCGATGGTGGTCACTCCCACCGGAAGCTGCTCCGGGATACGCTCATATCCCATGACGCGCCCAACCTCCTCCACCAGATCAATCTCGCGCGCCAGATCAGGACGCCAGCCAGGGATGATATAGGTATTCGGAGCTTCCGCAGGATAGATTCCCAGCCACTCCAGACTGCTGCGAACCTCCTCTCCCGTGATCTCATACCCCATCAACGCCCCGACTCTCTCCGGTCGAGCGACCAGCGTTCTCGTTTCTGCCCGACGGGGATAGACATCCGCCACCCCGGAAATAACCTTACCGATCCCAAGCTCCTCTATCAACTTGCAGGCGCGGTCTGCGGCTGCGACGACAAGTTCGGGATCAACATATCTTTCAAAGCGATAGGAGGCTTCCGTTCGCATTCCGAGAAGCCGTGCAGTTCGACGTATCGAAGTCGGTGAAAAATGAGCGGATTCAAGCAGAATGGTGGTGGTATTTTCGCTTATTTCCGTATCATTGCCCCCCATGACACCGGCAATCGCTACGGGACGCGCCGCGTCGCAGATTGCCAGCATATCCGGCGTTAGAGACCTCTCTAACCCATCCAGGGTCGTAAGAGTCTCGCCAAAAGCCGCCCGTCGCACCACGATTCGATTCTCTTTCAGAAGATCGTAATCGAACGCATGAAGCGGCTGCCCCATCTCCAGCATCACATAATTGGTGATATCCACAACGTTATTGACCGGACGCATATTTGCTGCCAGCAGCCGTTCCTGCATCCATGCGGGAGACTCGCCGATATTCACATCGCGAATGATTCTCGCCGCGTACCTCGCACAGAGGTCCGGCGCTTCGATGGCTACCGATGTATACTGATTCGCTTCTCCTTCTGTCGTGGAAGATGCCTGCGGAAAGGGTGCGGTTCGCACTTTATATGCGGCGCCAAGTTCCCGCGCAACGCCAATGACCGATAAACAGTCGCCTCGATTCGGCGTCACTTTGATGTCGAGAACGGAACCGATCGCGGACTCCCCCTTCTCTTCCACCTCCAGCCCCGCCATCGTCAGGGTATCAGCGATCTCCTCTGTTGTCTGCGTCAGAGAGGTATACTCTCTGATCCACTCGACCGACAATCTCATCTCAATCCCCCTGTCTGATTGCTCAGAACTGTCTCAGAAACCGCAGATCGTTCTCCAGATAGAGCCGGAGGTCGTCCACACCATAGCGAACCATATGAATCCTCTCGACGCCAAGCCCGAAGGCAAAGCCAGAGTATCTCTCTGAATCGATCCCGTAACGCTCCAGGATGTTTGGATGGATGAGTCCCGCTCCGCCAAGCTCCAGCCATCGCCCCTGCCAGAAGATCGAATAATCCACTCCAGGCTCAACAAAAGGAAAGAAGTCCGGTCGAAATCGAACCTGCACCTCTCCCCCGAACATTTCGGAAGCGAACTGACGCAGCGTTCCCTTCAGATTCGCCATAGAGATGTTCTCATCCACCATGAAAACGTCCACCTGATGAAAGGTATGATGGTGGGTTGCATCCACCGCCTCATATCGGAAGCAGCGACCGGTGGTAGCGATTCGGAAGGGCGGTCTTCGATTTTCCATGACTCGCCCTTGAAGCGCGGTTGTCTGTGTTCGAAGAAGTCGAGTGTCATCCACATAGAATGTCATCTGTTCATCGAAGGCAGGGTGATCTTCAGGATAGTTCAGCGCGTCAAAGTTATAAGCATAGTCTTCCAGTTCCGGTCCTTCGACAAACTCAAACCCCATCCCGATCAGAGTCTGCTTCAATCGTCCCATCGTTGCGGTGAGAGGATGTCGTCTTCCCGCAATGGAAGGACGCCCTGTCGGCATGGTGACATCTATCACTTCCGCGAGAAGCTGCTCTTCGATTTCGACACGGGAGAGTTCTTCGCCTCGCTCCGAAAGCAGAGATGTCAGAGTCTGTTTTGCGCCGTTGACTCTGGCGCCATAGGCGGCGCGTTCCTCCTTAGGGAGTGTCCCGATCTGTCGAAGGGCAGCCTGAAGACTCCCCTTACTGCCCAGATATTTAACCTCTATCTGTGCAAGCGCGGAGGAGGAATCTGCGGCGCGTATCTCCTCCTGCGCCTGTTGAATTAAGCTGTCCAGCGCATCCATTGAGCGAAAATCCCCTTTTGCCAGAGAAAGAAAAAACGCTCCGTTTCCGCTTCAATCAGATGGTTGCTGAGAAGCGGCGAACGGAGCGTCTTGTTTATGATAACTGTGTGGAACCTGCCATTCCCGGCAGGCTATCCCGCAGGACGCAGCGCGCTCGCCGACTGAGCAACGAGCTGTGTAAACGCGCCTGGGTCCGAAATTGCCAGTTCAGACAGGATCTTGCGATCAACGGCAACCCCGGACTTAGTTAATCCCTCTATGAAGCGGTTATAACTGATTCCATTCAAACGACAGGCAGCGCCGATTCGCGCAATCCAGAGCTGGCGGAAGTGGCGCTTCTTATTGCGTCGGTCCCGGTAAGCATAGTTTCCGCTATGCTGGTACTGTTCATTGGCAGTTTTGAAGAGACTCTTCTTCCCGCCCCAGTACCCGGAAGCGGACTCCAGTATCTTTTTGTGGCGCTTTTTGACAAGCGTCCCGCGTTTTACGCGCGGCATCTTTTATTCTCCTATCGGATGGGAGGGGCTGAAGCCCGCTTGACTTCCCATTCCCTCGTTGTTTGCGTGGTTTTATGCGCCTTCGCCCATCATACGGCTCATGCGCTTATTGTCGCCCTGAAAGAGTACGTTTCCCTTCAAGAGTCTGCGGCGGCGCGACATGCTCTTCTTACGCATCAGGTGGTTCAGACCGGTACATCGTCTCATCAACTTGCCGGTGGAACTGATTTTGAAGCGTTTTGAAGCAGTCTTGCGAGTCTTCAATTTAGACATGCTTGAAAATCCTCATTTACTGGCAGCCGAACCCTCTCCCGCCAGTTCAGTAATAAAGATATGGCATAAACGACCCTCCGCTCACCTTCAGCAGGCGGAGGGTCGCCGTTATGCGCGAAGACGACTGCTGTCTCTATTTGGGAGCGAGGATCATTGTCATGGTTCTGCCCTCCATTGCGGCAGGCTTCTCCACGGCAGCGACTTCGCTAGCCAGTTCAATCACGCGATCGAGCAGCTTACGGGCAAACTCCGGGTGAGTGATCTCGCGGCTTCGGAAGCGCACGGTGACCTTCACCTTGTCTCCTTCTTTCAGAAACTTGATGATGTTCTTGATCTTGAAATCTACGTCGTGATCATCCGTTCCCGGGCGAAACCAGATGCCTTTGATATCGCCGCCCTTCTGTTTTTTCTGCGACTCTTTCTCTTTTTTGGACTGCTCGTATTTATAGCGTCCATAGTCCATGATACGGCAAACAGGGGGACTGGCTAACGGAGCGACCTCAATCAGATCCAGTCCTCGTTCGCCCGCTACCTGGAGCGCCTCCCGGACATTCAGAATCCCCATCTGTTCGCCGTTTTCGTCTATCAGACGAACGTCACGAACGCGCGGATAGTCCTTATGAGGCCGCAGAATCTGTTCGTTGACACGGAAATCTTTATTGATGTTTACTACCCCTCTAAGACGAAAAACGTTCCTGGAAACGAAGCAAAGTATACCAGACACTCTTCACACTGTCAACCATTTTCCCATTTCCTACTTAAAAAACCCCTGTCACATAGGCTGAAACAGCGCGTTCTGAAAGGTGTTACAGACTGGGATGTGATTACGGGGATTGACAGGGCTTTCGGGAGGAACTATAATCGCTAAGATAACTGTCTGATGTCCTCCAGCAGATATCTTTTTGACTTCCCCACTCTGGAGATGGTTTCAGATGCGCGACTGGATGGACGACCTGACTCCACAGGAGCGTGACGACCTGATAGAAAAGATCGCAGGCGGCGTCGTGAAACGCGGTATGCAGACTCCCGCCATCCTCTTTCTGGAGATGCATAAGCCTTTGACCTTTGTCGCCAGCCAGAGTCTGGTTGTCACCTCTCCCTTCATTGCGCCCTTTGTCGGGATGGGAAATGTTCAGTTAGCTGCAAAACTGATCGAGAAGCGCGAGAATATCGAGCTTCTGATTGACAGAATCGAAGAGCTTTCACACACCAAAAGCAGCGAGAGCAACACGAAACAGAGCGGTAATCCGAAGGGAGCAGGTTGACATTTCGCGGGGTAAAGTCTATAATGGTTCTGTCTTAACCGCATTTTAACCCCGGGCTGCTCTCACTTTATACCGATCAGGATGGGATGATAAATCAGCAAACTCACCCTGCCTCTGAAGCGGAACCACTGGAAGAGACGGATCATCTCGTCTGGAATATCCATCTGCTGCGTCAGCAACCGCAGCGTATCCCGGTTATCCTGGGATCCTCTCTGTTTGTGGCGTCCGTTGCATGGATGCTCTTTCATAATCTCTTCTTCTCATTTGCGGCAATTCTGATGATACTCTCCGCCACCTCCGAGTATCTCTTCCCCTGTCGGTTTCGCCTGACAAACCGTACTGCGCATTGTCGGTATGGAGCAAATCGCTTCGAGATCGAGTGGAAGCTGGTGCGACGTGTTCTGCTCTATAAAGAGGGGGTCAGGTTGTCGCCTCTTCCCGCTTCCTCACGATTGGACAGCTTTCGGGGGGTATTCCTGCGATTTGCGCAAGAGGGGCAGCCGGGAGATCGCGAGTCGGTCTTGAAGGCTATAAAAGCGCTTCGCCCGTCGCTGGAACCATCCAACGCGGCAGTCCAGGATGAACCGCTTCTCCGCTCCAAGCCGCGTAGACGCAGGCGAGATATACAGGATCAGACACCGCCGTCCGCTTCCTGATAGACTGTATGTCGGATCAATAACAGAGTAGAGGCAAACTCTATGGAACATTCCGATCCTGTGAATAGCACGTTGACCTTCTTCATCTGCGCCGCTATTCTCATCATGATCTTTCGTTCCCGACGCGGGAAACAGCCCTTCATCCGTCGTATCCCCGGTCTGAACGCCATTGATGACGCGGTGGGGCGCGCTACGGAGATGGGTCGCCCGATGCTGCTTCAGCCCGGATTGGGCGGCATTGATGTTGTGACCCTGCAGGCGCTGGCGATCCTTGCCTATGTCGCGCGCGCAGCGGCGCGTTTCGGCAACCGGATCATCATGCCTGTTGCGGATGCCTCCTTCATTCCCGTTGCAGAAGAGGCGATCCGCGAATCATTCAACCTGGAAGGGCGTGTCGAGAACTTCCGCGCGGAAGATATCATGTTTCTGAGCGATCGTCAGTTTGCATTTGCGGCAGGCGTTGCCGGACTGATCAATCGTGAAAAGGTCGCAACCGCCTTTCTCTTTGGTCTTTTCTTCGCCGAATCACTCATTATGGCGGAGAACGCCAATCAGATCGGCGCGATTCAGGTCGCCGGTACTCCCTCCACCACACAGATCCCCTTCCTGATCGCTGCCTGCGACTATGTCATTATCGGAGATGAGTTCTATGCAGCCACCGCCTTCCTGACCCGTGAACCGACTCTTGTCGGAAGTCTGGTAGGGCAGGATATCGGGAAAGCTGCCATTTTGCTGATCTGTATTCTGGGAGTCATAATCACCACGATCATGGGGCCCGACAACTTCCTCATGAACTGGTTTACGCCCTTATGGTGGAAACGCTAAACGAAGCGGCGCGCCTGTCGCGCCAACGGAGAGCAGCCGATGCTTCGTAACATGGTTGATTCAATCGCCTCATGGTTTGCGCGCAGCTTCCCGGCTCAGAAAGGTCTGACGCTGTGGCTGATACTGCTGGGACTGATCGTCGCCTATGTGGTGATCTTCTTCGGACTCCAGTTCTTGAAGCCGCGCGCGCGCAAGATGCTGATAGCCATTGTCACTTTTCTTGCCGGTCTCTTCTATGCGCTCGAGTTTTTCCTCCCGACAGAACTGGTAGACGGTAAAGAGACCAATGCCCTGACACGGTTTATCGTGCCGATGAACGAGTTTGCGCAGCTTGTAGCGGTGCTGGCGCTGGGATTGGGCATCTACAGCCTGACGATGATTCACGGGAAGACGCTTCTGCGATTTCGTTCCGGCTGGTTCTACAGTTTGACCTTTTTCACCTGTATGATCATGATGGCAACCTTCGGCATCATAGTTGAAGAGCCTTTCAGCCGTGAAGCGCAGATCAACAAAGATATCCGAAGCATTCTGTTTGTGGGCGGGCTGCAAGCGCTGGAAGGAACGATGTTCAGCATAATCGCCTTCTACATCGTTTCCGCCGCTTATCGCGCCTTCCGGGTGCGAAATGCCGAAGCCTCGCTCCTGATGGCAGCCGCCTTCATCGTGATGCTCGGACAGGTCTACGCGGGTCAGTTCCTCACCAATTGGCTGCCGACGGAAGGGGCGCTCTCCAATCTGCGCATCGAAACGATGAGCGACTGGCTGCTGACCAGGATCAACGCCCCGGCGGTACGGGCGGTCGGTTTCGGTCTTGGTGTGGGACTCTTGGCGACAGCGCTGCGCATCTGGCTCAGCCTTGAACGCGGTAGTTACTTTGATAGAGAGGTCTAAATCCGGCGCAATCACCGGCTCCATCGTGGAGGTTCGATTATGAGCATTCTGGAAAAACTACAGACCATTGACCGCCGGATTGTCTATCTTCTGCTCTTCGTTTCGGTGGGACTGGCACTGATACCCAGGAAACCGCTACCGGTCATACCCAGCAATCAGGCGCGATCCGCTTTTGAAGCGATTGAGAACGCCCCCACAGATAAATTGGTGATTATCGGTGCGGACTGGTCTGCCAGTACACGCGGGGAGAATGGAGCGCAGACCCTCGCCATCTTGCACCACCTTATGAAACGGCGCATTCCCTTTGCCATTATGGGGTTTGATCCTCAGGGGCCGGAACTGGTGGCGACGGAAGCCGAGAAACTGGCAAAACGCTACAACTACCAGTACGGAACCGACTGGATTAACTGGGGCTTCAGACCGGCAGGAACGATCAATGCCACTCTCAAAGCGATGGTTCGCGGTTTTCAGGAAGGCATGAAGCAAGATTCCAAAAGCACTCCACTGAGCGATCACGAAAAACTTCCTATCATGGCGCGTTTCAAAGATATTGACGATGTGGGGATTCTGGTGGTTGTTACCCCCTCTCAGACCTTTGAGTCCTGGGTCGCATTTGTGCAGGGTATCAAGGGAACGCCATTAGTCTTCTGTCCGACCGCCGTCATGGCTCCGGAAGCCTATCAGTATCTCGATTCCGGACAGATGGTGGGAATGCTCACCGGACTTAAAGGCGCGCTTGAGTATGAAGGGCTGGTGAAAGAACCGGGTAGAGCCACCGCACAGGGGCTTGCGCTATCCGTCTCCCATATCTTGATTATTGTTCTGATCGTTGTGGGCAACCTCGGCTATCTCGCGCAGAAACGCCGTCAGAAATCCCAGCAAGGAGCCGGATAGATGCTTGATTTCATTCGCGCCAACGCAGGGGCGATCCAGATGTGGGTCGCCGTCGCCTGCACTCTGGGCATCTACTCGATTCTCTATAAAGAGAACAAAATCTACCGCTTCTTCGAACATGCCTTTATCGGGCTTGCTATGGGCTGGACGATCAGGGCTGCTTGGGTGGATATCCTCTACCCGAACTTCTATCAGCGTATTTTTCAGGAAGGTCGCTGGTGGTGGTTTCTGTCGCTGCCGCTCGGTCTGATGCTCTATCTCATCTACAGCCGAAAATATAACTGGATGGCTCGCATCAGTATCGGTTTCCTGCTCGGACTGAGCGCAGGACAGACTTTCCAGTCCTTCGCGGGTCTCTACTACAAACAGATTGTCACTACTTTTAAGCCCATCGTTCCGCAGGCTGCCGAGGGATCCATTAAAGCGGTGACACTCTCCGGAGCGATCAATAACCTGATCTTTCTGGCGATTATCATCTGCGTGATGACCTATTTCTTCTTCTCCTTTGAGGTGAAGTCCAGGGCGGTGCAGAAGACCGCCAATACCGGGCGATGGGTTCTGATGATCGCATTCGGCGCGATTTTCGGTTCCACCATCATGGCCCGTATGGCACTTTTTATCTCGCGCATGGACTTCCTGATCAAGCAGTTTGGCGGGACTTTCATCCCCTGGTTGAAGTGAGCAGGATCGCATGAACGAAAAGAGGACTGCCTCAAAGCAGGCAGTCCTCTTTTTTCTGCATCGCAAAGGAATCTACCCGGTTCATTCAGAACAAGCTACTATACGATCCCGACCGGGAGGATTCCATGTTTCTAAAACTGATCCCGTCTCTCGCTATTCTTCCCCTTCTCAACATAGGGGTAGAGGCGCAGACTACCCCTGCCATTACCACTGTTTTGAACCGGATAAGCGCTGCATACCGCAATATACAGACCTATCGCGATACCGCCAACTGGACGAATAAGCTCGCGGAACCGGAGATGAAAGCGACCGTCAATCTGACAGCGCAGCGTCCCGGCAGGTATCTTCTGGAGATACAGGGCGAAAAAGTCAATACATTGGTGGTGAGCGACGGCAGCGAGTTAATCGCGTATCGCCCGGACAGGAAAGCATTTACGAGAACGAGAGCGCCTCAACGGCTCATCGGTTCAGACCTTCTTGGGAAGGTGGATATTCCGGCTCCAGGAGCGAAAATTATCTCTCTCTTCCTTCAGGGTAACCTTCGCAATATGGAAATCCCCCTGGCGAAACGTATGACGGAAGCGGAACTGAAAGGTATTCAGTCTTTCGGCGGCAGGCAGGCATATGTCCTGCAATTCCCCTATGATGAGGAGTTCGATGCCAGAGTCTATGTGACGGTAGAAGACAACCTCATTCGCCGAGTGGTTCTCTATCATGCGGGGGAGCCAAAAATCATTGAAGACCGGGTGAACATCGAGATAGACCGTCCTGTTGCCGAGGAGACTTTCCGTCGCCCCTTGCCGGAGGGAGCGAAGCTTGTAACCACGCTGCCGCCACTGGAGTATATTGACCCGGATGTCACCGGCCCCCCTGCCCCGGACTTCATGGTTCAGACTGCCGGGGGAGAGAGTATACAACTTTCTCAGTTCAAGGGGAAGGTGGTGCTGCTGAACTTTTTCTTCAACGACTGTCCTCCCTGTCAGGAGGAGTTTCCCCACCTGGTGAAGCTCTATAACACGTACAGGGATCGCGGATTCGAGATCATCTCCGTGAATGTCAAAGATACGCCGGAAGAGGTGCGCACTTTCATGAATCGTTATCAGGCGCGGTTTTACGCCGCTATAAACGGTCAGAACGACGATGTGGCGAAACTGTACGGCGTGGAAGCGACTCCGACCAATGTGGTCATCAATCGCTCCGGGCGCATAATCTCCCGGCTGGTGGGGCTGAACGAAGAGAAGCTCGACGCCGCCCTGAAGAAGGTTGGGATTCGCTAATCAGAAGGCGAGAGAGCGGCAAACGCCGGACGGGTGTTGTCCCCGTCCGGCGTTTTTATCTACCGAATCAGTCCTGTGATCGTGTAGAGAAGTCCGGGCATGACTCCAAAGAGGATTGTCGCGGCCGCCGATAACATCACGGAGAGGCTCGCGCCGAACGAATTCTGCGGCTGAGCAGGCGCTGCCTCTCGTGGCTCTTCGAAGCACATCACGTAGACAATCTTCAGGTAGTAGAAGGCTGCCATGACGCTGGTCAGAGCCATGACAATCGCCAGCATGGTCTCCCCGCCCGATAACGCCGCGTAGAAAATCTGCCACTTCCCCATAAAGCCCATTGTGGGAGGAATGCCGCCCAGTGAAAGCATGAAGAAGAGCATCGCATAGGCGGTGCGTGGATCATGTCGTACCAGTCCGCGAAGGTCTTCGATCTGTTGATAGTCCTTCCCGCGATTGCTCAGATAGATCAGCACGCCGAACGCTCCCATCGTCATAAAGGTATAGGCAAAAAGATAGAACAGGGAGCCAGTCATCGCAAGCTCTCGCGCCTGCATTCCTCGCGGACCTTCCGCGCTGTGCGCCAGAGTTGCGATGGCAACCATCAGATACCCGGCATGGGCGATACTGGAGTAGGCTAACAGTCGTTTGACGTTGGTCTGGGCTATCGCCAGCAGGTTGCCGAAGACCATCGTCAAAATTGCCAGCGCCTGGATCGCTCCCAGCCAGAAGTTACTGACAGCAGCCAGTGAATCGAAAACCCGAAGCATCGCGGCAAATGCGGCGATTTTTGCCGCGCCAGCCATATAGGCGGTGACCGAAGTCGGCGCGCCCTCATAGACATCGGGAGTCCACTGATGGAACGGAATTACTGCCGCCTTAAAACCCAGCCCCATTATTAATAGCCCGATTCCCGCCAGAAGCATCGGAGTCTGCGCGGAATGAACTCTTACCGCCAGTTCCGACATCAGTGTCGTCTGTGTCGCGCCATAGACCAGCGCGATGCCGTAGAGCAGGAAGGCGGAAGCAAACGCTCCCAGCAGAAAATACTTAATGGATGCCTCTTCGCTGCGCACATCTGTCCGGGAAAACCCCGCCATGACGTAGAGCGCGAATGAGAGTATCTCCAGCCCGATAAACAGAACGATCAGATCGTTGGCGGCTCCCATCAGAATCGCGCCGGAGATGGAAAGCAGCATCAACGGATAGTATTCCCCACGATCCAGTCCTCGATTCTTCAAGTATGTCCAGGCAAGAAGAATGGCAAGCAGACCGGTCACCAGCAGCGCAATCATGCTTACCTGCGCCAGAGAGTCCATATTCAGGGATCGCGCGAACGCTTTATCGGCGGTCAGAGAGATGGTCTGATTAAATGCGACTCCCAGCGCAATCAGCGTGCCGACAATGGCGAGGATAGGATTCAAGTCTTTATACTTCTTCCAGACCGCCACATCCCCCAGCAGAAGAACGAACGACGTTATCCACAGGACGATGAGCGGTTGGATAAGGATCAGGTCTTCCCAGATTGATGGTGAACCAGGCATAAGTCCTCCAGGGCAGATTCTATTCGGGGCGCTCTCAAGAAAGTTGAGCGCTTTCTCCTACCCGGTAACGGCAATACGTAACGCATGGAGGTTCTCCTCCGGCGTTTCTGGCGGTGTCGGAACCGCGCATCCAGGCGCGAGGATGAAACCGCGCCCGTTTGTGGCGGAAATTGCCTCCTTTGCTTGCGCCAGAATCTCCTCCGGCTTACAGGTTCCATACGAGGTCTCGTCCACTCCCGACATCAGGCATATCTGCGTCTTCAGGCGCATTTCGCGAAGGTCGGGATTTCCGGAGAGGCGATTGCTCCAGCTATAGATATGATAGCCCTGGAGCGAGAGCACTAGTTCCGGGTAAATTCCCGTCCCGTGATGGTGCGCCACATTTACGACAGCTTCTGAAGCCGCGTCCAGTATCTGTTGATCGTAGCCGAGAAAGTGTTTCCGGTATTCCTCTGCAGGCATGGAGTCCATCGCGGCTCCGGCAATCGCCAGATAGATGCCATCCGCGCCACCCGCTACCAGTTCGCGGGCGTAGTTGGCGAGAGACTGCGCGATATTTCTCAGACCAATATGAACCTTCTCCGGATCTGTGCCGAGAAATCCCATCACGCGTTGACCGCAGACTTTCTGCGCAATCGAATAGACGTTAAATACGGTGTCAATGACCGGAACATCCTCATCCAGCCCGGCTTTGATCATCTGCACCGTCTTCCGTTGCGCGCCGAAATTCCCGGATTTCCCATCCAGAACTGGCATTCTCGCCCAATCGTCTACAACCTCCACCTTCGGCAGTCCGGCTGGCATCTCATACGGGATGTCATGCATCACCTTCATCAGATCGGGACGGCAGCGACGGAAAAAATCCAGTTCCGCCAGCGCCATATTTTCGCCTGCCGGCGGTGTCAGGCGGAAGTGGTACCACAGACTGTAAGGTACGCGATCCACCGGTTTTCCGGAGACTGCTGCCAGCATGCGCTCGCGTCCGGTCATACTCGGCTCCTCTCGGCTCTGCGTTAACCTGCCCCCGTTGGTGAACCTCTTAAGGGAGAAGGAGCATTCGGATCACGGGGCTTCATCTCCTGATTCTCGATCCCCAGTTTCCCCATCAGATCGTCCACAGGATGGTTTAGAAATCGCGTCCAGGTCGTCACATAACAGCCGAACCAGAAAATCATTATCACCAACGGCGCGAGGACGATCTTCTCGCGCCAGTTCATATCACGCAGATGGCGGTTCTCCGCGTGCTTAACCGGTCCGGTAAATACCCGTTGAAACAACCAGAGCATATAGACCGCCGAGAGAACCATCCCCAACGCCGCAACGAAAGTCAACAGTGGACCGCTATTCTGAGAGATGTAACTCCCCTGAAGTATGGTGAACTCCCCGACAAACCCGTTCGTCAGCGGAAGGGCGATGGATGAGAGAAGCGCAATCAGGAAGAAAGCGGCCATCACCGGAACCACGCGCTTGATACCGCCATAGGCGGCGATTTCACGGGTATGCTTGCGCTCGTACATCATCCCTACCATAAAGAAGAGCATCCCTGTCGAGACACCATGATTGATACTCTGAAGCACGGCGCCTACCATTCCCAACTTGGTGAAAGAAAATACTCCCAGCATTACGAAGCCCAGGTGACTGACGGAGGAGTAAGCTACCAGCTTCTTCATATCCGGCTGCATCGCGGCAACGATCGCCCCGTAGATAATGCCGACAATCGAAAGAAATATAAACAGCATCGCGCTGTTCTGCGCCTGTATCGGGAAGATCGGGAGGCATATTCGTATAAACCCGTAGGTTCCCATCTTCAGCAGAACCCCCGCCAGAATGACTGAGCCTGCCGTAGGCGCTTCCACATGAGCATCTGGCAGCCATGTATGGAACGGGAACATCGGCACTTTGATCATGAACGCCAGCGCAAAGGCGGAATAGAGCCACATGAGAGTCTGCGCGTCCAGAAGATTCAGTCTCTTGTAGGCGTCCGTGTTCAGAGTGGCGAGATCCACCAGACTGAAAGACCCTGTGTGCAGATAGATGAAGACAATCCCCAGCAGCATCAACACGCTGCCCACAAAGGTGTAGAGGAAGAACTTCACTGCAGCATAGATTCTCCGCTCATGTCCCCAGATTCCGATCAGGAAATACATGGGAATAAGGACTGCTTCAAAAAAGACATAGAAGAGCACCAGATCGAGAGCGCAGAACACTCCCGTCATGGCGGTCTGCAACACCAGCAGGAAGACCATGTACTCGCGAATGCGCTTCTTGATGGAAAACGAGAAGATAACTGAGAGAACGCTGAGAAAGGTCGTTAGAAGGATGAGCAGCAGGCTGATCCCGTCTATGCCGATATGGTAGCGAACCTGCAGGTCTCCCATAACAAACCATACTCTGTTTGTTACAAACTGATAGCCTTCCTTCTGTCCGATATTGAATCCGGTCAGCAGCCAGATGGAAGCGATAAAAGTGATGAGAGAGACCAGCAGGGTGAACCAGCGAACAGCCTGAGCAGCGATATCCGGTGGAGAGGGAGACTCCTCCCCATGTCCATGAGAATCAGGCGTATCTTTCGGGCGAGGAAAAAGCAGTAGCAGCAGCGCGCCCGCAAGAGGCAGGAAAATAACGGCGTTCAACAGATATTTCATCAGTCTCTCGTCTCCTACTTGCCCATCGTCCTCAACGCGCTCCACAGGAGCGCGATGACCACCAGAACCACGCCGGTGAGCATGGAGAGGGCATAGGCGCGTATATAACCGGTCTGAAGACGCCGGAATAGCTCGCTGAGCAGTCCGGTGATGCCTGCAACGGCGTTCACCAGCCCATCAATGATATTCTGATCCACCGCGCGCCAGAGCGCGGTCGCGATATTTCCACCGCGAATAACGAAGAGATCATAGAAGAAACGATCAACATACCAGAGGTTGGCGGAAGCCTGATACAGAGGATTGCCGGCTTTCTGCGATTCGGGAAGCAGTTCGCCGGAAGCGCGTCGCTTCGAATAGAGCGAATATGCCAGCCCGATACCGATCGCGGCGACCATCGTTCCTAAAACGGCTCCCAATCCGAAGGAAACGCCATGATGCGCCTCAAACTTCGCGACGGACGGCTCCAGAAAATGCTCAAAGAAGTTGTTGAAAGGCGTTCCAATGAACCCGCCAAGTAGAGAGAGAGCGGCCAGAATCACCAGCGGAATGAGCATGGATTGCGGCGATTCCTTCACGCCAGCAGCATGTTCCTCCGCGCCATGCGTATCATGGGCGTCGCCGCCGTGATCGTGGTGAGCGTTATGAGCATCCCCGCCGTGTCCGCGCGCGCCCAGGGTCGCTTCATCATAGCGTTGATCGCTCCAGAAGGTTTTCCACATCAGCCGGGACATATAGAAGGCGGTCAAAGCGGCGGTGACCAGACCGACGGCATAGAACAGCAATCCGTAACTGTGAATGCCAGAGGCGTACCCCAGTATCTCATCCTTGCTCCAGAATCCGGCAAAGGGAGGGATCCCGCAGATGGCGATCCATCCGGCAAGCATGGTGACGTAGGTGACCTTGATCTTTCTGCTCAGTCCTCCCATGCGTCGCATATCCTGCTCGTGGTGCATAGCATGAATGACCGACCCGGCTCCCAGAAAGAGCAGCGCTTTGAAGAAGGCGTGGGTGGTTACATGGAACATCCCCGCGCCGAATGCGCCCGCGCCGCATCCCAGAAACATATAGCCCAACTGCGAGACGGTCGAATAGGCAAGCACCTTCTTGATATCGTTCTGGGTCAGGGCGATGGTCGCGGCGAACAGCGCGGTGAACAGCCCGACTGCGGCGATGACCAGAAGGGTTGTCTCCGATTTCACGATGATCGGGGACATACGAGTAAGCATCACCACGCCAGCCGTCACCATCGTGGCAGCGTGGATCAGCGCGCTGACCGGAGTGGGACCTGCCATCGCGTCGGGCAGCCAGACATGAAGCGGGAACTGCGCCGACTTACCGCAGGCTCCCACAAAAAGCAGCAGCCCGATCGCCATCGCTAATTCAGGGGTGAAGGTGAAGCCGTTGGCGGCTTTCCCGTTGATGGCGGCGTCCAGAAATCCCTTGCCGTCCTCAGTATAAAATGTCAACGTGCCGAAAAAGGCGAAGATCGCCATAATTCCCAGCGCATACCCGACATCGCCAATCCGGTTGACGATAAACGCCTTGTTGCCCGCCTTGGAGTTCTCTGTATCTTCATACCAGAAAGAGATCAACAGATAGGAGCAGAGACCGACCCCCTCCCATCCCACAAACATCAGCAGTATGTTGTCCGCCAGCACCAGCACCAGCATGAAAAAGATAAACAGATTCATGTAGGTGAAGAAGCGGGCGTAGTCCTTATCCTTCGCCATATAACCGGTCGCGTACAGATGAATCAGTCCGCCGATCCCCGTCACGATCAGACACATCAGGATGGAAAGGGGGTCTACCAGCGCGCCGAAGCTGACTTTGAAACCGGCGATATCAATCCAGGTGATCGGTTTGCTTAGAAATGGAACGAGACTGGCAAAAGCGCGTTTATGCTCTCCTTCCATCGAGAGCAGACCGGAGAAGATATAGAGACTTACTCCGAAACTGGCAAGCACCAGCGCCGTAGCCAGTCCCCCGACCACGCGCTTCCCGGAATCCTCTCCCATTCGGGTGATGATTAACTTTCCGAAAAAAGCATGGATCAGGAAACCGAGCAGCGGAAGCCCGGTGATAAGCCCTACCAGATTGGCGGAAGGCAACTCATGCATAGCGATGTCACTCCGTACCGTAAACCGGGTTCGGTATCGAAATCCCTTCGGTTTCAGTACTTCATCAGGTTGACTTCATCAATGTTTATCGTCTCTTTGGAGCGGAACAGGGCGACGATAATTCCCAGTCCAATGGCGACTTCCGCCGCAGCCACTGCCATCACAAAGACAACATACATCTGCCCGTTCACATGGACGAAGTGCCGTCCCAGCGCGATGAAGGTTAGATTGACGGCGTTGAGCATCAACTCGATACACATGAAGATCACAATCGGATTCCGCTTGATCAGAACTCCGACCACTCCGATGGTAAAGAGGATGCCGCTCAGAACCAGATAGTACTCGGTCGGGACGCCCAGCATTCCTACCCTCTCCTTTTCGCCAGCACAACCGACCCGACGATTCCCACAAGCAGTAGAATGGAGGTCAGTTCAAAAGGCAGCAGCCAGGGTTTTTTTGCATCAAACATCGCCTTCCCTACCGTCTCCACCGACCCCATCTGTTCGCTCTTCGTGATCTCTTCGGGAAAGACATCCTGAAGCAGCAGCCGGTTTATCCGTTTCCTGTCTTTCAGTGTAGACTGTCTATTCAGCAGTTTCTGCGTCTCATTTGAGAGACGCACCGAGGAGAACCGCTGCGTCTCAAACAGGACTGGTCCGTCAACCAGGCGATTCAACTCCCGCTTCATCTCGCTGATGAGTTCCAGAGAGGGCGCTTCATTCTCCTTCAACGCCATCAGTTTCACACGCGATTCCGGGTGTATCTGATCGCGAAGATACGCTGTCGCCGGGTCTGCGCCTGTTCGGAGTTTCCGAGCCAGATCAGCCGGAAGCAGAATATCTTTATGGGTGAAATAGGGCGAGCCGTCCACGGTAGCCGGGGTCGCATTGGAGGGACGAAGCCCGGTCGTCAGCGAGCCAGCCAGTCCTAGCGCGGAGATAAAGACCACCGCCAGCATGATAGCGACCGGCATCTGAAGCCCGCCCCGCTCTTTTAAAGCCTCCGGCGCGCCGAGGTTCAGAAGCATGATGACGAACAGAAACAGGACCATAATCGCGCCGGCATAGACGATTACCTGAACTGCCGCGATAAACTGCGCGGAGAGCGTCAGGAAGAAGATAGCCAGCACAAAGAAGTTCACTACGAGAAAGAGTGCGCTTCGTACCGGATTTCGGTTGGCGACAACCAGCAGCGCAGAGCCAACCGAGATTCCCGCAAGAATGAAAAAGACCATGAGCGACCAGTTAAAACTCATCTTATCGCTCTCCTGTGGATGCGCGGGTAGGAGCCAGGGTGATCTCCGCGACGGGATTGGATTCCGGCGTTAGTGGCGTTCGGAAGGCGTTCCAACAGGCAATGAGGAACAGGATCACCAGCGCGGCAGGCAGCAATCGCTTCCAGCCCAGATTCATCAGCGCGTCGTAGCGTAGACGCGGCAAACTTGCGCGCAACCAGACATAGATGAAGAACAGGACGAACAGCTTCATCAAAAACCAGATGAAGCCGGGAATGAAGTCCAGGAAAGGCAGAGGCGAAGACCATCCTCCGAACCAGAGCGTAACCGCCACGCCGGAAACCACCAGCATACTCGCATACTCGCCCATGAAGAACATAGCGAACTTCATGGAGGAGTACTCGGTATGGAAGCCGGCGATCAGTTCCGATTCAGCTTCTGGCAAGTCAAAGGGAGAGCGGTTCGTCTCCGCCACCATAGAGATAAGGTAGATCACGGTGACGATGAAGCCGAGTGGCGGATAGGCGAAGATGTTCCAGTTCCAGAAACCGTTCATCTGCGCTTCCACCACATTCACCAGATTCAGCGAGCCGGACATCAACACCGCGCTCAGGATCGCCAGGCTCATCGAGAGTTCATAGCTGATAACCTGCGCGGAGGCGCGCAGACCGCCGAGCAGCGAGTATTTGTTGTTGGACGACCAGCCCGCCAGAATGATTCCATAGACCTGCAGAGACGCCATCGCCAGAATATAGAGAATTCCGATGTTTACGTTGCCCACGACCATCGGCAAGGTCTGTACAGAGCCGTCTTCCATACGGAAGCGCACCGTTGAAAAGGGAAGCGTCGCTCCAGCAGCCAGCGCCGGAATCATTGCGAGCACAGGAGCCAGATAGTAGATACGAACGTCTACCGCTCTCGGCTGAATATCCTCTTTGAAAAAAAGCTTGATCCCATCCGCTATGGTTTGCAGAAGCCCGCGCGGTCCCACGCGATTCGGTCCAATGCGGTCCTGCATCAGAGAGATCACCACCCGCTCGATCCAGATCAGAAACGGCACGATTGCCAGAATGAAACCGATGATGCAGAGGATCGCAATATATGGGAGAAGCGTGACGAGATCAATCGGTCCGAGTCTGTAGTTCGGAATTATCATAACAGCCCCTCAGGAGCAGATGTCAGGCACACAAACGTGCAGAAGAGGTAATTGGGTGCACACGATATGCCCGATGTCAGGCAGATACGGCTGCCGGAGCGCGATACTCCACTCCCACCAGATCAGCGGAATGATCGTCCTCGGGATAGTTCCATCGCGCACCCTGGTCGCCCAGGTCGCGTGGCGAACAGTTTTGATAGATGGGAACAGAGGAAGCGATCTCGCGCAGTATATCTCTGGCGGAGAAGTAGGGCGCGACGCCCCCCATACGCATGGCAAGCTGACTGAAGATCAGCCATTCAGGATGAATCTCCGGCGAGATATCAAAGGCTTTAAAGAAACGCTGTACGCGGCGTTCTACGTTGGTAAAGGTTCCGTCTCGCTCCGCAACGCTCTGTATGGGAAGAATCACATCGGCAAACTGCGCCGTCTCTGTCATCGTATGTTCGGTGACAACGACAAATGAGCAGGCTTCCAGAGCGCGACGCGCCAGTTCCCCGTCATAGAAGCGATTCACCAGATCCACCCCGGAAATCCACAACGCCTCGATCTCGCCGCTGACGGCTCCCTGAAGCATCTGCTTTGTGTTCAGTCCCGGCTGATCTACCCCGACATATCCTGGCAGCACATCGGGCAGAATCCCCATGTCCATCGCGCCCTGCTGGTTGTTCTCCGTCACCGGGACATTCACGTTTGCGGCATTGCCCGTCACGATCGCAAGGTTTCCGAGCGCATGGAGAATGTCTTCAGAGTATGGATGTTGTGAAACTGTCTCTCCTGCCAGGATCGCCATCTCTTCTGTAGCCAGCAGACAGGCAGCTCTTCGAATGGCATCGGCTTCTACGCCGCACTCTTTCGCCGCTATCTCCGGCGCCCAGGCTTTGACGGCGTTCTGCACGATGGAGAGATTCTTGATCTCGCCCAGTTTCCTGGCGGAGAGCAGATTCTCATAAAGCATTACGTTCATCAGACCATGCAGAAGGGCAACCTCGGTACCGGGACGATAGTAGAGCTTCACGGAGGCGAATTCGCCAACATGATTCGCATCATCACCAGATTTCAGGGACTTCGGAACCGCTTCGATGATTCCGGCTCCATGCGCGCGCCATGCTTTACGAACGCGAAGATAGATAATCGGCTGCTCATCCACCAGATTGGAACCGAAGACCAGAATCGTCTTCATCTTTTCCAGATCGGCGATAGCATTGTTCATGCGATGATAGCCGAAACGGGCGTACAATCCGCTGTTGGTCGGCTGGAAGTGCGGTCCCATACGATGATCGAGATTATTCACCCGGAGAGTCTGCCGGAAGAACTTCTGCCATGCGTACAGATCTTCGTTGGAAGAGCGCGTTCCTCCGATACCCCCGACCTTCGCGCCAGCCTGCTGAAGACGGTCAAGGATGAGGGTGTTGACCTCATCCCAGGAAATGGGTTGAAACTCCCCATTTCGCTTTATCAGAGGAGTTGTGATCCGTTCGGGAGAAGAGACATAATCCATCCCAAACTTGCCCCGGTCACAGGTCCACTCCTCGTTTACTGCATCATTCACGCGCGCATTCACGCGCTGCAATTGGCTGACGCGATGGTCCATTTTTATATTGCAGCCGTTAGAGCACTGTGTACAGAGCGACTTCTGTGTCATCAGGTCCCAGGGGCGCGCTTTGAAACGATAGGTGCGAGACAGTAGTGCGCCAACAGGGCACAATTCAATGACATTGCCGGAGAATCGGGAGTTAAACCGGGTGTGCGCGAAAGTGCCGACCTCCATATCCGCGCCACGGAACAGGAAGTCCAACTGGGCATCTCCGGAGATATCCTGCGTAAATCGGGTGCAGCGGGCGCAATGGATGCAGCGTTCACGATCAAAAACCACATATTCGGACAGAGGATAGGCTTTCGGAAAGTGTCGTTTCTCCTCGATGAAGCGCGAGGTCGGCGGTCCATAGTGGATGGTGTTGTTCTGTAACGGGCATTCACCCCCGCGATCACAGATCGGGCAGTCGAGCGGATGATTGATTAGGAGAAACTCCAGCACCCCGCGGCGGTCGGCAATCACCTGCTCCGTCTCCGTCCAGACCTCCATCCCTTCCGACACCGGGAGGCTGCAGGCGGTTTGAGGTTTGGGCATCTTCGCCATCACAACGCTGCCATCCGGGTTTTTACGCGGCGTGGCGACATCCACCAGACACATACGGCAGTTTGCCCCGTTCTCCATTGTGAGGCGCGGATGATAGCAGAAGAAGGGAATATCTACGTTGATTCGCTTGGCTGCCTCGATAACCTTCTCGCCCTGCGGCACCTGCAGCGCAATCCCATTGATTTTTATATTCACCATAGGAACGTCAGCCATATCGAATCCTTCTAAACGGATGTCAGTGTCAGCAGAGGGTTAAGCGCCTCTGGAGCAGGTGGCAGGCAGTCCAAGCCGACCGGCGATCTCTTGTGCTCGATCCAGTATTCGAACTCATGACGATAATGCTTGATTGCTCCCATAATGGGCCACGCTGCCGCGTCTCCCAGCCCGCAGTAGGAGCGACCGTCAATCTGATCGCAGATATTTAAGAGCAGATCAATGTCTCCGGGAAGCCCTCCTCCGGTCGTGATCCGGGAGAGAATCTTGAAGATCCAGCGAGTCCCTTCACGGCAAGGCGTACATTTGCCGCACGATTCATGCGTGTAGAACTCAGCCGTCCGACGCATCAGCACCACGATGTCGGTCTTATCATTGAAGACCATGAAGCCGCCGGAGCCGACAACCGGAAGGCGCATCGTGCGCAGGGAGTACTGCACCACCTGATTAGCGTCGTAGTCTAACTTGAAGTCCTTGCACAGCTCCGCCGGGATGATTGGCACGGAGGAGCCGCCCGGAATGACCGCTTTTAAGTTTCCACCGGTCACCCCTCCCGCCAGTTCGATCATATCCAGCACAGGATAGCCTAACTCAACCTCATAGTTGCCCGGCTTTTTCACATGACCACTGACAGAGATGATCTTGGTCCCCTTGCTGTTCTCGGTTCCCATCGAAGCATACCAGGCTCCGCCATGCGCGAGGATCTGAGATGCGGCGGCGTAGGTCTCTACATTGTTGATGAGGGTGGGACTCTGCCAGACTCCTTCATGAATTGGCAGGGGCGCATGGGGAAACTTGAGCCGGGGCTGTCCCCGCTCCCCCATCAAGCTGCTCATCAATGCTGATTCTTCCCCGCACTCATAGCTGCCCGCGCCCATGTGGATGTAGAGATCGAAGTCGAAACCCTCTTTCCCGCCGATGCTTTTTCCGAGATAGCCCTTTTTGTAAGCCTGGTCAATCGCTTTGCGAATGCTTCGCGCCGATTCCACGAACTCGCCACGGATATAGATGTAGCCTTTTGCGGACTGCGTGGCATACGCCGCGATAATCATGCCCTCAATGACCATATGCGGAAGTTTGAGCATCAGTTCGCGATCTTTAAAAGTTCCGGGTTCGCCCTCATCCGCATTGCACAGCACGTAGTGCGGTTTCTGGGTATCTTTGGGTATACCGCTCCATTTGATCCATGCCGGAAATCCCGCTCCGCCTCGCCCGCGCAAACCGGAGGTCTTGATCTCATTGATCACGGCCTCCCGCTCCATGGTCAGGGCTTTTTTCAGTCCTTCATAGCCCCCGTGCTGTTCGTAAACGTCAATATTCTCTATTCCGGGAACATCCCGGTGTTTTAGCAGAACCAGTGTTTCCGCCATCTAACTCCCTCGATTACGTCATACTTACGGGTTTTCCAATAAAACTACTTCTTCGCGGCGCGCTCCGGGATATGCAGTTTGACTACTGCATTGGCGAGATCGGAAGGAGTGAACTCGTTTGAACTGCGCAGCGTCTCGATCAATTTGTCCACGTTCTCTTTGGTCACATTGCCGAAGTACTTATCGCCTACTTGAACCACCGTCGCGGCTCCACAGTAGTTTAAGCACTCCACTTCCGAGAGAGTAAACTCGCCATCCGATGTTGTCTGCCCCACCTTCACGCCCAGTTGCTCTTCGAGATGATGTACCACCTCAAAAGCTCCCATCACCGCACAGGTCAGACAGGTACAGACCTCCAGATGATGGCGTCCACGCTTACGAAGGTTATACATCGTGTAGAACGTAGCCACGCCTTCCACTTCAACAAACGGACGCTCCAGACGATCTGCAACCTCCTGAATCGCCTGTGGAGGCAGGTAGCCTTCATATTCACGCTGCGCGATCCAGAGCGCAGGCAGTATTGCGGATTTCTTATCCGGGTAGTGGGTTAAAATCTCCTCCAGTTCCTGTACAGCCTGCTCGGAAAAACGATGTGTCTTCTCTGGCGCAGGCTGCGGTTCGGCGATTGCGCCGACAACAGGAACATATGCCGCTTGCTCACTCATCTATCACTCCCGGTACAGGACTAACGGTCAATTTCGCCCAGTACAATGTCAATGCTGCCGATAATGGCAACGACGTCGGCGATCAGCCTGCCTTCGCTCATTTTGGACAGCGCCTGCAGGTTCATAAACGAGGGAGGACGCTCATGCATTCTCCAGGGATAGTTAGAGCCATCCGATACGAGATAGAAGCCAATCTCGCCCTTCGGAGATTCCAGCGGAACATAGGCTTCCCCGATCGGAGGATGAAAACCTTCCGTCCACAGCTTAAAGTGGTGGATCACCGCCTCCATCGAGCTATCCAGTTCGTAGCGGGGAGGAGGAACCACCTTCCGATCCGACACGTTAATGGGTCCGTCCGGTATCCTCTCCAGCGCCTGCTTGATGATCTCTCGACTTTGCCGCATCTCTGCCATACGCACGCGATACCGGTCATAGACATCGCCATACTCGCCAATGGGAATACCGAACTCGAACTGATCGAAACTGCAATAGGGTACGGCTTTACGAATATCGTGAGGCACGCCGCTGCCGCGAAGGGTGGGTCCACTGACACCAAGCGCGAAGCAGTCTTCCGCGGATAGGATTCCAACTCCCTGCGTCCGTTCGCGCCAGATCGGGTTCTGATCTATCAGCGTCTCATATTCGTCGAAACGATAGGGCAGTTCATCCATGATCTTCTTGCATCGCTCGAACCAGCCTTCCGGCGCGTCTCCACGCAGTCCGCCGGGCACGATCCAGGACGGCATCATCCGCACGCCCGCCATCATCTCGGTCAAATCGAGCAGCTTCTCGCGCTCCCGAAAGGAGAAGAAGAAAACGGTCATTGCCCCGATGTCCAGCGCATGGGTTCCCAGCCAGACCATATGACTGGCTATGCGCTGAATCTCGGAAAGAATGACGCGAAGATACTGTCCGCGCGGAGGAACCTCAACCCCAAGGAGCTTCTCCACCGACAGCGAGTAAGCCAGATTATTGATATGGGCGGACAGGTAGTCCATGCGGTCGGTGATGGTGACCGCCTTCATATAAGTCTGATACTCGCCCTCTTTTTCAATCCCGGTATGAACATACCCCATATGAGGTGTGCAGCTAACGATGGTCTCCCCTTCCAACTCCAGCACCAGACGCAAAACGCCATGGGTTGAAGGATGCTGCGGACCCATGTTGATGATCATCGTGCCTTCGTTGATGGGATCCAGGGAGACGCCCTGCGCCAGGAGAGAAGGCGGGTTCAGATCGCGTGAGTCGAGTGTCATATCAGTCTGTATCTCCGATTTCGCTGGCGGTCTTACCGAAGAAACTTTCGCCGGGATGCTGCACCATGCGATCACCGACAGCGGGACCATACTTTCCGCCAGGGAACTGAACGCGCTCTCCGCCGAGAGGATAGTCTTTGCGCTGCGGATGACCGACCCAGTCATCAGACATCAGAATGCGTCTTAAATCGGGGTGTCCGCTGAACCGGATTCCGAACATATCATATATCTCTCGTTCGGGGAAGTTTGCGCCGGGATAGACATCGGTTACGGAAGGAACAACGGCATCCTCTTCCGGCACGCCGACCTTGATAAAGATTCGCTGATTTCTCCCCAGGCCTGTGCGAGCGTCATGGAGAGAGTAGAGATTATAGACCACCTCAAAACGATGCGGCTTTCCGAGAATGTAGCTCTCATCATCCACATTCAGATAGTCCACGCCGAGACATTCGGAAAAGAAGTTGAAGTGCAGATCGGGATCGTCTCGCAGAAGGCTGAGGATTTCAACGATCTGTTCGCGCCTGACCGTGATACGGGTATCGCCGCGGAACTCGTTCACTTCTACAATGGCATCCGGGAACCGCTCTCTGATTTTCGTGATCTCTATCCGCTCTACCGGAGCTTCCACACCTGTCTCCGTCATAGCTCACTCTCCCGACATTCTGACAGACTATACGTGCGACAACCGGCTCGATTCTTCCGGTGGCGAGGAGTAGACCTCCGCAACAGCTTTCAGGTTCACATCGCCGCTGCTCTCGTTGCCAAATCGTATGGGTTTGCGCGGCTCAAAGACCTTTGTAGAGGGCTGTTCTGCATCCTCTTGCTGCCCCTCATCCCAGTCAAACGCGCCTTTCCAGAGGATATAGAAGTAGCCGACGAAGAGAATGGCGACAAAAACGGCCATCTCCACCAGATTGAACATCTTAACGGCGCGTTCCGAATCGGCAAAGGTAACGGCCCAGGGATAGAGGAAGATCGTCTCTATGTCGAAGATGATGAACAGCATCGCGATCAGATAGAACTTTATCGGGAACCGTTCGCGGGCGGTGCCAACCGGGTTCATGCCGCATTCATAGGCGGACTGCTTGAAACGCGATGGCTTTTTGGGACCGAGAAGGAATGAGCCGACAACCATTCCGACAGCAATCACGGTGGCAAGAGCCATCATGACAAGAATGGGGAGATAATCGTTGAGCATCCGCGCCTCCGGCTGGACCATTGTGAAAGTTATCACAAACTACGCTGCAGCGTGGCAAAAACTGCACACAGCAGACATTATACCTAATTTATTGCCGCAAAATGAATCACTGCTTTTTGTAATTATGCGTTCCCCGAAGAGGTGTTGGGCTTATAGACTTTTTTCATGCCCAGGGAACGCCGATTCGGCTCCTGATGACGGGAGAGGAACCAGGCTTGCGAATCGAAAGGCAACTCGCCCGGCGCTGGGGACACGCGACGGTAGGAGCCATCCGGCATAAGCTGCCGCGCCTGTTTTGTATCGCGCAGAAACGCCGGGAGAGCCTCGCTGATCATCCATCGCTTCAGTTCGCGATCCTCTATGGGGAAGAGCGTTTCCACTCTTCGGTCGAGGTTGCGCTGCATAATATCCGCGCTGCCCAGCCACACCTCATCCTGATCTTCGCCGCCGTTGCGGAAGTAGTAGATGCGATGATGCTCCAGGAATCTCCCGACGATGCTGATGACCCGGATATTCTCGCTCATCTCCGGGACTCCGGGGATAAGACAGCAGCTTGCGCGAACGATAAGATCTATTTTGACTCCCGCCTGACTGGCTTCATAGAGGGCTTCCGCAGACTTATTATCCGTCAGTGAGTTCATCTTCACGATGATATGCCCTTCTCTCCCGGCTTTCACATGCTCTATCTCACGATGTATCCGCTCAATTAAGCCTTTACGAATCCCGTCCGGGGAGACAAGCAGCTTCTTGTAGGGGACATGCGCGCTGTATCCGGTCAGGGAGTTAAAGAGCATGGAGACATCTTCACCGATTTCCGGGTTACAGGTAAACATGCCAAAATCGGTATAGATACGCGCCGTTTTCGCGTTGTAATTCCCCGTTCCCAGATGCACATAGCGTCGAATTCCATCCGACTCCTGCCGAACGACTAGGAGAACCTTGCAGTGGGTCTTGAGAGAGACATGCCCGTAGACGACATGGACGCCGACCTTTTCCAGCGCGCGTGCCCACTCAATGTTGTTCTCCTCATCAAAGCGCGCTTTCAACTCAACCAGCACGGAGACCTGCTTCCCGTTCAGGCTTGCCTGCGCCAGCGCCTCGACAATCGGGGAGTTTCGCCCCACGCGATAGATTGTCTGTTTGATGGCCAGCACATCCGGATCGTTGGCTGCCGCCTGCACGAACTCCACAACCGGCATAAAACTGTCGTAGGGATGATGCAGTAGTATGTCCTGATTGCGAATGCAGGCAAATATATCGCGGGCATTTCGCAGCACCAGCGGGACATATGGCCGAAACGGGGGGTCTTTCAGGTGCGGATACTCCAGTTCACAGACCGACATCAGCGCGCTCTGCCCCAGCGGTCCCTGCGATTCATAGACATATGAGTGATCTATACTGAGGTTCTGCTCCAGAATGGAGCGTATCTGATCTGGCATATCGTCGCTGACCAGCAGCATCGCGACGCTGCCAAACCGACGGCGCACGAGCACCTGTTCAATCGCCTGAAGCAGATCCCCCGCCTCATCCTCGCGAATCTCGATATCGGCATCACGTATAACTCGGAAAGGATAGCTGCTGACCACCTGAACGCCGGGAAACAGCGTGTCGAGATGCGCCGCAATCAACTCCTCCAGCCAGACGAATCCGCGCTTGCGAACGCGAGACGTTCCATGTTCCTCTCTTCCTGCCGGGAGTTCGACCGGGATCAGGCGGGGAAGCACCTGTGGAATCTTCACACGGGCAAACTTCTCATGGTTCTCCTGATCACGAATGACAACCGCAAGGCTAAGGCTCAGGTTGGAGATATGGGGAAAAGGATGCGCCGGGTCCACTGCCAGAGGGGTGAGTACCGGGTAGACGCTGGTCAGATAAAACTTGCGCAGGGAAGCTTTCTGCGTGCGGTTCAGTTCGGAGTAGTTGTACAGGACGATACCGTTGTCTGCCAGTTTTTTCCGAAGGCTCTGATAGCACTTCCAGGCGTCCTGGTTCAGCGAGATTATGCGCTCTCTCAGCGCTTCCAACTGTTCACGTGCCGTGAGACCGTCGTCACTGGGTTCCAGAAGCCCCGCCTCTACCTGCTCCTGAAGCCCGGAGACACGAATCATGAAGAACTCATCCTGATTGCTATGGAAGATACTCAGGAACTTAACACGTTCCAGCAGCGGGTGATTATCATCCTGCGCCTCTTCCAACACACGCCGGTTGAATTCCAGCCAGCTAATTTCACGGTTAAAGTAGCGTTTTCGTGTGGTTACGGGGCTTTCAATCATGTAAACATAGTAGAACAGAGGCGA
>CAYSDM010000004.1:0-113594 GCA_964429855.1 uncultured Chthonomonadaceae bacterium
TGTCAAGGGGGCGGTTGGTTCCCGGGATGATACTGGCTTCGGCATAGGAGCGGTGAATATTCTGAATTTTCGCCTTCACCTTCTGACCGACCAGTTTCTTTCCGTCGTTCAACACGATCAGATAGCCATCTGCCCAGCCGACGACGCCGGGTTCCGGCAGGAAATGGGAGTGTGCAATACGACATTCCACCACCTGCGCCCGCCTGAATCCGCCGATGCGTTTGTCCAGATCCGTAATGTCTCCGGGCGTGACGGTGAACTTTTCGATATGCAGTTCAATGTCGGCGCGAACATAGATCGCGCAGCCGATTTCGCGCTCTATCTGATCTACGGTTACTCCGTCCGGACCGACCAGCAGTTCCGCCACGTCCGGATGACAGCTTACCAAAAGCGCGTCCCGTTCCTTCTTGCCGTTTCGGGCGCATCGGCGCAGTTCGCGCTCCACCATCATGCTGACGGTATCCGCCGAGGGCAGTTTGCCGCGCCCGCCGCAGTAGGAGCAGGATTCGGTCATGAAGTCCGTGATCGTCTCGCCAGTGCGCTTGCGGGTCATCTCCACCAGTCCCAGCGGGCTGATGTTGGAGATTTTTGTACGCGAACGGTCGCGTTTTAACGCGGTCTCCAGAGCGCGAACGACCTGTTGCTTGTCACGGGGATTGTTCATGTCAATAAAGTCAATGACGATGATCCCGCCGATATCGCGCAGGCGAAGCTGCCGCGCAATCTCGGAAGCCGCATCCAGATTGGTCTTCAGGATCGTCTCCGACAGACTTCCGCCGCCGACGAACTTGCCCGTATTGATGTCAATAACCGTCAGCGCCTCCGTCTCATCGAAGATCAGATAGCCGCCGGAACGGAGCCAGACCCTGCGTTTCAGGGAGCGTTCTATCTCATTTTCGAGGTTGTGCTGATCGAACAGAGGCACGTCGCCGGTGTAGAGTTGTATGCGACCGCGCAGCTTGGGAGAGACCATCTCCAGCAGTTCATTGGCTTTTTCGTACTCCTGCGGATCGTCAATGACCAGACGGTTCACGTCCGAACCGAACACATCGCGCAGCGTCTTATAGACCAGCGTCAGGTCTTGATGAATCAGAGCGGGAGCGCGGGACTTGCGAGTATTCTCCTGTATCTGCTTCCAGATCTTCAGTAAAAACTCTTTGTCTGCCATCAACTCCTGTTCGGTTTTATCTTCCGCTTCGGTGCGGATAATGATCCCGAAACCCGGTTCCCGCAGCTTCTCTCCGATCTTTTTCAGCCGGTCGCGTTCCTTTCCGTCCTCCACTTTCCGGGATACGCCGATGTTGTCCGCCTCCGGCATCAGAACCAGATAGCGTCCTGGCAGAGATATTCGGGTGGAGACCCGCGCGCCTTTGGAGCCGCGCGGACCTTTAATGACCTGAACCAGAAGCTCCTGCCCCTCTTTCAGCACATCTTTGATCTTCTGCTGTCGCAGGTAGGAGCGTCGTGTTGAGGGACGACGAGAAGGTCTGCGACCTGCCGACGAGGGTTCGCCAGTTTGCGTGACGACCTCCTCCTCGCCCTCCTCCTCGGTCTCAGAGTCGGCGTCTGTGTTGAGCGCATCGTCCTGTAACGTCTCGCGCTCAGATGCGCCGTTGGAGGATTCGGAATCGGAGTTGGGAAGAATGTCCCCGACATAGAGGAAGGCGTTACGCTCCAGACCGATGTCTACAAATGCAGCGTCCATTCCCGGAAGAATGTTCTCTACCCGCGCCTTATAGAGACTGCCGACAACTCGCTCTTCGCGTTCGATATGCAGCTCCGCCAGTTTCCCGTCTTCGAGGACGGCGATGCGCGTCTCGCGCGCGCCGACATTGACCATAATCTCTTTGGTCAATCTGGTATCACCTCCTTTTCAATATGTGATTTTCAGGGTGCAAACAGATTCAAATCAGAATGCAGGGGGAGGGGAGTAGAGTCCCCTCTCGCCTGATGGATACCGACTGAAAGCTCTCTTTATGACTTGCCCTGCTTTTTCAGCGCAGCCTTGATCTTCGCCTCTTTCTCTTTCGCGGACAGCTTGTCAAACGCAGGCTTGCAGCCGGGGCAGCAGAAGTTCACTTTGTATTTTCCAAAAGTGGAGCTTCCGCCGGACGGGCTGGCTTTCTCCATCTCCATGGGGCAGACATTCACGACGATGGGCTTGGGTTTCGCCGAGGGCTTCTTCTGCGGCGCGCCCGCAAATGCAGCGCCAACCAGAAAAGTGGCGGCAACGGTCAGCATCAAAACTTTTTTTAGCATATAATACCTCCAGATATGAGCCTGTAGCAGGGACTGTGGAAGACGAGGCGCGAAAGTAGAGCGCAGAGCGCAAAACGAGAGGAGGCTGCGAGAAGATCAGATACCATTAAACATTCGCGGGAACAACTATTCAACCGTATCTCCCTCGCCGAACGCCGTACCTGCACAGAGTGCACGCCGGGGCAGGAATGAAAACGCGCCGAATAGCGACAGACTACTGACGATATCCGGCGCTTTCGATTAAGTATACATAAAGTCGGTCGTAAAATCAATCCATGCAAAAGAATGCAGGTATCGCGTGTCCGGCGACCGATAATGAATCTATGTAACTCCCATTACACAGAATAAGCAGTAGGGATCGTTCTTAGTTCATCAGGCACAGGCGCTTAACGAGCAAAAAAGTGTCAGGGCTACGGGAAATTATTTAGCATCGCTAATCTTTTGGCACGTTTTATGCACTTCTACAGAGAAAGAAGGCTCTCCGGCAGAGTCTTTTTGCGAGTTGGACGCGGGATGTGGAACAAAATCAGGATGAATCACTCTGCCGCGCACTTCGGCGGTCCGCAGACGCGCTTCGCGCAAAGAGCGGGAATTGCGTCCATTGAACGCTGATTCTCGCCCGATCCGCGCGCTTTTTATCAACACGCGCAGCCGTCTCGGCGCGGATGTCGCAGTGCACCTGCAGTTGATTCGCAGTTTCGATCCGGCGCAATGTCAGGTGACTCTGGCGACCAACAGCCGGGCTTCCGATCTGGATCGTACCCTTCAGGCGGTTCAGGAGGTTCCGGGGCTGCAGATCGTGACGATGAATCTGGGCTATGAGCTGTATGGTCGGGGGCTTTTGGGCAGATGGATCGGGGCAGCAGGCAATGCGCTGGCGCTGCTATGGGGCGTGGCGCGGCTTACCGCGCTGATACGCTCCAGGCAGATTGATATTTTACATAGCACGGATCGTCCGCGCGATGCGCTGGTCTCCACACTGCTGGCGCGACTGACCGGACGGCGCAATCTGCTCCACATTCACATCAAGTGGACGCCGTATATGGGACGCGCCACGCAATGGGCGATGAAGCATTGCGACGCGGCGCTGGCGATCAGTCAGTTTGTTCAGCGTTCGCTGCGGGAGGGAGGCGTCCCGGAAGAGAAGATATACACCGTTCTGAACGCGACCGACCCCGGGGAGTTTGATCCCGGAAAGCATTCGCCCGGAGTCTTTCGCGCGCGATGGAAGATCGCGCCGCAGACTCCTCTCCTGGGCATCATCGCGCGGGTGATGGTCTGGAAGGGACATCTGGAGTTAATTGAAGCGCTGGCGAAGGTGCGCGAGCGATTTCCGCAGGTTCATCTTGCCATTGTCGGCGAGGTGGATCATCTGATGAGCCAGGGAGGAGAGAGCTACTATGAGCGGCTTCTTCGGCGCATCGAAGAGTTGGGGCTGACGGAGAATGTTCTCTGGGTCGGCTGGCAGGACGAAATTCCGGATGTCATGGCGGATCTGGATGTGATCTGCGTACCCAGCGTGGAGGAGCCGTTCGGACTGGTGATCACCGAGGCGATGGCGATGGAGCGACCTGTCGTCGGGTTTGCGTCCGGGGCGCAGCCGGAAATCATCACGGATGGCGAGGATGGTCTGCTGGTTCCTGCAGGGGATTGCGATGCGCTGGCGGAGGCTCTTGTGCGTTTGCTGGAAGACCCTCCACTGCGAAAGCGGTTAGGAGCGCGCGCCCGTCAGACGGTGATCGAACGGTTTTCGCCGTCCCGACAGGCGCGCGAGATGACGGCGGTCTATCGTGCGTTATGCCGGAAGTGAACTACATGATTCGCGCAGAGACGGCGATGGACACAAGTCCATTGCTGTAAAAGCATCTGAGAACGTTATGAATTATGCCTGTGTAACAGCCGTAATTACAGATTGAAGCAGGGATTTCCTGTTGTATGATCGTGTCGTGAAGTGAGGAGACTGCCGGATGCGTTCGCTTTTTGTAGTAAATCCGCCGGCGAGACCGGGATATACGACCGAACGGTCGCAGTCCGCCGGGATCGGCGTGTCGCGTAAACTGAAGCCCTGGGAGAAGGACTATCTGCTCCTGCCTGCTCCCGATATTCTGTTGACGGCTGCTGTCGGTGAGCAGTGCGGATTGAAAACGGCGATCTTCGATCTGGTGCTGGAGCGTAAATACGGGCAGGAAGCCGTTGATTTTGTCGTTGAGCGCATCCGAAGGGAAGCGGGACCAGAAGAGGAGGTCTGGGTCTGCGTGCGCCTCTCCATTCCCACCCTGCTGCCGGACTTGCGTTTCGCCGATCAGATAAAGGAGCGCCTGCCGCATGTTCGTCTCTTTCTGATCGGCACGGTGATTATGGCGACGATGGACAACTGGATCGGTCAGACGAAAGCGGACGCCATCATCTACGGAGAGCCGGAGGCGGTTGTCGGGCCGATGTTTCAGGCGGAGGGGAACGCCTGGAGACGTCAGAAGGGCGTGATTGACCCGAAAAGCTATATTCCGCTGGCAGGCGAGGCTCTCTATGACGGCTCCGCGCAGTCGCGTTTCAAGGAGTGGGTTCTCGTTAAAAATCTGGCGGAGATTCCGTATCCCGCCTACCATCTGTTGCCGCTGGAGCGGTACAGCCCGACCGGAAAGACCGAAGATGTCGCGACCTATGTGACCGCAAGCCGGGGCTGTCCCATCGGCTGTACTATGTGTCCGTATATGCTTCTGGAGGGGCGTCCGCTGCGAATCAGCACGGCAGACCGCGTGGTGGATGAGATCGAGTATCTGAATAAGAACTGGGGCATCCACAAGATTCGTTTCCGCGATCCGAACTTCGGTTTCAATCGCAAACAGGTGCGCGAGATTCTGACGAAGGTTATCGAGCGAAAGGTAAAGCTGCGCGCTACCGTCGAGGTGAGCCTGGAGGTGGTGGACGACGACCTGATCGAGTTGATGGCGAAAGCGGGCGTCCATACCATCACGACCGGGGTCGAGACCGCCGACGAAGAGTGCATGGAGAGCATCGGGCAGAAGATCAAGATCAACGACATTTTAGCGCAGAAGATTGCCCTGGCGGATTCGCTGGGAATCTATGTCTATGGAACGTTTGTGGTCGGTTCGCCGGAAGAGAGTTGGGATACGGTTGAGAAGACGATCGCCTATTCCAGGACGCTGCGCTGTGAGTGCGCTTTCACGGTCATGACGCCTTTCCCCGGCACGCCGCTCTACTATCGTGCGATCCAGGAGGGGCTTCTCGACAAGGAGATGACCTACGAGAAGTGGAACAGTTACACGGCAACCGTACGCTCGCGTTATCTGACCGCCGAAGATCTCGATCTGGCGCGGCTGTGGGCGCGTCTGGAACTGGTGATCCCTTATCGGATTAATCGGGCGCGAAAAGGCGGCATAAAGGAACTGATAAAGACTCATATCAAGATGATCCCTCGTCGGCTGGCATTGATGTATGTTCGCGCCAGAGTGGCATCACGGCGGCGGAACGGCTCGCCTCTGGTGAATATGCCGGACAATATGACGGGCAAGCCCATCGAGAAGATTCCGCTGACGGCAAAAGGCGAATAGACACAGGACGGCATGTACGAACGGGGAGACGTTCTCCGCTGTATACAGGGAGATGAGAATGCTGTTTGACTCTATACAAGAGCAATATCGAAAATTAAAAGAGAATGATGCGTTCGGCGTGTTGCTGCACCCGAAGGTGGTGAAAAACTACCTGCTCTACCAGAAAGAGTTCAAAGAGCAGCCCATCGAGATGAAGAGCCAGCCCCCGAACATCGAAATCGAGATGACAAATCGGTGCAATCTCGCCTGTGTGCAGTGTCTGCGTTCGGTAGGGCTGAAGCCCTATAAACTCGGTGACATGGACACGGAGAACTATAAACGCATTCTGGCTCAGTTTCCGTATGCGATGCACATCTCGCTCAACGGATTCGGAGAGCCGACGATGTACCGCCACTTCTTCGATATAGTCGCCTATACCCGCCAGGAGCGTCCCTGGGCGAAGATCACCATCTACACCAACGGACAGTTGATAGATGAAGCGATGGCGCAGCGCATCATCGAGAGCGGTTTAACCGAGGTGAATATCAGCATTGACGCGGCGCGCCCGGAGACCTATCGGCGCGTCCGACGCGGCGGCAAGCTGGAGCCGCTGCATGAAAATATTCGTCGGCTGGTGCGAATGCGTCAGGAGGCTCGTGCCCGGCTGCCCATGATCGGATTAAACTACGTCATGGTGAACGATAATGAGGGCGAACTGGTCACTTTTGTTGAGCAGGCGGCGGACTTCGGCGTAGACTTTATCAACTGTATCTCCTGGGCGGCTTACGACTGGGGATTCAAGAACAAGCGCACCCGCGATTCCTACATTCAGGAACTGGAGGCGGCGAAAAAGCGGATTGATGAACTCGGCATTCGCTGCCGCTCCTTCCCGGACATCAGCACCCGTTGGACGGATCCGACCAAGCCCTTCTTCTGTGACTTCTACTGGGGCGAGCAGTTTCGCGTGACCTACAACGGCGATATTACGCTGGGCTGCTGCACGCCCTTTGCCGAGACATTCTCCTACGGCAATCTGTTGGAACAGGACTTCTGGGAGATATGGAACGGACCGAAGTTCCGCAAGAATCGCGAAATGGCGAAGCGAAATATCGCGCCCAATAAGACCTGCGCCTCCTGCGATATGTTCTGTAAGAGCTTCTTCTCGATGGCGGAGGGAGGCGGAAAGCCCGCCGTCATACCGCTGACGCCCGCCGGTACGCTGTCTCCGGGAGCCGTTGAAGAGAAGCTGACCGCCTGAATCTGCATACCGTCTCCCCCTTCCTGCAAGTCGGGAAGGGGGCTTTTGTTTTTCCGGGACGCAGCGTCCCTCTCGCCGTAATTGACGATTGCCCCGATACCTCGTATACTGTCAGCATGACGGCAACTCTTCGCCCGGTCTCATCCCGGTCTCACATGTCAGGATTCTGGTAATGAAGGCGCTCTTTCGGAACCCGCTGCTGCGTCTGGTCTGGCGGCTCTGGTGGCTGCCACCGCTGCTGTTCACCCTGATTGGACTGATCGTCGGGGGAGCGGCGGGGCAAACTCTTTTTTTGAATGGGACGGCATTCTGCCTGCTTCTGCCGGTCGGGATGATGCTTTTCGCCTGGCTGCACGGTCTGGCGAAGATGATCCTGACGGGTAGAGAACGATGGCGCAGACAGTGGCGATTCCTCTGTCCGCACTGCCTGAAGTTCGGCGGCTTTTACTATGCCTGCGGAAACTGCGAACAGCCCCTGGAGCCGTTCGCTGCGCTGACCGAAGGTCTCTATGTCAATGACTGTTCAAAATGCAAGAAGGCGCTCTTCTCCCGCTTCCGACGGACGGGATCGGGAGTAATGGCGCGCTGTGAACACTGCGGAAAGACCTGTTCGCGAGAAACTCACCATCGGCGTAAGGCGCGAGTCGTGGCGACATTGATCCCACAGGACTTTCAACATATCTCCTCCACGCTTCGCCTGCCGGAGCGCAGGGCTAACGACGTGCGCTATCTGCTGCTGGACGACGGCGAATTTCTGACCTGCCTGATGAATATACACCGCTTTTCGATCATCCTGCCAACCTGGAATTCACGGCATGCGATTCGCAGTCTCTCGGCGATCTGGCTGTCTGGAGCAAACATGGATTCACGCTCCGCCGCGCTGGCAATCGGGCAGGCGGTGAATGAGTGGATGCTGTATGTTCGGGAGATGCGAGCGTCGGAACGCTGGTGGCGCAATCTGCCGATGTGTGTCGGACCGAGCGATCTGGATGCGGCTGCCGATCATGTACTGACCTCCGACTTCAAGAATATTGAATACGGCGTCTCCCTGCAGGCTTTTCTGGAAATGGGAAGCGCGCAGGCTGACGGGAATATGAGCGCTCCTGGCTCGTTCGGAAGTCTGGTGGAGTCGTTGCGCAAGCAGGAGGCGGAAGGGGAGACCCTTCCGCAGAAGAGATAGCGCCATGTACCTGATCCCCTCTCTTTTTCTGCTCGCGATTCTGTTCGGGGCGGCGATCGCCTATCCGGTTTTTCTGTGGGGCGGCAGACTGGAGGAGCGTCTGCTGCTACGTGTAGAGAAGATCAGCCTCTTTGCGCTGTTTCTCCCCCTGATGCTGGGGCTGCTTGGATACCTCGTCTACCTGTACAGTTTCTATCGCATGATCTATCTTCTGTTTTTCTGCTGCCTTTTTGTCTATTTGATGAACCTGACGAACAGGAAATTCACCCGAACAAACGCAATCCCTCATCGCGTCGCGCTTGCTGCCCTTCTCTCGATCTGGGTAGTCGGAAGTTTCGTGGGACGGCGCTTTGAGGAGGGAGGAATCCAGGACTTTAACCCCTGGGTCAGCGGTCGCCATATCTATGCGGATATTCGAGACTCCTTGCGCGAGGCAAAGGATCAGAAAGCGCGTATCTTTCTGATTGATCAGATCGGTTCTTTGGGAGACCGGCGGGCAGTTCCCTATCTGAAGGAGGCTTTGAAAGACGGGGACCCGGAGGTTCGGCTCGCTGCGGCGCATGCGCTGCGCCAGATCGGCGACCCGGACGCGCTTGCAGCGCTGACTGCTGCCGACCCGCATCGGAAGAAGCCGGTGAAGGGATGCGCTTTCTGTGACGCCATCGAGGCAATCTCTCAGGGCAAGAGGAGAGGCGTGACGATTCAAAGGGATGCGCCAGACCGTTCCGGCGCGTCGCAATAGAGGGAATAGATGCCTCTTTTCGGTCTCTTTGGAACCAGACATCGTACCGTGGCGATCATCGGTCTTCCCGGGCATGGGAAGACGGTCTTTCTGGCAAGCCTCTTCTGGGACAGTTTCTTCACCCTTTCGCGCTCCTTTCAGGAGGAGAAGCGAAAATACAATGTCTATGCGGAGACTCAGAAGGCGAGCGATGTCTTCTTTGGCAATGCGCAGACGCTCAGTCAGGGGAGGCTTCCTCCTCCCAACCCGCGCATCAAACCGGAACCGGCGACCCTGAAGTTCACGGGCGTTCCCGTAGCGGGCAGTCGTCGGCGCAGAGACATCCTTCTGACCTTCTACGACATTGCGGGCGAGGTCTTCAACAGCGATCAGTTGACTCGCGAAAACGCCCCCTATCTGAAGATGGCGCATGACATTATCTTTCTATTCGATCCGACACGACCGGATTTCAACGCGTTGATGGCGGGAACGCTGGTACAGCGCGTTTTTCGAATCACCAGAGGCGATATGCGAAAGAACTTCATCCTGGTTCTGTCCAAGATGGATGAACTGCGTCATCAGGACGAATGGGCAGAGCGGCTGGGACGCTACTGGCCCGATCATCCGCCCATGCCCCGCGACCTCGAAGCCTACTGCGTTCAGATGGATGAACTGTCCGCCCATCTGCGCGACTGGTGGACGGACGGCAGGCATCAGGCGCAGGCCGTTATCAACTCTCTTCCGACCACCACGCGCTTCTGCGCCATCTCTTCTCTGGGACAGACTCCAACGCGGGATTCCAGCGGCGCGTTGCGCCTGACGGGGGAGCCGGAGCCATTTCGGGTGCGCGACCCGCTCTTCTGGGTGTTTCGCGCGGCGGGAGTGATGTAGGATGAGACCGAAGGGCGCGACTGCGGCGTTAACGGCGCAGGAACATCTCTTCAGCAATGTGTCAAAAGGCTTCTTCCCGGAACTCGGACAGGGGTTTCAGACCGTCGCGCTGTCGGAGGGACTGGCGCGCACCGCCGACCTGAAGACCCTGGAGAGAGCCTCTTTCTATGCGGTGGCGCGGGAGAATCGCGCCACCGGAAACCTGCCTGCGCGGGAGACCTTTTTCCGTCTGCCTTCGGGGCAGTATGCTCTGGGGCGCAGCGTGGATTTCGGAACCGATCCGCTGGGGCGTCCGGGTAACTATCTGACCCATCACCTGATCTTTTCACTGGAGGCGTTGATCGAAATGCAGGCGACTCCGTTTGATCTGCTGGCTGCCTCGAATCTCGCGCCTGCCGATACCGATCTGACGCCCCGATTTCTACCCTCTCGCGCTCTCTCGCCCGCGTCTCAGCCGTTCGATCTCCCGTCGTGGCAGACTGTTTCCGCCGATCTGCTGGCGGATCTGGTTGCCGCGCTGGCGCAGCCGCAAGAGGGTACTCTGCTGCTGGTCGGTTCGGAGCGGCTAACGCGCCCGACGCTCGAAGGACTCTTTACACTCTTTGCCTGCCGTTTCTGGGAAACCCTGACCTTCTCCACGCAGTTTTATGAATCGGACAGCCTGCGCGATCTGTTCGCCCTTGCGGCGGTGAGCAGTCAGGCAGAGATTCCCGCTTCGCGGGAGAACTACCGGATTTTCGATCTGGAGACCGGCTCTACGGTGAATACAGCCCCTCTCAGCGCCTATGCAAACTGGCTGACAGGATGCCTGCGCGCCGGACAGTGGGAGGCGATCCTGAACGTGAACGACATCATCAACCGGCTAAGCGCGGGAGAGTACGATCTCTCTGAGCCTCTGCGGGACTCTCCGACTCCGTCGGCGCGCGCCTGCGCCGCAATCTGGGAGAGCGTTCCCGAGGCGCTTCCGGCATCGCTGGCAGGGAGCGCGCGACTCATCGCCGCTTTCCTGACGCAACTGGATAAGCCGACTCCGCTGGCGAATGCCCTGCTGGAGGCTGGGTCTCCCGCGCAGGTGTGCGGGTCTCCGCTTCCGACAGAAGAGACCGATATCTGCCTGCATACGCTGCGCGAAACCGCCTCTTCCGCTCTGTGGAAGCGATGGGTGCGGGAGAATCGGGACGATCCGGTTCTGGGAGACTTTACGCGGGATGCGCTGCCCTGGTGGAAGCGGTGGAGGCGCGGCTGATGGACTCTATGCTTCGGCAGGTTGAGATGACGCGCCGGGAGGGGGAGAGCGCGCGCGGTCAGAATGATCTGCTGGTGGTGGAAGAGCCTCTGGAGATTCGCGTCAACGATCAGAGCCTGGTCATCACCATGCGAACGCCCGGACAGGATGATGCGCTGGCGGTCGGTTTTCTTGTGACGGAGGGAATCCTGCGTTCGCCGGATGATCTCTACGACATCACGCAGTGCGCCGATCCCGACACCCCCGAACTCCGCAATACGGTGACCGTCTATCTGCCCCCGGAGCGGATCGGCGAAGACCAGCAGACCGGAAGGCAGCGCTACGCCAGTTCTAGCTGCGGGTTGTGCGGCAGGGCGACCATCGAGGCGATTCGCGCCATTGCAGAGCCGTTTGCTCCCGTCCCATCTCTCTCCGCCGCCGTTATCCGATCGCTCCCGGATCGTCTGCGCGCCGGTCAACGGGTTTTTGAACGCACGGGAGGGCTTCATGCGGCGGGACTCTTTGACCGCGAAGGAAATCTGCTGTTCGTGGAAGAGGACATCGGGCGGCACAATGCGGTGGATAAGCTGGTCGGGCGCGCCCTGCTTCAGAGTCGCTGGTCTCTCGATGACACGGTGATGATGGTCAGCGGGCGCGCCGGGTTCGAGATCGTGCAGAAGGCGCTGGTGGCGCGTATTCCGGCGGTCTGCTCGGTCTCGGCTCCCTCCACGCTTGCCGCCGATCTTGCCCGCGAGATGGGGATGATCCTGATCGGGTTTCTGCGGGGCGATACCATGAACATCTACTCCGGCGCGGAGAGGATTACGGCGTGATGATTCGATTCTGCGTTGAAAGGGGAGGCGCGTTGAGACCTGTCGCGCCTGCGCGGACCATCTGCCTCATATGGATTCTGCTGCTGTCTCTGTCTATTCATCCCCTGATGGCGCTGGATGGTGTGCGCGAGAGACAGACGACGCTGGCGGAGCAGTGTGAGCGGATTCTGTCTGACCCGGGGTTGAAAGGCGGCTTTCAGGGAGTCTGTATCCAATCGCTCAGAGACGGGCGAATCCTGTATGCCCGAAATGAAGATATTCTGTTTCTGCCAGCCTCCAGTCAGAAGCTCTTCACCTCCGCTGCCGCGCTGAACGCGCTCGGCTCAGACTGGCGATATATCACGCGAGTCCTTCGCTCCGGGAGAGTAGACCCGGATGGAACGCTGCAGGGCGATCTCTATCTTCAGGGAACGGGAGACCCGCTTCTGGAGGCGAAGGATCTGGATGCGCTGGCAGAGGCCGTGAAGCGAGCGGGAATTGGGCGTATCCGGGGCTGGGTTTTCGGCGATGGCGATTGTTTCGACCGTCAGCGGTACGGCGCGGGCTGGGAGTGGGACGATATGCCCTTCTACTATGCCGCATCGGTCAGCGGTCTGAACGTCAATAAAAATCTGGTGCGCGTGGAAGTGAAGCCGGGAAATCGGGTCGGCGATCCAGTACAGGTAACGGTATTGCCGGATTCGATGCGCGTACTGGTCTCCGTGCGCGCACTGACGGGAGAAAAGGGCGCGGCTTCCACGCTGACGATAGGTCGGGAGACCGGCAAGAATGTGATAACGGTGGAGGGAACGCTGGCGATAGACGCCAGACCCGAAGCGCAGACCTCGGAAGCGGTGACGGTGGAAGACCCGGTTCTCTATGCGGCGGAGCTATTCGTCCAGCGTCTGGAGGCGGCGGGAGTGACGGTAGAGGGACTGTCCGGGGAAGGCAATACGCCTGTGGCGGCGGTAGAGGTCGCCAGACATGAGGGGCTGCCTCTCTCCGCACTGCTTCAGCGTCTCAATAAACCCAGCGATAATCTGGTGGCGGAGTGCCTGCTGAAGACGCTGGCGGCGGAGAAGACCGGACAGGGCAGTTGGCGCATCGGGCGCAGGCTGGCTACAGAGTGGCTGGTCAGTGTCGGTCTGCCGTCAGACGGTTTTCGTATCGCGGATGGTTCCGGGCTTTCCCGGCATAACTATCTTTCGGCGCGCAGCATGGTTCGACTGTTGGAAGCGATGTATCGTCGTCCCGACGGCAACGTGTTCATAGATTCGCTGCCGGTTGCGGGAGTGGATGGAACGCTGCGAAACCGGTTGAAGGAGACGCCTGCCGCCGGGAACTGCCGCGCAAAAACCGGGACCATGTCCCATGTTAGCAGTCTGTGCGGCTACGTCGCCACGAAAGAGGGCGAGATGCTGGCGTTTGCGATTCTGATGAATAACCATCCTTCCAATGAACAGGCGCGCATTGCGCAGGATAAGATCGCCGCGCTGCTGGCGGGTTGGGATAAAAAATAGCCGCCCCGTCGGGGGCAGGGAAGGGAGACGCCGCCCATGATTCGCGCAGCCGTCATTCCAGAGCCGCATCAGCCGATTGAAATCCGTGAATTCCCTGAGCCGGAGATAGAGCCGGGGGCGATTCTTTTGAAGACCCTGGCTTCTGAGGTCTGCGGAACCGATGTGCATCTCTGGCACGGGCGGCTTTCCGGCGTTCCCTATCCGCTTCTGCCGGGGCATGTCAGCGTCGGCGAGGTGACGGCGACGGGGGGAGACGTTTCAGACATCGAAGGCAAGCCGGTGCGCTCCGGGGAGATCGTCACCTTTCTGGATGTGCACGAGACCTGTCATCACTGCTGGTACTGTCTGGTGGGGCGCGCCACAACCCGCTGTCCGAAACGCCGTGTCTACGGTATCACCTACGGCGCGGAGGAGGGTCTGCTCGGAGGATGGTCGGAGCGAATCTATCTGAAACCTGGCGTGAAGATCGTCCGGCTGAGGCAGGGAGTGACGCCGGAACGATGGATCGCCGGCGGGTGCGGGCTTCCGACTGCGATCCATGCGATAGACATGGCGCAGATACGCCTTGGAGATCGGGTCGTCATTCAGGGAGCGGGCCCGGTCGGGCTGAACGCCTGCGCGCTGGCGCTGGCGAGCGGCGCAGGATGGGTCGGCGTGGTGGACGGGGTGCCACATCGGCTGGAGGCGGCGAAAACGATGGGCGCGGACGCCTGTATTACGTTGAAGAACGACTCGGTGAAGGCGGTGCATAGGGCGACGGAGCGGCGCGGCGCGGATGTGGTGATCGAAGCGAGCGGCAATCCCTATGCTATCGCCCAGGGGTGCGAGATGACGAGAGACGGGGGGCGTTATATTGTCGTCGGGCAGTATACCGACAACGGACCGACCGAGATCAACCCGCATCTGCATCTCAATCGAAAACATCTGAGCCTGCAGGGGTGCTGGGGTTCCGATTTTTCCCACTTCTGGCGCGCTATGGAGATACTCTCCCGGTTTCACACACGTTTCCCCTGGGAGAATATCATCTCGCGCCGTTATACGCTGACGGAGATACCGGAGGCGTTGTCGGACGTGGAGGCTCGGCGCGTCGTCAAGGCGGTGATCCTTCCGAACGGGTAAGGAGGAGAGAATTAACGGGTAAAATTCCGGGTTTGAAGAAAAGGATAGAGATTATGGTGAAACTATCCATAATCGAATACGTCAAATAAAATAGATGGAAACCTTGTGTTTCCACTCTGGGTTTGATTCTTTGAGTGATATATCTGGGAGCGCGCGCTGTCGCCGCTCTCGCGTTTTGCCACACAACCTGAAAGGTTGGCTGCCTGCGCTAAGGAGGGTGTCAGGATGGCTGTGGAAGATGCCTATCAAACTCGGATGGTACAACATGAGTTGAGCCGCCGCAGCGTGGACTTCTCTCTGGTGGATGTGCGCGTCATTCACGGGGTCTGCTATCTGCGCGGAACCATGATGCGCCTGCGCTCTCATCCGGAGGTGGATCTGGATCAGGAGGCGGAGGTGATCCGCAAAATCCTGCGTCAGCGCGTCGGGATTCGCGACGTGGTCTGGGAAGTGCGTACCAAGCAGTAGACGGCAGCGGTAGAGAGATTCGGACGCTCGCTTCTGGAAAACATGGTCGCAAACTTGATTTCATTGATGGCAATCATGCATTCAAAAGCCCCCGGATAGAGCGTGTCGTTCGAAATCATCTTTTCAGGCTTTCTCGTCCTCGTGATGATTTGTCGGGCGGGTCATGCGCGTGGTCTTCAAAAAATAGGAAGAACCGTGCCTTGACGGATGTGGGGTTTGTCTTTATAATGACTGAAAAACCGGATTGGTCAAAAGTCACCCCGCCTACCGCATATGAAAAGTACGACCCTGCGCGAGGACGTTCGCGACTCGATACTGGATGCCGCCGAGCGGCTGTTCCGGCGATATGGCTATAAAAAGACGACGATAGACGATCTGGCGCGAGAAGCCGGGATCGGAAAAGGAACCGTCTATCTCTATTTCGACAGCAAGGAGAGCGTGGCGCTCTCGGTGCTGGATCTGGAGTTCGAGCGCATTCGTGACCGGCTGCTGAGAATCGGACGCTCTCGCGGAGCGCCCGCCGACCGACTGCGCGAAATGCTGGTGGAGCGCGTAATGCTGCGCTTCGATTCGGCGGTCTGCTACTCGCAGACGCTCGATGAGGTGTTCCGCAGTATCCGAATTACGTTTCTGGAGCGCCGGGAGCGGTTTCTGATGACCGAAGCGCAGGTATGCGCGGAGGTTCTGCTGGAGGGCAAGCTGCAGGAGATTTTCGAGTTTGAGGACGCGGTGGAGACCGCGATGCTGCTGATGCGCGCTACCGGTTCGCTGCTTCCTCTGACGCTGACTCCTCATCAGATGAGCCGTCGCGAAGAGATCAAGGAGACTGCCCGACGAATCGCAGACCTGTTGCTTCGAGGGCTGCTGAAGCGTGGTTAATGCGTCGGGCGGCGACTCCCCGACAATGGCGCGTAGTGTTTGAAAGTGGCGTCCTGGTGCGCTGTTTTAATGACTGATTGACCGATTCGGTCAGAAGTCAGCAAAGGAGACATGCCAATGCATCACGACATTGTCCCCCCTGATAATGAGAATGAGTGCGCCCAGCGGCGAGAATTCGAGGCGCTCTATCGCAAGAATCAGCAGAGAGCGTATAATCTCGCCTATCGCCTGCTGGGTAATCGCGCAGAAGCCGAAGATGTGACGCAGGACGCTTTTGTGCGCGCATGGCACAGTTTTGCCCAGTACGACCGCGCGCGTCCTTTTGAAAGCTGGCTGATGCGGATCGTCACCAATCTGGTAATTGATCGGCGTCGCCGTCAGAAGCGAGTGAGTATCTGTTCGCTGGACACCCCTGCCACAACCGGCATGGACGGCGCTTCCATGCTGCTGGAACTTCCGGACTCCTCCCGGGAGCCGGAGAGCCTGTTGATGGCCGGCACATATGAAGAGTCGCTGCAGAACGCGCTGTCGCTTCTGCCTCCCCGTTATCGCGAGCCGGTGCTGCTGGCGGATGTGGAGGAGCGCTCCTATGAGGAGATCGCCGCACTCCTCAACTGCCCGGTCGGGACGGTTCGCTCAAGAATCCATCGCGCCCGCCTGATGCTGCGCAATACGCTGATGGGTAACACCTCTCGACGTCGGAGAAAGAGTGGCGCTTTCCGTCAGAGCGCGGCATCCCCGGCGCGCGCATAGCGCAAAACCGCTTATCAGGGCAGATCCGTTGTCCTGTCCGTAAACCGAGATGTCTATCGGGGGATAGACATCTCGGTTTTTTTCTCAGCCCTCGTTTTTTCACGGATGACCGGAAAATAGTTCACGGTTTTAAATGTCCATGTCGTCTATACCTGATGGAGGCGCGATTGAAAGTGTTCCGTTCAGGTAACGCGATACGGCGCAGTCAGGAAACGGAGGATGTTCAGCAGTTCGTGGCGCTGTGCGAACGCTATCGCGCGCGTCTCTGGCGAATCATCTCCTCCGTGGCGCGTGATTCCGATGCCGACGATCTGGCGCAGGAAGCCATCATCCGCGCCTACTGCGCCCGGAAAACCTTTCGCGGAGAGGCGTCTTTTGAGGCGTGGCTCTGTCGAATCGCGTTGAATGTGGCGCACGACTACCATCGTTCCGCCTGGAAAAGGCGCGTGCTGTGCTGGAACGCCGTGGCGGAGGAGAGTCTGGAGGCGCTTCCCAATCCGGAAGGGGAGGCGCTGAACCGCGAAATGCAGCGTCGCGTTCGCCGGAGCGTCGCCGCTCTGCCGGAGTTGCAGCGCACGCCGATCTGGCTGCACTACTTCGAGGGCTTCTCCTTTGCTGAGATCGCCGAACTGGAAGGGACGGTGGAGAGCACGATCCGAAGTCGCGTGCGCGCCGGATTGCAGAAGCTGTCGCGCTCTTTGAGCGGCTATCTGGAGCGTTTTCCGGAAGAAGCTATCGGCAAGGAGCCGGAAACGGGGCGAAAAAAAACGCCGCCGGAGACGATCTGCTGTATTGATCCGGTGAACAGATAGACAGACAGCGTCTGTTTCACCTGGAGATAGAAACAATGACATCCAGAAAATCGGACCTCGACCCAGAGGCGTTGAAGCGCATTGAGCGGTCTCTGTATGCGGCGACGGACTTTACCCCGGAACGGGAGATGCCTGCCGATCTGATAGAGCGCGCCTTCAGACAGAAACAGACCTGTCGCGCCATCCTGCCGCGTCGCCGCCTGGCGCTGGCGGCTGGACTGGCTCTTACGGCGCTGATCCTCGCAGCCGCCTTTCGGTGGCAGTCATCGGAGAGAGTTCAGATGGCGGGGCATCACTCCATGCCGCCAGCAGCCGCGAAGAGCAGCACACAGAATTACCTGCTGCCGGAGCCGTTCGCTTCCAATGCGGAGAATATCTCACCCGTGAAAAAGAGCGTCCAGTCCGTTCCGCCGCCGCCAGAGCGTGAAAACGCGAATCGGAAGCGGTCAACGGTGAAGAGCGTTCCCCGTCGGGAGATGCGACGAAAAGTTCGCCCGGTAGTGCCGTATCGCCCACAGCGTATGTATGCGGCGCATCGTGAACAGAGTATTCAGCCGGTTCGCTGGAGAGAGGAGGTCGTGAAGGTGCCTCAGCCTCGCGTGCTGGCTCCGGGGTGGATTCTACAACCTGATCCCCAGCAGCAGGCAGTCTATATCACGCCGGTGGTGGCGGAGTTTCCTCTTTCGAGTGAATAGCGAAGGAATCTCCATCGCGGTACAGAGGATAATCATACTCGCATATCATATGAGGAGAGAAGACAAATGCATGCACTGATTCGACGTTGTCTGCTTCCCGGACTGGTCGCGGGAGCGATTCTACTGGCGAGCGCCGGTTTCTCGCAGCAGAAGGAGGATGAGAAAAACGATCCTGTCAGATTGCTGGAGATCGAAGCCAGTCAAGAGGATATGGCTGTCAACACGGAGGGGACGCTGTTATTTACCGGAGTTATGGGCGCGGGGATGCAGGATACGCGCCTGAATCTCGATCTGCGCGATGTGCCCGTAACCGAAGCGTTAAAACAGGTGGCAGAAAATGCAAAAGTGGGTCTGAAGGTAGATGACGATGTGCCGAAAGAGGCGAAGATTACCCTGAAAGCGAATAACATCCGCCTGACGACCGCTCTGGAACTGATCACGCAGTCGGCTGGCATTAACTGGACCCGCGAGATTACCGACGGAAAGACCACGATCCGGGTCGGCAAGACGGTTCGTCCCGGCTTCATTATCTGGCGGAACAATATGCCCGGACGCGGAGCATTTACGCTCCCCAATATTGACATCGCCCACATTGATCCTAAGATTCGCATTGAGGGCGATCTGGCGCGGATCTACTCCATGACCGAGATGATGGAGACTCGCTCCACTTTTAACTGTCCTCACTGCAAAAAGCAGGCGACGGTGCTGCGGCGCAATCAGCAGCCGCGCTGCACGACCTGCAGCCGCCCCTTCCAGTCTGGATGGCAGGTCTGTCCCTTTGACGGAACAAAGCGTCCGGCGGCTCAGGGAGAGTGGAAGTATTGCCCCTTCTGCGGAAAAGCGGTTAAAATGGATGAGAAAGCCGAGAAGAACTGAGACGGATATACCCCCCGCCCGTTTTCAGAAAAGGCAGGATCGCCTGCTGAAAGGAGCCTGATTGGTGAAAAAGTTTAGCGTTGCATTGATGCTGATTGGTCTGGCCGCCGCGCGAGTCGGCGCGCAGGAGCAGTCTGGACTGGTGTTCGCGATGCCTGCCGTGAGTGGTCCCGATCCGAGTATGGCGCTGATTCGTCGGACGGAGGTTCAGAATCATCTGCGTCTGACTCTCCCGCAGAAGCAGGCGCTGGCAGAGATGCTGAACGATCCATCCCGTGCAGGTGTACGCTTCAGCGTTCGCTCGGAGGGGCCGCCGGATCAGAAGCAGATGGAAGAGGATCTCCGCAAGCAGTTTGAGGCGCATCAGAAGGGCGTCAATGATCAGCTTGCGAAGATCCTGCGCCCGGAGCAGATGACGCGCCTGATTGAACTGGGACTCCAGTGGCGCGGTTCCATGGCTCTGAACGATCCGAAGATCGCCGAGAAGATCGGGCTGAACGGGGAGCAGCGCACGCAGATCGCGCGAATCGTCGCCGAGTATCAGCTTGAGAAAGCCAGGGTGATGCAGGCGCTGACGCAGAAGAGTGAGGAGAACTCGCCAGACGGAAGCGCAAAGAGAGTGATGATGCGCCTGAACATGTCGGAACTGGATAATCCGCTCTCTCCGGCGCGCAAGGCGCTGGAAGCTGCCAGAGACCGGGCGGAGAAGCAGATTATGTCGCTGCTGACCGATCGTCAGCGCGAAAGCTGGAAACAGGCGCAGGGCGAACCGTTCACGTTCAAGGCAGATAGGCAGGCGACCCGATTCTAGTCGGCTCGGTTGCGCGTAAAAAGAGCAGGCGGCGATCCGTCTGCTCTTTTTGCGTTTTAACCGGGAAGGGAAGGCAGAAGATGGCGCGGAGGATGCCGGTAGGGCCAGCCGAACGCATGGCGGAACGCGACATCCTGACTCTCCAGAAGCTGTCGGAAGTCTATTACATCCTGAATGAGCAGATTTTCGTACTCAAAGGGCAGACGCACATTATGCAGACCGGCATTGTCTGTACAGATGGCAATGTCCACGCCTGCCTGTTTGCAGAGGTTGAAGACACGGGACAGTTCCGACAAATCCTCCAGCGTGCCGGTCTTCAGATAGGTTGTCGGGCAGACCTCAAGACACTGTCCCCGGTTCGCCACCACCGGCAGCAGTTCCGGATAGCGCAGCGGAATCTGAATGCCGTGCCCGATCCGATCCAGGTAGGGAAGAAGCTGCGGATAACAGCCGTTGGTCGTCTCAAAGAGATGGGCAGTCGTCTTCAGCGTAAACGATTTCGCGTAGCGGAACAGATCGAGCAGTTCGTCCATCTTATCGGCGTAGAGGGTATCCGGTCCGGCAATGTCTATGCCGCAGACCTTCTCCGGCATATCTGCAGCCAGTTCCACAATGGCGCGATTGACCGGATAGGGAAGCCGGGTATGCATACAGAGAATCTGGCGCAGGATCAGGGGGTATTCGGGCTGGTTTCCGGCGGCGGAGATGATCTCGACCACCTCGCGCATCTGCGCGACGCGCTCCTCCTGAGAAAGGTGGGGATCGGTGCGGTAGTAGGGGGTGTGGCGCAGTTCCAGATAGACGATGCTCTCGAAGATGTAGGCTCCGCGCACCAGTTTCGATACGAAGTAGTCGAGTGTGTCTATGCGTTGCACCTGCTCCACCAGCGTATGAAGCTGAAGGTACTCCGTCAGGCTGGCGCGCGGGCGCGTAAAGAACTCCTCGAAGCTCTCATAGGTCGGGTACTGATTCGCAAGCGGATGCCCGTGACGCACCAGGTAGCGCCAGAAGATGCGGGGAACAATCGCCCCGCCCAGATGACGATGTAGTTCAGCATGCAGCGGCATAGATGATCTTCGGCTGTTTCGCGGCTCTCTCTCCGCAGGCTAGATTTCGATTCCCTGTGAGCGTATCTGCTCGATCTGTGTCCCGTCCACGCTCTCCAGTCGCGGACCAAGCTTCGCCACCACCTGCGCGGCGGCGTAGGCGGCGATTCTTCCGGTGACATCCATCGGGTAGTTCTGCGCCAGCCCGTAGAGAAGCCCTGCCGCATACATATCTCCCGCGCCTGTCGTATCCACTGCGTGAACCGGGTAGGTGGGTATCTCGTACGTGACGCCCCGATGGTGTATGAGCGATCCCTTCTCATCCATCGTGACGACGGCGACCGCGCTGTGCTCCGCCAGCGCGCGCAGCGCATCCTGCGGAGTCTCGGTATCGGTCAGCGCCTGCGCCTCCCGATAGTTTCCGAAGAGAATATCTACATGGTTTTTCAGCAGGTAGCGGAAGTCATCGCGATGCCGGTCTACGCAGAAGGGATCGGACAGGCTGAGCGCGACCGGCGTTCCGTTTTGATTCGCCGCCTGCATCGCGTGAAGAACCGCCTCCTTCTGGTTCTCGGTATCCCACAGGTAACCGGTGACGTAGAGGTATCGGCTGGAGCGCAGATCCTCAATGCGGACATCCTCCCGCTGAAGGCTGCGGCTCTGTCCGAGGTAGGTGAGCATGGTGCGCTGCGTATCCGGGGTGATGAGCACCAGACAGATTCCGGTGTCTCCCTCTCCGACGCCGAGATTCGGCGTCACGCCCTTTTCCGCAAGCTGACTCCGGTAGAGGTCGCCGTGTTCATCATTACCGACCCGGCTGGTATAGCAGGCTTTGCCTCCGAGCAGCCCGACTCCCAGCATCGTGTTCGCGCCGGAACCGCCCGGCTCCGAATGGACGATGTTCTGATAGATGCGCTGCACAATCTCTCGCTGCGCTTCCTGTTCAATCAGGAACATCCCGCCTTTCGCGTAGCCGAGTTCCGATAACTCCCTGTCGCTGATCTCCGCCTGAATATCGTAAAGGGCATTGCACATCCCGAACACATCGTATCGCATCGCTGACTCCGTATCCGCATTATTGACCACTACAGATTACCCGATGCGCGGGAGATCGTCAGCAGTCGAAGCCGGACGTTTTTCGAGCCGGGGTTGACATGGTAAAAAAGAGGCTGGTATACTAGCTTTCGCAATTAAAGAAAGAGAGACTTGCCGAAGACAGCCGGCGTCCCGTCAGGGACTTAAAAACCGAACATCCGTTCGGAAGCCAGCCGAGGGAAGCGATCCGGTTCGCCGTCCGATGCGCCGCAGGGCGCGTCAGGCGCGTGTGCCGCCTCCCCGAGAGCTGCGCTGTCCAGGCGTAAGCTCTTTTTTGTTGTGTAAGGAGGTGAGACACTCACATGCGAGGTAGGGTCAAAGGTCCGCGTTCCGACAAAGTCGAGGTCGTGGGCGATCTTGGCGCAATCTTCCGTCAGTCTCAAGCGCTCATCCTGACCAACTATCGCGGGTTGACGGTCTCCCAGATCACCAATCTCCGCAAGAAACTGCGGGCGGTGGGCGGCGAATACCATGTGGTCAAAAACACGCTGTTCAAGCGCGTGATGGGCGATCGGGTCACCCCGGAACTGGAAAAGGTTCTCGCCGGTCCGACCGCGATCGTTTTTGCACAGGAAGATCCAGTGGCGGCAACCAAAGCGCTGCTGGATTTTCTGCGTGAACTGCGCCGCGATGACATCAACGTCAAGGGCGGCTATATTGACGGCAAGGTGCTCAAGCCTGATCAGGTGACCGCCCTGTCGAAGCTGCCGTCGCGAGAGGTGATCCTGGGGCAGGCTCTCGGTACGATCCAGGGACCGCTCAATGAGTTTGCAGGCACGCTCAATAACGTTCTGGGAGAGTTCGCCCGCACTTTACAGGCGCTTGCCGACAAGCAGCAGGCTGCCTGATTTCTGAAACCCTTTCTTCGGGCATCGGCGCGTTTCCGATGGCCCGGACATGAATCCGATCTGTATGGAGGATAGAGATGGCTGATATCAATGCGATCATTGCGGATATTGAGAAGCTGAGCGTTCTGGAACTGGTGGAGCTGACCAAAGCCATTCAGGACAAGTGGGGCGTCTCCGCAGCGCCTGTCGCCGTTGCCGCGGCTCCGACCGGGGCGGCTCCCGCTGAAGCGGCTCCCGAAGTGGAGGAGAAGACCTCCTTTGATGTCGTTCTGAAGGCGGTTGGCGACAAGAAGATCCAGGTGATCAAGGTCGTGCGCGAACTGACTGCGCTGGGTCTCAAGGAAGCCAAGGATGTAGTGGAAGGGGCGCCGCAGCCGGTCAAGCAGGGCGTGAACAAGGAAGAGGCGGAGGCGATGAAAGCCAAACTGGAAGCCGAAGGCGCGACCGTCGAGATCGTCTAACGTTTTTTGCTCTCGAAAAGAGCAATACCATTTCGTGCCATGAAAATGGGCTGGGGACAACGGAGTCTCCAGCCATTTTTTCGATTCTGGCGTTGCGGATGTCAAAGACGCTCTCTTACCCCGTTTGAGATGCGGAGGCGCGTCGTCCGATCGATTCGATGACCCGGCGGGACGGCTCCCAGCCGCGCAGCAGATCGAAGATATCTAGCAGGGCAATCGTCAACCAGATCGCCCAGCCCAGCGAGATAAGATAGTAGCCGTGATCTCCCACCGGCATCGCCATCAGCGGAATCTGCGTCACCGCCACCCACCCGAATCCGAATAGCTGTCCCCGATCCCGATTTTTCAGAAAACGCCACAGCAGGAAGACGAACGCGCCGACATAGACCGCGTTGTACCAGGGATCCAACAGCATCAATCGAAATGCCAGATCAATGACGGACAACTGAAAATACCAGGCGTTCAGTATCCAGAGAATCGCCGCCGTCAGAAAGAGCGTCGCGGCGAGACGCCGATCCCGACGCACGCGGGCGACCCATACTCCGGCAGCGATACACAGCAGGGAGAACGGAAGAAAATCGCCATGCACGAGGAGCAGTCCGGACGGTCCGCCAAGGGTGATGGCGGTTCGATGGAACCAGGCTCCGTTCGTTCCCTGACGGTAGCCAGCGCCCTCCAGCGCCCAGAAGCGGTACGCCAGCATCAACGCCGCAACCCCGAAAAACAGCGCTAATTTAGCCCATTCAGAGCGAGTCAGCCGTTTCTCATGCCAGGCGACCAGACACGCCGCAAAGGGGAGCGTATACGCCATCTCCTTGAAGGTCAGCGCCAGAAGAAAACAGCACATAGAGCCTGCCAGATAGCCGTTCCCACCGCGACGATAGTGGGCAAGAAGCAGGGAGAGCGAACTCAGGTAGCAGATCGAACACCAGATGTCGCAGCTATCTTTCCAGATGGGAAAGGCGCCCTGCACGTTACCGAGTGCAAAGAGGTTCGCCAGTCCGAGCGTGTAGATCACCATCGCGATGGCGGCGCGCTTCCAGTCCAGCAGAGCCGCCAGAAAACGAGATGCCAGCAGAACCACCGCCAGATGCGAGAGAAGGTGAATCAGCGTAAATCCGCGCAGACCGTTCGGACCAAACGCCTGATACTCCAGCCAGAAGAAGAGGGAGGTCATCGGGCGGTAGTAGGGGACAAGATCGTAGCACCAGGGACCCGTCCACCAGCGCAGAGTCTGCTGAAAGCTCTTCGTGGGTTCGATCCCGCTCATAAGCCAGATGCAGTCCAGGTCGGCTTTCACGCTCTCCGTCGGCGGATGGAACAGCCAGACGACACAGGGCCATGCGCCCCAAACTCCACAGAGCAGGATTCCTCCCAGAATCGCCCACTGCCTTCGAGTCAATCCCATCGTTACTTCTTGGGAGCGTTCGGCTTTGCGGCAGTCTTCTCGTTGACACGAGAGAGGAAAACAGCGGCATCTTGCCGGATGGCAGGCGTCGTCATCTGAAGCGGACGGGAGCCGGAGACCGATACCGTCTCTTCCGAGAGAGCCTTCCCCGTCAGCGTATCCCACCACGTCACTTTATAAGCTCCCGCCTGCATTCCCGGCAACGTCAACTTCCCGGTAACGCCCTCTCCGGAAGGCTCCAGCATATCCCATCCTGCGCGGTTATAGACCCAGAGAACGGCAAAGCTCTTATCGCCTTTGCCCAGAGCCGCCAGCATCGGGGCGTAAGGGGTTAGCGTGATCCGCCTGAGTATGAGCCAGTCCGCCCCGGTATTCTCCAGTTTGACCGTGTGCGCGCCTGCAGGAACCTTCACCTCTATCGTGGCGTTCGCGGACGTATCCTTCTCGGAAGCGGGAAACTCCTTCTCTCCGGCAACGGCTCCATTAACACGGATCACCAGCTTTGCGCCCGATTTTGCGACGGTTCCAACGGTTACGGAGAAGGTTCCCGGCTCCGGGTAGTTCACCTTGAAGATCGCTTCGGGGAACATCTCGCGATGGGCGTTTCCATGCAGATATGCCGGCAGTTCGCTCATGCCCGGTATCGCGCCGGAGGGAGGAACGGTGAACTCGGTCTGTTTCGCCTTTGTCCAGCCTCCCGTTGGCGCGAATGAGAGCGGACCGCGCGAGGTCGTCTCGACACCTGCCGACAGGGCAATCAGGTTGCGGCGCGAGAGCATTCCCGACTGTTTAACGAACTCAGAGGCAGGGGGGAAGAGGCGATAGAGGTCTTTTCGATCTACAAGGTCCCATGCCCAGTACTGCGCGGCTCCGCCGGTTTCGCTGACCAGACTCGACCAGAGCGCTCGACGTAGAAAGCGTCCGTCCTCCGTATCCAGGCCGTCGCCCGGTCCGATCTCTCCCAGGAACAGAGGCGCATCCAGTTTTCGCGCCGCGAACTGAGTCGCCAGAGCCGGATCATTGGGATAGGCGTGCGGCTGATAGTAGTCCATCTGCTCCCACAATCCGGCGATCTCCATATCGGAACTGGTGGTTATCAGCCGCTTGTAGGGATCCTGCTGCCGCAGAAAACCTGCCATTGCTTTATGCCAGGCAGCTACCTCGGAGGTGTTCTTGCGCTGTACGGCGTCAGTATGCTCCACCTCATTGAATAGCTCCCATGCCATGATGTTGGGAGAGTAGCCCCATCGGGCGATGATGTAGCGATAACGCGCGCGGGTCAGCGCGATGGCGCGTTGATTACTGAAGAACTCATCGGCGGTCGTCAGCCAGCCGCCGTTCTTCTTGTTCCAGGGATTCTCGTCCCAGTTGGGATTGACGCGCGAGGAGTACTGCCCATGATGCTGAAGCGTCATCTGGAAGAAGATGCCGTTCTTCTCCGCCGCCTCGATGATCGAGTCCCAACGTTTCGCCACCTCCAGGCTGAGCGTTCCCGGCGGCATCTTCTGGTTCATCACCCAGTCCAGGTTTTTGTTGTCCCAGTGGTTCATCCAGACTCGCGACCAGTTCATTCCCGCCTTGCCCATTTTCTCGAAATAGGCGGGGATGTCCATATTATCCCTGCTCTTCCAGGCGACATTCATGCCGATAGGATAGTAGGAGTTGCCATTATCGAAGATAAATCGGGTCTTATCGCGAGTATCACGACGAATGAAACCGGGAAGTGGATTGCCACTCACCTCAAATTCGCGTTTTTCCATCTTGTCCGGCTGAATTGGCGCGCCGTTGAGGGTGACGCTCTGCACGGTATATCGTCCCGGCTGATCGGGAGTATAGCGGACTCGCCAGGTTTTTCCTCCATCAAAGAATGCGGGGACGCGCATGTTCTGACCATCAGGACGCCCGAAGGAGACCTGTACATCGTTCTCCGTAAAGTCGAATGGGTTGCCTTTGATCTCCGGCAGTTCAAAACTGGTTTCGAGCCGGGGATAGACGCCGCGACTGCGAACGGATGACTGGTTTCTCTCTCCGCTTCCGCCGCCAACTCCTCCGAAACCGCCGCTCAATCCACTGTTGAACGATCCCTGTCCGCGCAATCCGCTGCCTCCTCCCCCAATATCCGGCGCGCTGCCGCATCCGGTCAACAGCGCCAGAGTCAATGCGCCAAAAAGCTGCCCCGCTGTGCGATAAAAACGGTGATGTCTATCCATGGCGTACCGCGCCTCCAGGTCTTTCAAAAGTAAGGATGGCGAGACGAAAACCTGCCTCTCGATCAAAGAACGATCTCCTATCGCTTCTGTGATGGTGGCGGAGCGTTTTCAAAACGCTATTTTCCGGACTGCCAGCAGGCGAGATGGCTGATTTCGACAGCGGGAGAGCCGCCCTCCTTCAGGAGAGCGAACTCTTTCAGGGCGATTCCGTTGTTTTCGACCGTCGCTTCGAAGAGTTTGCCGTTCCTGATCCCGATAAAGCGGTTCTCTGAAATCCAGGGGTTGGAAGTTTCCGGCAGTTGCAGGATCTCTTTCAGGCGCAGCTTCTTGCCGGTTCCCGCCTCGATCACGATCAGGCTCTTCTCCGGCATATCGTGGGAGATCGCCAGCACCCATCTAGAATCGGGCGACCACCAGGGACGCGAAGCGACACGCGAAAGCAGCTGCAGTTTTTGCGTACCGCCGGACTGTACGATCCACAGGGGACCATCTGTCTGCCGGGAGCCTTTTCCCTGCGCCTGAAGCGCGCTGACCGCCAGCCATGCTCCATTCGGCGACCAGGCGATACCCCGCGCATCCGTGCCAGGCAGCGCTTTCTGAAGAAGCGCCTCCTCCATATCGGTGATAAAGACCGAAGACTGTCCCTGCGTCAGCCGTGTAAAGGCGACACGACTCATATCGGGAGAGAGGACGCCGCGCTCTCTACAGGCATGATCCCAGATGTCGCGAACCGTCGCCTCCGGATCAACCAGATACAGCCCTCCCTTCTGGGAGTAGAGCAACTGCTTTCCGTCCGGCGTGATCCAGTGCGCTTTTGCGTCTTCCGCCGGATCGCGGCTGATGTTCTGCGGCGCGGAGTCCGCCTGATCCAGCAGCGTATAGATCGGTCCGGCGTCGCCATAGTAGTCGGATTGCAGCACAAGATACTGTCCCTGTTTCATCCAGCCGAAAGGGGCGATGAAATAGCGATGGTCGTCCCGCATGCCGCTGATCTTCAGGGAGAGGTCTTTGCGCGCTCTCAGTCCAGCGACATCGTCCCAGAGATAGAGCGTATACTCCTCCTGATCGTCTGTGAGCGTCTTTCCAATGAAGGCGATTTTGACTTTCGCGTTGGAAGTCTCGTTGTCAGATTTCGGCGCGGGACAACCGTATAATCCCGACAGGAGGATTAACAGCGCGATCAGGCGCGTATAGAAAAAAGGCGGTTTCAAGTTTGTAATGATCTCCGGGAGCGCGAGGGCTGCCACTGTACATGGTCAACGTCTAATCTATCTCCCGCATTATCGGCATTTTGTCCGTCTGTTCCCATTCCTCAAATGTCCGACGGTCATGCTGCGCGTACTCCTGCATCAGTTCCAACGCCGCTGGCGTAGAGGCGATCTTGACAACCTTCTGAATAGGACAGGGCATCCACTCCAGATGCCCCAGCAGTCGGCAGATCAGAGGGCGCTCCGGATAGACCACGCAGCGTCCCTCGCGCATATCCCGATAACGGCACATGGTTACGGTCACGCCGTCGCCGAGATCAACCGTCTTGTCCTGCTTCGTTACCGCCTCTATCTCTGCGCGATTCGGCGCATTCTCAATAAATTGACATACCGCCTGATACTCCGATCCGGTCATCTTGACCCCGGCTTCGCAGCGCAGACCGCACTGATCGCATCCGCAGCAAGGGGAGAGGTCTATCTGACGTTCAACGCGCTCCGTCAGTCTAAGGAGTCTGCGGGTTGACACGCAGCGCTCCGCTCTTGCCGCCGGAAGGAGTTACGCTTAACTCCCCGCCACTGCCGCCGGAGCCGGAACTGGTCAGCGAGTAGACTTGCAGCGTTTTTCCCTGCGCCTTCACCGTCCCGGCATCCACCAGTTCGCGCATGCTTTTGGGTACCGCCGCTACCTTCGGGTTCCCATCGCTGATGTAACGCAGGTTCGGGTTCTCCTGAAAGAACTTCAGCCAGAACTCCAGCGTTCCAGCGGTATTGGGGCGGCGGGCATCGGGCGTAACCCTCTCCAGCCGGTGAGGATTGAAGGCGGCGATCTGTCCGGTGGGAGTCGGGCGTTTGACATTTTTTGTGATGGGGGAGAGAACGGGTCTCCATGCCGCCAGCAGCACCGCGCGATGCTCATAGGAGGTTCCGCCCTCTTCTCCCGAAAACAGCGCGGGTTCCGCGTTTTTACGAGGGAGGATGCCGTAGGGAAGCGCAATCGCCTGCATCTGCGCCTGTGGAGCCAGGGCGCGAATATCGCGAATGGCGGTGCCGATCTCCCATCGAATCTTCTCTGCCGACATACGCCGCATGGAGTTATGGGTGGAGCTATGATTGGCGACCTCATAGCCCTGACTGATCAGATAGTTGAGCTTGTCGCTGACGCTGTCGCTCTGTCCGAAAGGGTCACCGTTACTTCCGCGCCGGGGTAGTACAAAGAAGGTGGCTTTCATGGGCCAGTCCGGTTTCGACTTGCTGAAGGTCTCCATGATCCCAATCGCGCAGTCGGGATCAATAGAGGGGCTGCCGTCTGCGCCGTTCATCACCCGAAACTGCGAAGGAGCCGAATCATCGAAGGTCAGAACCAACGGAGTCTTCCCCGCAGGAACATCCATCCGATTTTCGACGAACTCGGAGACGGTTACCGGACGATATCCTGCCTTGTAGAAAGTCTCCAGGTCTTTACGGAACGTCTCCGGTCGGCGGTTGAGATCGGTGTCCGGTTTACTCGCATCGAAATGATGGTACATCACGATCATGATCGCGCCCGCCTCATTGGGCTTGAAACTCTTGAGATCCGTCTCGCTGACCTGCGGCGGGGGCGGCGGAGGCGGAGGAAGAGGCGGAGGGGCTGCCTCCCTCCGGCAGCCGATCAAGAGTGGCAGCAGAAGAAGCGAAGACAGAAGCGGACAGAGACGTACAACGGCTTGCATCTGTTAGATACCTCGCAGTGGGAAAACCATGTAAAATAGGGTAGATACTACAGGATTATACGTCAGCCGGGTATCAAATGCAAGCGAAATACACAGGACGTTCCCCGGAATCGTAGGCAGGCTTGCAGAATCGTTTTCTATTTCCGGTTGTCTTCTTGCAGGAGCATCCGTTATAATTCCAGTCTGGACAGGCGAGTTCACGGGCGGGGAGTCTACGGATGCGGGCAGTGGTGCAGAGAGTGCGGGAAGCGCGGGTGATCGTTGATAATGAGACGAAGGGGAACATTGGAGCGGGGCTGCTCGTTTTAATAGGTGTTCATCAGGAAGATACGCTGCAGGATGCAGACTATCTCGCCGATAAGATAGTGAACCTGCGTATCTTTGAAGACGAGGCGGGCAAGATGAACCGTTCGCTGCTGGAGACGGGAGGCTCTGCGCTGCTGGTATCCCAGTTCACCCTCTACGGGGATGCGCGAAAAGGGCGTCGTCCCAGTTTCATCGAATCGGCGGCGCCGCAGGTTGCGCAGCCGCTCTTCGAGACGGTCTGCCAGCGGGTAGGGAGCTACGGCGTATTCGTACAGCGCGGCGTATTCGGCGCGGAGATGCAGGTTTCGCTGGTGAACGAGGGCCCGGTGACGATTCTTCTGGACAGCCGACGAACGTTCTGAAGGAATTTTTAGCATGGCGTCGAAGTAGTAAAGACATTCTCCGTCTTCTGGACGGATTCGGGGAGAGAAGGAGCCGCACGGTTTGAAGTCAGTCCAATCACAACCGGTTAGAGTGGTGGAAGAGGATCCTGCGACAGCATCGGAGCCGGCGCCTGCGCCGTACAGAGAGGCATCCCGCGCACGCAGACGATCCCCCTCCGCATCTGCGCGTTCACGCGCTTCTCTTCCCAGTCCGCGCCGCGCTGCGCCCCACTTCAATCAGGGAGAGCGGCATCGGCGGATCGGCAACCTGCAGGACGCTATTCGGGAGTATCTGAAGGCGGTCGAGTTCAACCCCTCCAATCCCTTCTATCGTTTCCGGCTGGGCGATGCGCTTGCCTCTTCCGGTCTGCTCGCGCAGGCGGTTGCGGAACTGGAGGCGGCGCGCGACCTCGATCCTGAGAACGGTTTCTACCACTTCTGGCTTGGCGACCTCTACGCGCACATGGGACGCTACTCCGAGGCGTTGACCGAGATGGAGCAGGCGACCCTGACCTCGCCGGTGGATGACTACTACCGTCTGCGTCTCGGCTTGCTCTACCTTCAACTGGGATTCGCGCAGGAGGCGGCGCAGGCGTTTCTACAGGCGATTGATATCGCGCCGCATAACGCAGGATATCACTATCTGCTCGGCGACGCCTATGTGCGGCTGGGGGCGGATCGGCAGGCGCTGCTTCACTATCGTCGCGCCGGGCATCTCGGCTCCTACGACTCCGACTATGTGGAGAAGATGCGTCAGCGCGCCATGCAGCCTCCCCGCTGAAACGCGGCGGGAAGTGACCTCTGCGTCATTACTTCGATGCTCTCCTCTCCTCCCGGCGCCGCGCATGAAGCCAGCGTCGCTCCAGGTCAAAGCAGCAGCGCATCAGCAGGGTGCGAGTCTCATCCGGCATATAGAGGAATTCGCAGTGCGCCAGACAGGGAAAGGCGCCGTCAGTCTGCCAGGGCTGGCAGGCGATAACCCGCGCTTCCAACCCGATACTCTCCATCTCCTCCATCGGCAGCCGCAGACGAAGCAGCGTTCCCGGCGCGCACTCTCTGGAGATCGCCAGACGCGCCCCTCCGGCAGAGAGATCAATAATCATCCCCCGGTGGCTGATCCGGTCATGCAGCGAATCGCTGATCGCAATGACGGAAGTTGGAAGCTGAACCGGAACGCGATAGAATTCGCGCCGCTGCACCTTCTCAATCCATTGCGGTTTCGCCAGATAGATTGTCGGGATCGCCTCGACCTTTCGCCGATCCTGTACACAGGCGTGAAACCGGTAGGCCGCCGAAACGCCTGCCACCGTGATTCGCACCGGCGTGCCGATCCGCAGTAACGTGGTCTCCGCATCTCCCTCCAGCGTCAGGGCGATCATCTTGTGCTCGATGGCGCGCAGAAACGCCCGGATCCTTCGCGACTCGCCTCCCTGAAGCACCTCCAGCGTGGCGGACATTCCCTCCTGAAGAGCCTGACTGGTGGTGACGTGCGCCTCTTCCAGCGCCTGAAGCCGCTCCGCGACGGCTCGGCGTCTGTACGCCTTCAGATAGCTGACGAAAAACAGGAACAGAACCGCTGCCAGCAGGCAAAACCAGATCATCCGCTCTGCCGAGGACAGATGCGTGAACGGGTTGAGGCGGTCTGCCGACAGCCCCCACAGTTTCAGCATCCAGTGATGTGAGAAGAACACGATAGTCCTCATCGGAGCAGCCTCAATCATGCCCCTGCGCTTCCGTTTGATCCTGATCGGAGCGATTCTATTATCGGTTCTCGTATCGCGGATGCATAGCAGGCGAACGACGGCTCGGTTACCCTCTCCTCGATGGGTCAGGTTATAGTCGGCGAGAATCTTTTCGGTCTTTGCCTCATGCAACCGATGCACGATCTTGCGGCTGATCTAAATCTAATCTCCTGATACGTTTCGTGCTGCTATCCTACCGGAATCGCCCCCTCTGCGTCATGAGCCCAAAGTCTCATTCTGACGGCAGTTATCAGGGGATTTCGTCTGTGAATTATGTAACATCGCTAGTTTTTTCTACTTGCCGGGAACATTTCAGACGAATTTGCCATAATACTAAATGTAGCGCAGGCGGAGTTGCCTGCTAAACAGGGAGCGGCTTTCAGGAAGCCCCCCCGGAAACTGAATATCGCGAAAAACCAAATAACGCGCTTACACAACTTCATAACGGCACAACCGAATACAGTACGTAACGAAAAACACATAACGGCATTAAAAAATCGCATAACGGCACAACGTAAATACCGAGAAAACCTAATACCGCATACAAACACAATCACATAGAGCTTTTAGCCCTTCGGGGGCTTTGTTGTAATCGGGGCGAACGATAGATGTCGTTCGCCCCGTTGATTTTCTCAGCGTTTTTTCGCTTTCGCCTCTTTCAGCGCTTCCTCTATGGCGCGTTCCAACTGCGGGTCGCGTCCCGCCGTGTAGTCCTCCGGGCTGTTCTCCACGCGAATGTCCGGCGGCACGCCGTAGTTCTCCAGATTGATTCCCTCCAGCGTGTAGCATCCGGCGAAGGGCATCCGAATGAAGCTGCCGTCTATCAGCCCGGCTCCGCTGGTGAAGATCACATAGCCGTTGGTCGGGACACCCACCAGTTTCCCCAGTCCCAGCGCGCGAAAGCCGTTGGGGAATATCTCGGCGTCACTGAAGGAGCGTTCATTTATCAGCATGGTGACCGGCTGGACGAAGGCGCGTTCCGGCTGCATAAAGCCGGGACCGTTGCGCGGCTTCATGGTGAAATAGGGGCGATTGCGGCTCAGAATGCGAAGCAGCGCGTCATGCGTGTTGCCGCCGCCGTTGAACCGCACATCCAGCACCACCGCCTCTTTGCCCTGCGTGAGGCTGAACAGTTCTCGCTCAAAACGGAACCGTGAGCCGTCATCCATGCCCTGAACGTGCAGGTAGGCGACCTTTCCGCCCGACAGCCTGTTCGTCATCTCGCGCCGCTGGCGCACCCATCGTTCATAGGAGAGGTTTCCCCATTCGCCCGCGCCGCTGGCGCGAAGCCTGATTGTGCGCGCCCCCTCCTTTGTCGGCTTGTCATTGACCAGCAGCGCGATCCGCTTGCCCACTTTGTCGTTGAGGGTTTCGTAGAACGACTCTCCGAACGTGACCTCTTTCCCATCCACCGCCAGAATATACTCGCCAGGCTTCAGACGACTCTCCTCGCGGTCGGCGGGACTATTAGGCATCACTTCCGTGATTTTGACGCCGGGACCGGCGTAGCTCTCGTCATACCAGACCCCCAGATAGGCGGTTCCCGGCGCGGAGCGAACGGCGATATTTCCGCCGCCCCCGATTCCCAGATGCGAGGCGTTCAACTCCCCGAACATCATATTGACCAGGAACCGGAAATCCTCTTTCGTGGTGCAGAAGTCCACCAGAAGACGGTAGCGGTCGCCGATCGCCTTCCAGTCCTTCCCGTGAAATTTCGGGTCATAGAAACCATCGCGGATATATTTCCACGCCTCGTCGAAGGCGACGCGGTTTTCGGTCAGGCGATCTATCTCCATTCGTGCCGTGAAAGAGACGCTTCCGCCTCCACCGCCGACGCGATTCAGAAAGCGGATTCCGCCGCCGGAGAGATAGTAGAAACGGTTGCTGTCGGGAGACCACTGGATGCTGCTGAAGGAGTTCAGACCGGTGGTCAGGCGGGTGAGGCTGCCTCCGTCCGAAGAGACCGACCAGATGTCGTACTGCCCCAGGGAGCGAACGCCGATGATGAATGTCTTGCCATCGGGCGACATGGAGCAGTCTCCGATCCCCTCGTCGAAGCCGGTTAACTGACGGGCGCGAAGCTCGATCTCCTTGAAATCAATCTTCACCTCCACCGGTTTCTTGTCGTCCTTCTTCGGCTCCTCTTTGATGCCCTCTTCTTCCTGTTCGGTCTCGTTGGGTTTGTCTTTATCCGGCACCAGATTGAGAGTATAGAGAGCAAAACGTCCGACTTCGAAATACTTCTCTCGTTCCCGATTGCGCGTGCGGTCAGAGAGGAAAGCCAGCTTCTCGCCATTAGGGAACCATCTCGGCGCGATGTTGGAGCCGGGATACTGGGTGATATTCTTCGGTTCGCCTCCGGCGGCGGGAATCACCCAGATATCGTCCACCAGATAGCTGTCTTCGTTGACATAGGCGATCCATTTGCTGTCCGGCGACCATTGCGGGTCGCTGACTGCCGGTCCGGGAACCAGCGTCTTTTCGGGGACGCTGCCGTCGGCGGCGATGACATGCAGGCTGATGCTGCCGGAGGGACCTCCCTGACGCTGATAGACGATCATCTTGCCGTCCGGCGACCAGCGCGGATTGAAATCGCGCTCGGCATGATTGGTCAAACGCTTGACCTGCCTGGTCGCCACGTCCATGCTGTAGAGATTGGGACTGCCGTCGCGGTTAGAGATAAACGCGATCTGTTTGTTGTCTGGCGACCAGTCCATATCGCTCTCGCGCGTCGGCGTCTCCGTCAGTCGGCGCGCATCGCCTCCCTTTTCCGTATTGACGGTGAAGATTTCGCCGCGCGCCGAGAAGGCGACCCGCTTTCCATCCGGGCTGAGATCATACTCCCCGACGCCTCCGGTGATTACGGCGCGTTCGATGGCGTCCGTCTTGCCGTCGGTTCGGCAGTAGAGGCTGAGCGGTTTTGCCTCATTATTAGCAGTCGAAACCAGACAGAGATGAAAATCGCACTCAAAGACGATCCATTTTCTGTCCTGAGAGATGAAGGGATTCCAGATGGCGTCGGGAGGATTGCGAATCAGTTCAGCGGGACCGGCAGGTTTCGGGTCGGAGGGATTGAAGGACTGTCTCCAGAGCGTGTACTGCTTATCGCCTCGATCGCTCACATAGTAGATCGTCTTGCCGTCCGCGCCGAACATGGGCCAGGTGTCGTTACCCTGCCAGGTAGTCAGGCGGTAGAGTTTTCCGCCCTCGGCGCGTACTGCCCAGACATCCCAGTTCCCGGAGCCGCGATATCCTTTTCGATAGATGTCGGTGGAGCCGCGCATAAAGACGATCCACTTGCCGTCGGGCGAGTAGCGTGGCTCGATGGTAGAGGTTTCATCGTTGACGATCTTTCGGCTGCGTCCGGTGGCGATATCCAGCGTGTAGATATTGGTGGCGCGTCCGTCCCGACTGGCGGTAAAGAGCAGGGTCTTCCCGTCCGGCGACCAGTCTCCTACGTTTGCGCCGTTACTGTGGAAGGTCATCTGTCGCGGCACACCGCCGGATGCAGGCATCAGGTATACCTGCGTGGTTCCGCTGCGATTGGAGTCGAAGGCGATGGTCTTGCCGTCCGGTGACCAGATGGCGCTGCTGTCGTAGGCGGTGAAGACGGTCAGACGGGAGGCATCGCCTCCGTTTGCGGGAGCCGTCCAGAGATTGCCCTGATAGGTAAAGGCGATACGAGAGGCGTCGGGAGAGATAGAAGGGTAGCGGGCGACCCGGATCGGCTTATCGCCCGGCGGAGCCAGTTGCGCGGAGACAGGCAGATTTGCCAGAAAGATGAGAGTAGTCAGAAGACTCAGGAGTCGCCTGGGCAAGAATCTATCCTCCTTTTCATCGGGAGTTTCAGTGGGCTGAATGAGGTTTGAAGGTGAGAAGAGGGGAAGGGGAGAGCGAAGCCGCCTCTCCCCTTCCTGCTTTGCTGACTACTTCGGCATACCGCGCTCCAGGTCCTGCAGGGCGCGTCCCAGATCCTCCAGCGCAGAGTCGTATTCGCGCTGCTTCTCCCGCGCCTTTTGAAAGGCGGATTGCGCCCTTCGCAGCAGTTCGCCTGGAGAGGCGTTAGAGGCGATGGGAGGCGCATCGGTCTGTGAGGGAGGCGTACCGCCCGCCGGGGGAGTTGTCGCGCCTGCGGGAGGCGCGCCGCCCGTTCCAGCGACCCGTCCCTGTCCCAGCGCCGCTACCGCGCTCGCCAGCGTGGGGCGCATCACGATCCGGTTGCCGCTGGCAGCAATCACCTGCGTGATCTGCGGCACAGCGCCGGCAGAGGTCGCCTGGACATACAGGGGAACGGCGTAGAGCAGGGAACTGCCGACCGGGATGATCAGCAGGTTGCCAAAGATCACCCGTGAGCCGCGCTGCCCGACCAGCGTCACGTAGCGGGAGATATCCTCCTGCGAGTTGATCTGCGCGATCACCTGCTGCGGTCCGTTGATGTTGATCCCTTCCGGGAAACGATAGACCAATAGTTGCCCGTAATTGTCAGGATCGCATTTCGCCGCCATCCACGCCGACATATTCTGCGTGCGAAGCGGCGTAAAGGGGGTCATCAGAAGGAACTCCTCCTGCTTCTCTCCCGGAAGCCGCATCACCACATAGTAGGGCTGCATCCGCTGCGATCCAGCGCCGGCGACCACCTCGCCGCTGCTGTCGGTCTGCGGGGTCGGGTCGAGGGGAATCATCCACTTATCCTCTTTCTGGTAGAAGCTCTGCACTTCGGTCATATGGTAAGTGGTGTAGAGATCGCGCTGAATTCGGAACAGGTCTTCCGGATAGCGCACATGGCTCCTTAAGGAGGCGGGCATCTGGTCGAAGGGACGGAGCAGTTGGGGAAAGACGCGCGCCCAGGTCTGTACCAGCGGGTCATTGGGATCGGAGATATAGAATGTAACGGTTCCATCGTAGGCGTCCACGACCGCCTTAACGGAGTTGCGGATATAGTTAAAACGCTGCCCGATCTCCTCAAAGCCCGTTCCGACGAGGAAGGGGCGCGAGTAGGGGTACTGATCGGTCACAGTGTAGGCGTCCATCATCCAGAGCAGGTTCCCGTTGTCCACGACCATGTAGGGGTCGTTGTCCCAGTTCAGGAAGGGGGCGAGGGTCTGAACACGCTCGCGGACGGCGCGCCGGAAGAGCAGACGGCTTCCCGGGATCAGGTCGCGGGAGAGGAGCATATTGGTGTCGCCGAGTCGCATGGCGAACGCCAGCCGTCGGAGGAAGCCGTCGAGAACGATGCCTCCTTTACCGGCATAGCGTGTCTCCTGATTACCCTGATCGGAGGGGTAGTCAAACTCCGGCTGAGCGGTGCCGACGAAGGCGTACTCCTGGGTCAGCTCCCCGTAGTAGATCTGCGGGCGTTTGACCTGCAGTTCGGGGACGGTTGAAGTGACCGGTATCTGCCCCACATAGTATTCCGGCAGCCCGCTGGGGTCTACGCGGTCGCTGGGACTCATCACGATGCCATAACCGTGCGTGTACTGGAGCCGCAGGTTGACCCAGGTGCGCGCCTCCGGCGGCAGCCCGTCGTGCGCCAGTTCGCGGGGAGCCAGCATTACCTGCCGCAGTTGATTATTAATGCGATAGCGTCCGACATCAATGTTAAAGTCGCCGGTGGTAAAGGTGGCGTTGGGAGGCAGGGTAAAGCGGTAGTAGTTGCGAAGCGCCTGTTTGATGCTATAGACCGCGCCTAACTGGGGCCAGTCCCAGAGGCGTATATTGTCAATCGTTACCTGGTTCGCGGAGATCTCTGCGGAAGTCACGATCTCTGTGGCGTTCATACGCTGTTGCTGAATGCGGTCCAGCCCGTAGGCGCGGCGGGTGAACTCGATGTCGCGAGCGATGTACTCGCGCTCTCGATTGATCTGGTTGGGGACGACGGTGAACCGCTGAACGAGAGAGGGGTAGACGCCGCTGCCCAGAATCCAGACCGCCGCCCACAGTCCCAGCCCGACCAGCGGAAGCCGGAACGCTCTTCCGGTCCAGATGTTGGCGAAACAGAGGATTGCCGTCAGCGCCATCGCGCCTGCCAGAACGTAGAGAATCGGCAGCCGCGCATTCAGATCGGTATATCCTGCGCCGAAGTAGGCGTTGTTATCCGATAAGAGAAGCTGATAGCGGCTTAAGTGGTAGCCCCAGGCGAAGACAAGCGCCAGCAGTCCCAGCAGAACCAGAAGGTGCTTGCGGACGTAGGCTGCGAAGGTCGGGACGGAACCGGCGATGAAGTCTATCGCGCCGGAGGAGTAGTGAACCGCTGCCGTCGCGAGGATCGTGACGATCAGCGTGAAGACCATCCATCCCTGAAGATACTGGAGGAAGGGCAGTCGAAAGACATAGAAGCCGATGTCCCGCGAGAAGACCGGGTCGGTCTGCCCGAAGGTTCCGGCATGGGTGAACAGCAGGTATTCCGACCAGTGGGTTGCGGCGTTGCCCCCGACCAGAAAGGCGAGAATAAAGGCGCCGATCAGGGTGATCGCCCGCGTGAACCGCTGCGCTATGTCCGTGAGGTCGGGGCGGTCCATCTCGATCAGGCGCGGGCGAGGTCGAAAGGCATTGAGGCGCATCGCCGTCCAGACATTGACATAACAGATCAGGAAGAACAGGATGCCGAAGCCGAAGAAGAGCAGCAGCTTCGCGCTGATCGTGCCGCGATAGACTCCGGTCTGCCCCAACTCCTGAAACCACAGCCAGTCGGTGTAAAGCGCAACGATCTGCCCGCCGAAGAAGAACGCCACCAGGAGAACCGCCAGGAAGAGATACCCGGCGTATCTTCCCCAGGAAGGACGTCGCGACTCGGCAGGGAGTGTTTTTCGAGCCATAGAGTTTTGCTCCCGTCTACATTAACCGGTACTTCTCTCAGTATATCATAACGTAAGGCGAGGCGGAGCAGGAAATCGGAGAGCGACTTCCCGCGCTGTTACCGAAAGCATGAACCCGATCGGACGGAACGTCGTCTTATAAGGGAAAAGTAAATGGATCTCAGTACCTGTGGCTGTCCGGGAGGAGCAGGAACGGACCGGCGAAAAGGTGAACTCTTATTCAGTCCACGCCGAGGAGATTGCGGACGAATGTCCTGTCAGCGCGGTTGGCGCGCCTATCCATTCTATGGATGTCGAAGCTATCGGAAGGTATTTGCGCTTTCGACCCTGATACTTCTGTCCGTCCTGACTCTACCGCGAATAGCGCAGGCATCCGGGCAGGACGCCGTTGCGCTTTTCCGTGAGGAGTTGATTGACGCTCCTGTGAAAATCGGATGGAAAGGCGCGCCTCTGGAAGATGAGACTCGACTGGCGATAGCCGCCAGCGGACTCTCGTGGAAACCGGTCTGGAACGGGCAGCCTCTTCTAAAGACCGATAAGCGAAAGACGGTCTATGCGGATGCGGCGCAGCGTCGGGAGGCGTTTCAGGCAGCGGTGCGCGCCAATGCGCCCAAATTCGCCTTCTCCTTTGCGCTGTCGCTGGTGCTGGATCCTCCCGTGCAGGATGAATCGGCGTGGATGGAAGCGTTTCGCTATCTATCCCGCTACGATGTGGAGTTTGACCGGGTGCTTATCGGCGTGCTTCAGTCTCCATCGAAACTCCCGCTGCTTCCGATCTATGACTACGCCTCCGCCGATGTTCTGATGCATCGCGCTTCTTCGCGCCTCCTTTCACTCTACCTGACGCTGGCGGAGTCCAGTGACCGTTATCTGCGCAGCCGGGCGGTGGCAGCGCTGGGAATCGTCGCCTATCGGGAACGACCCGGAAACGGCAATCGGGTGGACGGACTGGCGGTCACACTGCGGGAGAACAGCATCAGCGCTGTTCAGCAGCGCATCATCTACGAGCAGATACGAAAGGCGGCGGAGGATAAGAACTATCAGTCGCGCGCCGCCGCCGCGTTCGCGCTGGGGCTGATGGGAGATGAGAACGACATTCCCCGGCTGGAAAAACTGCTGCGCGATCCGGCCTATCTTGCCCTGCCGACAGACGAACGCGAGACCCGGCGGGTCATCTTTCCGGTTCGCACGCAGGCTGCCGCCGCGCTGGCGCGATTCGGGCAGAGACGAGAGACCGGCAACGGACTCTTTGCCGGCAGGGCGCTGCGGGAGGCGACTCGCGGCGGCAAGAATGTAACCGAGGATTACGGTGACCTGCGCCGCGACCGTCGGAGCCTGGTTCCCTCAATGCTCCGTTTTTCTGAGGGAATTCAGTAGGGGAGCGCGAAGAGGCGGGTTCTTGCGCTCCCCGGCAACAGGCTACTTCGAGGCGGTACCCGGACGAATGCCGGGCGTTTTCAACCGAACGCGATAGAGACCCGTGCGCGCCGTCAGGTAGAGCGTTCGATAGTCCTTATCCCCGAAAGCCACATTCGCGGGAACCTCCGGCGGGATAATCTTGCCCAGGAGCGTTCCGTCCGGCGCGTAGACCCAGACTCCCTCCGGTCCGGTCGCAAAGATTCTTCCCTTCGTATCTACCTTCATCCCGTCCGCTGCGCCGTCTTTGCCCGGCGAGCGCAGGTCGGCAAACAGCCTGCCGTTGGTCAGCGTTCCATCTGGCTGCACATCGAAAACGCGGATGTGATTGACCTGCGAATCGGCGATGTAGAGCCGCTTCTCGTCGGGAGAGAACGCCAGTCCGTTAGGCTGTACAAAGTCTTTGACCAGCAGCGTCAGCTTGCCATCTGTCCCGATCCGGTAGACGCCCCGAAAATCCAGTTCCGCCTGATCGGGGCGGATGCCGTAGGTCGGGTCGGTGAAGTAGATGCTGCCATCCGACTTGACGACCACATCGTTGGGGCTGTTGAGCCGCTTGCCTTCATACCGCTCCGCCAGCGTGACCACCGTGCCATCCTTCTCCGTTCGAGAGACTCTCCGGTTACTGTGCTCACAGCTTATGAGGCGTCCCTGCCGGTCCAGCGTATGCCCGTTGGAGTTGCCGCACGGTTTTCGAAAGACCTTCAAAGGCTGCCCCGGCGTCCACTGGTAGATGGTATCGGCGGGAATGTCGCTGAACAGCAGATGTCCGTCCGCTCTCCAGACCGGTCCCTCGGTAAACTTCAGGTCTCCTGCCAGTTTTTCGACGGATGCGCCCTCGGCTAGAATATCTTTCAACTCGCTCATGGTGTGATTGCCTCCCGGTATGGCGGATGAGATCAGAACCCCGATGATGACGAACAGAAACCCGTTCAAGGCTGCTCCTCCCTCTTGAAGTCGGTTAAAACCGGTTCCTTATTTCGCCGGATAGGGACGAACGTCCTTTCGTCTACCCGTCCAGTTTATAGACAACCTCCGGGTTCACTGCGGAGCGGAGGATTAAGCCGTCGCTCTCCACATTGAATATGTTGCTGCATGGCTGGTCCGTGCATATCTATCGAATTCAGTCTGTAACGCCAGTGATAAAGGATTTCGGCGGATAACGGCTCCTCTCGCCGAACCCGTTTGCATCTTAACGAAACTTCACATTCATAAATCTCCAGGATATAGGCGCAACGCCTGTTGCAGGGGCTGGCGCAGGCTCCTGCTCCCCCTCGATCAGATGAAGGCTGCGCATTGAATCGCTGATTCTCTCGAAGGTTAGCTCAACGGTGCATGAGCCTCCTTTACGCAACTGGGTACGCCTCGGCATTATGCCGATCCCCCGGACATTCAGCAGATGATATTGCGTCCGATTGCGCGGATCCACGATGAAGAACGCCTCTTTATGACGGGGAGGCGCAGTTGTTATCCAGGTGTCATTCTCGGCTCTGCAGACCAGAGTCACAATCGTCGCATCTTTCGTCACGCGGATCTGCGTGATCCTCAGTTCCGGGCTGGTCTCGCACGTCCGATTGACCCGGTAGGTCTTCTCGGCGGTCTGCCCGAAGGCGAGCAGAGACCAGGCGGCGAGCAGGAAGGCGATCAAGCAGAGCAGAATGGCTGTTCGGCGAGCGTAGTCACTGGCGCTGGTCATGGGTTATTCTCCTCTCTGTGTAGATGTCCGACGGGTGGTATGTTTTACACAGCAAGAAGACGGGAAAATCCGCCAGTATTACAGGCTCCCGGTAAATATCGCCGGGTTTTTCATGCGCGCAGCGCATGGTGAGGCTATGAGACGAAAAAAACAGCGATAGGATCATCCTATCGCTGTTTCGCGTCAACGAATCTGCCGGATTGTTTATCGCTAACCTCCCAGCGCGGCGTCCACCTTGTTGATCGCCTTCGCCATCAGTTTCGCGTGCTCCTCGGTCATCGCCATATTGAAACCGAAGCGGATGGCGCGATTGAGAATGTCCATCGTGCGCGGGCACATCTCCCGGTTATAGACGATCTCGCCCTCATATGCGGAGTGATTCCAGACGCTTGCGGACGGATGGTACGCGTTCTTATCCAGAATCGAGTCCCAGTAGCGGTAGATGTGCCTGTCCGGGAAGCCGTCGTTGTGGGCGGTTCCGCAGTGCAGTCCCTCCGCGGAGAGCGCCTCGCCATATTTCTGCGCCATCGCGCCGTCCTGAATCAGGATTGCGCCACTGATGCCGCAGTCGCCTGCCGGGTCGTCCACATGCTGCAGACGATATCCCTTCGGCTCCTCCAGCGCGCAGAGAAACGCCCGCTTCAAAGCCCGCGTGTGGGTCAGAATGGAGTCGAGCTTACCAAGTTGCACGCATGCCATCGCTCCCAGCAGTTCGCTGGGGCGATAGCACTGCGCCGAGAAAGGTTTCGTCTCCCAGCCCTCCGTCGCAATCGTTTCGCGCATCCACATTGGCATCGCCGGATCGGAGGCAAAGCAGGAGCGCTCGTAGACCGCGTAGTCGTCGCTGAAGATCAGTCCGCCCTCGCCGCAGGTCAGAATTTTGAAGTAGTTCAGGCTCCAGGCTCCCGCATCTCCCCAGCTTCCCGCCATGCGTCCCTTATATTCTCCGCCCAGACACTGCGCGCAGTCCTCAAGCACCTTGAGATCATGCCTGCGGGCAACATCCAGCAGCGCTTCCAGACGCGCCGGAACGCCCTGCATATGCACGGGGATGATCGCCTTCGTGCGCGGGGTAATCTTCGCCTCGCAGTCCTCGGGCGACATTCCCAGCGAGTCGTCAATCTCCGCGATGACGGGAACGGCTCCCGCCGCAACCACCGCCGCCGCTGTCGCGATGTAGGTGTAGGCGGGAACGATCACCTCATCGCCGGGACCGATCCCCAGCCCGATCAAGCCGCAGATCAGAGCGCTGGTGCCGGAGTTTACCATCAGGGCGTGCTTGACGCCGATCTTTGCGCAGGCGTCACGCTCGAATTTGCGCACCTTGCTCTCCGGGTTGAAGCGGAATAGCTGCCGTTTTCGCAGCATCTCCGTAACCGCCTCGATCTCCTGCTCATCTATCACATTCGCGCCCGGGCCGCCGCCCTGACCGGGGATCGGTTGGGTGATTGCCGGACTGCCGCCCTCTATCGCCAATCTTTCTGCCATGCTTTCTCTCCTGTGCGCCTGGTCTGCCTCTTCTGCCTTTTTGAGGACGAATCGGGAGTTTTGTTTTCTACCTGTTTCATTTCGCCATCCACTGACGGGTTCCCTTCCGCTCTGTAATTGGTGAAAAAGTTCCGTATAACTACCAGAATCAGCCAATAACTGGTAGTTATATCATCCGGAAGAGTACCGGTTTCCTTCCTGAATCGTGATTCAGGCATCCGCTGTGCAGCATGAGTCAGTGTACGCGCGCTTTTATTCCCTGCGCCGATCACTTACATCCAACACAGAGGCAGAAAGCCTCGATTACAGAGAGGAAGGATCCATGTTCAACACACGTCGTATCTCTGTGGCAGCGTTCCTGAGCGCGCTGCTCGCCCTCACCGCCTCCGTCGCTCTGGCGGACACGACCGTCAAGCCCGCCGACGCCATCCCGGCTGTCGCTGTATCACCCGCTTTTGGTTCGGTGGTAATCGGCGGCATTGCCACGACCCAGTACGCTCATCTGGGACTGATCCTCAGTGACCGGGGGGCGGCAGGACCCTCCGTTCCGACCGCCATCTTCAGCGATCCCCCGCTTGCCTGGGGCGGCGTTAACGCCTCCGGGATAGTAGACCTGGTCTCCCCGGTGGATGGCCGGTTCGTCTGCCCCGGCTCGATGATTGACGCGCTGACCGACATGGTGGAGGTTGAGGTCGGATTTTCGGCTGCAGGCAGCCTGACCCTTTACGTCTACGGCTCGGACGGCAGCCTGCTCTCTTCCAAGGTAAACGGTCTGGACGGGTTTGGACCCAATGGACGCACCTTGATTAAAATCTCCCGCACCTCCAAGGACATCGCCTCCTTCCGCGTTGACGGAGCCGACACCTGGGGCATGAACCAGATCACCTTTGGCGATCTGGACTGCAACGGCGGCCCGGAAGTGCCGGAGCCGGGAACCCTCGCCATGCTGGTCGGTTCCGGACTGGCGGGCAGCGTGATCTTCCTTCGCCGCCGCAAATAGGACCGCATCCTGCCGGATTGCAGGTTCACATAACTCACGCCGCACGACTGGCAGGTTGTTAACCTGCCCCTACTTGCCCCCGGCAGATTCCGGGGGCTTTTTTTCAAACTTTCTGGCGCAGGGTTTCCGGGGCAAATCGCGAACTATTATGCAGGCGGCAGCCATAGACCGCTAACCACCATGAAAAGGACCTGAAGAGATGGCTAAGACTCTGAAAGTAGGCGTGATCGGCGTGGGCGGAATCGCCAACGTACACTTCCCCGGCTGGAAAGAGAGTCCCCATGCGGAACTGGTCGCGCTCTCCGATCTGGACGCCGCGACCCTCAAGCGGGTAGGAGAGGCGCAGGGCGTTTCGCAGCTCTACGAGAAACCGGAAGACCTGATCGCCAGTAAAGAGATAGATATTGTGGATATCTGCACGCCCAATATGTACCATCAGCCGCTGGCGGTGGCGGCGCTGGAGGCGGGCAAGCATGTGATCTGCGAGAAGCCGCTCGCTCCCACTCCCGCCGACATTCTGAAGATGATCGAAGCCCGCGATAAGAGCGGCAAGCTGCTGATGACCGCGCAGCACTTTCGTTTCGAGGGCAGTTCCCGCGCCCTCAAGGCGGAGATTGATCGCGGAGTTTTAGGGAATGTCTATCATGCGCGAAGCTGGATGCTGCGCCGATCTGGCGCGCCGACCCGTCCAGGCTTTATTCAAAAGAAACACAGCGGCGGCGGTCCCTGCATAGATATCGGCGTGCATATCCTCGACCTGACGCTCTGGATGATGGGACATCCAAGACCTGTCTCCGTCTCCGGCATTACGCAGGCGAAGCTGTCGAAACTTCCGGGAGCCTTCAGCAACTGGGGCGGCCCGATCCCGGACAGCTTCGATGTGGAGGAGTTTGCCGCCGCGTTCGTGCGTTTCAACAACGGCGCGACGCTCGTGCTGGAGGTGAGCTGGCTGCTGAACCACAAGACGACCGGTGAAGATATGCAGATGTGGCTCTATGGCGATAAGGGCGGGGCGCACTGGCCCGTCAACGAGCTTCTCTTCACCAACAATGAGACGCGCCAGCATATGAACGTCCAGTTGACCAATAAAGAGAGCGGCGCGCCGCATGCGAAGGAGTGCATGGCGTTTGCAGAGGCGGTCGCCAACGGACTGCCCTCGCCCGTTCCGGCAGAGCAGTCGCTGGATGTCATCACGATTCTGGACGGTCTGTATCGCAGTGCGGCGGTCGGCAAGGAGATCGCGTTGTAATCTAAGCCGCCGACAAGCAGCCTTTCCTCATATCCAGATAGACAGGCACGACCGGGCGCAGCTAAAAGGGAGATTCATGGTAGCTGCGCCCGGTCTATATTCACCGGGAGTCCTGTATAAACCGGAGAAGAGACATACCACGATGGAGAACCACGTCTTAAAACGTCTCTGTCTGGATTTGAAAAAGCGAGATGCCTCCGTCAGAATCCGCGCGGCAGAGGCGCTGGTTCAGGTCGGCTTTGAGGCGGTCGAACCGCTGTGCGAGGCGCTCTTTTCGATTCAGAGTTATGTGCGCTGGACGGCGGCAGAGGCGCTCGGACAGATCGGCGATACGCGCGCGGTCGCGCCTCTATGCGAGCTTCTGGCGGATCGCGACAGCGATGTTCGCCGCGTGGCGATTGAGGCGCTGGAGAGGATCGGCGACCCGGCAGCGGTAGAGCCTCTCTGCCATGCGGTTCAGGATTCCGACTGGAAGGTTCGTATGCGCGCCGTTCGCGCCCTGGAGCAGTCAGGCGATCTTCGCGCCGTGAAGCCGCTGTGCGAGGCGCTGTCTTCGGCGGATGAGGAGATGGCGGCGATCCTCGGGAAGGCGCTGACGACGCTGGCAGATGATCTGGATCCGGGAACTATCGTCTCGGATGTGAGGATGTCTCCTCAACGGCGCGCTGAAACCTGGTACGCGCTTCAGAGCGTCCGCATCCAGCGCCGTCCGATACTTCGCCTTCCTGATCTGCTCGACTACTGTCAGGAACTGCGCGCCGATACTACTTTGAGGCTGCATGACGCGGCAGAAGAGATGCTTCGTTACCTGACTCTCGGACGCCCCACCCTCCGCGATCCCTCCTCTGACTCCGCGACGCTGCTGCGTCCCGCCACCGGACCGGATGAACCGGCAAATCCCGATATCCTCCTGCGTCCCTCCTCTTCACCGGAAGACATCTCCGGGTAAATATCCTGTTATTTGTACTGGTTTTTTCTCGCGTTGTTGATGGAATTCCATCTGGCATAAAACTTGCAGGTAGTTATACTGGATGAGTGGTCTTTTCACTCTATCACGACTGAAAAGGAGCCAAACCCTATGCGTCGTCTCCTTATACTACTGGGGGCATTCTCTCTACTGGCAGCGGTCAGCATGCGCCCGGCCCTGGCGCAGTACACGGTCTACTCTGATCGAACAACGTTCGAAGCCGGTCTGGGACCGGTCACCGTGGAAGATTTTACCGATTCTGCCCACTTCCCGATTGCGAGCGGCATCCTCAACACGTTTACGGATGAGGCGGTAGATTTCGGCAGCCCGATCAAACCCGGCGACATCAAGCCCGGCGTCACCTACTCGCGTCCAGTTGGCGAGTCGTTCTTCTTCAACATTGATGCCGGCGGCGGGTACACCGGCGGGTTCCTGGATGGGTTCAATCAGGATGGCGACAATCCTCCCCTGACCGTCACCTTCGACGGTCCGGTGAAGGGATTCGGGTTCAACACCAATATACTGATGGGAACCCGATTCGTGGTGGATGTCTTTACGGCGGGCGGTTTGCTGGGTTCGCTGGAGGTCGCCGTGGATCAGATCTCTGCCCCGGTTCAGTTCTTCGGAGTGATCAGCGACGAGCAGAACATCACCAAAGCGGTCATTACCGGCTTCGGCGATGGTTCTTTCCGTTTTTCTCTGGACAACTTCACCTTCTCAGAGGTGGGAGGAAACGGCGGTCCCGAGGTTCCGGAGCCGGGAACGATGGCGATGCTGGCGGGAGCCGGTTTCGCGGGAAGCCTCTTCCTGATCCGACGCCGTCGCAAATAAGCGCTTTTCCCCTGGCGTTTAAGCCCCCTGCTGAAGGTAAGCAGGGGGCTTTTCGTCGGTTCCGATTATCCGGCGCGGAATGCCGTTTGACGCATCGAGGGCGGAGACTCAAAACGCCAGGGCTGCGCGAGTCCCAGCCCGCGCAGATCGGCGACGGCTCCACGATCCTCCGCCTCATAGAGCCGCCAGATGACGCGCAATCCCTGAAGGCTCTCCGGTCCGTTCGTCAGCGGCGTTGTGCCGCTCTGGATACAGTCCAGGAAGTGAGACATCTCTCGATCCGCGTATTTGCTGGTGGATTCGGTCTGCAGCAGAAGCTCCTCTCTCCCTCCCTGAAGCAGAGTCAGACGCCCTTTATTGAAGTCCGCCTCAAGCATCCCCTCCGTACACTGGGCATGGAAGGCGTATCCGAGGCGCGACCCTTTCGCGCCCCAGGTTGCCCCGTGATAGCCCACCGCCCCGCTCTCGAATTTCAGAAAGAGATCGCTGGTTCCCTCGCGCTCCATCCAGGGCGTTCCGAAGTTCGTGCCGATATGCGCCCCTGCCACGGGATCGCCCAGGTAGTGGAGCAGAATATCCACATAGTGGCAGCCATGACTGAAAAGCTGTCCGCCCCCCAGTGTGGCGACATGATGCGCCCAGGTTCCTTCCGGGAATCGCGTGTACTGCTCCGTCCAGAGGGAGACGTGGAATGCCTCCCCGTATCGGCGGGTCTCGATCAACTCTTTCATTGCGAGAGTCAGCGGATGGTATCGCATACAGTAGGCGACCATCAGAACGGTTCCCTGCCGCTCCGCCTCCTCAATCAGATCCAGGCACTCACGCTCGCTGTTCGCCAGCGGCTTCTCCATCAGCAGATGCTTGCCGGCTTTCAGGCACTCCATGCCAATAGGGTAATGGGTATGGTGGGGGGTGGCGATCAGAACTGCGTCGCAGTGGGGAAGGACATCGCGATAATCCGCAGCCGCTACCTTTGCGCCCGCCACCTCCGCCGCCTGCTGTGCGCGATCCAGCGCCACATCGCAGGTCGCCGTCACCTCCATGCGAGACGCCTGATTGTCAAACTGCGCTCGATGCATCTGCGAGATGCCGCCGCAGCCGATCATGGCAAGCCGTATCTTTTCACGCATCTCTCATGTCTCCTTTTGCAGACCCTCCATCTCCTCCTCCGGGATCATTCCGGGCAGGCAGGCGATAGCGCGCCGTAGACGGATTTCATGCGGCTCTATTCCTTCCGCCAGAGAGCGGTATACTCCAAGTAGAATGGGAGCGCATCTCTCCGGCGGGAACTTTGCCAGCGCGTTGAGCGCCATCTCGCTGACCGCCTCCTCCGAATCGTACAGAAGCTGAGTCAGCGTGGAGACCGCCTGTGGATGATCGGATCCCGCCAACCGACGCGCTGCCAGCGTCCGCAACGGAGGCGAACCTGCCCGTGCCAGATAGATCATCTCCTGCAGCGCCATGCCGAAGAGAGGCTCTTCCGGCGGCCCCTGCAGCGCTCTCGCCATGATCGGCGGCAGCCGCAGCGCGATCACAACCGCTTCCATCAGATAGCCGACCGCCTCCTTTTCCCACTCTTCTGCGCGGCGCAGAAGAGTAGGCGCGGCGCGCGGAGCCTGCATCAGCGGACTCAAAGCCTCCTGCGCCTCCCGCGAAAACAGTTCGGCGGCATACCGGAGACGATTGGCAAAGGCGGAACGGCGCGTGCCGGCAAGCTCCAGCAGAAAGTCGGCGGCGGCTTGACGCGCGTTCTGCCACCGGTGCGCGCGCCGCATCAGGGATTGACGGGAATCCAGCGTGCGCGGCGGATCGCGCTCCAGCGCGTCCGCCCACAGGGAGCAGGCGGCGAGTCCCGCGCCGCAGAGAGTCGCGGAAGGCTGCGCGGCGCATCTTCTCCATACGGGGGCGCGATAAGCGAAGGCGACCCACTCCATCAGCGCGCTCAGTTCCCGCTGACTGTTCAAACCGACTTTTCGGCGCGATTTGCCAACCAGATAGAGTTCCGTCGTTTGCAGTTCCGCCGTTGTACGCCTGTGCAGGCCTGGTTTCCCGAATGCGTCCACTCCCTCCAGCGTAAACGCTCCCGTATCCGGCTTGTAACCGGTCAGAATGCCCTCTTGCGCTTCGTCAAACCAGACGACAGGCGTTCTACGCTCCCAGGCTCGTATCAGACGCTGCTGAAAACGGCGGAGGCTCTGCGGCGGATCGTTCAGCGGCAGAACGCGATAACCCTGCGCCTCCACGCCTGCGATCACCGGCTCTTGCTCCCGGTAGCGCTCATAGCAGAAGCAGTCATTTGCGCAGAAGAGGGTGCGGAAGGCGCCTCCGGTCATTCCCATCAACCAGGCATAGCTCCGACGAAAATCCAGACGTTGAAGCGCGGCGTGCCATGCGCTGATGCCATTATGCAAAGGAAGAGCGATGTCGGGGATTCGGTTCATGAAAAGCAGGCTCGAATGCACATCGGATGAGTCTCTCTTAGCCTCGTAGGTAGCGATTTCCTGTTGATGACAGGAATCTGGCGTCTCAAACGGCGAAATGAGAATTGGATATCACATCTTTGAACGGATGCGAAGAGCATGAGCCTACGAACGTTTACGCGCAGGGAGCTGCTGATGGGGATGGGAGGCGCGATGGTCAGCGGAAGCGGCGGAAGAGACCGCTGGAGCGAGATGGAGGAGTTTATTGCGGCGGAACTGGGAGCCGGAACCTTTCCGGGAGCTTCGCTGATCGTCTCCCGGAAGGACAAAGTCCTGTTTCAGAAGCAGTGGGGGACATTTTGCCGCTTGAAAGATCGCGCCGCGCTGCTGGATCGCTCCGTCCTGCATCCGCTCTACTCCTTTTCGAAACTGATCTCCGCCACCGTGATAATGATGATCGTTCAGGATGGGCAGATAGAGCTTGACCGGCCGATGAAGGAGTATCTCCCGGAGTTTGCCGGGGATGGCAGGGAGAAGATCACGCTGCGCCATCTGCTGACGCACTCTGCCGGAATTCCCTCCGTGCCACTGGGACCGGTGCGAAACCGGGAGGAGTGGGACGCCGGACTGAAGACGATCTGCGCCGCCCGCCCGGAATGGGAGCCGGGAACAAAGACCTTCTACCATGCCCTGACCGGTCAGTTTGTCGCGGCGGCGGCGGTTCTGCGCGTAACCCGCGCCCCATCCTGGGAAGCGTTGTGCCGGGAGCGTCTCTTCGCTCCGCTGGGAGCCGGTTCGCTGACCTTTGCGCTGCCTTCCGATACCGCGCCGGTGGCGATCACGCCGCAGCCCGCCGACCTGCCGAAGACGCTCGGCGAGACGTTTACGCTGGCGGGACATCCGGCAGGAGGCTGTTTCGGTACCGTGGAGGATGCTCTGAAGGTTCTTCGCCTGCATCTGAAACGCGGGAAGTGGGGCCGTCAGCAGATTCTCTCGGAAAAGACGCTGAACGAGATGCATACGGTGCAGTATGGGCGAGAGATCGCGCAGGCTGTTGCCGCCGGACAGCCTCCAGCGCATGATCCCTGGGGACTGGGACCGCTGATGCGCGGAGAGTTTCCCAAGAGCGGTTCGCACGACTGGTTCGGATTCCGGGATCAGGCCTCTCCGGGCATCTTTGGTCATGCGGGCATTGATACGGTGATCGGCGTGGCAGACCCCGCGACCGAAGTCGCGCTATTCTTTGTGACAACCCACTCGCCTAAGCCGCCGGAGAAGACGGTTCCGCTTCGCAACGGGGTCACCAACCGCGTCTTCGCCGCTCTGAAGCTGTGACCGCTCAGGAAAATGCCCATCGTGGTACAATAGTGCCTGAAAGCCTGCCCGTGTAAAGGAGGGGGAACCATGTCGTTTCTCATTACCCTGCGTTTTGCGACCGAAAACGAAAAAGAGGCGTTTGTGGAACTGGGCGTGCCGAAGGTGCGCGGACACCTGGTTGATCTGCCTGCTCCCGAAGGAGAGGAGGGGGCTTCCGCACTGCCCTGTCTCGGAATAACCGTTACCTCTGCCAGCGCAGCCCGCGACCTGTGCCATCAACTGATGGCGTTTCAGGCGCACAAAAAAGGCGGACTGGTGGAGGTGGTCTGGACAGGAGCCGACGGCACGGAACAGGTCGGTCAGGCGGATCCGGGATCCGCGAAAGAGGCGGAGATTCTGGCGGTTCGACTGGCGGCGGCGGTAAAAGCCAGTCAGTCTTGAGAGCGTGGCGAACCGATCCTTATGGTCCTGGACGCGCGCCGGATGGCGGTTGTGATGGCGGCGCGGGTGGACGCGCAGGCGAAGGCGCGGGTGGACGCGCAGGCGAAGGCGCGGGAGGGCGTGAGAGGGGGCGCGCGGGAGCGCGACGAACGGGGCGACGCTTGATCCGGCGCGGCGTAACCAGCGTTACCTCCGCCCAGACATCGGGCGAGAGCGTGGCGGTAGTCTGCGACTCTCCCCACTGCAGGCGGACGGTCTGCGCCGCGCTGCTTCGCAGGCGGATCACCGCCGACTGCTGCGAATAGGTGACCAGCGTTGCCCGAACCGGTCCCCCCGGACAGTCCACGCGCACCCAGTAGGGAACAAGTCTTCCGCCCGGCGCGGGCAGATCGAAGGTCGCCGGGAGCGAAAGCTGTTCGGCGCGAATGGCAGCGCGATAGGCTTCCTGCGGCTGGCGCGCCGTCAGCAGCGATATCGCCTGCGAGAGCGCCTCTCGCGAAAACAGGCTCTGTTCCGTGCGGGCGTGCAGACCCTTGAGCGATTCCAGAATATCTTCGGCATCCTGCCAGTCCTGAATGGAAAAGCTGCGGCTCCTCTCTGCGAGAATGTCCGAGGTTATCCGCGCCGCCATCTGTCCATCCGCCGCCCTCGCCAGTTCCACTCCCGCCGATGTCTCCACCGTCAGCAGGTATCTTCTGTCTGAAACCTGGTGAAACAGCGTCGGCAGGTAGATGACAGTCGAACCGGCGGGAGCCAGCATGATCGGCAGCGATACCCCCGTGTTCTGAATGGGATCGAGCAGACGCAGCGTGGCAGATGCGGTGGTTGCGCCCGAATCTTGCCGGAACAGTTCAATCCGATTGATCCCGAACGCTCCCGCAGGAGCCGCGTATTCGCGCCGGAAAAGGGAGGTCTGCTTCGATCCGTCGGTGGAAGCGGCAGCCGGGAGCCACTCAAGCCCCGCCGGGGTCTCGATGCTCTCGGTAAAAGCGCGCAGCAATGCGGCGGTATTCTGTCGGTAGTGCCAGTTATAGAGGACAAAATAGCGCGAACCGCAGGCATAGGCAGCGCGCAGGCAGGCGACAAGCTGCTCATCATTCGCGCCGGTGCATTCGAGATTCGGCAGGGAGATGCGTCCTCGTTCGCGCTGCTTCAAGAGCCAGGGAAGCATGGTCTCGCCCGACCAGTACTCTGCGCCGCTGCGCCCTTCCCGGACATACCCGACCTCCATCTGCGGATGAAAAGAGGTCACATCGCGCAGGGGAAAATGGGGCATGGCGTAGGGTTCCGTGAAGAGGTTTCGGCGGATCAGATCGCGGGCAAACTCCGGCTTGCCGTTCGTCACCCGAATCGATTCTGGCGGGATCGCGTCCGCCATCCAGTCAATGATTCGCTGCTGCTGCCGCGCCATATTCTGGTGCAGCCACCATCTCTCGCGGTTATCCAGTCCATTGCGAGGATCGAGATTCACCCCGTCGCGCAATGCATCGGCAACGGTAAACGGATTGAAATCCGCCATCAGGTTGGCGCGCGGCTTGTTGTTATTGAGCTTTGTGTAGCTGCTGTCCTGTACCCCCTTCGCCCAGTAGATCGTCTCCTCGCCGGTCGAAAGCTCCATCGGCAGCAGACGCCCCTTGCCCTTCGCTTCGAGCCGCTCCCGCTCCTCGCGCCAGACCCGCAGTGAGCGAGTCAGGCGAATGCGTCGAAATTGATTCAGGCGCGGATGATTGAAGGTCAGCCAGGGAGTATTGCTCCAGATATTTGGCACGCTCAGTCCGAATCGCACATCGTAGCGATCTCCCATGAGGGCGGGCAGTCCAGGGTCTTCCACCTGATCGTCGGGGTCATAGGTGATCTGCTGATAGGGCAGATCGGTGAAGGTTCCTCCCGCGCCGTCCGAGACGCCGCTCGGAACGCCTCCCCAGTGAAACTGAAAAAGGATTCGCAGGGCGACGCCCATCTCCTCGGCCAGCGCCGATAGTCGGCGAATCTCCTGCGCGTTCTCCTCCGGGCTGCGAACACAGAAGTTGTAGAGCACCGCCGTCTGTCCGACGATGCTGGCGCTGCGCGGAAGCTGGTGAAACAGTTTGCGCATCTCGTCGGAGTGGATGGAGAAGCCTGCTCCCTGTGAGGAGAGAAGCGCCAGACCAGGCGGAGAGGCAGCGGCAAGGCGGACTCGCTCCTCTGCAGTCGTCGGAAGCAGACTCTGATAGAGCCGCATATGAGAGATGGTGACGGAAGTTTCTGAGTCGGGATCGGCGATTATCTCCACGCGAATCGGGGAGCGCGCCGCCGGAATCTCCAGGAAGAGGGATCGGACAACTCCCCCACCGGGGTCTCTCTCGGTGGAGCGCAGCGCCTCCTTCCCGTTCACCAGCACGCGATATGCCTGCCGCTTACCCCACTCCGCCGGACCGGAGGCGAAAGATAGCTGAAGAGAGAGCGGTTTTTCTTCACCGCGCGGGATCGTCAACAAAGCCTGCGCGCGGCCTCCCGGCGTCAGTTTCACTCCGGATGCGGGAATGATAAGCGTCCCAAAGGAGACCGGCTCCCGTCGCAGCGCTCCCTGTTGAAATGTGACGCGATGCGCCGTTCGGGAGATTGCGGAGGAGAAGTCCACCGTATCATAGATTCGGAGGGAGCGGGCATAGAGCGTCTGCGCCGTCAGCATCGCGAGAAGCGCAATCAGCCCCGTGAGCGCAGAGAGGCGTCTGAGAAGGTAGTTAGCAGGCATTACGGGTATGAGAAAGGGATAGATGGAATCACTCCGCCGGCGCTATCTGTCGGGTATCTCGACCGGGATCGGTCTGGCGGTTCCGCTCGGATCGAAATTCCCCCGGGTGAACAGCAGGGCGTCAATATCCAGATGATAGCGATCCAGTCCGGGAGCGCGGTCGGTGACTCTCAGGGTAAAGGTGTTGCTCCCTTTCTTTAACGCCACGCGCCCCAGCCGCATCCATGCGAAGCGATCTGCCATATAGGGAACGCCGACCATCGCGCCGCTGGCGCTGGACTGCGCCTGCCCGGTGTTGACGATCCAGGCGAAGGGAGACGCCTGTCCGCCCGGCGGTGTGCAGGCGATCCAGACTGCATAGGTATCGTCCGCGGGAACCGTAAAGCTGATCTGCATACTGTAGCCGTCGCGAGGCGGGCGATTGGCGGTATTAAGTTGAAGGTACATGCCTCCAGAGGCGGCTTCACTGGCGGTTACCTCGCTGAAGGTGTTGACTTCTGCCTGCTCCGCTTCCAGCCAGGTATAGGGCTGAAGCGTCTGGACTATCGCCGCCATCGCCTGCTGCGCCATAATGTAGGCGATGATCATGTCACGCTGGCGGTACTTGGCATCCACGCGCTCGATCTGATAGCGAATGTCCTGCAGGTTGGCTTTCTGAGCGGTTCCCTGAGCCATCAGCAGGCGAAGCTGTTTGAGCGCATCTTCTACCGCCTCAATCGGGACGATCTCCTGTCCGCCGGTGCGCAGAACCATGGGCTTATCGTCCATCAGCAGCGTCGCTGTGCGCTTTTTCTGATCCGCCTTCACGGGAACCGGGCGTCCATCCGCCGTTGTCGCCTGAATTGCGCCTGGATTGGTGGCGTAGAGATGAGTCTCGCGAAGACCGCGCAACGACCATAATACCGTAACATCGCCCTCTGGCAGCGAGATCGTATAGCCGGCATAGGAGTTTCCAAACTCCAACGGACGCCCGGCAGCCAGCGAGGGGATCATCCAGACTCCGCCATTTCCGATCGGTCCGGACTGCACCAGTCCCGCCGCGTTGGCAGGATAAGGTAAAGTGCGCGGCTGTCGCACTGCCAGATCGAGCGCCTGATCGAGACGGTCTGCGTAGTCTTTCAGCCAGCCGATCTGATCGGGAACGCGCAGAAGCTGCGTCTGGCGGACGCGCCTCTCCGGCAGCACCTGAAATCCGTTCAGGAAAAAGCCCTTTGCTCCTATGCCGCGCAGCCAGTCCAGGTCGAAAAACAGCGCCTCCCGCGAGGCATAGCCGGGACGATTGGGATCAGGCGCGGTGGTGTCCAGCATCTCAGTGACCACCAGCCAGAGCGACCTTCCAGAATCCAGCGCCTGACTGAAAGCGGAATCGGCGCCGCCCGTCACCAGCGCGGAGCCGCGCGCATATGCCGCGATTCCCAGACCGTCGAACCCGCCGACGCGATGAGGATTAATGAACATGGGATGGTGCTGCGTGCGGGTGTAGATGACGGGGACGTTTGCCGCCTCCCGCTTTAGCAGATCCGCCATCGAATTCATGTAGTAGGCGAGGGAGGTGTTGCGAAAATCGGTGAAATCGCTCCAGAATCGCGAACCGGAACCGGAAATCTGATGCCGTTTGTCGCCGGCAAGATCGTAGAGGAACGGCAGTCCACTGTGATTAGCCCAGAGCGGAACCAGTTTCGCCGCCTGTTTGAAATCGAAATCTTTCAGGTCGCGGTCTACAAATCCCCAGGCGTTCAGAAGATCGTCAATGGTGGGGTAACGGCGTGTGAGATAGGCTTCCCACTCCAGAATAAACGCGGGAGAGTCTGGTATCAGATACTCCGCCTCGCCGGAAAGACCGAGCGGCGGGGAGAGCGGATCGAGAAAGAAACGCAAGCCCGAACCGAATTTGACCTGCGAAAAGACCCGCAGCAGGCGGTCTCGATAGGAATCGAAGCCCTGCCAGACATCGGGAAGCGAAGACTCCGGTGTGGAAGAGAGCGTTTTGCGCGGATAGAGCAGCGCGACGGTTCCCTCCGGCGTGCGCGCATCCGCCGTCACCGCCGCAACCCCGCCGGTGATGCGAATCTTTCCCTCGGCATGGATCACGGATCCGTCCTTCGAATCTACCAGAAAGACTCGCGCAGAGTCGGCGTCTGGTGTATCCCAGGTCAGTTCGGCATCCGGCGTCACCCTGGGAATGCGGTAGCTGGAGGGCTTGACGACGGTTCCGGTCAGAGGGCTGTTGATCCCTTCGCCAAACGCGATCCCGTAACGGAAACCGTTCTCCTCCAGCAGGTCTATCAACTTCTGCCAGGCGGCGGGCGGAATCTGTCCGGCAGAGAGAGCCGGTTTGATGAGAATGTCCGACACTCCCTTCGCCCTGATCTGCTTGAGCGCCTGAACATCCTGGTTCCAACTCTCTTCGGTCGCGCCTTCCGTCATCGAGCGAGGCGTGAAGGTTCCTCCGACCGGAGCATAGGTCTTGCCCTCCCAGACCAGCGCGTTGGTGCGCGTGATCGTCCAGAGATGCTCTTTTCCGTTTCGATCTTTGAAGGCTCCGGTCGTCTCCGGTTTCGGCTGGGCAAGGGAGGTTGTCAGCAGGCTGCAGAGCAGAGCCAGGGGCGCAAAGGCGCGATGCGGGCGAAGCGGCATAGGGATCAGTACTCGTTGACCGGTGAGAAGTGGATAACGGTGACAGTATCTTCCATCGAGATTTCCGGACCGTAGATGCGCCGGAGAAGCTGCAAAACCTCCTCTTTGGAGCGAAACTCCGGGTTCTCCTTGGTGATATCTCGCGGGGAGAGGTCGGCTACCAGTTTTACCTCGACATTATCGAGAATGGCTGTAAACAGCTTCTGGCGTTTTCCGTAACGCTGTCCGACGGTGACCCAGACAAGTTGGCCTGGCTGATATTTGTCGGTCTTGTCGCCTAGACGAATGGTGACCGTTTTGCGCCCATTGCGCAGCGCCTCTTCATAGAGGTCGGTGTAGAAGTTCAGGGCAAACATGATCGGCGGCACACGCTTTCTTAGTCGGTGTATCGGCGATGCCGGGGCAACCGGTGTCGCCGTCCTCTTGCGTCGTCAGTGTAACATACCGCGTCCTTTTCGTCAACCGGGGAATCCCGTCTGCGCTGTCAGACAGGCGCGGTCTGTTGCCGCGCATACCCCATAAATCCGCCGGGATCGCCTATTTGTGCCCTTTTTTTTCATTTTTTTTAGGCGCAAGAGGAGGTAACAACTGTCATCTAAGAGGTATATGTGTAACTATGTCTGTATTATTGGGGTTGACCGATCTTCCGGCTATGTGCTATCCTCGTCTTGCCCGCCAAACAATAAAGATGCATCCCTCACAAAGCGTAACTGAGACAGACAAGCGGATGTTGCGCTGCTGAGCAAGTAGACGAGAAAGGAGGGAGACGTTGACTGTTAACGCTTCCGTACACGCGCGGCTGGCAGCCGGCGCGCTGGCAGCGATGGGCACACTGGTTCTGGGTTCCATTCTGTCGGACTCTCCGGCAAAAGCGGAGAGCGAAAAAGCGCAGCCTGCCGCCCGCGAAACCGTTCGCACCCTCACGCAACGGGAGACTATCCCCTTCCAGACCGTTCGCCGCAGCGATCCTGCGCTGCGCGCCAACACCAGCCTGACGGTGCAGAACGGGAAAAACGGCGAGAAGCAGGTTACCTATCGCGTCATTTTCAGAGAAGGCGCAGAGGTTCGGCGCGAGCCGATCGCCACGCGGGTAATTCGCAAGCCGGTTCCGGAGGTAATCGCTTATGGCAGGCGCGGAAGCCTGCCCTCGCGCGGCTACTTTTCCGGGCGCAAAGTGATCGAGATGGTCGCTACCGGCTACTCGCCCTGCCCCTCAGAAAACGGCGGCAACACCTCCGGACGTGGAGCATCCGGCCTGAAAATCGGATATGGAGTGGTTGCCGTTGACCCCAGATTTATCCCCCTTGGCACACGCCTCTATATCGAAGGTTATGGTTATGCAATTGCCGGGGATGTTGGCGGCGCAATTAAAGGCAATCGCATAGACCTCGGACATGACACACGCGAGAAAGCCAAACAGGTCGGTCGCCGAACTGTGCGTGTGCATATCCTGGACTGACAGATGAGTGGGAGAAGAGAGCGGGGAGCGACGGACTGCCCTTCCTCTCTTTTCCCTCTTCTTATTCTTCTATGAGCGAACCTCTTTCCGCTTCCCGCGCGCGCGCGCTGCTGGAGTCGCACGGCGTTCGACCGCGTAAACGCTGGGGGCAAAACTTCCTGATTGACCGTAATGTGCTGGAGAAGATCGTCCAGACGGCGGGGCTGTTGCCCGAAGACCGCGCGCTGGAGATCGGTGCGGGGCTGGGCGCTTTGACCGCGCTGCTGGCGGAGCGGTGCGAACACGTTACCGCCGTCGAGATTGACCGTCTACTGGAGCCGATTCTGAAGCAGACTCTCGCGGGTCGCGATAACGTGAGTCTGGTCTTTGCGGACTTTCTGGAACTGAACCTGCCCGCTCTGCTGGCGGAGGCGTTCGGAGATGCGTCGGGGGTGGTGGTCGCGAATATTCCCTACTATATCACCACGCCCATTCTGGAGCGGCTGTTTGAGAACAAGGCGCGAATCCGGCAGATTGTGCTTCTGGTGCAGCAGGAGTTTGCGGAGAGAGTGGCTGCGTCGCCGGGATCGAAAGAGTACAGCGCGCTGACGGTCTTCGCGCAGTATCACGCGCAGGCAGAGATTGTGGGGAAGGTGTCGCGCAACGTCTTCATGCCCCCTCCCGAGGTCTCCAGCGCGATTCTTCGACTGACGCCTGTCCTGCCGGGAACGCTGACGGTGCGCGACGAGGCGCGTTTCTTTCAGATCGTGCGCGCCGCCTTCGGACAGCGGCGCAAGACCCTTCTCAATGCGCTGGCAGGCGGTCAGATCGGACTGGATCGCGCGACAGCGGAAGCGCTGCTTCTGCGCGTTGGGATCGCTCCCGAACGCCGCGGTGAAACGCTGTCGCTGGAGGAGTTTTCCCGTCTGAGCGAGGCATAGAGGCGATATGCTGCCTTCTCAATCCGTCGTGGCGGAGACATTGACCTCTTTCACTTTCAGGTTGAAGTAGCGGGCGAAGATTTTGCGGGCGATAGGGGCGGCGACATCGCCGCCATGCCCTGCCTCTTCCACAAAGACGCAGACGGCGATCTGCGGGTTCTCCACGGGCGCAAACCCGATGAACCAGGCGTTATTCTTCATCTCCCCGCGCCGCTTAATCTGCGAGGTTCCCGTCTTCCCGGCGATACGCAGACCGGGGATGGCGGAGCTTGCCGCCGTGCCGCCGCGATGCATCACGTTCTCCATACCGTGAATCAGGGAGGAGAGCGTGGAGGGCCGAAGGTTTAATCTTCCAATCACCTCCGGCTGCAGGGTGCGCGTGACGGTGGGATTGTTCCCTGCGTCGAATGTCGTGACGGCGCGAACGAGCTGCGGACGATAGAGTGTCCCCCCGTTGCCGATAGCCGCCGCGACATTGCACATCTGCAGGGGAGTGCAGCCAAGCATAGACTGTCCGATCGCATAGTCCACCGTGTCACCGCCGACCCAGCGACCGCGCTTACTCTGCACTTTCCATTTCGGAGTGGGAACCGTGCCCCGCGCCTCCACAAAAGGCAGATCAATCCCGGTTCGCTTCCCAAGCCCGAAACGCTTCGCCCACTCCGCCATCACCTCCGGGGTCAGTTTCTGCCCCAGACGATAGTAGTAGACATCGCAGGAGGCGGCAAGAGACTCATCCAGAGCGACAAATCCGTGTCCGCTGTACTTATGGCAGCGTTTGGGCCATCTGCCCAGAAAGATCACTCCCTTGCAGACTACGCCATCATAGGCGCCTACGATGCCAAGTTCCAGCCCTGCCGCCGCCGGAATCATTTTGAAGGTGGAGCCGGGAGCGGTCGGCATGGCGACCGCTCGGTTAATCATCGGTTTGCGCGGATCCTGCCGCAGTTCATTCCAGTCTTCGGATGAGATGCCTTTGACGAACTTCTCCGGATCGTAGGAGGGGACGCTGACCAGCGCCAGCACCGCGCCCGTGCGGGGATCGAGCGCGACGGCCGCGCCTGGCTTGCCGCGTTTTGCCCAGGAATTCAGCGCTTCGTAAGCGGTCTTCTGAAGGTCCGAGTCCACCGTTAGGGTCAGTTTCGCGCCGGGGATCGGGGAAGTGCTCTCCAGTTCACGGCGAAATCGCCCGCGCGCATCCACTTCGATCCTCTGCCCGCCGTCCTGCCCGCGAAGCTCAGAATCGTAGGCGCGTTCCAGACCGAGCTTTCCGCAGTAGTCTCCCGGTCTGTATCCCGCCTCTTTGCGCTCGATCAGGTCCTCCTTACTAATCTGTCCCATCTGCCCCAGAATATGTCCGAAAGGCAACCCGTCTGGATAGTAGCGCAGCGGCTCCGGTCCCACGATCACGCCTGGCAGTTTCAGTCGCTGCTCTTCCACGCGGGTCGCCGTCTCCATATCCACATCCACCGCAACCCGTACCGGTTCAAACGGTCCCGTCTGATTCTCCTTGATGGTGTCCAGAAGTTTCGGCAGAGGCATCTTGAGAAGGGAGGCGAGCAGGGGAAGAGGATCATACTGCTTCTCTCGGCTCTGTCGGATCTCGTCGGGAACGACGGAGACGACGATCTGCGGGCGATTGGTCGCCAGCACTCTTCCGTTCGTATCCTCGATCAGCCCGCGCGCAGGAACGGTGCGCAGCCGTCGGGTACGGTTGTTTTCCGATGCGAGGAGAAGCTCGTCTCCATGCACGATCTGAAGATACCAGAGACGCGCCACAATCGCGAAGAGTCCGAGCAGAATGACCCCGATCAGAACAAAGATGCGACGGTCATCGCGCACGGACTCCGGTGAATCGAGGACGGACATAGGGACTAACGCCCCTCTTTATGAATGGAGCAGCGCCGCGGAATCTCTTTTCGGCGCATACGGCGTTCGATGGTGACCGGGCAGTAGGAGTTTGCGGTCCGCATCGAATCGGCGCACAGGCTCACCGTCACAATATCATCCTCGGTGGAGCGTTGGGCAGGAGGCGGCTCCAGGCGCGATCCCGGCTCCGTCAGGCGCGGTCCACGAAGCGATTCCCGGCTAGACATCCGCGGCGATGCCCCTCCGCCGGAGAGTGACGGGTTAGAGTTCGGAGAGGAGAGGCTTGGAGACGGAACGCTTAAACCGCCGCTTCCATTAGAGGGCGGCGTGACGGGAGGCTGGGTTTCAGGCGATCCAGTGTTGCCTGGCGCGGGCTGCGGCGTTCCGGGATTCGGCGTCGGGACGCTGGGAGTGGGCGGCTGTGACGGCTGACCGGGGATCGCGGCACCCGGCGTGATGGTCTCATTGCCTTCCTGGTTGGGGTTTTCCAGTGTGTCGGTCGGCTGCACCGGCGGCTGATCCTGCGGCGGCTTAGGGGCGTTGGGATCCGGCTCTGGCTGCTCTTTTGGATCCACTGGCTTCGCGGGCGGCGGATTTACGCTCTTATTGTAACTCTGCTGGATCGGCAGAGCTTTCAGCATATAGTCGCGCCAGATCGGGGCACAGACCTCGCCGCCCGTCGTTCCGGGCATCTCCACATACTTAACGATCTCGCCCTTTTTATTGCGCTGCTCCCGCGCCACCCAGATCACCGTCACCAGATCGGGCGTATAGCCTGCAAACCAGGCGTCAATATTGTTGCTGGTGGTTCCGGTCTTTCCGCGCGCGTCGGGCACGGCGTTGGCGCGCGTTCCGGTTCCATTGGTCACCACTTCGCGCAACGCCTGGTTCATCATCTCCAGGGTCTCGGCGCGCAGCCGCACATCCACCACCTGCGGCATATTCTCCTCGATGATGTCTCCGTTTGGCGCAACAATACGGACGACTCCGAGCGGGATGACGCGCTTGCCGTTATTGGAGAAGACGCCATAGGCGCAGGCGAGGTCGAGTGGACGCACCGCCGACGCTCCGAGCGCGAGCGGCGGATAGGGAGCCAGTTCTGTGGTGATCCCCATCCGTTTGGCATAGTCAATCACGGTGCTCAGACCGGTATCCATAGCGACTTTGACCGCAACCGTGTTCAGTGAGTTGCGTATCGCGCTCAATACCGTCACGGACCCGTAACTGTACTTCCCGCTGTAGTTTTTCGGATACCAGAGTTCATCCCGATTCCGCCCTCGCGTGTGGCTTGCGGTTCGCGCGCGCGGCCTGCCGGGCAGATTGGGGTCGTCCACATAGGTTGAGGTCAGTTCACAGACGCCGGTATCTATGGCGGCGGTATAGACGATAGGCTTGAAGGCGGAGCCGGGCTGACGACGCCCCTGCGTGACGGCGTTGAACTGATCGCGCTTGAAGTCCACGCCGCCGACCATGGCGCGAATATAGCCGGTTTTGGGATCGAGACTGATAAGGCATCCCTGATTAGCGTAGTCGGCGTTGCGCACGCCCCGCCGCAGCGCATTCTCCGCCTCCTTCTGCATCCGCGAATCGAGAGTCGTGTAGATTTTCCAGCCGCTATAGACCGCATCGTAGCCGTAGGTGTTGACCAGCGGACCGACCACATAGTTGACGAAATAGGGCGCGCCAAAGATTCGGGTGGCGTTCGGCTCCGCTTTGTAGAAGGTGATCTTCTCTTTCATCGCGGCGTCGCGCTGCGACGGCGTGATTTTGCCGGTCTCCACCATTCTCTGAAGCACGGCGTCCCGGCGATGGAAGGCGGCTTCCCGGTTCACCGCATAGAGCGAGGGACGCTGCGGCAGGCCCGCCAGCAGCGCCGCCTCGCCCACCGTCAGCTTTTTGGAACTTTTATGGAAATAGGCGCGTGAAGCTGCCTCTACGCCGTAGGCTCCATTGCCATAGTAGACCTGATTGATATAGAGTTCAAGGATTTCGTTTTTGGAGTAGACCTGCTCAATCCGCACCGCGATCATCGCTTCCGCGATCTTTCGCCGTATCTTCTTCTCTTTCGTCAGTCCGAGCGCGGTGATGTTGCGGGCTAACTGCTGCGTCAGCGTGCTTCCTCCCTGTCCGGTAAGATCGCCTCCGGCGATGTTGCGATAGAGCGCGCGCACCATGCCGTAGAAATCCACGCCCTGATGTTCATAGAAGCGATGGTCTTCGACGGCAATTGTCGCATCAATCAGCGACTTGGTGACCTCTTCGAGTTTGACCGGGCGACGATTCTCCGTTGCCAGCACCGCCATCTCTTTACCGTCGGCGTAGTAGATTTTGGTGCTTTCGGCGGGGCGGAAGTTGCCTATGTCCGCAATGGAGGGAAGGGAGCGGGAGACCTGCATAAAGAGAAGCAGCGAATAGATGCCGCCGACGGCTACTGCCGAGAGGATGACCAGCAGGACCAGCGCGATGGCGGTCTTGATCCTTTTTTTGAGGCTGGATCGGCGACGCTGTGCGGGGCGACCACGTCGCGAAGCAGCCAGGGTAGATGCGCTTCTAGCCATAGTTGCATTATCCCCGGTTTCCTCCGCATTGTCAACTGTGATGAAATCGCGGGAGTACAGGGTGAGACGTTTTTCAGTATTTCGACGGTCTGTCGTTCATTAGCGGCACAATCGGCAAACCGGACAGAGGTCTTCTCCGGTTTTATGCAGCGCGGTACATTTGGCGCACTCCTGCCAGCCGTGCTCCAGACGCCATCGGCGCAGGCGGGCGTTGCGAATCATCTGTTCGGCGATCATCTGGCGAAGACTGGCGTCCGGCACGGACTCATAAAGCTCCTCCATCTCCTTCCGCAGGGTCGCCTGCTCGCTGCGCGGCAGGCGCACCAGCTTTAACTCCTCCGGAGTCGGATGGTCGGATGGTTCGGGCGAAGCGGCGGTCTCTTCCACGCCGCGCGCACGAAACTGGATATCTTTTATGACCGGGCGACCGATCCAGCGGTTCAACTCGGTTATCAGCCGCGTTTTATGAAACGTCAGTTCGTGCGACCAGGTTGAGCTTCGGGTGATGACGAACAGCACCCCGTCCCGCACCGAGTCAGCGCGGGAGGCAGCGGCAGCCTGCGGACCAGCAACCCGTTCCCAGTAGGCAAGCGCAAGGCTTTCGCGGATGCGGACGGCGTTTTCCAAACCGGACAGCACCCCCTCCAGAGCTTCGTTCACCGACCCGCGAACGCGCCTCGCCATGCGTCTCCCTCCTATGCGTTATTACCGGATGGAAGTCCCGGCAGTTCCAGTTAATGCGGTCCCTTATCTATCACGGGCGTACCGCAGGGACCGCCTCCCGTCACCTCTGGTATCTCCACAATCTCTCCGTCGAAAGTCATCATGGGGCGATACCAGTGCGAGGTCTCCTGACTGCCAAGCGGCACGTAGTGGCAGATGAAAGCGCGGCGGAATCGCTCCCGGCTGGTGTTGGGATAGGAGCCGTGTATGAGGCTGCCGTTGAAGAAGAGCATATCTCCCGCCTTGAGATAGACGGGAACCTCCTTCAGTCCCGGCGGAATCGGGACATGGTCGCTGGTGAAGAACTTTCCCGGGTCGGCGCGCTCCGGGCAGGCGATCTCCAGATGATTCGATCCCGGTACGACGACCATGCCTCCATTCTCCGGGTCAGCGTCATCCACCGCCAGCCATGCCGCCATACAGGTTCCCGGCTTCACGCGCAGATAGTAGTTGTCCTGATGCAGGTCCTGCCCGCGCGCGCCCGGCGGTTTGAAGTAGAACATGCTCTGCACGGCGACCGGCTCTTCTCCCATCAGAACACGCAGTATGTCTCCCACGCGCCGATCCAGCAGGCAGCGCTTTGCCAGCGGACCGATCGGCAGTTCGGGATGACGGTGCGGGTGCATCATACGCGGGTAGAAAGAGAGCGGATCATCGGGCGAGTAGTCCCGTATTTCGGAGAGACCCGGAACCGGACCCTTTGCATTTATCTGCATGAAGGCGTCGCGGATCTCCGCCACCTCCTTCGCCGAAAACAACTGACGAACGATCAGAAAACCTTCGCGCTCAAACTGCGCCTGCTGCTCTTCGGAAATCTCTGCCGCGGATAGGCTCATGAGTCTTGCTCCTTCCTCTTCAGGAAACTGCCCTACACTATACTACAGGAAACGCTGCGTGAGAAGGGGACGAACGGGCGCAGATTCAGAAAAAACGGACAGATCACCAGAATCCGGGGCGACATCGGGCAGGACAGAACGCCTGTCCGCACGAATGAGGATCATTAACCGATGTCGGAAAAAGGATGAAAGTTCCGCGAAAGAGGGATGGAAGATGAAGAGCTTACTTGCGCTGACAGGAGCGTTTCTGATGATAGCGGGGATCGCGTCGGGCGATGAGGCGACGCTGCAGATACATGGCGACCGCGCGGGGATAAAGATCAGTCCGACGCTTTACGGCATCTTCTTTGAGGAGATCAATCACGCGGGAGACGGCGGAATCTATGCCGAACTGATCCAGAATCGCTCCTTTGAGGATTCCACTTCTGCGCCGACTGCCTGGAGCATGGTGCAGTCGGGGGATATGCGCGGCAGTCTGGCGCTGGACGAGTCGCGCCCGCTAAACGCGCAGAATCGCCGGTCGCTGCGGGTGAAGGCTGCGGGCAATACCGGACGATTCGGCGTTGCCAACGGAGGCTACCGGGGAATCGCGGTGCGAAAAGGCGAAACCTATCAGCTTTCGTTCTACGCTCGTCGGAGCGCGGAGATGCGTTCTCCGCTCACGGTTAGTCTGGAGGACGCCTCCGGCAAGGTCTATACGGAGAAGAAGATCGCCGGGCTGACAGAGGAGTGGAAGCTGTTCCGCGCTGCGCTGCGCGCGCCGTCGGATGATGCCGCCACCCGGCTGGTTATCGCGGTGGATGCTCCGGGAACCTTCTGGCTGGATACCGTCTCCCTCTTCCCGCAGAATACCTGGAAACGGCGTCCAAACGGTCTGAGAACCGACCTGATGCAGCTTCTCTATGACCTCAAGCCCGCTTTCGTGCGCTTCCCCGGCGGCTGTTTTGTGGAGGGAGATAAACTGGCCAATGCCTTTCGATGGAAGACAACTATCGGCGACATCAGCGAGCGGACGCCGCACTGGAACCTCTGGGGCTACTGGTCCACAAACGGGCTGGGGCTGCACGAGTACCTGCAGATGTGCGAAGACCTGGGCGCGGAGGCGATGTATGTTATCAACTGCGGCATGTCCCACACCGATCATATCCCGATGGAGCGGATGCAGGAGTGGATTCAGGACGCGCTGGACGTGGTGGAGTATGCCAACGGTCCGGTTACCAGCCGATGGGGAGCGCTGCGGGCAAAGAACGGTCATCCGAAGTCGTTCAACCTGAAGTACATGGAGATCGGCAACGAGAACGGCGGACCGATCTACGAGGAGCGGTATGCGCTCTTCTATCGCGCGCTGAAGGCGAAGTATCCGGAGATACAACTGATCTCCAATGTGCCGATGCAGAATCAGCCGATAGAGATTCGCGACGACCACTACTATAACAGTCCAGAGTGGTTTCTGGTCAATACAGGTCTCTATGATCGGGCGGATCGCCAGGGACCAAAAATCTACGTCGGAGAGTATGCGGTTACAATCAACTGCGGACAGGGCAATCTGCGCGCCGCGCTGGCGGAGGCGGCGTTCATGATCGGACTGGAGCGAAACTCCGATATCGTAACGATGGCTTCCTACGCGCCGCTCTTTGTCAATGTAAATGACCGTAAATGGAACCCGGACGCGATCTGCTTTGACAGCGCTCGCAGCTACGGCACGCCCTCCTACCATGTCCAGAAGCTCTTCAGCCTGAATCGTCCGGACGTGACGGTTCCCGTGACGCTCACCTATACGCCCCGCGCGCAAAAACCGGTCGGCGGAGCCATCGGGCTGGCGACCTGGGCGACACAGGCGGAGTACAGGGAGGTGCGCGTCACCCGCAACGGAGAGACTCTCTACACCGATGACTTTGCTCAGGGAGCGCCCGGATGGCGGGTCTATCGCGGAGAGTGGAAGGCGGAGAACGGATCGTATCGGCAGAACGGAACGGGCGTTGACCTGCGCGCCATTGCCGGGGACCCGCGCTGGAGCGACTACACGATTCAGTTGAGAGCCAGAAAAATTGGCGGTGCAGAGGGTTTTCTGATCATGTTTCGCGTGCGCAACGATGGCAACTGGTACTGGTGGAACCTGGGAGGTTGGGGGAATGTCCGACACGCCATCGAAAGATGCACGGACGGCGGAAAGTCTATCGTCGGCGCGCCCGTTGCGGGACGAATCGAGACGGATCGCTGGTACGATATTCGGATCGAACTGCGCGGACGGCGCATTCTGTGCTATCTGGACGGCAGGCTGATTCACGATGTCGAGGACACCGGAATCCCGACCATGGCGGCGATTGCCGGACGCGATACGCGCGCGGGCGAACTGGTGGTGAAGGTGGTGAATGCGGAGGAGGTTGCGCGCACAACCGCGATCAGTCTGGAGGGATCGGAGTCCTATGCGCCGGAAGCCCGCGCTATCGTTCTCACGAGCAGCCAGCCGGAGGATGAGAACTCTTTCTCGCAGCCCCTGAAAGTCGCCCCGGTCACCACAACGATTCGCGGCGTCGGCAGGCGGTTCACGCACACCTTCCCGCCGCACTCCCTGACCATTTTGCGGCTCAAGCCCGGAAAGTAGATTGCCATGCAGCGACTTCTTATTCCCGACACCGATCTGGAGGTCTCCGCGCTATGTCTGGGCGTCAGCGGCTTCGGCACCTCTGTGCGCGGCGCGGAGGCAGATCGTCTTGTCGCCGATTTTATGGAAGCGGGAGGCAACTTCTTCGATACGGCTCACTGCTACGCCTTCTGGCTGGAGAACGGGCTGGGAGCCAGCGAACGCGAGATTGGCGAGTCTCTGCGACGGCTGGGCGTTCAGGAGAGGGCGGTGGTCGCCACGAAAGGCGGGCATCCGGATATGGGACCGGGCTATGCGCGTCCCGCCGATTTTCTCTCTGAGCAGGTACTTGCCGCCGATATTGAGGAGAGCCTGAACCGGCTGGGTGTCGAGAGCATATCGCTCTACTTTTTGCACCGGGACGATGGCTGCACGCCGGTCGGAGAGATTATCGAGCGGCTGAACCGGGAGATAAGGCGGGGGAGGATACGGTATATCGGCGCGAGCAACTGGTCGGTGGAGCGGATCGCGGCGGCGAACGCCTACGCTCGCGAAAAGGGACTGCGCGGATTCGTCGCCTCGCAGATTCAGGGCAGCCTGGCGATACCGAACTGGAGCGTGACCGAAGATCCGACCACGCGCTATCTGACGGATGCTGAACTCTCCTGGCACGCCGACTCCGGAATTCCAATTGTCGCCTACTCTGCTACCGCCGGAGGCTACTTTGCGGATGCAACGCGAAAACACGATCTGTACGACAGCCCGCAGAACGAGGAACGGCGCAGGCGGGCCATCGCTCTGAGCGCGGAATCGGGCTGCGCTCCCGGACAGATCGCGCTCGCTTATCTCCAGAATCTCCCGGCGCGAGTCATTCCGCTCTTCAGCACCCAACGGCGCGAGCATCTGGCGGAAGCTCTCGATTCGGTGAATATCTTCCTGACTCCTGAACAGGTGAGGTGGCTGCGCGACGGGGAGTGATCCGGTCTCATCTAAGAGATGCGTCGTATATTGTGGATCGGAGGAAAGAGCATGCGAGTACTCATTATTGGCGGAACCGGGCTTATCAGCACGCCTCTGACACAGATGCTTCTGGAGCGTGGAGAGGAGGTGACCCTTTTCAACCGGGGGCAGTCAGAGGCGCGATTTCCCGATGGCGCGAAGCGTCTAACCGGCGACCGACGGGACTATCCGGCGTTTATCCAGCGGATGCAGGAAGAGAAGCCGTTCGACTGCGTGATTGAGATGATCGGCTTTACGCCAGAGGACGCCGACAGTCTCGCGCAGGCATTCGCAGGGCGCGCCGGACACATGATCTTTTGCAGCACGGTGGATGTCTATCAGAAACCCGCCACGCGCTACCCCTACCGGGAGGAGGAGCCGCTGGGAGGACTGGGGGACTATGCGGTCAATAAGGTGAAGTGCGAGAGGATACTGCGCGCGGCGGAGTCGCGCGGCGCATTCCCGCTGACCATCATCCGCCCGGCGCACACCTATGGGGAATCGAGCGGATTGATCCACAGCTTCGGCTGGAGCACCACCTATCTGGATCGCCTGCGGAAAGGCAAGCCGATTGCCGTGCATGGAGACGGGCAGTCGCTCTGGGTCTCCTGTCATGTGGAGGATGTCGCGCGCGCCTTTCTGAAGGCTGTCGGAAACGAACGCGCCTTCGGACGCGCCTTCCATACAACCGGGGAGGAGTGGCTGACCTGGAACCGCTATCATGAGATCGTGGCGGACGCTATCGGAGCGCCTCCGCCCCGTCCTGTCCATATTCCCACCGATCTGCTGGCGAAGGTCGCCCCGCATCGCGCCGGTGTCTGCGCCGTCAATTTTCAGTTCAACAATATCTTCGACAACGCGGCGGCGCGCGCCGACCTGGACTTTCGTTATACGATCCCCTTTCGCGAGGGCGTTCAGCGCACGGTCGCCTGGCTGGATGCGCGGAATCGCATCGAAAACAGCGATTTTGACACGCTGGAGGATCGGGTGATAGACGCCTGGGAAAGACTGGGGACTGCGATGACAGATGCTATTGCATGATCGGTTATCAGATCTGGAGGTAAACAGTGCAGACGATTCATCTGCTGGGCGGTTACGGCATGACCGGGATGCGTCTGGCGCGGCTTTTGCTGGAGCATTCGGATGTTCGACTCATCCTCTCCGGACGAACGCTTGCCCGCGCAGAACAGGCTGCCGCCGAACTCAATCGCGCCTTTCCGGACTGCCGTGTAACGGCAGTTCGCGCCGATGCCGCTGATCCCGGCTCGTTGCGCGCCGCATTTCAGGGCGCAGATCTCGTGATGGTAACCGCCAGTTCCTCAAGCCATGCCGGAATCGTCGCGCGCGCCTGTCTGGAGTCGGATGTAGACTACTTCGACATCCAGTATTCCAGAGAGAAAATCGAAACTCTGAAGCGTATGGTTCCCGAAATAGAGCCGTCGGGACGATGCTTCATCACGGATGGCGGATTTCATCCGGGGCTTCCTGCGGCGCTGGTTCGCTATGCGGCAGGCTCCTTTGACCGCATAGAGCGTGTCGTCGTCGGCGGGCTTCTCAACGAGGAGGGGGGCATTCCGTTCAGCCAGTCCGCCTGCGAACTGGTCTCCGAGTTCCGGCAGTTTCAGAGCCTTTTCTATCGCGAGGGAGTCTGGCGTAAAGCCAGATGGACCTCCACAGCCGATATGCTGCGCATAGATTTCGGGGAGCCGTTCGGCAGGCGTCTCTGTTTTCCGATGTTTCTGGAGGAGATGCGCTCTCTGCCGGAGATGTATCCGACGCTGCGCGAGACGGGGCTGTTTATGGCGGGCTTCAACTGGTTTACCGACTATGTGGTGATGGGGCTGATTGCCGCAGGTGTAACGCTGTTTCCTCGCGCCGGAGTGCGACCGCTCAGCCGACTGCTCTGCTGGAGCACCCGCGCCTTCGGCAAGCCGCCGTATGGCACGGCGTTAAAGCTGGAGGCGAGCGGAATCAAAGACGGTCAGCCGAAGACGCTGGAGATGACCCTCTATCACCGGAGCGGATACGAGTTTACCGCCATCCCGGTGATGGCGTGCCTGCTGCAGTGGCTGGACGGTTCGGCGCGTCGTCCCGGACTGCATCTGATGGCGCACTGCGTGGAACCTGCGCGTCTTCTGGCGGATATGGAGCGAATGGGAATACAGAACACTGTTGTTGACAGGGAGGAGAAGAGATGAGTGATTCTCGCGGAGAAGAGCCGTTCGCGCTGCGCGCGCTCTATCGTTACCTGCGGGTTGCCGATGTGTGCGATGCGTTGGACGGGATCGGCTACTTTAATCTGTTCCTGATGGACCCGGCGATCCGTCCGCTCTGGTCGGGGATGAAGTTCTGGGGACCGGCGCTGACGGTGCGGTGCGTTCCCGCCAACCGTCCCATGTGGAAGTTGAACTCAACGGAGGAGATCGTAGCGGCGCACGGGATATGGTTTCAGGAGATGGGGCATATCGGGTTTAACCATCTGATTCAGCCCGGTCATGTGATCGTCTGCGACACCGGGAGCGCGCCGGAGGTAGGCTTCTGGGGATCGGAGAACGGCATGAATGTCGTTGCGGCGGGAGCCGTCGGGATCGTGACTAATGGACAGTGCCGCGATACGGCGGAACTGACCCTTCAGCAGACCCCGATCTGCTGCCGTTCGCGCGGGCGTTCGATCATTCCCGGGCGGATTGAGGTGGCGGAGGTGCAGGGGAAGATCGGCTGCGGAGGCGTGCAGGTGCGTCCCGGCGATATGGTCGGCTGCGATGATGACGGACTGCTTGTGGTTCCGATAGAGGTGGCGCGTGAGGTCGCCATTCACGCCCGCGCGGTACTTCTGGCGGATATGCGCGCGCGGCGAAAACACTATGAGCGTCTCGGACGTGCGCTGGATTCGACGGTGGACTATGAGACGGTTGAACAATACTACGCAGAATTGGAGCGGAGATAGATGCCTGTCCATCCTGTCAGGGCGGAGGAGCAAGCCGCCTTTTTTCACGATCATGGATACGTCATTATCGAGGACGCAGTCTCCCCGAAGTATCTGGCGCAATTACAGGAGGCGACCGCGCAGCTTCTGCAAGATCCGCAGATGCAGGGAACCACCCGCAACCTGCTGGCTTTAAACCCGATTTTTGAGGGGATGATTGACGGGCACGCGGCCATGCCCGTACTGGAGCGCCTCATCCCCAACCTGCAGATGCTGGCGATGGATATGCGCACCTGTATGCCGGGGAAGGGAAATATGGGTTGGCATGTGGATATCGCCTTCTTCTGTGAGCAGACGATCAGCGTCAATACCGCTCTCTACCTGGACGATCTGACGCCGGACAACGGCGCGTTGCGCGTGCTGCCTCGCAGCCATAAGCTGCCGTTCAACCTCTCGAAAGAGGAGATGTTTGAATCGCTTCCGGGGGAGGTGACGCTGCAGTGCAAATCCGGCACGATGGTTGTCTTTGACGATTGTCTGTGGCATCGCACCGGACAGAACAACACCGACCGACCGCGACGCGGCATATTCACCTACTACGGTCACTTCTGGATGAAACCCTGCAGCTACCCGGAGCGTCCTGAACCGTTTCATCGTATGACACGGTTCCTGGAGGGCAAAGGCGCGAAGCGGGCGCAGCTTTTAGGACTCTTTCTGGAGGGATCAGAGTTCAATCACTTTGAGTATCACGAGTCGCTGAACAGCACGAAGTCCTGACAATACTCGATATCTGTCACACGGAAAAGCATTATGTCTTCTCTCTTCACGCGCTGCCCCGAGAATCCGATAATTACGCCGGGGTTGTACGACTGGCGTCGCGCCGTGACCTTTAATCCGGGAGTCCTGCTGGATGACGACGGACGGTTCTGTCTCTATGAGCGAGCCGCAGGCGGTCTGCGCCCCTTTCACTGTTATATCGGGCTTCTGGAAAGCGAGGACGGCGTCCATTTTACGCACGTTTCGGATCAACCGGTCTTTACGCCGGAGATGGCGGGAAGCCAATACGGCAGCGTGCAGGACCCGCGCGTCGTCAAGATCGAAGGCGTCTACTACATGACCTATGCCTTCCGCCCCTTCGCCTGGTCGTCGCACCCGACCGGCGTAGGCGTGCCGGATTCGCATGAGAGCGAATTCCCCGGCATCGAACGCGCTCCCTTCGATCCCCATAATCCCGGCTCCGCCAACGTGCAGGGAGGACGCCCGGATAATATGACACGCTCCGGTATCGCTATCTCTACCGATCGGGTTCACTGGCGGCATCATGTCTGGGCAACGCCGCCGGATCTGGATGATCGGGATGTCATTCTCTTTCCGGATAAGATCAACGGACGCTTCGCCATGCTGCGCCGCCCGATTCAGTTCGTCGGTAAGGAGTATGGAACCGACTACCCCGGCATCTGGATCAGCTTTTCGGAGGATCTGGAGAACTGGTCGCCGCCGACGCTGCTGCTCAAGCCGGAGTATCTCTGGGAGGATAATCGGATCGGCGGCTCGACTCCGCCTCTTCGCACCGAAGCGGGCTGGCTGGTCTTCTATCACGGCGTGGAGAATCAGCACCCGCCCACGCGCCGGGTCTGCTATCGTCTGGGAGCCGTTCTGCTCGATCTGGAAGAACCGACCCGCGTGCTGGCGCGAACGGCCTCCTGCTTAATGGAGCCGGAGACCTACTACGAACGCTTTGGACTCTACATTCCCAACGTCATCTTCCCGACCGGAGTCGTTCTGCATGACGGCATCATCCGGCTCTACTACGGCGTCTGCGATACGGCGATTGCGCTGGCGACCGCGCCTCTGGAACAGGTGATGGAACGACTACTGTCGAGGTCGTCAAACATGGAGGATGCCTGATGTCGCTTTCAATGTCGCTATTTCTTGCCGGGCTGACGCTCTGCTGCGCCACTCTTGCTGCCGATGGTCAGCCGCAGTCCTATCCTCCGGTTCCGCTGCCGAAAGATATCTCTGCCTTCGGAACCGGCATCCAGCGCACCATGACCCTGCTGGAGACCAGCACGCCTGAAAAGCGTAATACGGTGCGAATCCTGTTCTACGGGCAGAGCATCACCGAACAGAAGTGGTCGAAGCTGGTCGAAGAGTATCTGCGCAAGAGGTATCCTCACGCGAATCTGATTGTCGAGAACCGCGCCATCGGGGGATTTGCCTCGCAGGTGCTCGTAAAGACCGCCGAAGCCGATCTCTACCCGTTCTATCCGGATCTGCTGATATTTCATGTATACGGGAGTCACATAGATTACGGGAAGATCATCGAGAATACGCGCAGACGCACCACCGCCGAGATACTGATGCAGACCGACCACATTACCCGCGATGAGGAGATAGACGAGGAGAGAGACCCGTCGAAGCTGACGCCTGCGAACTGGTCTGCGTGGATGAATCATGTGTTTCTGCCCGAAACTGCCCGAAAATACGGCGCGGAACTGCTGGATCAGAGGGCGCAGTGGGGACAGTATCTGCGGGCGAACAGACTGCCCGCCTCCCGGCTTCTGTCCGATCAGGTGCATCTCAATGACTTCGGCTGCTGGTTGATGGCGGAACTGGTGAAGCAGCGATTTCGCTATCTTCCGAACAGTCCGACAGACCGATGGAAAGACCTGACGCGCACCTGTACGGTCGGAAAAGAGGTGAAGTGGAAGGATGGCAGGTTAACCCTGACATTTGAAGGGAACCGGGTAGACCTGATCGCGGGTGAAGGCGCGTCCCCGAAGAGTCCGGCGCAGATACTCATAGATGGCAAGAAGCCCTCGCAGATTCCGCAACTCTACGCCTTTACCCGCTCAAGCCCCTATCCGAATACTATCTGGCCCTGTGTCATGCGAGTCGCCTGGCAGAAGCCGCTGGTTGTGGAGGAGTGGACGGCGCAGATCACCGAGGCGACCGATGATCTCAAGCATTTCAAGTTCACGGTTATCGGGTCGGTAACCGGACCGGATGGAGAGGGCGAGAGCGATAAGCCGTTTGTGTCCTACTCGGGGCGAATCGTGATTCAGCCGGACGACTGGAGCATAGCCCGCTCTCGCGAGTTTACCCGTGTGCCGATGCCTCCCGGTTTTGAAGTCAAATGGAAGGTGATCCCGCTCTTTGTGGACGAGTACCTGCCGCCGTCCATCGCCGATAAGACGGTGGAAACCGTAACGACGGTCGCGCAGGGGCTTTCCAACGGCCGGCACACGCTGGAGATAGTCTCCCGCGACGGAAAACCGATCCCCCTGCGCGCCATTCGTATCTACAGACCGCCGTTGTTGCCGTAGGAGTTCGACGGGCGATCTCCTTACGTCAGTAGTCCGGCGAATCGGCGATACGGCTTCTCCCAGGCTTCGGAGCCTGTCGGCGCATACTCGATCAGCGGGAAGGAGGCGCGAATCAGGGCGCGTCCCTCTTCCAGCGAAGCCACGCGCCCGGTTGCCATCGCCTGCACGATCAGGTTACCGAGTGCGGTCGCCTCTACCGGCCCCGCCAGAACCCGGCATCCTGTTGCGTCCGCCGTCGCCTGACAGAGGAGACTGTTCTGGCTTCCACCGCCGATAATATGCACCGTCTCGATCTTCTGTCCGCTGACCGCCTCCAGCCGTTCGATGACCCAGCGGTATTTCAACGCCAGACTCTCCACGATGCAGCGTACCGTCTCCGCTATGCCGTCAGGAGTTTTCTGCCCGGTGCGCCGACAGAACTCAGCAATCGCGGCAGGCATATCCGGCGGATTCAGGAAGGCGGGGTCGTCCGGATCGAGCAGCGCGGTGAAGGCAGGCGCGCTCGCTGCCATCGTCGCCAGTTCGCCGTAACTGTAACTGCTTCCCTGCTGCTCCCAGGCGCGCCGACATCGCTGCAGGAGCCATAACCCCATCACATTCCTCAGCAGCCGGAAGGTGTAGTTCACGCCTCCTTCATTGGTCAGGTTGTACTCCAGCGTCTGCGCGTTGATGATCGGCTGGCTCACCTCCAGCCCGACCAGCGACCAGGTTCCGCAACTGATATACGCCCATCCTTCTGCGCCCTCTGCGGGAACCGCCGCTACCGCCGAGCCGGTGTCATGCGTGGCAGGGGCAATGACCGGAACGCCCTCCGCGCCGGTATCTCTGGCAACGGTCGGGTGCACGGAACCGAGAGTGGTTCCGGGCGGAACGATCTCACCAAGGAAGCGGGTGGGAACGCCCAATCGCTCCAGCATGGGACGCGCCCAGTCACGCGCTGTCGGGTCGTAGAACTGGGAGGTGGTTGCGATGCTGAACTCATTGGCTTTTCGTCCTGTCAGCCAGAAGTTCAGCAGGTCGGGGATGAACAGCAGCGTTTCGGCGATGTCCAGCAGAGGCGACCCCTGAAAGCGCAGCGCCATCAACTGAAAAAGCGTGTTCAACTGCATGAACTGGATGCCGGTGGCGCGATAAATCTCCTCTCGCGAAACCAGTTCGAAGGTACGATCCATGACGCCATTGGTGCGGCTGTCTCGATAGTGGTAGGAAAGCCCGAGCATCTCATCCCGGCGATCCAGAAGCGCGAAGTCCACGCCCCAGGTATCCACGCCGATCCCGTTCAGTGATGCTCCTGCCTGCCGCACTCCTTTCGCCAGCCCGCTCTTTATCTCGCCAAACAGACGCACGGTATCCCAGTAGAAGCGATCCAGAAGGTACTGCGGCTCATTGGGAAACCGGTGCACCTCTTCGATACGCAGTTTTCCACTCTCCAGCGTTCCCAGCACCGCGCGCCCGCTCTCCGCGCCCAGATCAAAAGTGAGATAACGTCCATTCCCGGCCATCTGCGCCGCGCCTCCTCGTTAGCAGTAGTCTTTTCCTCAGATTCGTGGACCGAGAGAAAATCCCTGCCGGAAACCGGTTTGAGGATAAAAAGCGAACAGGGCAGGCGATCTGCCTGCCCTGTCCGATGAAACCCCTATGCCGATGGTTCAGCGTCCGACGACCGCGCGCCCCTCCAGCGAGGGTTGCGCTGCGCCGACCAGATCGCGCCCTGCCGCCGCAACATCGTCGGCGGTCAACCCGCACAGTTTACGGAGAATGTCCGGCGCGCCATGCTCGATAAAATGATCCGGGATACCGAGCAGGCGGCTCTTCACGCCGGTCAGACCGCGTTCGGAGAGCAGTTCCATTATGCCTGAGCCGAAACCGCCCATTTTGACGTTCTCTTCCGCAATGACCACCCGCTGCGTCCGGCGCACGGCGTTTAGAATGGCGTTTTCATCCAGCGGTTTGGCAAAGCGGGCATTGATGACCCCGGCGCCGATTCCCTCTTCGCGCAGCGTCTTCGCTGCCTCGAATGCCGCCTGCACCATCGAGCCGATGGCAATGATGGTCACGTCGTCACCTTCCAGCAGCGTTTCGGCGCGTCCAAATTCGATGGGCTGCATCGGCCGCCCCCAGTCGTAGGGCAGGGAGTTGCCGCGCGGGTAGCGCACGGCTATCGGGCTTGCCTGCGGGCTGTCGGTATGCTCCAGGCTGAAACGCAGCATCGCGGCAAGCTCCTCGCCGTCTTTCGGGGCCAGTATCGCCAGATTCGGAATCAGGCGCAGATAGCTCAGATCGAACGCGCCGTGATGCGTGCCGCCGTCCTCGCCGACCAGTCCGGCGCGGTCTATGGCAAAGATGACCGGAAGGTTCTGCAGCGCCACATCGTGGATGATCAGATCGTAGGCGCGCTGCAGAAAGGTCGAATAGATTGCCGCGACGGGACGTTGACCGGCAGCCGCCAGTCCGGCGGCAAAGCAGACGGCGTGCTCCTCCGCGATCCCGGTGTCGAAGTAGCGATCCGGAAACTTCTCGTGGAACTTATTCAGTCCGGTTCCGTCGGGCATGGCGGCAGTGATGCCGACCACCCGCCGATCTCTCTCCGCCATTTCGATGACGGTACTGGCGAAGACGCTGGTGTAGGTCGGCATACTGGACTTCTTGTAAGCCTCTCCGGTCGAAGGCTCAAAGGGAGTGACGGCATGCCACTTGCGCGGATCGTCCTCGCCTCGCTCATACCCCTTGCCTTTGACCGTAATCAGATGCACCAGCACGGGACCCTGCATCTGCTTGACATGGCGAAACACATCCAGCAGCAACGGTAGATCGTGTCCGTCCAGGGGACCGATATACTCGAAACCCATCTCCTCAAACAGCAGTCCGGTATGCTCCGGCGCGACCAGGTGGGTCAGGCTGTGCTTGAGCATTCCCCCCGCCGCGCGCGAGGCGATATCTCCGCCCGGCAGTCGGCGCAGCACGTTTTTCGTGCGTCGTTCCACATCCTGATACCAGCCGGAGGTGCGGACTTTCGCCAGATACTTGGAGAGCGCGCCGACGTTCTGCGCAATGGACATCTCATTATCATTCAGAACGACGGTGAAGTTCCGACCGCTGTAACCCGCATTTAACAGTCCTTCCAGCGCCAGTCCTCCGGTCAACCCGGCGTCTCCAATCACCGCCAGCACCGATTCTTTGCTGCCGACCATATCGCGCGCAACCGCGAAACCGTAGGCGGCGGAGATCGAAGTGCTGGCATGTCCCGCGCCGTACAGATCGTATTCGCTCTCCTCGCGGCGCAGGAATCCGCTGATACCTCCGTACTGCCGAAGCGTGGGGAAGTCCTTCAGACGCCCGGTCAGCATCTTGTGCGCATAGCACTGATGCCCGACGTCCCAGATAATTTTATCTACCGGAACGTCGTAGATGGCATGTAGCGCGAGGATGAGATCAACGGCTCCGAGGTTGGAGGCGAAATGTCCGCCGGTTTTGGAGAGATTATCAACGATCGCCTGTCGAAGCTCGACAGCAACCTCTTTTAACTGCTCAATGGAGAGTGACTTGAGGTCCGCGGGACTGTGAATGCGTGAAAGATGATCGGTCATAGACAAACCCTTTACAGTTCGGAAAGGACGACCATGCGCCGACAGGCGCACAGCGTCACCGCGATAGATCCCGGACGTATCTCAGGAACATGAAACGGCAGTCAGTTCGGCGAGTAGTTTACCACCTCGACCAGAATCTGTCAATTACTTGTAAATACGTGAGATTTTCAGGATCGGTTGTGGAAATACCGCATTAAAATCCGAGCGCGCGCAGTACGGCTTCCCGCGTGGCGGGAATAACCTGCGGGGAGGCAGCCGCGACCGAGACGGCGGTGCCGGGATCTTTGAGACCGTGTCCGGTCATGGTGGCGGTGATGGTGGTCGGCGCGGTGAAGTAGCCTCGCGCCGCCAGTTTTTTCAGTCCGGCGAGAGGCGCGGCGCAGGCAGGTTCTACGAAGACGCCCTCCAGTAAGGCGACGGCGCGATACGCCTCCAGAATCTCTTCATCGGTCACCTTTTCGATCAAGCCGCTCGACTCGTCACGCGCCGCAATGGCTCCATCCCAGCTTGCGGGGTTGCCAATGCGGATGGCGGTGGCGACCGTCTCCGGGTGCGCGACCGGCGCGCCATCCACCAGTGGAGCGGCTCCTGCCGCCTGAAATCCCAGCATGCGCGGCAGCCTCCGGCTCATGCCCCGGGCGTGGTACTCCTTGAAACCCATCCAGTAGGCGGTGATATTTCCCGCGTTGCCGACCGGAAGCGCGTGGCAGTCAGGGGCGTCGCCCAGCGTGTCTACGATCTCAAAAGCGGCGGTCTTCTGCCCCTGCAGTCGGAAAGGATTGACAGAGTTAACCAGCGCAATCGGATGCGACTGACACACCTCGCGCACCAGACAGAGCGCTTCATCGAAGTTGCCCTCAACCGCCAGCACGTTGCCGCCATGCATCAACGCCTGCGCCAGTTTTCCCTGCGCGATCTTTCCGCCGGGGATCAGGACATGACAGGCGAGTCCGGCGCGCGCGGCGTAGGCGGCGGCAGAGGCGGAGGTGTTGCCGGTGGAGGCGCAGATAACGGTCTGCATTCCCTCTTCGACCGCTTTGCTGACCGCCAGCGTCATGCCTCGATCCTTGAAGGAGCCGGTCGGATTCATACCCTCAAATTTCAGATAGAGGTCTATTCCTCCGCCGATCCAGGCGGCAAGGCGCGGCGCGGATATCAGGGGGGTCGCCCCCTCATGCAGCGTAATCCGGGGAGTGGTATCGGTCACCGGGAGAAACTCGCGATAGCGTTCGATAATGCCTCTATACACCAGAATCACCTCCAGAGGGGCAGCTTGCGCGCGCGTCAACACGCGAGCGCATTCTTGTTTCTATTATTGGCGTCATTATCCTGCAAAATATACGGGGAATCAACCGTTGCAGTGGAGAACCTTCCGGTTTTCTGGTGATTGACGGAAGACGGGGGAAGCCGTATGATGTAAAGCATAATGACTGTATGGATTCCTGTAATCTGAAGGAGGCATCTATGTCTGAGAAACTTACGCTCTCCCGACGCGAGGCGCTGGGAGTGATGGCGGGGACGACCGGCGCGCTTGCGAAGGGAGCAGGCAGCGCAGAAGGTCAGAACGCGCCGGGGACAACGAAACTCAAGGGGCGGCTCAAACAGTCCGTCTGCCGATGGTGCTACGGGGGGATGTCGCTGGATGACCTTTGCAAGAACGCGGCGGAGATGGGCATTCTGTCGGTGGAGCTTCTGGGATCCGGCGAATGGGAGACGGTAAAAAAACACGGTCTGACCTGCGCCGTCGCCAACGGACCCAGCGGTATTGGCGATGGCTGGAATCGCCCGGCGGATCATGATCGGCTGGTGAAAGAGTCCGAAAGGCTGCTGCCGCTGGTGAAGGAGGCGGGCCTGCCGAACATGATTGTCTTCTCCGGTAATCGGCGCGGCATGTCGGATGCGGAGGGGCTGGAGAACTGCGCGAAGGGACTCAAGCGCATAATGCCGCTGGCGGAGCAGCTTGGCGTAACCGTTGTGATGGAGCTTCTGAACAGCAAGCGCGACCATCGAGACTATCAGTGCGACCGAACGCCCTGGGGAGTGGAACTGGTGAAGCGGGTCGGCTCCGACCGCTTCCGACTGCTCTACGATATCTACCATATGCAGATTATGGAGGGGGATGTCATCGCGACGATTCAGGAGAATATCGCCTTTATCGGACATTTCCATACGGGCGGCGTTCCGGGGCGCGCAGAGATTGACCAGACGCAGGAACTCAACTACGCCCGGATCGCGCAGGCGATTGTAGACACCGGGTTCAAGGGCTACTATGCCCATGAGTTTATACCCCGCCGCAGTCCGATGGCTTCTCTGCGGCAAGCCGTCACATTGTGCGATGTATAGTCCTGCCGAAGGGAGAGAAGGCGCAGAGATGGACCCCGCATACCGTTACTATGCAGACCTGCTGATAGAGGTTGAGATTCCGGAACACGGCATCATCAGCCGCACACTCTATCAGGACGATTCCACGAAGGTTGTGCTGTTTGGCTTCGACGCCGGACAGGAGCTATCCGAGCATACCGCCTCAGTTCCGGCGATTATTCACATTCTGAAAGGCGAAGGCTCGCTGACGCTCAAGACAGATACGCAGCCTGCTCAGCCGGGAACCTGGGCTTATATGCCCGCTAACCTCCCGCACAGCGTGGTGGCGCGAACGCCTCTGACCATGCTGCTGGTAATGCTCCGCTCCGCAAAGGAGCAGGAGAACTGACCTGCTTTGACCGGAATGAAACAGGGGACGGCGGCAAGCCATCCCCTGTTTTGTCGTGTAAAACGTTTAGTGTTACGAAGAAGAAGGAGTGACCGTAAGGGCATCGGCGAAGAAGGTAACAATCAGTTTATCCGTAATGGAGAGGAACCCGCCGATGATAACCGATCTTGAGCGCTTTCACGCCTGTATGAACTACCTTCCCTGTGACCGTCGCCCGAACCATGAACTGGGAGTCTGGCCCCAGACGGTTGTGCGATGGCGCGAAGAGTGTCCGGAAGCGGTGCGTGATTTCACCTGGAACTGGTTCTGGAATGAAGCGGGCATCGGGCTGGATCGGCGAGAGTATGTGCGAGTTCACTACGGCTTTATCCCTCCGTTCGACTATGAGATGCTGGAAGAGACAGAGGAGTATGAGACCTTTCGCGACGGGAACGGCATCGTGCATAAGGCGCTGAAGGAGGGAACGGTCGGCGGGGGACGGATGAGCATGGATCAGTATCTGGATCATCCCGTCCATGGGCCAGAGGACTTCCCCGATATCCGTCGAAGGCTTGAGGCTGCGATCCCGGCGCGCTATCCCGCCGACCTGGAAGCGAAAGCGCAAGACTGGAAACGGCGCAACTGTCCCCTTATCCTGGGCGAAAACTGCGCGGCAAACGGCTTCTACTGGCGCGCGCGGGAGTTCATGGGAACAGAGGCGCTCTCATATGCCTGGTTTGACTATCCGTCTCTGATGCATGAGATGATGGAGTTTTTTGCCGACTTTATCATCGAGACCAGCCGCCCCGTGCTGGAGAAGACGACGGTTGATTACTTTACCCTGAACGAAGATTTCGCCATGAAGTCCGGACCTCTGCTCAGTCCGCGCACTTTCCGCGCCTTCATTTTCCCGCATCTGAAGCGCATGGTGGAGTTCTTCAAATCGCATGGCGCGCGCTGGTTTGCGGTAGACAGCGACGGCGACCCGACACCGCTGATACCGCTTCTGATGGATGCGGGTGTGGACGTTCTGTGGCCCATCGAACGCGCCTCCAACGTCAGCCCGCAGTCGTGGAGACAGCAGTTCGGCAGGTCGCTCCGGCTGTGGGGAGGCGTGGATAAGCGCGAGGTGGCGAAGGGACCGGAGGCTATTCGGGCGCATCTTCAGGAGTTTATACCTCTGATCGAAGAGGGAGGTTTTATCCCGACCATTGATCACACCGTGCCGCCCGACATCTCCTGGGATAATTTTCGCTACTATATGGACTGCAAGCAGGCGCTGCTGGCGGGCGAGTTCGGCAGACTCGCATAGCCGCCCCGTTTCCTCCTGGAGATTCCGACATGAACAGACAGTTCCCGGCGGGTCGTCTTCTTTGTGCGCTGTTGTGCCTGATGACGACGCTGCTGCCAGCAAGGGCAGGTTACTCGCAGAACGGCGCGGACAGCGATGCAGCGCTCTCTTTCCCCGATGGCACGCTGAAGGGCTGGCAGGTGGAGGGCGAAAACACCTGGAGCATCGGACTGAACCCGGAGTTCTTTGTCGCTCCCGGTCAGAAGGTCGGGGCGGTGGCGAACTCGCTGGAGAAGGGCGAGGCGAATACCGGCGTCCTGCGTTCTCCGGTCTTTATCATACGCGCTCCGGTTCAGAGCTTTTTTATCTCCGGCTGGGATGGAACCCTGAACGGGCAGAATGATGGAGACCGAAACTGGGTTCAGCTTCGCTCGTATCCCGATGGCGCGATCCTGCGGCGCGCCCATACGCCTGGCGGCAATAAGCTGGTGCGCGTTAAGTGGATCACCGCCGATCTGCAGGGTCGGCGGGTCTACCTGGAGGTGGTGGACGCCAATCCGGTGATTCGTCCCGGCGGCTTTGCCTGGATCGCGTTCGGCGGGTATCGGCAGGAGGTTCCGACCGGCTTGAAACGCCCGTTATCGATAGATAATCTCTTTGCCGTGAAGCTGGACAGCGGCGCGGAGATGACGATCTGCCGCACGCTTCCTTTCATGGCGGCTCTGCCGGAGAGAAGAGGGGAAACCCGGCGGCAGAATGCGGACGGCGCGGAACGGCTTCCGGTCGGCGTCGGCGCAAAGACGCTCTACCTGTTGGGCATGATAAATGAGGGATGGGATTACGGGGTGGCGCACTGGGGCGAACATCCCGAACTGCGCGCAAAGCGGGACGATCAGGTCTATATCGGCGCACGAATCGGCGAGATCGAGATTCGCTACGCCGCCGGAAACGCGGATCGAATCCCGCTGATTATCGGCGCGACCGCCTGGTTTGTGGCGCAGTGGGCGCATGGTCCCACGCATGGAGTCTCGGTTCCCATTCGCGAACCGTTTGCCTCGCGTCCAGAGTATGACGCCGTTCTGAGGCGCGCCTTGAAGCTGCGGGAGGACAGCGATGAAGGCTCCAGCGACACCCGGCATAAACGTTACTATCTGGCGATTCGCCCCCGTCCCCTGCCCATTCGCGAGATCGTCGTGCATGACAATCCCGCCCTGCGCGGTCGTCCGCTGGTCTCCGCCGTCACGCTGGAGGAACCCGCCTCACGCGAGGGACTGAGGTGGCTCGGACGCTGGACGGTGGAGGAGGCGGACCTTCAGCCTGCGGTGAGCGCGAACGAGAAACCCGACTGGAAGAAAGAGCTTGAATCGCTGGCGCGGACGCTCTACACCTCGGCATTTGACCTTCCGAAGAAGGTCTCCCTGCTGCCTTTCCCGAAGGAGTTTGACGCCGCACAGATTCGTTTTCTGGGCGGTCGCGAGGCGGTCATGCTGACCAATCTCTGGACAGCCAATCTCCAGCAGATGGATGAGAAGTTCGAGCGGAAGACCGGCAATTTCCGGGAGACGGCGAAGGACTGCCCCTGGTATGGCGGCTACTCCGGGATCGGAACCTGGGCTCCCATCGGAGTCTATGCCGATGGAGCTTATGCCCGCACCTCCGACCATTATGTAACCCTGGCTTTGCGCTGTATCCGTGATCCCCTTCGCGCTGCCAACTATGTGGATTTCTGCGATAAGTGGCTCTACTACTACCGCGCCGATCACGATCCCGCCAGAGGTCCCGCGAATCCGGAACTGGACATCGCAAAGTACCCGAAAGACGCTCCTCCACACTGGGCATTTGTCCTGAACGGTCCCTACTCTCTGCCCTGGCCCATCAACGAGATCCCGGGGAATGAGGAGATGGACGGACACGGGGCGACCTGCGTCGGGCGATGGGTAGCCTGGCGGATGCTGGGCGCTCCGAAAGGGGAGTGGCTGACCGCGCCGCGACCGGAGGTCTACGGCAAAAGCCGCTGGGATTCGACCCGCGATGCCGCCGATTTCATCTGCTGGCTGATGGACTATACCAGGCGCGATGTGATCTGGAGCGAAGGAGAGACGACCGGATGGGCAGGAGGTCCGCATCTTCCCCTGGCGGTTGCCGGAATGCCGAACGAGACCGATCCAGTTAAGATTCGCAGCAACTACGCTAACGCCGATATGTATGAGCCGTATCCGACCTGGGCTTGCCTGACCGCGCTGCGCTGTTCGGCTCAGATGGCGGAGGCGGTGGGAGACACGGAGCGGGCGCGAAAGTGGCGCGCCTACGCGGACCGGCTGCAAGCCGGTATGATCCGCCTGCTGAAAGTTGGCGATCATAACCGCTTCGTCTGGCGGGTCAGTCCCTACTCGGTGCTGCCGAGTCTGCAGGATTCGCTGGTTCCTGGCTGGTTCTGTCAGTACCGGGACGGATACGATCCGCTGCGCTGGGACCCGACGGTGATGACTATCACACGCAACACGCTGGAGCGGCAGTTAAGTCAGCGTTACGGCTTTGCGCCTGTTCTGGGAATGGGGTACGGGCAGGGCTGGATCACGCACGCCGCGCTTGCGCTGGACGATCTGGATTCTGCAGGGAAACTGCTGGTCAATCTGGCGAAATACTGCTACGATAAGAACCTCGACTACTCCGATCCGAAACGCGGCATTGACTGGCGGCGATGGCTCTGGCTGATCCCGGAAGGAACGCATATTCTGCCGGATGGACGCTGGTACCGGATCGGAGACCTGAGCAACGGGGCAAATCAAGGTCCCGCTATGCACGCGCTGGAGACCTGCGCCGGGGTGGACGACACCGATCCCCGCCATGTCCGGATCCTTCCCCGCGCCCCGGAGCCGCTAAACGGTCTGGAGGTGGAGAACTTCCTGACGCTCGTGCCGGAGAAGGAGGGGCTGGGGCTGGCGCGAGTGAAGTATCGTTTCCTGCGCCCCGGCGCCTTCACGCTGCAGAGTGATTGTCCGCTGCCGCATCTGTCCGTACGTCTGGGACCGTTCCCCGATCTGGTGAGTGCGCGCTGCGCTCTGGAGGGGGGAGTCTTCCCTGCTGGTTCTACCCGCCGCCTGTCGCTGTCAGGAACCTATCGGGGGAGAGACGCCATCTGGTTATGGGTCGAGAATATGAGAGAGGTGCGCGAAATAGATATTCGTCTTGTGGGAAACAACAGAGATTCAGGAGTGCAATGATGCAGGATCAGCCGATAGTCGTCACCATCCTGCTGCTGATGACTCTGCTCAGTCTGACCTGTGGGGCTGTCTCCGGGCAGGCATCGCGTTCTTCCAGGAAAAGTCCCGTGGTCGCGCCGCTCTTTCTGGATGAGCATCCGGAACTGATCGCGGCCGCGCAGCAGGGTTGGGGAGAGATGGGAATCAACACTGCCGCCCATGCCCCGGATCGCCAGGGAATGGCTCTGCGAATCAAAGACCGGGAGTTCACGCGGGGAATCGGCAGCCATGCGCCGGGAACCATCACGTTGGAGTTGAACGGAAGGTACACGCGCTTTGAGGCCTGGGTCGGCGTTCAGTGGCAGCAGGGACATTTCGGCAGCGTCGTCTTTCAGGTCTATGCAGACGGGAAGAAGCGGTTTGACAGCGGGGTGATGCGAGAGACAACCCCGGCGCGACCCGTCAGACTCTCCCTGAAAGGCGTGCAGGAGTTGCAGCTAACGATGACGGATGCCGGGGACGGGATCACCTGTGATGTGGCGAACTGGTGCGAGGCGCGTCTGCTTCCCGATCCCGATGCGCCTCCAGTTGGCGGTCTACCGCGTGTGAATATTGCCCCGTTCGCACAGGTCATCTCCTCCGATCCAGCGCGCAGTGATGGAGCGCGAAATTCGCGGGTAGAGGAGTTTCGCGCCGAAGAGCTATTTCTGGATCGCGAGGTGACGCCGGATATTTCCGGGGTGTGGGAGGCTCCGGTCTGGCAGGATGGACGCGCCTGCATCGGGCTGATGTGGCTGGAGCGCCGACGGCTGACCGAAATCGGGCTGGAGTTCGACGGCGAACCGCCTTCTGCCGAAGGGGTGGAGGCGCAGCAGTGGGTCATGACAAAAGAGGGCGCATCGCCGGGAGGGAGCCGCTGGCAGGGGCGATGGCAGTCGTTGAAAGGCAGTCTGACCCGTGACGGCAGTCGGTGGAGTTTTGAGATAGATCGTGATACCAGTCCGAATCTTCGCGGCGGCACGCTGAAAATACGCTGGATATTTCCGGCTTCCGCCGGGCGCGTCCGTGTGCGCGGGCTGACCGCCATGAGCGACTCCCGCTGGCGAACAACGGAGGCGCGCCTGACGGCGGAGAAGACGATGCAGACGGGAACCGCCATCGTCGAAATCTATAACGGGGAGATCGTTACGCCTTCCGGCGCGGTGACCCGCGTGGAGTGGTCTACGCAGGAGCCGCTGACGCTCTCTCTCCGCTACTGCACGAAACGCGCCGGACAGTCCGAGCGAACCGTTCTGCGCGTGCGAACGCCCGGAGCCGCTTTCGGCATCGCGCTCGATGACTTAATGGAGAATGAGGCGGTCTATTCGCGGGAGTTCGGGGTATTTGCCACGCGCCTGCCCGCGACGGTTAGTCTGGAGGAGTATCGCCGCAAAGTCGCCCGCCGGAAAACGGTGCTGGAGCGCGTGCGGCGAATGCCGGATCAGACTCTCGATCAGGCTGTTCAGCGAGTCCATCGCCCGGAAGCGGATCATGGACCGACAATGCTTTCTCTTCCCTGTCATAACAGAAAGTTTATTATGGAGCGAGGAGGCGTTATTCAGTTTGGATTGCAGCCTGACTCCTATCCCTATCGGTTTGTTCCGCAGTTCGGTTCGGGCAAGCCGGAGAGCGTAGTTCGCTCGCTGCAGGGGGGATGGCTGCCGATTCCAGTTGTTTCCGTGCGGGAGGGCGGTTTGCTCTATCTGCAGCGCACGTTCGTCGCACCGGCGGAGTGGGCAGGGAGACCGGGAGAAGAGTGGCGGCTGGATCAGAGATCGCTCTGTGTGGCGGGGATTCTGGTCTCAAACTCCGGCGTAAATTCCGCGAACGCTAACCTTGCGCTGCGTTTCCAGACAGAAGCCGGGCAGCCGCTCCTGCTAAGGCAGTCTACTGATCCGTTTCACGCCGAACTTGTCATCGAAGGCAGGGTTATCGCCATTGTAAGGAGGGAGCCTGCATCCCTGTTGACTCCACGTCTGGAGGAGGGCGCGATACGCTTCTCCGGCGAAATGAAACCCGGCGAGAAGGTGGAGTTGACCGTTCTGATTCCCGGCTGGGATATCGCCCCCGGCGAGACAGTCGCGCTGCGTAACGCGGCGCAACTATCGGCGGATACAGAGGCGCTCTGGCGTCGCCTGATGGAACCGGCGATGCAGGTCGAACTGCCTGATCCACTGTTGCAAAACGTCATACACGCCTCGCAGGTTCACTGTCTGCTGGCGGCGCGAAACGTATCCGGGCAGGAGGTGGCTCCCTGGATCGCCTCAAGTTTCTATGGACCGTTGGAGAGCGAAGCGCAGTCGGTGATCCGGGGGATGCTTTTCAACGGACAGACGGAGTTTGCGCGCCGTTCGCTGGAGTTTTTCCTGGGTCGCGTGAATGAGGCGGGTTACCTGACCACCGGCTATACCGTTCTTGGAACGGGCTGGATGCTCTGGTCTCTGGGAGAGTATCACCGGTTGACGGGAGACGACGACTGGCTGCGGAAAGTCGCCCCAACGGCAGCGCGAATGTGCCATTGGATACGCGAACAGCGTAAAAAGACGCGGCACGACTATCCGCCCGGTCATCCTGCGCGAGAATCGGGACTGATGCCCCCCGGCGTCATCGCGGATTGGGAGGTCTACGCCTGTTACTACTACGCCAACGGCTGTTACTACGCCGGGCTGGAGGCGGCAGGGCAGGCGCTGGAGAAGATCGGACACCCGGATGCGCGGGCGATACGGGAGGATGCCCGCGCTTTTCGCGAGGATATTCTGCGCTCCTATCGCGAGATTCAGTCGCTGGCTCCTCTGGTTCCCCTGCAAAACGGCGACTGGGTTCTCTACTATCCCACGCACGCTCACTGTCCCGGACCCATAGAGTTGTACTACCCGGGCGAGGATGGCGGGCGGAGCTGGTGCTACGATGTGGAGATCGGGCCGCATCACCTGCTGCCGATGGGGGTGATGGAGCCGGGAAGCGCGGATGCGCGACGGGTGATGGATCACATGGAGGATGTGCAGTTTCTGCGTGATGGATGGGGATACTATCCGGCGGATGCCACGCGAAAGGACTGGTTCAATCGGGGAGGATTTGCGAAGGTGCAGCCCTACTATGCCCGCACAACGGAGTTTCATGCGCTGCAGGACGACGTAAAGCCGTTCCTTCGCTCCTACTTTAACGCGCTGGTCTCCCTGCTGAATCGCGAAGACCTCTCCCTCTGGGAGCACTTTTTTAACGGAGCCTACAACAAGACTCACGAAACCGGCTATTTCCTGCACCAGTCGCGCCTGATGCTGGCGATGGAACGGGGAGATTCGCTCTGGCTTGCGCCGTTCATTACGGACAACTGGCTGAAGGATGGTCAGACGGTCGCGGCGCGCAATGTGCCGACACGTTTCGGACCGGTTAGCTACCGTCTGACCTCGCATGTCGCGCAGGGATATATCGAAGCTTCAATCAGTCCTCCCTTAAGGGAACTTCCCTCGAATATCGTTCTTCGGCTGCGCCACCCGTCAGGAAGGCGGATTCGCTCTGTGATTGTCAACGGCTCCAGGCACGCCGACTTCGACCCGAAAGCCGGAACGATCACCCTGCCTGCCGGTCGCGGACCGATCTCCGCGCAGGTTCGCTACTGAGAAGGGGTGTCGCCCAGGTCACAAAGCCCCGCTTGCTATTCAGGCGGGGCTTTGTGACCTGTTACATCGCGTTGGTGACTTTGCCGGTGCTGCGATTAACGCGATACCAGCCCATCGTCGCGGTATGCGACTGATCCGGGCTGTCCTGCACGACCTCATAGACATGGACGATGAAGCTGCCCTCCTCCTCCCGGTCTATCACGATGTGCGGCGGCTTCCCGGCGCGCTCCAGAGCCGCCAGCCACTCCTTCACCTCCGCCACCTCGCGCACCTTCTCCAGCGCCTGCTCCTCCGACAGCAGCCCGGACGGAGAGGGCGGAGGATTGGAGCCATCCGGCGCGTTCTCTCCCTCTTTCGGGCGACGAGCAACGATCACCACATATTCGCTGGCAGGCGGAGCCAGCGTCAATGTCATCTGCTTCCGATCCTCCGCCACCTCCACTTCGGTCGGAATCTTTTGCTCATCGGTGTAGCACTCGCCTTTGAGCTTGCTTCGGGAGACTTCGGTCAGTTCCAGACGGTCCAGGTTTTTACCGAGTTCTCCCATCAGCTTTCCATCTTCCACCCGCAGTTCAAACTCCTGCTCTTTCGTATCGCCGCCAGGTTCGCCTCCCATTACGACCCACTTTCCCGCAAGGTCATTCAGAGAACCGGCAGGGGAGGGGGCTGGCGAATCCTGTCCGGGGGGCGTCGGCGAAGAGGTATCCGTTTCGGTCGGCGTGGAAACGATCTCCGGCGGTTTCTGCCTGCTCTTCCAGTACCACCAGCCTCCAGCGGCTCCAGCCAGCAGGAGGATCAGGAAAAATCCTCCGACCAGGATCAGGATCAGCATCACCGGGGAGGATTTGGGTCTGACGACCGGCGGCGCGGACGCCGGAGAAGAAACCGCAACGGTTTGACCGCATTTCTGGCAGAATCGGGCATTGGGGGGCAGCGTGGCTCCGCATCCCACGCAGATGGTTGAATTTGACATCTACTCTACTCCCATTCAGGAGGCTCCTCTGGTCACCTTCCGAACACGTACAGATCGCACCAACAGAGGATCTCCCGCATTAAATAATCGGAAATCCGCGCCTCCATTTTGACTCCCGATGAAGCGGGGATCTTCGAGCCGGAAAGTCGCTTTTCGCCACTCCCCGCTGCCGGTTCGGGCAACCGCCTGCGGATGTCCCTTATACGCGCCGTCCACCGGAGCGGCGGAGTCGGCGGAGTCGTATTGAAGCTCAAAGCGTCCCTGACCGTCGTCGAGATACTCTACCTCCACCACAAGCGCGCCGCCTCCCGGACGATAAAAGCCGTCATCCGCATCAAAATAGAGGTAGTAAGGGGGCTGATGCGACGGAACTCGCCAGACTTTCGCGCCTTCGCGCGCGATCACCTCAAACGGTCCATCATCCACGATGATCGCACTCAAGCCCTCCTCCCGATCTGGAACGGCGGCGATCTCCGCCGCTTTCGAAAAACGACTCTCCACGCGATCTGCTCGCAGCGTCTCATATTCGCGCACCAGCCAGAGCAGCGTATAGAGGTCTACCACCATCACCTCGTCGCCTGCCGTTTGCTTCAGTTCGTTCACCACTTCGGCATACCAGGAGGGAGACTTCAGGATGGAACGGCAGACCACAAAGCGAGGCATAGAGCCTCCGGCCAGGCTGCGCAGCGTGCGCGCGGCGCGTTTCGCGTCATGCGGGAGATCGGCGCGCATACGCAGATAGGGCATCCCGCGATGCACTCCCTGCGGCGGGATCTTCTGGGCGACGATTCCATCCGGCGAAAATCGGGAATAGGCGTCCAGCCCCTCCTCCGCAAGTCCAGGCGCATAGCCGTCTATGATGAAACCGGTCAGGGAGAGGTCCCACTGCTCAAAGTACTTCCGATTATGACGCTCCCATGCCGCCATACCCGAAGGCAGCCCGGAGTGCGCTCGCGGGGGCGTCAGATTGCCGGGATTGAGATAGCCCGCTCCGCTGTCGCCCGCTACGAACCAGTCGTTGGGAGTGCGCCTCTCACGCGCCCATGCCATGCCCAGCGGGAACCGCTCGCACAGATTGGGATTGAACGCCCAGGAGAGCGGAGTTGTGCCTCGCGCCGGGTCGCGCCACATCGAAGGCAGCATTCGATAGAGCCACGCCGCCGCGTCATAGTCTCCGACGTAGTGCGAGATGTAGCGGCGCGGAACGATTTTTCCCTGCGCGTCCAGTATTCCGCGCGCGGTCAGGCTTTCGCGGGTAGGCTTCGGATTCTGCGGATACCGCTTCGCCAGCGGGTAATGCTGATAGAAGGAGGCGTTCGCCATCGCGCTCAGTCCGAGCGCGTCCGCATCCATGATCGCATTGTAGCAGGAGAGGATTTCGGCATACCGCCACTCGGTGGGAACCGGCTCGTGCTTTCCGCCGGCGAACCACTGTCCCGTCCGGTAGTTGGTGTACTTGTACGCCCAGGGGACGAAACCGGCGATCTGAATGATTCCGTCGCCCTTGAAGCGGTCATAGGCGGCACGCAGCAGCGTTTTGAGCGCCGCCGCATCGCTCCCCGGCTTCTGCTGCGGGTCGTCTACCGTCGCTTCATCGTCCCACACATTCAGGTCGAACAGGACGCCGCGCCGCGCTATCACAAAGTCCTGATTGGTCAGGGTATGGTTCTCCGGCGCGCCTGCGTTCCAGCAGGAGAGCCAGAAGCCGTCCAGATAGTATCCCATCCAGAGCGGATTGACTTTCCCGGTCTTCACATAGCGTTCGATCAGCCACAGATAGGCGTCGCACTTGGCGCTCCCGGTCGAAGGCAGGCGTGTGCCCGAGATCGTTCCGGAGCCGGTAAAGAGAGGATCTCCGTTCCGGTTCATCAGCCGCTGTCGAACCGGCAGCCCTTTCCTGGCGCGGGTCAGCTCCTGAAAGAGCGAGTTTGCCGCCGTATCGTAGCGCAGGCAGAGCAGATTCTCCGCGCCGGCAATGGTAGAAGCCAGGTTGGAGGTTGCCGGAACGCGCTCATCCCAGACGACCGCGCCCCGATAGAAAGAGGCGAACCGCGCCAGAAGGTCGTTCAGCGAAGCGACTTTCACGACTTTTCGACCCGACATCCAGCCGCCTTCGCGAGTCATCTCCTCCCACCAGAAGTCGTCCGGCTCCCGAACGTAGCGGATGAAGAGACGAGGCTCCGTTCGGTTGACCAACCCCTGCAGTGAGACAACCAGATGCGTCTCATCCCAGAATCGTCGCCTCTGCGCCGGATCGTTCAGGTCCCGCGCATAGAGCGAAGTCATATCGTAGTAGACGATCTCCTCTTCCGCCGGGGCTGCCGCCGGAGCCGAAAGTCCGCTCATCAGGATCAAGTTGCTCAACAGGAACCTCCACAGGAGAAACTGCTTTATCATTTTTTCAACCTTTCGAAAAACTACCGACGGTCTGGGACGAGACGCTTCACACACAGCGCTGGCATAATAACCTTTCCCTCTCTGTGTTTGTTGCCCGTAAGGAAAGCTCCTGCGCGCCAGACGTAAAAAAAGCCCGAAAGAGAGTGCGCGGCGCTCTCTTTCGGGCTTCGCTGTAACGAAGACTTATGCAGCGCGCTGCAGAACCGTTCTCTCCACGCTTTGCGCACAGGATGCCTGGATCGCGTCGAGGCAGCGGATCACCGCCTCGCTGCACTGGCGCATCTCCTGCAGGCACCGTCTCGCTCGGTTCAGATCCTTCCGATGAACGGCTTCTACGGCTTCAGACGCCAGTTGATGCAGTCTAGAATGGGGGGGCTCTAACTCCTGGAATGCGCTCAGGCGTCTGCACGCCCGCCCGCCAAAACCATAGTACCACTTCCCAAGCCCGCAGTCGTGATGCGAGACCAGCTCCTCACGGGGGATCGCTGCGCCTCCGCTGATCATCTCCTCCACACGCTGCACCCATCGGCGATGCGCCTGACGGAATATCTCCAGTTGTGCCGCACGCGAGCCCGCATCCAACTGGAACTGAGCGGCCATCTCTTTGAGATGCGCCGCCATCTCGTCCAGTTCTCGCACGGATGCGGTCATCTCCCGTATTCCCTGCGTCTGTTCTTGTACCGCAGAAGAGACATTATGCACGCTCGCAGAGACCTGCTCGGCGGATGCGCTCATCTCCTGCGCGCCTGCCGCCGCCTCTTCGCTGACCGAAGCGACCGTCGTGAAGGCGGTTGAGACCTGGTCTGCGCTTTCGCGCATATGATTGACAGCCTGCTCATTCGAGACGCTCGCCTCTTGCACCTGCGAGACCGTCTCCAGGGTGATATTTACTCGATCCGTCAACCCTTCCATGACTCGCTGCATCTCTAACAGACCGGCCGCCAGCTTCTGCGCCGCCGCCTCGATCTGCTCCAGCGACTTTCCTGCTTCCAGGCTCAGCGCAGAGCCTGCCGCAACCTCCTCCGCGCTGGTTTCCATGGAGATGACCACCTCGTTGACGCCCGTGCGCACCCTGCCAATCAGCGCGGAGATCTCGCGAGTCGCCGTTGCAGAGCGTTCCGCCAGTTTACGCACCTCTTCTGCAACAACGGAAAAGCCTCGCCCGTGCTCACCCGCGCGCGCCGCCTCGATGGCCGCGTTTAACGCCAGCAGGTTGGTCTGTTCGGCGATCTCCTGGATCGTCTCCACGATCATGCCGATCTGCTGTCCCATCTTACCCAGCTCCTGTACGGTCGAGGATGACTCCTCCACCTGCTGGCGGATCCGCTCCATGCTGCGGACAGTCTCTTTCACCGACTCTCCGCCTGACTGCGCCACCTGAAGCGCCTCCTGTCCGGCTTGCACCATGGAACGCGCCAGCCCGGCAACCTCCCGCGTCTCCGACTTCGCCTGCTGCATCTGCTCCTGCGCCTGCAGAGACGCCTGTTTCTGCCGCGCGCTCTCGGTCTGCACCTGACAGACCAGAGCCTCCATCTCATGCATATTGGCTGCCGCCTCTGTCGCCGAGCGCGCCTGCTGCTCGCTGCCCCGCGCAATCTCCTGGCTGGTGCGCGCCGACTGTTCCGCCGCCTTTGATACTTCTGACATCTCTTGCGCGATCTGCTCCGAAGCCTCAGAGACCTGAGACGCCGTTGCATTCAGCTGTTGACTGGCTTCGATCACCGACTGTGCGCTCCGCGATAAACCGCCCATCAGCTTGCGCAGGGAGTCGGACATAACGCCGAAAGCCTCTCCCAGCGTGTCTCTCTCTGAGCGCGGTTGCACCTGTGCCGACAGGTCTCCCTGCGCAATCTGCTGGGCAACCATGGCCATCTCCCTCTGATAACCGATCATCGTGTGGAAAGAGGCTGCCAGCTTCCCCAACTCATCCCTGCTTCGGCATGTAATTTCCTGCTCCACATCCCCCTGTGACAACCTGTCGGAGATGCTGACCATCCTTCGTAGCAGGGCGACCATACGCTTCGCCCAGACCAAAGCGATCGCGCCACACAGCAGGGCGACCAGAACGCCTGTCCAGAGGAACCGGCGCACCATCTCTCCCTGCTGCTGGCGAAGCGCGGTAAAGAACCCCTGATAGTCCGCCTCATTGGCGCAGGCGATGATCACCCAGTCCCAGGGTTTGAAGTAAGTGAAGTGGGTTTTTCTCCACTGCGGCGCCGGGTCTCCCGGATCCTTCCACAGGTAGCGCGTTTCGCCAATTTCGCCAGGTTGCAGTGTTACCGCCTTCTGAATGATCTCCTGAAATACAGGCTTGCCTTGTTGGTCCTTCTCCTCCCAGAGATTAGCCCCCTCTCTGCCCGGCTGATTCCAGAGCGCCACTTCGCCCCGACGATCACCGCTTCCTCGCAGCACATAGACATATCCGGTTTTGCCAACACGTGCGTCCAGAATGCCCTGTCGCAGCGATGAGAACTGGTTCTGGCGCTGTCCCACATAAAGCGCCCCGATCACGCGGCTGCTCGAGTCCTTCAGAGGAACGTAGATGGTAGAGTACCAGTCCTGTACTACAAAAGCAGAGCCGGCATAGGATTGTCCCTGTTTCAATGCAGAGGCAACGGGGTTGGGCTTTCCGTCGGGGTTGACGGCGGGGATGTAGGTTCCGATGGCGCGTCTACCGTCTTTGGTGGGGACGTTCGTTGCCACGCGCAGGAAGTCACCCTCTTCATTTATACGCACAAAGAGCGTACAGACCGCACCGGTCAACTCCTGAACGGTATCGACTAGGGGCATGGGCTTCCGCAGGTCTTGATTGCGTGCCAGTGGCTCGCCTCCCAGTATCACCTGCGGAACGGAGACTCTCCGATTCTCTTTCGTTAACTGATTGACGGCATTTCACTCCACGCGCTGTGAAGAGAGCGTAAAGTCCCCCAGCCGCTTCATCTCACCTTGCGCTACCTTCATGCTGCTCTCCAACATCCGCTGGAGAGCCATGTCCTGCGTCTGCACCAGCTTGTAGACGCTCTGCGACGAATGATTCATATCGGCGTCAATGGCTTGGAGGAGTGCGCTCTCCGCGCTCTTCCCGATAGCGCGGTTTTGCTGAACTCCGGTATACAGAAGTGCTGCAAGGGTCAGCGCGACACAGCCAAGGATGAGCGCAAACAGCTTTGTTCCCAAAGAGACGGACTGCACATAACTGCAGATGGTTGAAAAGCGCGAAGCCTCTTTCATATCCATGATAGATCTCCCTAAATCCACGGCAAGAAGCGTCGCGACTTCTGCAACTACGTGGCATCTCTATTCATATTTCCTCTACGATATACGTGATAATTTTATAATGTTATATTGGTCAGCAAGAGGGGTAATCTGTAGACATGCACAGGGCAGGAATCCTGCTGCGCTGCGGTGTAATAGAACAGATAACAACTGCCCAAGTCAATGCGAGAGAGCTGCCGTGATCGAAGCCGTTACACAACTCTGTTCGCCGCAGCGAGGTGACCGATGCAAAGATTCTTACTGACCACATTGACGACGCTGCTGCTGTCCCTGGTCGTCTCTGCGGGCAGCGCGCAGACCTCCTACCCGTTTCTCTTTGGCATCTATCCGTGCGGGTTGCAGCGCGGAACTACCGTTCAGGTGACGCTTTACGGGCTGCATAACTATCATGGCGCGTATAGAGTGCTGGTTGAGGGAACGGGCGTTACCGGAGAGGTGGTCGTTCCACAGGGCGGATGGCCCCCGGATGCCAGCAAGCAGATGAATGAGATCTCCCTGAAGATCACCGCCGCGTCGGACGCTCCGCTCGGTGTGCGCGAAATTCGCGTGGTGACTCCGCGCGGCGTCTCCTCCATCGGGCATCTGGTGATCGGAGATGAACCGGAGGTTGTTGAGAAGGAGCCGAACAACGCCCGGGAGCAGGCGCAGGAGATCGCCCTGCCGACAACGGTGGACGGCAGAATTCAACAGGGTGAAGACCTGGATATCTATAAGTTCAAGGCACAGGCAGGCGAAGAGGTCACCTTCGCCGTGCTGTGCGCGCGTCTTCAGGATAAGATTCATGATCTGCAGCAGCACGCCGATCCGCTGCTGACCCTGCGCGATTCCACCGGTCGCGAACTTGCTTCCAACGACGACTACTACCGCGCCGATCCGCTGCTGCATCACAGATTTGAGAAGGCGGGCGAATACTTCCTCGAGATTCGGGATGTCTCTTATGCGGGCAATCCCTACTGGATCTATCGCCTGACGGCCACGCGCCGTCCCTTTATTACCGCCTTGCTCCCGATGTCCGCGCAGCCTGGCACGGCGATCGAGGTTCAGACGGTGGGCTTCAATCTGGGCGTAAACCCGAATGCAAAGCTGGAGATTCCTGTCGGCGCGCCGATGGGAGAGCAGTGGGTACAGTTGAAGACCGCCAACGGCATGACGAACCCGGTTCCGGTGCTGATTACCGATATGCCGACTCGCATGACCGCAACCGCTCCCCCGATGAATGCCCCGGAGACTCTCGCGGTTCCTTCCAGCGTCAGCGCGCGCCTCTCGAAAGCCGGGGAGAAGCATCGTTATAAGTTTCAGGCGGCAAAGGGGCAGATGTTCTCTTTTGAGGTGCTTGCCCGCCGCTTCGATTCACGAATCGACTCGACTTTGACGCTGCGTAATGCGCAGGGGCAGGAGATCGCCAGCAATGATGACGCTCTCGGACCCGATTCGCGCATTGACTGGGCTGCTCCCGATGCCGGAGAGTACCTGCTTGATGTGCAGGATCTGCATCAGCGCGGCGGCGATAACTTCGTCTATCTGCTGACTGCCAGGCAGGCGGGACCGGAGTTTACGCTTCGATCCGATGATGATAAGATGAAACTGGCTCCCGGCAGCCATGGAGTCTGGTATATCGGAGTGGATCGCCGATTTGGATTCAACCGTGAAGTGAAGGTGGAGGTGAAGGGGCTGCCTCCGGGAGTGACCGCCTTGCCTCTCACCATACCCCCCAATGTGGGGCAGGGCTGCCTGATCCTCTCCTGCGCGCCGGATGCGAAGATAGATACAGGTCTGGTTGAGGTGATCGGAACGGCGACGGTTCCCGGTCCCAACGGTCAGCCGATCACGATGACGCGCCGCGCCACGCCGCAATCGGAGATCTATGTGCCGGGTGGAGGGCGGCATATGCAGAATGTCAGCACGCAGGCGGTGGCGGTCACGGAACCTTCCGATATTGTGGTCAAACTCAGCGCGACCAGTCTGACGCTCAATCCCGGCGGAACAGCGCGGGTGGATGTGACCATTGAGCGCAAGCCGGGCTATACCAGACCGGTGACGCTGGATGTCTATCTGCGCCATCTGGGAGCCGTCTACGGCAACCCGCTCCCGCCCGGCGTCACGCTGGATGAGGGAGCAAGCAAGACGCTGCTGGGCGAGAATGAGACGCAGGGACATATCGTCCTGCGCGCCAATGCAGATGCGCCGCCGGTGACCAATCTCCCCCTTGCCGTGCTGGGGCAGGTCTCCATCAATTTTGTGGTGAAGGTCAGCTATTCGGGGCCGCCGCTGCTTCTGACCGTCAACAAGAAGATGTAGGAGACTTCCATGCCGATCTTTGAGTTTGTATGTGAAGACTGCCGGAAACGCTTCAGCGCGCTGGTGGGAGTGGTCGCCAACCCGAAGCCTCCCGCCTGTCCGCGCTGCGGGGGGGTGAATCTGTCGAAGATGGTCTCCCGTTTTGCGCGCCTTCGCTCAGAGGATGAGACGATGGAAGATCTGGCGGATGAGACAAAGTATGGGGATATCGAAAACGATCCGAAAGCCATGCGCCGCTGGGTGCGCGAGATGAGCAAGGCGATGGATGAGGATATGGATGAGGACTTCGAGGCAGCGATGGAAGAGGAGTTTGCCGGGGGAGAGGGCGGAAAGGCGGAGCCTGCGGACGACCGGGTATATTGACAGAAGAAAAAGAGGGATACGCTAGAAAGGTGTAGAATAACGGGCTTGTTGTATCTCTGTGAAGTTGCTGATGCTCGCGCCGATAATTCCAGACGATTGAGGGAGATCCATCATGTATTGTAACGCTTGTGGCGCGCAGAATGAAGATACCGCCGCAACCTGTTTTCGATGTGGGGCTGCGCTTCAGACGGCGACGGCACAGCCGCAACAGCCGCCACAAACCTCCGCCGACAGCTATCCGCCGCCCGCTCCTTATCAGCAGCCCTACCAGCAGCCGTATCAGATGGCTTCCACGCCCAACATTCCGGACAATCTGGTGATGGCGATTCTCTCTCTGGTGATCTGCGGGTGTCTGCCGTTGGGAGTGATGGCGATTGTCAACGCCACGCAGGTGAAGAGCAAGCTGGCGATGGGCGATGTAGAGGGCGCGCTCAAAGCGTCCGAAAACGCGAAGAAGTTTTCGATAGCCTCCTGGGCAGCAGGAATTCTCTGCTGTGGAGCCTACATGATCCTGAACATTCTAGCGGCGCTGGCGGGCAACTAAGGCAGACAGGTCGGGCGGCAGGAGCCGGTTATGTACTGCAGTGAGTGCGGAGCGCAAAATGACGATCAGGAGACGCGCTGCTTTCGATGCAACGCGCTGATGCGCCCCAACCTGACGCCTCCCACGCCTCCGCCCGTGCAGAATCAGCCTCCGCCCATGCCGCTCCAGCAGCCCTGCTACCCCCCGCCGGGAGCAATACAGCCGTATCAGCCCTATGCTCCTCCCGGCCCGCTTCTTCCCGACTATGTCCCCAATCACATGGGGCTGGCGATAGCCTCGCTTGTCCTGGGATCGGTCAGTCTTCTGCTGTGCTGTCTTCCTGTCGGGATCGTCTTTGGCATTCTTTCGGTCGTTAATGCCTCTCAGGTGAATAACAAACTGGGAATGGGAGACGGGTACGGGGCGATGCAGGCGTCAAAAAATGCCCGACTGTTTGGCTGGGTCGGGATCGTTTCAGGCGGGGGAATACTGCTGTTGGGGATCGGGTGGATTATTTTTAATATCTTGATAGCCTTCACCCCGTAATTGCCATCCGCAACGTTACAGTTCGCGCTTGGCTGATTCCCAGAGCGCGTCCAGTTCCGAAAGCGTCATCTCCGACAGCGTTTTGTGCTGTCTCTGCGCTGCATTCTCCATGTGCCGGAACCGCGCAGAGAAGCGAACCACCATCTGCCTCAGAGCCTCCTCCGGGTCTACCTTCTGCCAGCGCGCCACGTTGACGATGGTAAAGAGCAGGTCTCCGATCTCCGCCTGAATCTCTTCGGGACGCTTTTCTGCGATGGCGCGGCTCAGTTCGCGAATCTCCTCCTGCGCCTTCGCCAGCACATCCTCAAACCGCTCCCACTCAAACCCGACTTTCACGGCGCGCTTGCTGATCTCCAGCGCGCGCATCAGCGCCGGGAGGCTGGAGGGAACGCCGTCCAGCGCCGACTCGCGCCAGCCATCGCCTTTCTCCGCCTTCTTGATCCTCTCCCAGTTACGAAGCACCTCTTCGCTGTCTTCCACCGATATCTCCCCGAAAACATGGGGGTGACGGCGGATCAACTTGTCCACCAGTCGCTCGATCACATCGGCGATGGTAAACATCCCGGTCTCGGTCTCAAGCTGGGCGTGGAAGACGACCTGCAGCAGAACATCCCCCAGTTCCTCGCACAGGGCGTCCAGGTCATCCGCGTCTATTGCCTCGATGGTTTCGTAACACTCTTCAATCAGGTAGCGTTTCAGGGTGATATGATCCTGTTCGCGATCCCAGGGGCAGCCGTCCTCGCCACGTAGACGCGCCATTACCTCCACCAGATCGGCGAAGGTCTTCTTGCGGCGTTCGGGGGGCAGGGGAGGAATATAGACGGCGGTCAGGTGATCCACCGGGACGCGGTCGAGGCGGTGAAGAGGCAGACGTTCCACGCTCTCCCTGTCGGGAACGCCCGCCTGCCGAACGATGCAGACCTCCCATTCGTCGGGAAAATCGCGCATCAGCGCCAGCTTTGCGGCGGAGGCGATATCCCGGTCATAGACCTGGTAGAGCAGCGTGCCAACGTCTACGCGAACCGGCATTCGCTCCAGCGCAAGCGCATCCTGGAGAAGGAGACTGTCCTCCAGCGACAGACCGAGCGCGGTCAGTGCGGACTCAATGAAGCTGGCGGAACCCGCCACGCGCACCGGGATTCCCTCCGCTCTGGCTCCCGCCAGCGTTCTGCGAACCGACTCCTCCGCAATCAGAGGATGTCCGGGCACAGCGTAAGAGACATCTCCTTCCCGCGCGGCTGCCAGAATACGCGCGGCGATGGTCGCATAGACCTCTTCGAAGCTGCCGGCGGTCTCATAGAGGGCATCGAACGACTCAAATCGCACGCCTTCCTTCTGCAGGTCTTCGACGGCGGGATGACGGACAGTGCGAAAAAAAAGCGCGTTGGCCGCGTGCAATGCTTCGCGCGCGGCCAGCGAAACGCTCCCGGCATCCGCCGGACCTAATCCGATCAGCGTAATCATCGAGTCTATCAGCGAGGAGCGGGCGTTCCGCCGGTGGGAGGCTGTCCGCCGGGAGCGGGCTGCGGCGCGCCGGGCACAGGCGCGCCGGGAACCAGCTGACCGGAAGCCGCCGCCTTTAACTGCTCGCCTATCTGCTCATACCCCTTGATGTTAACCTGAATATCTGACTTTGCCGTGTACTCCCGAACGATGGTCTGCGCGCGCTGCAGTGCGTTCGGATCTTTCTTCTGGATGGCGTTGGTCTCCACGAAGAAGCGCACCTCCTCCATCGTGGGCATCACTCCTACCTTCTTCTCGATCAGTTGGATCAGGAAGTAACGGGTTTCGGTCGTTGCGCCAGGCTGCCCGCCCGCGCCTCGCGCCGGAACCACTGCCCGAACGATCTCCTTTGTAAATTCGTTGGGCTTGAGCTTGCGCGCCGCCTGCAGGATCGGCTCCGGCATCCCCTGAATATCGGGAATAAAGCCGATATCGCCGCTTTTCGACGCCGAGTCTTTATCCTCCGACTTGGTAAGCGCGACCGTTTCAAAAGGCACGCCCTTGTTCAGAGCATCCAGCGCCTCTTTCGCCTTCGCCTCGCTGCTCACATCCACCACGCGCAGGCGATATTGATCCGGCTGCATGAGACCCTGCTTCAACTCCTCATAGGTCTTGTTCAGATCGTCCTGCTGAATGTTGAGCGGTTTGTACATGAGATAGTGGAAGGCAAGCTGCAGGCGCGCCAGCCGCTTCCACTCCTCTTCAGAACGGAAGGGGCTGGAACCGATAGCGCCTGGATAGGCGGGATACTTCTTGGCGTAGGCGATGTAGCTGGCGATCTGCGCGTCGGAGGGGACCACCTGCTTCTCCGCCGCCGCCTGCAGAATCAGCCGATCCCGGATGATGGACTGCATGGCAAATTCGCCCGCGCGCGAGGGACCGCCGCGCTGCGCCGATTCCGCCAGCGACACGGCATCCACCTCTCTGACGCGGGTGTTGAACTCCGCCTCCGTAATGGAATCTTTATTGACACGCACCGCCACCTTTTCGCTGCTGCCGCATCCGGCCCAGAGGGTCAGCGAGAGCATCAGCGCTGCGCCGTATAGTAGAAAACGTTTCAAATCAGGCACCTCAAACAGGATGATTTCGCGCTCTGCCAGACGGGCGGACGCCGCGTCTGGCAGGCGCTTCCGATAGATTCGACCTCTCCATGTTTTACGTAAATGCGCGAACAAACGGCTCAGGAGACTCGCGAACGCAGACCGAGGATCAACTCCACTTCGCCGACGGAAAATCCAGTGCTCTGCGCGATAACTGCGTGGTCCTGACCGGCATCCGCCAGGGAGTAGACCTCCTGATAGCGGGCTGTCAGCGCGGAATTCGCAGGAAGCGGGGGAGCCGGGGACAGGGAGGGAGAAGGGGAGACAACGGCAGTCGTTTCGGGAATGCGCGCCGGGCTGTCAGGTCCGGGAGCTTCTATCTCCTGAAGCCGACGATCCAGCGCAGTCAGCAGTTCGCGGGCTTCCAGACAGCGCGCCTCCAACTGCGCGGAGGTCTGTGTGGACTCCAGCTTTAGCTGTTCCAGAAGCGCGGCTATACTCTTCTGCAGGGCTTTGATTTCGGTCAGCACGGGAACCTGCGCGGCGCGGGCGGTCAGGTCCGTCTTCGCCTGCTGGAACAGCACCCAGCCTGCCACCAGCAGCAGTATCTGTACTGCCAGTACGATTGCCCCCCACTCCATGCGTTGTCCTCACAGACTGAACGGCGCGTGACCGATATATCAGGCGCGAATATCAATGCGTTTCGGGGCAAGCATCGCGGACTCATCCGGCGATTCCACCGTCTTCGGAGTCTGCGCGGACGCCTGTTCCTGTGCGGCAAGATAGTCCTCGCTGACATCCACCGTATCCAGCGCGGCTTCGGTCTCCACATTGATGTCTGGAGAGCGCCGTCGGCTCTGCCTGCGGTCCGCCTGCTCCTTCTGCCCGAACTCCTGCGCCTCTTCTTCCGGTTTTACCTGGTGGATTGCCTCGGTCGCCGGGGTGACTCCCAGTGTCGGGTTGATCGGACGAATATCCATCGCTATTGCCCTCGCCATCCTTCAGAGCATAACGACTGCATACACGCATCACAAAAAACGCCGGGCGGGCTGAAGCGGTTTCCGGCGAACCCTGTCGGTCATTGAGGGGAGTATAGCACACGGTAGCAAAGAGTGTCAATCAAGAGCTTCAACCACGAAATCGTCGAGGGAAGCGAGCAAATCCGGCGGTATTATAACGATATTCGATATTCGATTGAACAAATCGGCTTTCGCTGCGTCTATCAGGCTGGTGGACAGCAGGATTACACACCGGTAACGTGAAGCAGACGGAGCAGGAAAGGTGATCGCAGTGTCCGACGCCGATGCAAGGCTCGTTCTGAGATGTCAGGCGAACGATTCCGCCGCTTTCAACGAGATCGTTGCACGGTATAAAAATAGGGTCTATAACTATATCTGCCGGATGGTCGGAGCGGGCACGGACGCCGAGGACCTGGCGCAGGAGACCTTTGTTCGCGCCTACATGAGCATTCATTCGTTCCAGAGCCGCGCCAGTCTGAATACCTGGCTCTTTCGGATCGCCACCAACATCTGCATAGATCATGTGCGTAAGAGTAAGAAAGCGAAGGCGCTGATGACCTCGCTCTATCGCGAGGATACGGAGGAAGAGACCGAGGAGATACGCGATCTTCCTGACGAACGTTTTGAGCCGCAGCGAAGCCTGCTCACCAAAGAGCTTGCCGGTCAGTTGGATCATGCGCTGCAGACCCTGCCTGAGAAGCTGCGAACGGTGACACTGCTGTATGATATGGAGGGGCTTTCGTATGAGGAGATCGCGCAGATCGTGGACTGCCCGCTCGGTACGGTAAAATCAAGGCTGTTCCATGCGCGCGCGGCGCTGCGAGCGAAATTGACGCCCTATCTGGACGAACGCTGGAGTTAGTCGTCGGTTTCCTGTGGGGAGACAGGAAAGGATACGTTCCCATGAACTGCCGAAAAATAGAGCCGATGCTGTCGGAGTATATGAATAACAATCTGTCTGCGCGTGAGACGCTGACGGTGGACAGGCATCTGTCCGAGTGCAACGCCTGCGCGCGCCTGTTAAATGAGATGCGGCAAACCGTCTCGCTGCTGGCTTCCGCGCCCCGCCGTGAAGTCTCCGAGGATTTTATGGCTAATCTTCAGGCGCGGCTGGCGCAGACGCCCGCTCCCACTCCCCGGCGAGTCTGGCGGGACAATCTTCGCGCGATTTTTCGACCCCGCGCGCTGCCTGCCTGGGGAATGGCGGCGGCTGCCTGCGCGCTGCTGGTCTTTATGTTGATTCCGCGCCATGTGATGACGCCGACTTCCGCGCCGACCGTTACAGCCGTCCAGTCTGCCGATCTTATCGCGCAGACCGCCAAAAATCAGCATGTCGCGCTGACCGCCTCCAGTCCGCTGGATGATCTGGCGGCTGCCAATCTTGCCGCCAGCAGCGCCGATCTGGAGAGCGAACCTGCGGGAGACCGCGCCACGCGCTGAGAGAAGAGGAGCGGTTGACCGCGCCGACGCATAGCGCAGCGGTATCGCCAAATTAACTGCCATGAAGACCTGGAGAGAGTATAATTCGCTTCGTACCGGTGCCGCCCTGAGCCTCGCCGCCCTGCTGACAGCGGCAATGATGCTCTTCAGCGCGCCGGGGGAGGCGCAGAATAGAGAGCCGAATATGCGGCGCAATTCCCCACGACCACCGTTTCAGGGACGGCCGCTTCCTGGCGCAAACTTTCGCCGCTTTGCGCCTGAAGACCAGAACCGCGCGCGTGAGATCATGCGGCTCTATCTGCGGCAGGGCAATCGTCAGCCCTATCAGGCGGAGGAGAGAACGCGCCTGTTTCGCGAACGCATGATCGAATCGACTCAAACCGTAAAGCATCAGGGACCGGGACGCACCCGCATCGAGTACTCCGATCCGCCGTTGCTGCAGGGAGATATTCTGCTGGTCAACGGCGGGCGCATCTTCAAGTATATCCGGCGTCAGAACAGGATACTGGAGGGTCCGGTCCCGATGGATGAGTTCAACAGCCGGGCACAGGCGTTTCTGCAGGGAGTGATGAAGGGAAGGATCACGGTGCGGGTGGTCGGCTCGGAGCAGATCGCCGGACAGAGCGCCTCGATTGTGGAGATACGTTCGGTGCGCGGCAGCGCCTTCTTCAAGCGTTTGTGGATTGATGAGAAAACAGGCGTGCGTCTGAAGATCGAGGATGCCGATCCGCAGGGCAATGTCATCTCGACCAGCTATTTTACCCGCGTCGAGTATGCGCCGATCTTCCGCCCGCGCGACTTCTCTCCGGCATCGCTGCCGAACGTGCCGCATGAGCCGCTGCTGCCCGATACGCCCCCGCTGCCCAACGTTCAGGCGGCGCAGCAGCAGGTTCCCTATCCGATCCGCGAGCCGTCGCTGCCCGCAGGGTTTTCGCTCAAGGGAGTCTGGGTGGTTCCCTCCGCCGGTCCGCCGGTCACCATTTTGCGCTATACCGACGGAGTGATAACATTCGCGCTATTCCAGCACCCGGCGCGGCTTCCGATCAATGCCCCCGAACAGAAACGGATGCCGCCTCCGCGTCTGATCAATGGCGCGGCGCGCTGGATATCGGGAGACCGCAGCTACTTTTTGATCGGCAACCTCAAGCCGGAGAGCTTCCAGCAGATTGTCTCCTCGCTTCCCTGACCGCTCGCATCTGGCGGCAAAAGCCCCCCTGGCGTCCGGCTGCTCCGGGGGGCTTGTTCCGCCGTCATCGTCCGCTCGCGTGTGACTGTTACGGGAATTTAGAGACGACTTCAAACCCCATGTTGTCCCAGTGACGCATATCGTGCGTAGGCGTTCGCTCAATCCAGTAGCGTTCGTAGGGCTGGTAGCGCAGCAGTTCCGTCGGCTCCACGCCGGAGTGGTATAACTGGTGGGTAAACCAGACATGCGCGTTCGTAAATTGAGCGGTGACGCCGGGGGCAAACGTCTCATTGAGCAACGGACGGGCATTTCCCTCTTCGGTTACCAGAATCCGATCGGTGGTCAGATAGATGTCGAACCGATGCCGCAGGTCAATCGCTTCCGGTCCTCCGTTGAGATGTCCGTTGTAGTATTTCGACGACTGACGATACAGCCCGGGACGAAACTTCTTGCTTCCCATCGCCCGGAAACTCTGAAGAAGCCGGGGCGCTGGCTCATTTGGCGCAAAACCCCAGACCCGGATGAACGCCTCCCTGCCGCGAAACGTCACAGAGACAAATCGCCCGGAACTGGTCAACTGCTTGTTGCGATCCAGGTTGTTATGAATCATCATGTCGCCTGCCGGAGCGATGATCACATCCACCCATCGGCGCGCGCTGAAGTGCGCGTCCACCTCAAAAAAGACATGCAACACGCGCCCCTGAAAGTCCGCCGTCGCTTTCGGCATCATGGACAGACAGGAGTAGTTAACGTGTTTCGCGCCATCCTCCATGACGGACATCATATGCCCCGCTTCCTGGAAGATGTGGCTCTTTCCGGGGATCCCGTTCTTTTTTACGCTCTTATGCCAGCTTGAATAGAATCCGGCTACCCATCGGTCGTTCTCCAACTGGATATAGCCGCTGTCCTGCGAGGGATTGCTGCGGTTGCCGGGAAAACGCCGTCGTAACTCGACAAACTGCGCCCAGTAGGGACTGTTCTGGGTCGTGGGATTGAGCGTAAAGGAGGGATCATGGAAGGTCTCCAGAAAACGATGGGTGGAACCCAGCGTAAACCGAAACGGCAGCGTGGAGACCTGAAACGGCATGGAGCGCGCCAGAACCATCGGCTGCACCTGCGGCATTCCGCCGTCGTGCATATCCATCGGTTCGCCATGACCGTTGATGTGTATCTCTTCGGTCTGGCTCATCTCCATCCGATCCACATGCAGCATATACGGACCAAGGCGATCAATCGCTTCGATCACCAGCGTGGTCTCGTTCTCGATGCCGTTCCACTCGACGGTGGTATTGCCGCGCGTGTACTTCTTGATGTTGGGTCGGTTCACTTCGAATACCCGGTAGTCCACCGCGCCGGGGACCGGCGCAAAGATGACTTTCACACTGTCATCATTGGGGACAATTTTCAGAATGGCGATCTCGTCGTCCGCTCGCGCTGATGGCATGGACATTGCCAGCGCAAGCGCGCTCGCAAAAAGGAGAGCTATGCGTTTCATCGTGGTATACCTCTGAGGATATTGCGCCGTCCCGACCCTGCGTCATGGACGTAGTAGAGTGTCATTCCAGATTTTGGCGAACTTCTGTGAGGCGAGAGGCATTTTTCTCTGAAAACCCGCAGAATACCCGGCGTTTCATGCTTTCGCAGAGGCATTTCAGAGCGGCGGATGGTAGGGATGGGGCTTCTCCGTCGTTGGTACCGCACAGAACGCGCCTCTTCCTGAATGCCGAAAAGAAGGCGCCGACAAGCCTGGCTCTGTCACTCGCCTTGCTGACGACGTGACAGAGCCTGATCCGTTGGGGAGAGTTTACGGAGGCGCGCATTCCTCAGGGATGTTCAGGTTGAGTTTCTGGAATCTCTCGGTTCTTCGACGGCTTCACCGCTGCCGAAGAGTTCGCTACGCCTGACATCGCGCGTTATCATGGCGAAGAGGGGAACTCCCGGCGTGGAGCCGGCAGTCATCGGTCTTGATAACGCCTCGGTGATACGCAGGGGCTTGCATATGGGCGGCTAATCGTTAGACGACGCATTGCGGCGATTTGTTGCCGGATCGCGGAAAATGTCGGAGGTTTTTTCGAACGCCTATTGTGGACATAAGAGACAGAGAGGCAGGAAAAAACCGACAACGCCGGACATTCTCGCTGCCCGGCGTTGTTGGTTACTTCGCGTAGAGCCTTATCGCTTGCGTCTTCGGATGAGGAAGAGAGATCCAGCGGAACCGGCTCCGATCAGCAGCGCCAGAGTCCCCGGCTCCGGAACCTCCGGAACCTCCCCGCCAAGCACACGGAAAGCGCCGCGAGTATCGTCTCCCACGCTATAGCTTGCGCCGCCATCTGTGGAGGTTGCGTGCGGTCCGGTGTCGCCGACGCTGTTCCAGTTCCATGCAGCCCAGGTATCGGAACTGACGAACGGAACCACCCAGTACTGCGTTCCCGCCGAGAGCAGGGGATTGAGCGCGGAGGTCACCGTGACGGTCGGGAAGGAGTCGCCGAACAGTCCCATCGCCCCGGAGACCGCCCACTCCTCGATCACCGATCCAGGCTTGCCCCCGTCATCGGTCATCAGCTTCAGCGTCAGTTCATTGGGACCGCTCACAAGATTGATGGCGGCCTCGATGCTGGCGAGGGGGGCGGAGAGGCCGGGAGTGAACGCCTCACCCTGAATGAAGGGAGGGCTTGCTACACCCAGTGTCCAGCCGGTACCGCTCTTGTAGGCGTTGCCCGGTCCGAAGTTGTCGAAGAGCACCTGCGCCCGGGCGGGTCGCAGGAGGGAGACAGTCATCAGGGCTGCCACCGCCAGAATGGGAAGAAACCGTCGCATAGATACGCTCCTATGAGAGTTTAGGGGAGAGATCCGCAAGGGAGAGATCGTTCCCTGTACAATCTACTTGCAAGAAACGTGCCAGAAAGCAATACGAGTGAAAAAACTTAACGTTAATCTAAAACCGGTATTATTGACGGTGGATATAATAACGGGCAAGAGTAACAGCCTGCATCCGCAGGCGGACTCATGAAGTCAGCAGGTTTATAATCTACGCTGCAGGGCGTATAATGGACTCATGAAACACGTCATTATCGGAACCGCCGGACATGTAGACCACGGCAAAACGACCCTCATCAAGACGCTGACCGGCATTGATACCGACCGGCTGCGGGAGGAGCAGGAGCGGGGCATGACCATTGATCTGGGCTTCGCCTCGCTGACGCTGCCGGATGGGACCGTCGCCGGGATTGTAGATGTTCCGGGACATGAGCGTTTTCTGAAGAATATGCTGGCGGGCGCGGCGGGGCTGGATGTGGCGCTGCTGGTGATTGCCGCCGATGAGAGCGTGATGCCGCAGACGGTGGAGCATATGGACATTTTGCGCCTGCTGGATGTGCGGCACGGCGTGGTTGCGCTCACCAAATCCGATTTGGTGGATGCGGAGTGGCTGGAGGTGGTGATCGAGGATGTTCGGGAGCGGTTAAAAGAGACGTTTCTGGCGAATGCGCCCCTTGTTCCAGTAGATTCTCTGAGCGGAAAGGGGATACCGGAACTGAAGAAGGCGCTGCTGGCGGCGGTTTCCCGCGCCGAGCCGAAGAATGCCGATGTTCCCTTTCGCCTGCCGGTGGATCGGGTCTTCACGCGCTCCGGCTTCGGGACGGTCGTTACCGGGTCGCTGGTGGCGGGGACCATGCGAGTCGGCGATGCGGTCGAGATACTGCCGCAGCAGATACAGAGCCGGATACGCGGCTTGCAGAGTCACGGCAAGAGGCAGGAGACGGTGGAAGCCGGGACGCGGGTGGCGGTGAATCTGGCGGGCGTGGAGACGGAGGCGCTGGAGCGGGGAACGCTCCTGTCTCCGCCGGGAATCCTGGAACCGACGCAGCTTTTTGACGCCGTGCTTCGCCTGCTGCCTGTCGCCCCGAAAACGCTGGTCAACCGTTCCCGCGTGCGCGTCTATCTGGGAACCGCCGAAATTCTGGGACGTGTGATGGTGCTGGGCGGAGAGGCGATTGAACCGGGCCGGCAGGGCTATATCCAGTTTCGCGCCGAGGAGCCATTCGCGTGCGCGCGGGGGGATCGGTTTGTCGTTCGCACCTACTCTCCGATGCTGACCATCGGCGGGGGCGTGGTGCTGGACCCGGTATCGAAACGCCACCGCCGAAACGATCCGGGAGTGCTCTCCTCACTGCAGGCAAGAGAGCGCGGCACGCCCGATGATCTGATGGCGACCTGGCTTCAGGGGCTTCCTTCTGGAGGCGCGCGGCGCGACGCGGCGCGGCTGACCGGCTTAAGCGAACCCGATGCCGTCGCCGCCATCGCGAGGCTGCTTGAAAGCGGGGAGATCATCGCGCTGGAAGGGGATCGCCTGATTCATCGCGCCCCGCTCGCAACCATCTCTGACCGCGCGCTGCACGCGCTTTCCGAATATCATGCCGCCTTCCCGCTGCGTCCCGGAATGCCGAAGGAGGAGCTTCGCGGAGGGCTGGGGCGCAATGTGGATGGACGCGCCTTCAATGCGCTGCTCAATCGCTGGCAGGAGGAGGGGCTGGTTGTGGCGGACGCGGCATCCGTGCGGCGCGCCGACTTCACGGTGCAGTTGAATGCGCGCCAGCAGGCGCTTCTGGATCGGATCGCGGCGGTCTACCGGGAGACGGGTTATAACACCCCGACAGTGGAGGAGATTTCTGCGACGGTGGGCGCGCCGCCGGATGCGGTGAACGCCATGATCCGGGTCGGACTGGATCGGGGGATGCTGGCGAAGATCACGGAGGGGATGTTCTATCACGCCGACACCATCGCCGCGGCGCAGCAGGTGATACGCGCGTGTATTCAGGAGAACGGGAGCATCACGGTCAGTCAGTTTCGCGACATGACCGGAACCAGCCGCAAATATGCCGTTCCGGTAATGGAGTATTTCGACTCGATCCGATTTACCCGCCGGGTGGGAGATGCCCGCACGCTGGTTTGAGGGAGAACTGCGGGCTATCGCCAATCCCCGATCAGAAAATAGGGCGCCCAGTGGTAGGGATGCGGATGAGTTCGTCGGACGGAGAGCATCGCCTGGCGAAGCGCCTCTGACCGTGAGACGGCCGCCCCGTCTTTTCTCATACCCGCTTTCAACTGCTGATGCAGCGCGACCATTAACTGCGCTGCGCTGTCGTCCTGAATCTGCCACTGCGTTACAATCACACTGGGCGCGCCTGCCGCGAACAGCGCCCACGCCATCCCGACCACGCCCTCGCCGCGAAACTCTCCGCCGATGGCGCTTTCACAGGCGGAGAGCGTAACCAACTCCGCATTCAGCTTCAGTGGGCGAATATCCGCCGCATAGAGCAGACGACTCTCCTCCTCCGTTCCGTAAAACTGCAGCGCAGAGTAGAGAGGAACGCTCTCATTGGGGATCCCATGCGTGGAGAACAGAACATAGCGCGCTTTCTCCATCTCGGCGATGGCTTTTTCACGTGTCGCCTGCCTGCCGGTATACAGACGCGCCCCGACGCCGAAGAGCCTGGCAACACGCTCCAGTTCGCGCCGCGCTTCGGGAATATCCTCCTCGACGCCTCCCATTGCCAGCAGCGCATACCGATTCGATCCGGAAGGCGCGCGCCAGTGCTTTCGCCGCTGATCTCCTGTTTCGTAAAGCAACAGAAGCGTTTCAATGGAAGGCGCATAACTGATCCGGAACCTCTCAATCGTCCAGCGTCCCTGCGCATCTATCAGGGCATGGAAAGGGAGACGCTGCAAAATGCCGTCTGCGGCGATAAGCAACGCGCGCTTTCCGTCAATCTGCTCCTGAGCCGGTTCGAGAAGCGTTCGGTAGAGGGATCTTGCTTCCTCCTGATAGTTTGACTCCTGCCGCTGGCAGCGCTGCCAGTAGGCGTTAATCTGTCGTTCCAGTTGTGTCTGCGTGATTGGAATCGTATACACCAAAAGTTGTGCGGGAGCGGATGGATGCCTGCCTGCCGTCAGCGCATAGAGCAGCGTCTTCTCCTCGCCCACGAAGTAGGATAGCAGACAGAGATCAGGAGAGGATTTCAAGAGACGCTGGTCTATCTTCTCCAGACTCGCCGGGCGATCGTTCTCCGGTCTTCCGTGCCGGATTAGATCCATCAATGAGCGTACTTTCGAGAGATCGGAGGCGGTAAAGGAATCGAACAGACGTTTCGGCTGTGAGACGGAAAGCATTCGCAGGCTCTCCGCCAGTCCCCAGTAGGGAGAAAAGAAGCGGGGGAACAGTGAGGCGCGAAGCAGAGGATCCATGGTTCCTGTTCGCAAACTCTCGGCGTGTTCTACAGCGCGAGAGAATGCGCGCGCTGCCTCTCCCCACCGCTTCCCGCGCATATGTAACTGCCCCTGATAGGTGTAGGCGCGCGCCGCCTGATCCTCTCCGATCCCGGCTTCCCATGCCAGAAGCAGGCGCAATTTCTCCTCCGCCTCTCGCTCTCTCTCCGCCATCAGGCAGATATAGACCTGCACCAGAAGGTCACGCGCCTGTTCGCGTTGGGAGCGTGATCCGGCATTCAATCGTTCACAGTCTCGCATGGTCTCCAGCGCCCTGTCAAACGATTTTTCGGCGGTATAGACCAAAGCCAGATTATGCAGCGCGGCGATCTCGTCTTCTAAAGAACCGACGGACTGAAAGACATCTCGCGCCTTCTGGAGAGCCTCTATGCTCTCTTTGAACTCCCTTTGCTCTGCGTAGGCGACCCCCATAGCCAGATAGATCCGTCCCTGTCCGACCGGATCCGGCGCCTCCTTGATATGCTCCAGGTTTTCCCGGTAAATCTTCAACGCGATGCCCGGCTGTCCCATCAGGCGATAGAGAATGCCCTGATTCGTCAGGATTCGTGAGCGGGAAAGCGAATCGCCCATCGCTCTGGCTAGTTCCAGCGCAAGCTGCAACTGCTTCACGGCAGAATCGTATCTTCCCATACTCATCAACGCGGAGGCCGCCTCATTCATCGCCAGCATCTCGCCGCGTCGGTCATTGGCTTTTTTATACAGTTCAATGGCGCGTCTGAACTCTTCCCATGCCGACGCCGGAAGCGAATCGTGTATCGCCTGCTGTCCCTGCGTAAAGTGACAGAGCGCCAGCCAGAGAGGGTGTTTTGCGAACATCGCCATCTCCATAGAGATCGTCAGGAGACGTTTCGCCTCTGCG